>NZ_JARQOZ010000028.1:0-29024 GCF_046032115.1 Streptococcus suis | reverse complement strand
TGAGATAAGGAAAGTCGTCACTATCCTCTTTTGGACGGTAACAAATTGGATAAAATACGAACTACGGGAATGATTCGATTAGATTTACTATTGAAAACTCTTTTAAGTTAGAGTATAATAGTAAGAAGAAAAATGTTTTTAGAGGGGATGGAAGACATGATTACTTTATTTTTGTCACCGAGTTGTACCAGTTGTCGTAAAGCTCGTGCTTGGCTGACAAGTCACGAAGTCCCTTTTATTGAGCACAATATTATGACTAGCCCTCTAACTGCTGAGGAATTAAAGAACATTTTAGCATTGACAGAAAATGGGACAGATGATTTGATTTCTACCCGTTCAAAAATTTTTCAGAAGCTAGATATTGATGTTGATGAGCTTTCTGTGAAGCAACTTATTGGGTTAATTGAAACCTATCCAAGTCTCTTACGACGTCCGATTATTTTGGACGAGAAGCGGATGCAGATTGGTTTTAACGAAGATGAAATTCGTGCATTTCTTCCGCGCAAGTACCGCAAACAAGAACTAAAAAATGCTACATTGAGAGCAGAAATAGGATAAGAAAGATAACAGATATGAACAAAAATTATTCATATCCACTTGATTTTTCGTGGAGCACAGAGGAGATTTCCTCCGTGCTTTCTTTTTTGAATCAGGTGGAGGCAGCTTATGAAAAAGGAGCAGATGCGGTAGCTATATTAGCTAGTTATAAAAGCTTCAAAGATGTTGTTAAAAGTAAGGGACAGGAACGTCAAATTGATCGTGACTTTGAAGCAGTTTCTGGTTATTCAACCTATCGAGTTGTTAAGGCTGCTCGAGATAAGGGGAAAGGAGTTATTCGTTTTGGAAACTAAGTATCACTTTGCCCAAACGATTGTCCTGGAGGCTGGAAATTTTCTCCGACAGCATCTACATGATAATCTTCAGATTGAAGAAAAGGGTGACTTTACAGACTTGGTAACGCACCTTGATAAACAAGTGCAAGAAATGCTGACTCAACAGATTCAATCTCGCTATCAAGGTGATGGGATTTTAGGTGAGGAAGGTGGAGACGTTTCTTCTATTCATGAGGGAAATGTTTGGGTTATTGATCCAATTGATGGCACCACAAATTTTATTGCTCAGAAAACTGATTTTGCCATTATGATTGCCTATTTTGAAAATGGAGTAGGAAAGTTCGGTATCATTTATGATGTCATGCGAGACAAACTTTTCCATGGAGGAGATTCATTCTCTGTTTATTGCAATCAAGAACGCTTAAAGAAACCAGAGCTGCGCCCTCTTCGCCAGAGTTTGATAGGAATCAATGCACAGTTGTATGCAGCCAATGTACATGGAGTGGCAGAATTAGCAAATCAAAGTTTAGGTACAAGATCTGTAGGAAGTGCTGGAATTGGTTTCGCCCACGTTCTGGAAGGAAGATTATTTGCCTATGCTTCTTATCTGTGTCCATGGGACTACGCAGCAGCCAGTATTATTGGTTCCTCTTTAGGCTTAGTCATGTTAAGTTTTGATGGTCCGAGTCTGGCCTATGATAAACGAGAGTTTGTCATGCTAGTATCAGAATCCCATCTTGAGGAAGTGAAGGGGTATATATTCTAATGCAATTGCCACAGGATTTTATAGATAAATATAATCATTTGCTTGGTAGTGAAGCCCAAGCATTTTTTGAGAGTTTCGAACAAGACCCAATCTCAGGATTTCGCACAAATCCTCTTAAAGAAAGCCAATTGGATTTTGAGCAACCAATCCCTAATATGACTTGGTCATACTATGGTAAGGTCTCAGGAAAGTCTCCAGAACATGTAACTGGCTTAGTCTACTCACAAGAGCCAGCTGCACAGGTTGTCGGTCAGATTGCAGCTCCGGAAAAAGGGATGAAAGTGTTGGACTTGGCAGCAGCGCCAGGAGGAAAGTCTACTCACTTGCTTTCATACTTAGAAAATACGGGGCTCTTGGTTAGTAATGAAATTTCCAACAAACGAGCAAAAATCTTGGCTGAAAATATTGAGCGTTTCGGAGCGAGGAATGTTGTTGTAACAAATGAATCAGCAGACCGCTTGGAAAAGGTCTTTCCAGGATATTTCGATATGATCGTCCTAGATGCTCCCTGTTCAGGTGAAGGGATGTTTCGAAAAGACCCCGAAGCGATTCAATATTGGTCCAAACATTATCCAGCACAATGTGCAAGCTTACAAAGAGAGATTTTAGAATCGGCCTTGAACATGTTGGCTCCAGATGGGCAGTTGATTTATTCTACTTGCACTTGGTCACCAGAGGAAAATGAAGAAGTAGTGACTTGGCTCTTAGAACAATATGATTTGGAACTAATAGACATTCCTAAAATCAATGGAATGGTAGAAGGAATCGGTTATACAGAAGTTGCTCGTATGTATCCCCACCATTTTGCAGGAGAAGGTCAGTTCGTTGCTAAATTTAGATTTCTAGGAGAAGCCAGTCAGAAAAAATTAAAATCAGGAAAATCCAATTTGAATAGAGAACAGCAAGCTCTCTGGAAAGAATTTGAGCAAAACCATTTGAAGGTTTCCTTAGCTGGTTTGTTACAGGTTTTTGGTGATAATCTTTATCTCCTACCAGATGGTTTGCCAGACTTGTCAAAAGTTAAGATTGCTCGCAATGGGCTTCATTTGGGAACTTTCAAGAAAAAACGCTTTGAACCTAGTTTTGCCTTTGGCTTGGCCCTTCACAGCACAGAAGTCAAGAATCGAGTTGACATCAGCCTAGAAGATTTCCCGGCCTATGTTGCTGGACAAACCGTTGCAGTACCCAAAGACTTGCCAAATGGTTGGTATCAGGTAGCAGTTCAAGGAAACGGTTTAGGATTTGCTAAAATTGTGTCTGGAACCCTTAAGAATGCCTTTCCAAAAGGTCTCAGATTTTAAAAGAAAATAAGCAGATTTTTTTTGCAACTTGTCTTTTTATATGATATAGTGGATGAGTGGAAATATCTTGTAAATTCCTTGTAAAATACAGAGTAAATTATTGGAGATTCCACTGAAAAATGTAAAGGAAAAAACGAAATGAAAAAAAAGCAGAAGCTTGGAATTGCAGCTTTGTTTCTTTTGAGTAGTATAGCTCTTTCAGGTTGTTCCTCATGGATTGATCGAGGAGAGTCTATCACTGCAGTAGGATCGACAGCCCTTCAACCATTGGTTGAGGCCGCAGCAGATGAATTCGGTAGTGTTAATATCGGAAAATCTGTAAACGTGCAGGGCGGTGGTTCTGGTACTGGTTTGTCACAGGTTCAGTCTGGAGCAGTTCAGATTGGTAACTCAGACGTGTTCGCTGAGGAAAAAGAAGGTATTGACGCAAGTAAATTGGTAGATCATCAGGTTGCCGTTGCGGGTCTAGCCGTTATTGTCAATGAAAAAGTGACGGTTGAGGATATTACCACAGAAGATCTTCGTAAGATTTTCACAGGTGAAATTACCAACTGGAAGGAGCTTGGTGGAAAAGACTTGCCAATTTCTATCATCAACCGTGCAGCAAGTTCTGGTTCTCGTGCAACCTTTGATAGTGTTGTTATGAAGGGAGAAAAAGCTACACAGAGCCAAGAGCAAGATTCAAACGGGATGGTTAAGTCTATTGTAGCTCAAACCCCTGGTGCGATTTCATACTTGTCATTTGCTTATCTTGATGATTCTGTAAAAACAATTAAGCTTAATGGTTTTGAACCAACTGCTGAAAACGTTGCTTCCAATGCTTGGGCAATTTGGTCATATGAGCATATGTACACTAAGGGAGAGCCTACTGAATTAACAGAAGAGTTTCTAACATACATGATGTCAGATGAAGTTCAAAATGGTATCGTTGAAAGTATGGGATACATTTCTATCAACGATATGAAAGTTGTGAAAAGTGCTGATGGCACGGTGACTGAGAAGGAGTAAGCATGAAAAACGAACAACTAGCAAAAGAGTTATCGTCTCCATCTAAAAATTCTCGATTAGAGAAGTTTGGTAAGGTAATTACATTCCTTTGTCTATCATTGATTGTCTTTATTGTTGCAATGATTTTGATTTTCGTTGCGCAGCGTGGATTATCGACTTTCTTTGTTGACGGTGTGAGCATCACTGATTTCTTATTTGGAAGCAAGTGGGAACCAAGCTCGAAAATATTTGGTGCCCTGCCAATGATTTCAGGTTCTTTCATTGTTACGATTCTGTCAGCTGTTGTTGCGACCCCTATCGCAATCGGTGCAGCGGTCTTCATGACAGAAATATCACCAAAACGTGGTGCAAAAATCTTACAACCTGTTATCGAACTTTTGGTTGGTATTCCATCGGTTGTATATGGTTTTATTGGTTTGCAAGTAGTTGTGCCATTCGTGCGTTCTATCTTCGGTGGTACTGGTTTTGGTATCTTATCAGGGGTATTTGTTCTCTTTGTCATGATTTTGCCTACAGTGACCTTTATGACAGTGGATAGTTTACGTGCGGTGCCTCGTCACTATCGTGAAGCGAGTTTGGCCATGGGAGCGACTCGCTGGCAAACCATCTGGCGTGTTATCTTGAATGCTGCCAAGCCAGGTATTTTTACAGCAGTCATCTTCGGTATGGCTCGTGCCTTTGGTGAAGCCTTAGCGATTCAGATGGTTGTTGGTAACTCAGCAGTGATTCCAACTTCTCTGACTACGCCGGCCGCAACCCTGACTTCTGTATTGACCATGGGTATTGGTAATACGGTTATGGGAACAGTTCAGAATAACGTTCTCTGGTCATTGGCTCTTGTATTGCTCTTGATGAGCCTTATCTTTAACATGATTATGAAATTTATTACGAGAGAGGGTAAGAAAAACTATGCACGCTAAAAAATTCGATAAATTGGCGACTGGTATTCTTTACTCCATCGCTACGGTGATTGTTGTCATCTTGACATCACTCATTCTCTACATCTTGCTCCGTGGTCTACCACATGTTAACTGGCATTTCTTGACCAGCAAATCATCCTCTTATAAAGCTGGTGGTGGTATCGGAATTCAGCTCTACAACTCATTCTTCTTATTGGTTGTGACGCTTTTGATTTCTGTGCCCTTGTCAACAGGAGCAGGGATTTACTTGGCAGAATATGCTAAAAAAGGTCCCTTGACAAACTTCATTCGTACCTGTATTGAAATCTTGTCATCCCTACCATCCGTTGTCGTTGGTTTGTTTGGTTACTTGATTTTCGTTGTTCAGTTTGAGTATGGATTCTCAATCTTGTCAGGTGCCTTGGCCCTTACGGTCTTTAACTTACCACAGATGACACGTAACGTAGAGGACAGCCTTCGTCACGTTCACCATACACAACGTGAAGCAGGATTGGCTCTAGGTCTATCACGTTGGGAAACTGTTCTCCATGTTGTCATTCCAGAAGCCCTTCCAGGGATTGTCACAGGTATCGTCTTGGCATCTGGTCGTATCTTTGGTGAAGCAGCGGCCCTTATCTATACAGCAGGTCAATCAGCACCGGCACTTGACTGGTCAAACTGGAATCCTTTGAGCGTTACAAGTCCAATCTCTATCTTCCGTCAATCAGAAACCCTCGCGGTTCACATTTGGAAGGTAAACAGTGAAGGTACAATTCCAGATGCAACCCAAGTTTCCGCTGGTTCAGCAGCAATCCTCTTGGTCTTCATCTTGATTTTCAACCTTTCTGCCCGTTATATCGGTAAGAAACTTCATGCGAAAATGACTTCAGCAGCTTAGAAGTCTGACTATTAAGGAGAAAAAATGGCAGATTACAACTGGAATGAACGCCATATCATTACTTTCCCAGAGGAAAAAATTGCCCTTTCAACAAAAGATGTTCACGTTTACTATGGTAAAAATGAAGCCATCAAGGGCATTGATATGCAGTTCGAGAAAAATAAAATTACAGCCTTGATTGGTCCTTCAGGCTGTGGTAAATCAACCTATCTTCGCAGTCTCAATCGTATGAATGATACGATCGATATTGCTAAGGTAACAGGTCAAATCCTTTATGAAGGAATCGACATTAACAGACCAGATATGAACGTTTACGAAATTCGTAAGCATATCGGAATGGTTTTCCAACGTCCTAACCCATTTGCAAAATCAATTTATCGCAATATTACTTTTGCTCATGAGCGTGCAGGTGTAAAAGATAAGCAAGTGTTGGATGAGATTGTTGAAACCTCACTGAAACAAGCAGCCCTCTGGGATCAGGTAAAAGATGATTTACACAAGTCAGCCTTTACCTTGTCTGGTGGTCAACAGCAACGTTTGTGTATCGCTCGTGCGATTTCTGTTAAACCTCAAATCTTGCTTATGGATGAACCAGCCTCAGCCTTGGACCCGATTGCGACTATGCAGTTGGAAGAAACCATGTTTGAGTTGAAGAAAGACTACACGATTATTATCGTTACGCACAATATGCAACAGGCAGCCCGTGCAAGTGACTATACTGCTTTCTTCTATCTTGGTGACTTGATTGAGTACGATAAAACAGCAAATATCTTCCAAAATGCCAAACTCAAGTCAACAAACGACTACGTTTCAGGACACTTTGGATAGAAAGGGAAACAATGACATCACCTATTTTACAAGTAAAAGATTTGTCTGTTTACTATAACAAGAAAAAAGCCTTGAATAATGTGTCAATCGATTTCTATCCAAATGAAATTACTGCTTTGATTGGACCATCTGGTTCTGGTAAGTCAACCCTCTTGCGTTCTATTAACCGTATGGGAGACTTAAACCCAGAGGTAACATTGACAGGTGCGATTGATTACAACGGAAAAAACATATACAGTCCTCGTACGGATACTGTTGATCTTCGTAAGGAAATCGGTATGGTCTTCCAACAACCAAACCCATTCCCTATGTCTATCTATGAAAATGTTGTCTACGGTCTTCGTATCAATGGGATTAAGGACAAGCAACTTCTTGATGAGACTGTAGAGCGTGCCTTGATTGGTGCTTCTATTTGGAACGAGGTTAAGGATCGCTTGCATGACTCAGCAGTTGGACTTTCAGGTGGTCAGCAGCAACGTGTATGTGTGGCCCGCGTATTGGCAACAAGCCCAAAAATTATTTTGTTGGATGAGCCAACTTCAGCCCTTGACCCAATCTCGGCTGGTAAGATTGAGGACACACTTTATGGTCTGAAAGATAAGTATACAATGGTGCTAGTAACACGTTCTATGCAACAGGCATCACGTATTTCAGATCGAACAGGTTTCTTCCTTGATGGCGATTTGATAGAATACAATCTGACAAAAGAAATGTTCTTGAATCCTGCCAATAAAGAAACAGAAGACTACATTACAGGTAAGTTCGGCTAAGGCCTATAAGAAAAAGAAAGAGGTTCACATGTTAAGAGCTCAATTTGAAGAGGAATTAGGAAAACTTCATAACCAATTTTACGCCATGGGGAACGAAGTGTTGGCACAAATCAACAATGCCGTTCGTGCTTTTACAACTCATGATCGTGAATTAGCAAAAGAAGTCATTGAAGCAGATAAGAAAATTAATGCTTTCGAAGTAAAATTGGAGAAAAAATCACTTGAAATCATCGCCCTTCAACAACCAGTTTCTACAGATTTACGGAGTGTTATCACTGTTTTAAAAGCAACCAGCGACTTGGAGCGTATGGGGGATCATGCTGTGTCTATTGCAAAAGCTGCTATTCGGATGAAGGGCGAAGTTCGCATTCCTGTAGTCGAGGAAGAAGTCAAGAAAATGGGGAAAGAAGTTCGCAAACTTGTTGAGGAAACGCTCGAACTATATCTAGCAAACTCTGATGTTGAGGTCGCTTATGAAGTGGCAGCTCGTGACGAAATCGTCAATGACTTTTATTCAGCCATCCAAGAATTAACAACAGAAGAAATCAAGAAGAATCCAGAATCCTTGGTTGCTGGTCGTGACTATTTCCAAGTCTTGACTTACTTGGAACGTGTCGGTGACTATGCTAAAAATATCTGTGAGTGGGTTGTTTACCTACGAACAGGCGACATCACTGAATTGTAAGATGGAAGTCCGAAAGGACTTCTTTTAGTTTGCTTTAAGGAAAATGCAATGAATCTTTAGCTTGGTTTAAGTTTCTCATTCTATACTGTTCGTGTTATCAGGTGAGTAAAGACTCGCTATGATAAAATTTTATTGAAAAGAGGAATTTTATGTCAATAATCAATCAATTAAAGTCACAGTCGAAAACAGTTTTGGCAGCGGTTGCTATTTCAGCCGCTACCTTGGGCTTTGCAGGGGGAATTAGCATTTCGAAATCTTTAACAGCTGTATCGATACAAAGCCAAGCTGCATTAGCTCAGAATGGAGCAACGAACGGACAAGCTAATTCAATCGCAGGTAATCAAATGCCGCCCGCCTCTAATGGTGGAATGCAAGGCATGCCCCCTGGTCAAAATGGAAACACTCAAGGCCTGCCTCCAGGACAGAATGGGAATAGTCAAGGTATGACTCCACCAGATGCAACAGGCGAAACAACCCAAGGAATGCCATCGGGTCGAAACGGTGAGATGCGTGGTATGCCTCCGGGACAGAATGGAAATAGTCAAGGCCTGCCCCCTGGTCAAGGGACAACCCCTCCAGATGCTACAAGTGGTGCAACACAATCAAATACTTCCTCAGATGAGGTAAATGCTTTAAAAGAGAAGAATCAAGAAATAAAAGCCCAAATTTCAGGTAGTTCTAGCACTTCAAACCAATAGGAAAAATTTGAGATAAGTGGTATAATAAATTAAACTCTGATAGAAATGCAGAGGCAACTTATTAAAGTGAAAAAATATGTTCAAAGACCAAGTTTTTACTTGTGTCTTTGAATTGTCTTTTAGATATTAGGTTAAGGAGATAGACATGATTAAGATTTTGTTAGTAGAAGACGATTTAAGCCTATCCAATTCAGTTTTTGACTTCCTAGATGATTTTGCAGATGTCATGCAAGTTTTTGATGGAGAAGAGGGTATTTATGAGGCGGAAACAGGCGTTTATGATTTGATTCTTTTGGATTTGATGTTGCCTGAAAAAGATGGCTTCCAAGTTTTGAAAGAGTTACGTGAAAAAGGTGTTACGACCCCTGTTCTGATTACAACAGCCAAGGAAAGTCTAGAGGATAAAGGCCATGGTTTTGAATTGGGAGCTGATGACTACTTGACAAAACCGTTTTATTTAGAAGAATTGAAGATGCGAATTCAAGCTCTATTAAAACGAGCGGGTAAGTTTAATGAAAACACACTAACTTATGGGGATGTGACCGTTGACTTATCGACAAACTCTACAACTGTAAATGGCGAAGAAGTTGAATTGCTAGGAAAAGAATTCGATCTACTAGTCTACTTCTTGCAAAATCAAAATGTTATCTTGCCAAAAACTCAAATTTTTGACCGTATTTGGGGATTTGACAGTGACACGACTATTTCAGTAGTAGAAGTATATGTTTCTAAAATTAGGAAAAAGTTGAAAGGAACGACCTTCGGGGAAAATCTTCAAACCCTGCGTAGTGTCGGGTACATTCTAAAAAATGCCTAAGCGAATCAGAAAATTAGTGTATACGGATAAATTTTCCTTCTTTATCCGTTATTTTGCAGTATTTACCCTGATTTTTGGTTTGATGACAGCTATCATTTTTCAATTAATGCGTTCAACTATGTATCAAAATTCAGATAATACCTTGAAACGGATTAAGGAAGAGCCAGCGATGGCTGTTGGTTTTGCAATCGCAAGAACCTATGAGCCTAACTCTGTCTTTATACTTCAAGATAGCCCAACTAGTGAAGAAACGACGAGCTCTAGCTCAGATAGCATGCCTGTTCCTAAAAATCAAAAAAATACTAGAGATGTAGAACAGCTGAAATTAGGTATCAATACTCATGTCTTACTCTATAGTAAAAGTGGAGAAATGGTCAATCCGGATACTTTTACTGGTTTGGCCGACCTACCGTTAGATAAGGAAAAATTGGGCGAGATTAAGGAAGCAACGGTTGAATCAAGCTTCGGTATGTCTGAAGATTATCGCTATGTGACGATTGAGCTGGCTACAGTTGAACTAGGTTATTATTCGTCCTATGATATAAAATATGCGACAATTTTAGTGAATGTCAGCCAAATAAAATCCTCCATTGAGACCTATGAATCGACAGTTGCTATTGTTATGGTTTCAGCTTGGCTCATTTCTATCTTAGCCAGTATTTACCTATCGAATCTTAGCATGCGACCAATTCTAATCAGCTATCAAAAGCAAAAAGACTTTGTTGAAAATGCTAGTCATGAGTTGCGTACGCCGTTGGCTGTTCTCCAAAATCGCTTGGAGAGCCTGTTTCGCCATCCCGAAGCGACGATTTTAGAGAGTAGTGAAAGAATCGGATCTAGTTTGGAAGAAGTCCGAAATATGCGATTATTGACAACGAACCTGCTCAATTTGGCTCGTCGTGATGATGGCTTAAAAGTCGATATGATCGATGTCCAACCCAACTATTTTGATGAAATCTTTGCTAATTACCTTATGATTGCTGAAGAAAATGGAAAAACACTAACAGTTAATAATTTGATTCATCAGCCGATTCGAACAGACAAGGTCCTGATTAAACAGTTGCTTACCATTTTATTTGATAATGCTATGAAGTATACAGACGAGGATGGCAGAATTCAAATTACAGCTAATATTAAGGATAAATCTGTCTACTTCACAGTTGCCGACAATGGTTTGGGAATCAGCGATGCCGATAAGAAGAAAATCTTTGATCGCTTTTATCGAGTTGATAAGGCCAGAACGCGTCAAAAAGGTGGTTTCGGTCTAGGATTATCGCTGGCTCAGCAAATTATTAAGACACTAGGTGGGAAAATCTCTGTTAGAGATAACCAACCGAAAGGAACTATTTTTGAGGTAGGATTACCTAAATAAAACAATATTATTAGGCTAGGAAAATTCTAGTCTAATTTTTTTGTGTAGTTCGTCAGAAGCCTCCTAATTATGTTATACTTAAACAAGAATGGAGGTAAATATGAGGAAAGTTTCTCGTGGCGTTTTAACCATATTAATATCGGCGACAGTCCTTTCTGCTTGTTCAGGAGGAGAACAAGAGCTGAGTGAACGTTTGGAAGAAGTTAAATTTGAATTTTCTAAAGAAAAAAAGCAACTAGAAGCAGAATTAACAGCATTAAAAGAAGAGGTTCAAGGAAATTTCTACTACCAACAATTGGATACTGATAAGGAACGTCGTGCCTATCTCCAATTTGTTAATGGGCTCAGCAAGCGGATGCAAGTGATCGATATTGATTCTGTTAATGATGAAATATATTCGCGCGTCTATTTTTCTGTCGCTCATGATTATCCAGAATTTTACTGGCTAACAGATGAAGCGGCAATGAGTGGCGGAGTTGATATATTGGATTTAGAAGAGCCAGCGTATCCGACTGATTTATCTCCTACACGAAATAAAATAGAAGAGGAAGTGAATAAGATACTTGCTCAGGCACCGACAGGGTCGGACTATGAGAAGGTTAAATATTTTTACGAGGTGATTATAAAGCAAACGGATTACGACCTTGAAGCCCTACAAACCAACTCTGTCACGTGGAGAAGCCAAGGAATTACCAGCGTGCTATTAGATAAGAAATCGGTTTGTGCCGGCTATAGTCGCACCTTCCAATATCTATGTAAAAAAGCAGGCATTGATTGTATCTATGTCACAGGGATTGCAAAAAATGGGCAAAACGGTGAGTTTGGGCATGCTTGGAATCTAGTCAAGATAAATGGACAATACTATGGTGTTGATACGACTTGGGGAGATCCAGTTTTTGATCAAGCTATAAGTGGAGAAGCGCATACAGATATTTCATACGATTATCTATGTGTCCCTGATGAAATATTAGAGAGAAGTAGAATTGCTGATGCCGACCTACTCGACTACTGGGGAGAAGAACAATATTACGAACCTAGAGCATTGACCTATCCAAAGTGTACAGATAATTCATTGAATTACTATGTTCAAAAGGGAGTTTATTTCACAAGCTTTGATGAAGCTGCAGTTTTACAGTCCATCACTGACCAGCGACTACAAGGTACGGATAAAGTAGTCTTGCAATTCGGAACAGCCGAAGCAATGCAACAAATGATTACATTGGTCTCTACTGAAAATAATGCTATTTTTCAGGCTTTGGGCGATGTAGGAGAGTATCAGTACTATTATAATGACCAAACCTATACATTTGAACTGGCAGATTGGTTTTAAGGAATTAGTTTGAATCTCTAGGAGCGTGTTCTTCCCTAATAATAAAAAATAGGGAGTGGGAAAGACATCCATGGTGGCTCCGCCCTCAATGAAAACAAACATAAAGCCCTCACTAGGTGTATAATTTTAGTGAGGGCTTTGTGGTTGACGAGTTAATGATGTTATTCATCGAGGGGAAAACTGTTCCACTTTGTCCGATGGAAAAAATAAAAAAAGGAAACCCAAAGGTTTCTCTTTTAATTAAGCAAGTTTTGATGCAAGACGTGCTTTGTCGCGGCTTGCTTTGTTTTTGTGAATCAAACCTTTAGTTTCTGCTTTATCGATTGCTGAACTAGCAGCACGGAAAAGCTCTTCAGATGGGTTAGCTTCAAATGCTTTGATTGCAGTACGCATAGCTGATTTTTGTGCTGAGTTTTTCTCGTTTTGTTTAACGTTCAATTCAGCGCGTTTGATAGCTGACTTAATGTTTGCCAATGGTTTCACCTCCACCCTTTCTTGTACTAACTATACCATTATATCTGAAAAGAGTGTTTTTGACAAGTGAAATTTATTTTTTTAGATAAATTTTATCAATCTCATGGTTTTCAGCCTTATGAAGAATAATATCAGCACGGTTTCTGGTTGGTTCAATGAATTTTTCTAAGTTAGCTAGATTAATATTTTTCCAAGTATTCTGGGCAATAGATAGAATCTCAGGGTATGTCATCTGGGTAAAACGATGGTAATAGTTGTTAGGGTCGTTTTTTGCCAATGTCAATAATTTTTGGAATCGCTCCAAGTACCAGGTTTCAATATGCTCCACATCAGCGTCAACGTATATAGATAGGTCAAAATAGTCACTGACATAGAGGCGCTGGTTTTGTGGATTTTGAAATACATTGATTCCTTCAACAATCAAGAAATCTGGAGACTTAATATCCTGAGTTTTGTTGGGGACAATATCATAGATTTCATGTGAATAGACAGGAATTTGGCAGTCGTAGCCGTTTTTTATCTTATCAAGGAAATCAATCAATTTCTCCATGTCATAGGATTCAGGAAAACCTTTTTTATTTAACAGTTGCCGTTCTTCTAAGACCGCATTTGGATGGAGAAAACCATCTGTTGTCACTAATTCAACCTTGGCGTGTTTAAAAGTCCGAGCAATAAGAATTTGCAGCAATCTACTAGTTGTTGATTTGCCGACAGCAACACTTCCAGAAACACCAATGATAAATGGTTGTGGCTTGATAGTCTTTTGTAGAAATAAACTCTTCGTAAAATTTAGGTCTTTGCGTGCTTTCCGATAGATATGGATAAGATTAACCAAAGGAAGATAGATGTCAGAAACCTCATGTAATTGAATGCGGTCGTTAAAACTTTTAATAGAATTTAGTTCGCTTTGACTAAGTGGAATGGTAGTCTTACGGTGTAGTTGTTGCCAAGTGGCTCGGTCAATTTGTTCAAAATTTAAAAATTCATTTTTCATACATAATTCTTCCTATAGGTAAGCGTTTCAATATCGATTTCATTTTATCATATTTTTTATGTAAGAAAAACTCTTGAAAACGTTTTTAGGAAATGTTATAATAAGTACATGTCCAATATGTATTACGAAAAAAATCCTACAGTAGCACATGATATTCATGAGATCCACGTAAACTTACTAGACACCCCAATGTCTTTTATGACAGATGCAGGTGTTTTTAGCAAGAAGATGGTTGATTATGGTAGTCAAGTGCTTTTAAAAACCCTTCATTTTGAAAAAGGGGCGTCGGTGTTGGATGTTGGTTGTGGCTACGGTCCTCTGGGATTGACCCTAGCAAAAGTCTATGATTTAGATGTTACGATGATTGATGTCAATAGCAGAGCTTTAGAGTTGGCTGAGAAAAATGCAGAGAAAAACGGTATATCAGCGACTATTTTCCAATCAGATGTCTATGAAGCGGTTGAAGGAACATTCGACTATGTCATTTCAAATCCACCAATACGAGCAGGTAAGTCTGTCGTTCATGAGGTGATAACAGGAGCGAAAGACCATTTGAATACAGGGGGTAGCTTGACAATTGTCATTCAGAAAAAGCAAGGCGCACCTAGTGCAAAGAAACGTATGGAAGAAGTATTTGGAAATTGCCAAATTCTAAAAAAAGATAAGGGTTATTACATCCTTGAAAGTGTGAAAGAATGAGAACAGTTGATTTAATTCAGAAAAAACGTGACGGTTTGGAGTTGTCTACAGAAGAAATCCAATGGCTGATTGATGGCTATGTTGACGGCAGTGTTCCGGATTATCAGATGTCTGCCTTGGCAATGGCGATTTACTTTAAAGGAATGTCTACAAGAGAAATCTCGGACTTGACCATGGCCATGGTAGGTTCTGGGGAGCAGATTGATTTGTCTGCTATTTCAGGTATCAAGGTTGATAAACACTCGACTGGTGGTGTAGGTGACAAGGTTACCTTGATTTTAGCACCGCTTGTGGCAAGTTTTGGTGTTCCTGTTGCCAAGATGAGTGGTCGAGGTTTGGGGCATACGGGTGGTACACTTGATAAACTAGAATCAATCAAAGGCTACCAAATCGAAGTGAGTCAAGAAGACTTTATCAAGCAAGTTCAGGAAACAGGTGTGGCAGTTATTGGTCAATCGGACAATTTAGTGAAGGCTGATAAATTGCTTTATGCCCTGCGTGATGTGACTGCCACGGTGGATATCATTCCGCTGATTGCAAGTTCGGTTATGTCTAAAAAGATTGCGGCTGGTGCGGATGCCATCCTTCTTGATGTAACGGTTGGCGAAGGTGCCTTCATGAAGAACATCGAAGATGCGCGTGTTCTTGCTCGAACAATGGTAGACCTTGGAAAAGCTGTAGGTCGAAAGACTGTAGCTGTCTTGACAGATATGTCCCAACCGGTAGGTACTTCCATCGGTAACCGTTTGGAAATTCTAGAAGCTATCGAAATTCTGAAGGGAAATGGCAGAGAAGATGTGACGGAATTTATCTGTGAATTGGCTCAAATCATGCTTGGTTTGGCAAATGTTGAAAAGACAGTGGAAGAAGTTCGCCAGCATATCGAAAACGGAGCTGCCCTCAAGAAATTTGAAGGTATGGTTGTAGCTCAGGGTGGTGATTTAGAAGACTTATATCGTCCAGTCGAAGTTACCCATCACGTTCCTGTCTTAGCGGATGAAGATGGCTACATTGTTGGTTTGCCAGCCTTGGAATTTGGTTTATTCGCTATGAGAATTGGAGCAGGTCGTGCTGTAAAAACAGACGATTTGGATTACGAGACCGGAATTGTTTTCCATAAGAAAGTTGGTGAGCCAGTTTCCAAAGGAGAAAACGTAGCAACAATTTACGCAAATGAAAATATTTCGGAAAATATGCTTACAAATTTCAAGAAAAATGTTAAAATAGATAAAGCAAGTGTAAAAACGAAAGAAATCATTGAAATTATTTCTTAATGTACGGAGAAAATAATGAAATTAAATAAATTCATCGATCATACAGTTCTTAAACCTGAAACAACAAAAGAACAAGTTACAAAGGTGCTAGAAGAAGCCAAAGAATATGACTTTGCCAGTGTATGTATCAACCCAACCTGGGTATCATTTGCTGCAGAAGGCTTGAAAGGTACAGATGTTAAGGTATGTACTGTTATCGGTTTTCCTCTAGGAGCTAATACACCAGCTGTCAAAGCCTTTGAGACCAAAGATGCTATTGAAAATGGTGCTGACGAAATCGACATGGTCATCAATATCGGTGCCTTGAAAGATAAAAACTATGACCTTGTTTTAGAAGATATTAAAGCAGTTGTCGATACAAGTGGTGATAAGCTTGTAAAAGTGATTATCGAAACTTGCCTTCTAACAGATGAAGAGAAAGTAAAAGCTTGTGAACTATCAAAACAAGCAGGTGCAGATTTCGTCAAGACGTCAACTGGTTTCTCAACTGGTGGTGCAACTGTTGAAGATGTCGCCCTTATGAGAAAAACAGTTGGTGCTGAGATGGGTGTTAAAGCTTCTGGTGGAGCTCGTTCCTATGAAGATGCCATTGCCTTTATCGATGCTGGGGCTAGCCGTATCGGTGCATCTTCTGGCGTTGCAATCATGAATGGAGCACAGGCGGATGGAGACTATTGATTTAATTGAATTAGCTGTAAAAAACAGTCAAAAAGCATACGTACCGTACTCAAAGTTTCCAGTTAGTGCAGTTCTTGTAGCTAAGACAGGAGAAATATTTACGGGTGTAAACATTGAAAATGCGAGCTTTGGTTTGACCAATTGCGCTGAAAGGACAGCTATTTTCAAGGCCATTTCTGAAGGAGTGAAAGATTTTTCTGAAATCATTATTTATGGTGAAACAGAAAAGCCAATATCTCCTTGTGGAGCTTGTCGCCAAGTTATGGCAGAATTTTTTGATAAGGATTTAAAAGTGACCTTGGTCGCTAAAGATAAATCGACAGTCGAGATGACAGTCGGGGAATTACTTCCATATTCCTTTACAGACTTAACCTAGTCTGTATGACAGTCATTTGACTGTAGCAATATTACTCTGCAACAATGTAGTTGCAAAAAGATTTTTAGGAGGGTTCAGAAATGAACAAGAAACTTGTTGGACTTGGTCTAGCAGCTGTTGCGGCTGTATCTTTGGCTGCATGTGGTAACCGTGCTTCAAAAAGCAGTAGCTCAGAAGCATCTTCATCAGCGGACACATCTGTGAAAGCTGCTATCGTTACTGACATTGGTGGTGTTGATGACCGTTCATTTAACCAATCTGCATGGGAAGGTCTTCAAGAATGGGGTAATGCAGCTGGTCTTTCTAAAGGTAATGGCTACGATTACTTCCAATCAGCTAATGAATCAGAATACATTACAAACCTTGATTCAGCTGTTGCTGGTGGTTACAACCTTGTGTTCGGTATTGGTTTTGCCTTGGAGAGTGCGATTGCTGAGGTTGCACCAAATAATCCTGACACACACTATGTAATCGTGGATAGTGTTGTTCCAGATCAAGACAACGTAGTTAGCGTAGGTTTTGCGGACCATGAAGCATCATATCTTGCTGGTGTTGCTGCAGCTAAGTCAACTAAAACAAACCACGTAGGTTTCATCGGTGGTATGGAAGGTGTTATCATCGATCGCTTTGAAGCTGGTTTCGTTGCGGGTGCTAAGTCTGTAAACAAAGACATCAAGATTACAGTTGACTATGCAGGTTCATTTGGTGATGCTGCTAAAGGTCAAACTCTTGCAGCTGCTCAATATGCTGCAGGTGCAGATGTTATCTTCCACGCTTCTGGTGGTACTGGTAACGGTGTGTTTGCTGCTGCTAAAGCAGAAAATGAAACTCGTAATGAAGCAGATAAAGTTTGGGTAATCGGTGTTGACCGTGACCAATCAGCAGAAGGTGAATATACTTCTAAAGATGGTAAGTCTTCTAACTTTGTATTGGCTTCAACTTTGAAACAAGTTGGTACTTCAGTTAAAGATATTGCAACTAAAGCTGTCGCTGGTGAATTCCCTGGTGGTCAAGTACTTCAATTCTCATTGAAAGATAAAGGTGTTGAATTGGCAGAAACTAACCTTTCAGAAGATGCTTCTAAAGCAGTTGCAGATGCTAAGCAAGCTATCTTGGATGGCAAAGTAGAAGTTCCTGAAAAACCTTAATGAATTTCTTTTCGACAATTCCGATTCGGCGACCCGACGGGGTCGCCGTTTTCGGGCTGAGATTTTTCTCAGTAAAGCCTATCAGCTATGGTAGGTTTTACTGACAAAAATGGTATAGTTGATGAAGAATTTTAAGTACTAAAGTGGTACTGAAGAATTTTCAGAAGGCTATAGTCAGAAAGGATAATAGATTATGACTAAGGATTATGTCATTGAAATGCGCAATATCACTAAGATATTTGGTGAATTTGTAGCAAATGACCACATCAATTTGAATGTCAGACGTGGTGAAATCCATGCCCTTCTTGGTGAGAATGGTGCGGGTAAATCTACTCTGATGAACATGCTTGCTGGCTTGTTGGAACCTACAAGCGGTGAAATTGTTATCAACGGTCAATCCGTGAAGATTGACTCTCCATCCAAAGCAGCCCAATTGGGTATTGGTATGGTGCACCAACACTTTATGTTGGTTGATGCTTTCACAGTTGCTGAGAACATCATTCTTGGTTCTGAAACCACCAAAGGTGGCGTGATTGACCTTAAAAAAGCTATCGCAGAAATTAAAGAACTTTCTGCTAAGTATGGTCTTGAAGTTGATCCAACTGCAAAGGTTGCAGATATTTCTGTGGGTGCACAGCAACGTGTAGAAATCCTTAAAACACTTTACCGTGGAGCAGACCTTTTAATTTTTGATGAGCCGACAGCTGTATTGACCCCTGCGGAAATTGCAGAGCTCTTGAAAATTATGAAAGCCTTGGTTGAAGAAGGTAAATCTATTATTTTGATTACGCACAAATTGGATGAAATTCGTGCAGTTGCCGATA
Source organism: Streptococcus suis (assembly GCF_046032115.1). GTDB lineage: Bacteria > Bacillota > Bacilli > Lactobacillales > Streptococcaceae > Streptococcus > Streptococcus suis_AJ. Next base: position 10,352 of record NZ_JARQOZ010000028.1, on the reverse strand, counting down.
GTGTAACAGTTATTCGTCGAGGTAAATCAATCGAAACAGTTGCCGTTGAAGGAGCAACAAACCAAGATTTGGCTGAGTGGATGGTTGGACGTTCCGTTTCCTTTAAAACAGAGAAAGTTGAAGCGAGTCCTAAAGAAGTCATTTTGTCAATTAAGGATTTGGTTGTCAATGAAAACCGTGGTATCCCAGCAGTTAAGGGCTTGTCGCTTGATGTTCGAGCAGGTGAGGTTGTTGGTATTGCCGGTATCGACGGAAACGGTCAAAGTGAGTTGATTCAGGCAATCACTGGTTTACGTAAGGTAAAATCTGGCTCAATCACTATCAAAGGTGAGGAAGTAGTTGGTAAAACTCCACGTAAAATTACAGAAATGCAAGTGAGCCACGTTCCCGAAGATCGTCATCGCGATGGACTCGTTCTTCCGATGACTGTTGCTGAGAACTTTGCGCTTCAAACTTACTATAAAGAACCGATTTCAAAAAATGGTATCTTGAACTATAATATCATTAATGAAAAAGCACGCGCATTAATGGAAGAATTTGATGTTCGTGGGGCGAGTGAACTCGTTCCAATCAAGGCTCTTTCAGGCGGTAACCAGCAAAAAGCTATCATCGCGCGTGAAATCGATCGCAACCCAGACCTTTTCATTGTTAGCCAACCAACACGCGGTTTGGACGTTGGTGCTATTGAGTATATTCGTAAGCGTCTCATTGCAGAACGTGATAAGGGTAAGGCTGTTCTTGTTGTCAGCTTCGAATTGGATGAAATTTTGGATGTATCAGATAGAATTGCTGTTATCCATGATGGCGTCATCCATGGTATTGTTGAACCTGCTAAGACCAATAAACAAGAGTTAGGTGTCTTGATGGCAGGTGGACATATTGAGAAGGGAGAAGAACATGCTTAATAAATATAAGAATTTGGCCCTTCCATTAATGGCTGTGGTCAGCGGTATCCTACTTGGAGCGATTGTCATGCTTGTTTTTGGCTACGATCCAATTTGGGGCTATGAAGAGTTATTCTATTCAGCTTTTGGTAATATCAAATCAATTGGTGAAATTTTCCGTGCAATGGCACCACTTGTTTTCACTGCTCTCGGTTTCGCAGTAGCTAGTCGTGCAGGTTTCTTCAACGTTGGTTTGTCTGGTCAGGCCTATGTTGGTTGGGTTTTTGCTGGATGGTTTGCCTTGGCGAATCCTGACTTACCACGTCCAGTTTTGATTTTGGGAACAGTCTTGATTGCTATGTTGGCAGGCGGTATTGCTGGAGCTATTCCAGGTATTCTACGTGCCTATTTGGGAACAAGTGAAGTTATCGTTACGATTATGATGAACTACATCTTACTCTATTCATGTAACTATATCATTCGTGATGTATTTGCAGATAGTTTGATGAAGAATACAGACTCGACAGTTAACGTGTCAGCAAATGCTTCTTACCAAACAGAGTGGCTCCGTGCATTGACAGATAACTCACGTATGAATATTGGTATTTTCTTTGCCATTATTGCAGTTTTTGTGATTTGGTTCCTATTGACCAAAACGACTCTTGGTTTTGAGATTCGCTCAGTGGGGCTTAACCCAACAGCATCGGATTATGCGGGTATGTCTGCGAAACGTACAATTATTCTATCTATGATTATTTCAGGTGCTCTTGCGGGTCTTGGGGGAGCTATCCAAGGTTTGGGGACTTTCCAAAACGTTTACATTCAAAGCGGTAACTTGGATATTGGTTTTAATGGTATGTCAGTAGCGCTTTTAGCTTCTAATTCACCGTTAGGTATTCCATTGGCTGCCTTTCTATTCGGTGTTCTTTCTGTCGGTGCCCCAGGTATGGTACGTGCACAGATTCCACCTGAATTGATCAACGTTGTTACTGCATCAATCATTTTCTTTATCGGTGTGAAATTTATTTTTGAACAATTATTAAAATCTAGAAATAAAGCGAAAGGAGCGAAATAAGATGAATGTTTCAATTCTTGCCTTACTCATTTCGCAAATGTTGATTTATTCAGCACCCTTAATCTTTACCAGTCTTGGAGGAGTTTTCTCTGAACGCGGTGGTATTGTAAACGTTGGTCTAGAAGGAATCATGGTTATCGGTGCCTTTGCTGGTGTTGTTTTCAATATCGAATTTGCAGGGACATTTGGTAATGCTACTCCATTATTAGCTGTTATTGTAGGAGGTCTTGCTGGTATTGTCTTTGCAGCTATTCATGCGATGGCGACGATTAATTTCCGTGCAGACCACGTTGTATCAGGTACGGTGTTGAACCTTTTGGCTCCAGCATTGGGAGTTTTCCTAGTCAAGGTTATCTATAATAAGGGTCAAACTGATAGTATTACTGAATCATTTGGTAAATTTTCATTCCCTATCTTGGCAGATATTCCAATCATTGGTGAAATTTTCTTCAAAAATACAAGCTTGATGGGTTATGTAGCTATTGCAACAGCATTTCTTGCTTGGTTCATCCTTTATAAAACCAAGTTCGGTTTGCGCCTTCGTTCAGTAGGTGAACATCCGCAGGCAGCGGATACTTTGGGAATCAATGTCTACGCTATGCGTTATGCAGGTGTGTTGATTGCTGGTTTCCTTGGTGGTGTTGGTGGAGCTGTAAGTGCTCAATCAGTGAATATCAACTTCTCTGCAACAACAATCGTAGGTTCAGGTTTCATCGCTCTAGCAGCTGTAATTTTTGGTAAGTGGAATCCAATTGGCGCTATGCTTGCCAGTCTATTCTTCGGTCTTTCGCAAAGTTTGGCAGTAGTGGGGGGACAATTACCAGGATTGAAAGATATTCCAACGGTTTATCTTCAAATTGCACCATATTTGATTACTGTTATTGCTCTGTCTGCTTTCTTTGGTAAAGCAGTCGCTCCTAAAGCAGACGGTATCAACTATATCAAATCTAAATAAAAAGGTCCAGTGGACCTTTTTATCATGAGCTCGAAAATACGAAAGCGAACAAGGTCCAGTGGACCTTTTTATCATGTTCTTTGCTATACAGGAAATGAATAATCATCCTATTCAAAGGAAGAGGAGTTATAGAGTCAACTGTCACAGATGGAATTGCTATGTTACGTTATGATATTAGAAGGTAAAAAAGGCGAGCCATTGCTCACCTTTTTTACTATTTTATATAATTAGTTTTTAACACCAGCTGCAATTTCTGGGTTTGCGAAAGCATCATCGATGATGTCTTTCAATTGTTTAGCAGATGCTTGCATTTTTTGCAATTCAGCTTCGCTCAATGGGATATTGACTGGACGAACGATACCGTGGGCACCGATGATAGCAGGTTGACCGATGAAGACATCTTCAACACCTTCGTATTGACCAGCTTGGTAAACTGACAATGGAAGTACTGCATTTTCATCATCAAAGATTGCTTTAGTGATACGTGCAAGTGCAACACCGATACCGTAGTAAGTTGCGCCTTTTTTGTTGATGATAGAGTAAGCTGCATCACGAACAGATACAAACAAGTCAACAAGACCTTGCTCATCGATATCGCGGTTATCTTGCAACCAGTCGTACAATTTCACACCTGCAACGTTTGCATGTGACCAAACTGCGAATTCAGAATCACCGTGCTCACCCATGATGTAGGCGTGTACTGAACGTGCGTCGATACCAATTTTCTCAGCCAATGCTTGACGGAAACGAGCTGAGTCAAGAGAAGTACCAGAACCGATAACGCGCTCTTTAGGGAAACCAGAGAATTTCCAAGTTGAGTAAGTCAATACGTCAACTGGGTTAGCAGCAACAAGGAAGATACCGTTGAAACCAGATTTAACGATTTCAGTAACGATTTGTTGGTTAATACGGAGGTTTTTCTCTACCAATTCAAGGCGAGTTTCACCTGGTTTTTGTGGCAAACCAGCTGTCAATACAACCAAGTCTGCGTCATGAGCATCTGAATACTCAGCAGAGTAGATTTTTTTAGGGAATGTGAAGGCCAATGCGTGGCTCAAGTCTTCTGCATCACCTTGAGTACGGTCTTTGTTGATATCGATGATACCCAATTCTTGACCAATCCCTTGGTTAACAAGAGCATAAGCATAAGCAGAACCTACGGCACCGTCACCGACAAGGATTACTTTTTTGTGTTGTTTAGTTGCAGTCATTGCTAAACATCTCCTTAGTTTTATTTGGGGATGACTTCATCCCGACCATATTCCATTCTAGCACTTTTTAAAGGTTTTGTCACTTGTGAAAGCACCTTTGAAAATGTTTACATGCTAGTTTCCAACAAAGAAATTTATTCGCCAATATGGTATAATAGAAGCACAATGACTGTTGAAAGAGGCATATAATGCAAGATAAAAATTTAGTAACGGTTAATCTGACCAATGAGATGAAATCATCCTTCATCGACTATGCGATGAGTGTTATCGTTTCACGTGCTCTGCCTGATGTACGTGATGGTCTGAAGCCGGTTCATCGCCGTATTTTGTATGGGATGAATGAATTAGGAATTACACCGGATAAACCACATAAAAAATCAGCCCGTATCACAGGGGATGTTATGGGTAAATATCACCCACATGGAGATAGTGCGATTTACGAAGCAATGGTTCGTATGGCACAATGGTGGAGCTACCGTCACATGTTGGTTGATGGTCACGGAAACTTTGGTTCCATGGATGGCGACGGAGCAGCCGCTCAGCGTTATACAGAAGCACGCATGAGCAAGATTGCGCTTGAAATGCTTCGCGATATTAACAAGAATACGGTAAATTTTGCGGATAACTATGACGCGAGTGAACGTGAGCCTGAGGTTTTACCTGCTCGTTTCCCTAACCTTCTGGTTAACGGAACGACTGGTATCGCCGTTGGTATGGCTACCAACATTCCTCCACACAACTTGGGTGAGACAATCGAGGCAGTTAAGCTGGTTATGGACAATCCCGAGGTAACAACACGTGAGATTATGGAAGTCTTGCCTGGACCTGACTTTCCAACTGGTGCCTTGGTTATGGGGAAATCTGGTATTCACCGGGCCTATGAGACTGGGAAAGGCTCTATTACTCTCCGTTCTCGTACGGAGATTGAAGAATATGGCAATGGCCGTGAGAGAATTGTCGTAACAGAATTTCCATACATGGTCAACAAGTCCAAAGTACAAGAGCACATTGTTAAATTAGTGCAAGAAAAGCGCATCGACGGGATTACGGCTGTTCGGGATGAATCCAACCGCGAAGGTGTACGATTTGTTATCGAAGTTCGTCGTGATGCTTCTGCTAACGTAATTTTGAATAACCTATTCAAGCAAACACAGCTTCAAACCAACTTTAGTTTCAACATGTTGGCCATCCAAAATGGTGTGCCGAAAATTTTATCTGTCCGTCAGATTTTAGAGTCCTATATTGAACACCAGAAGGAAGTCGTCACTCGTCGTACGCAATTTGATAAGGAAAAAGCAGAAGCGCGTGCTCATATTTTAGAAGGCTTGCTGATTGCTCTTGACCATATTGATGAAGTCATTCGCACTATCCGCAATTCAGAAACTGATGCTATTGCCCAGGCTGAATTGATGGAGAAATTTGACCTTTCTGAACGTCAGAGTCAGGCTATTCTTGATATGCGTCTTCGTCGTTTGACAGGTTTGGAACGCGACAAGATTCAATCAGAATATGATGAGTTAGTGGCATTGATTGCAGATTTGGCTGACATTCTAGCTAAGCCTGAGCGTGTTGTTCAGATTATTAAAGACGAATTAGAAGAAGTCAAACGTAAATATGCTGACCCACGCCGTACAGAATTGATGGTTGGTGAAGTTCTTTCCCTTGAAGATGAGGACTTGATTGAAGAAACGGATGTTTTAATCACTTTGTCAAATCAAGGCTACATCAAGCGTTTAGCACAGGATGAGTTTCAAGCTCAGAAGCGTGGAGGACGTGGGGTTCAAGGAACTGGCGTCAAGGATGATGATTTTGTACGAGAATTAGTCTCTACAAGCACTCATGATCGCTTGCTCTTCTTCACTAACAAGGGACGTGTTTACCGTCTCAAAGGCTATGAAATCCCAGAATATGGTCGTACTGCAAAGGGACTTCCAGTAGTCAATTTGCTTAAATTGGAAGAAAACGAGGCAATTCAAACTATTATCAATGTAACTAAGGACCAGGAGGCAGATAGTTATCTCTTCTTTGCAACCCGTCAAGGTGTGGTCAAGCGGACCAGTGTTTCAGAATTTGCTAATATCCGTCAAAGTGGTCTCAAGGCATTGAACTTGAAAGAAGATGACGAGTTGATTAACGTTTTCTTGACCAATGGCCAGGCAGATGTTATCATGGGGACCAAATTTGGCTATTCTGTTCGTTTTACAGAAACAGATGTTCGTAATATGGGCCGTACTGCGACTGGTGTTCGCGGTATTAAACTACGCGAGGGAGACCAGTTAGTTGGTGCGACCATGATTTCAGATGATCAGGAAGTTCTTGTCTTGACAGAAAAAGGTTTTGGTAAGCGTACCCCAGCCAGCGAGTACCCAACAAAAGGTCGTGGCGGTAAGGGAATTAAGACCCTTAAGGTTGCTGAGAAAAACGGTTCTCTGGCAGGTTTGACAACTGTATCTGGTGATGAAGACATTATGGTGATTACTGATACTGGTGTGATTATTCGTACAAGTGTTGCAAATATTTCACAAACAGGTCGTTCAACCATGGGTGTAAAAGTGATGCGCTTGAATGATGAAGCGAAAATCATGACCTTTGCCTTGGTAGATGCTGCCGAAATTAAAGAAGAAAAGGAATAAATAATCATGTCAAAACGTGAAAAAAAGAAGAAGAGTAAAGGTTCTTTTTGGCGCAATCTTTTAACAGTTGTATTGATATTGATTTCTTTAGCATTGATTTTTAATACATCAATTAGAAATTTTATTATTGGTTGGAATACGAATAAATACCAGATTAGCAATGTTACGACAGAGGATATCGAAAAGAATAAACAGGCTGAAACAACATTTGATTTCGATCAGGTTCAATCTATTTCTACAGAGGCTATTTTAGCAGCTCAGTGGGATGCACAACGCTTACCTGTAATTGGTGGAATTGCGGTTCCCGAGCTTGGTATCAACCTTCCTATTTTTAAAGGGGTCTTCAATACTTCGCTCATGTATGGAGCTGGTACCATGAAGGAAAACCAAGAGATGGGGAAAGGAAATTATGCGTTGGCCAGCCACCATATTTTTGGTGTAACTGGTGCGGCAGATGTTCTCTTTTCACCGCTTGATCGTGCTAAGAACGGCATGAAAATCTATATTACTGACAAGACCAATGTTTACACCTACGTTATTGATAGTGTGGAAATTGTTTCGCCTGAAAGTGTCTATGTCATTGATGATGTAGAAGGACGTACAGAAGTTACCTTGGTAACATGTACGGACTATAATGCAACACAACGTATCATTGTAAAAGGAGTTCTTGAATCAACAACTCCATATAATGAAACTGCAAAAGACATCTTAGATTCCTTCAATAAGAGTTATAATCAGTATGATTATGGACAATAAAACATCTATATATTGGCTCTTTGTCAACTGTAGTGGGTAGATGAAAAGCTAACACCTAGAGAGGACGAAATGCGTTCTCTCTTTCCTTATGTTTAAAACACAGATAGATTCAAGCTGATTTAATGAAATCCAGCCGAACTATTTGTGTTTTTATTTTTATCTCTATTATCTTGGACTAATTTCTTATACTTAACTAATTTCAAAAACTGAAGTATGATAGAAACATGGAATTTACTAACGAAATGATTAAAGAGCTCAAAACAGCTCTAAAAGATAAAAACTTAGCACCTTATCACAAACGTATTCAAGCAGTATATCTCAGGGCTATCCATACTCCCTACAAAACGATTATGGACATGCTGGATGTCTCACACGATACAATTTGGAGACTGACTAAGAAATATCAAGAACATGGCTTAACAGGGCTTACCTCAGATGCTAGAGGAGGTCGTCGCCACTCTTATATGACAGTTGGAGAAGAACAAGCCTTCTTGGGTGAGCAGTTAACTTCTGCTGTAAATGGAGAATTTGTAACTGTTGAATCCCTTTATAGAGCTTATCAAGATAAAATTGGTCGCACGACAACTAAAGATGGCTTCTACCAACTATTGAAACGTCATGGATGGGTCAAAGAATCAAAAGATTCTTTGAGACGGGAAATAAAGCTTACGCAGTAAGCAACAAAAGTAACTCCCCGTCCAGAACATCCAAAGAAAGCAGACGCCGAAACGATGATTCTAGCGGCTAAAAATAAAATATTTGTACAAGGAAAAATCGAGTAAGCGGTTTCTTGAACAAAATTCCTATAGGCAAACCCGTCTTCGCTTTCCAATTTGCGAGCTCAGGAAAAAGTCTGCTCCCAGCAGACTTTTTGTATCAAGATGAGGCAGGGGTTGGTTGGATTAGTAAACTAGGGGCATGTTGGAGCCCTAAAAAGCACCGTCCGAATATCTCAAGTCATCACATCCGCGAATTTCGTTACTGCTATGGTGCGGTAGATGCCCATACAGGTGAATCTTTCTTCATAATAGCTGGTGGTTGTAATACTGCTTGGATGAATGAATTTTTACGACAATTATCAGAAGCTTATCCCAATGACTACATCATTTTAGTCATGAACAATGCAAATTGGCATAAATCTCAGACACTTGAAATTCCTGATAATATTGAATTTACATTCATACCACCATATACCCCAGAGATGAATCCCATTGAACAAGTTTGGGCAGAAATCCGGAAACGTGGCTTTAAGAACAGAGCCTTTCAAACATTGGAATCAGTCATTGATAAGCTCCAAGAAATCATTTGAGGGTTAAATAGTGAGAATCTAAAAAGTATTGTCCATAGAAAATGGGTTTGTTCAGATTTTGAAATCGAATGAGTATAAACCTAAGACTTCACCAAAGCGTAGACCTGTTTTTAATTGAAGATAGAGCAAGTAGTCAAGAATATTGTATTCCTTGTTTATGCTATATTTTCAAGTTGATAGAAGCTTATAGTAATCAACAGTACTTGTGATAGCTTTTTCAGTTTTGACTTTCCGACTAGCTTGTCCTGCGATGATAACTCCGTCAGTAAAATCAGTAATGGAAAGTTTGTCTCGTTTAGCGAATTTTAATACTTTTCGTATTTCTGAATTTAGTCTTCTAACAGTATGGTTACATGCATTTTCTTCATGCGTTTGTCCTGCGGCGTGAGTTGAAAATTTGACAAAATGACGGGGGGGGGGGGGTATACTGGTAGCATTGCTGTTAATAAAATGGAAGGATTAAAACGTGCAGAAAATATTAATTACAGGTGGTTGTGGCTATATAGGTTCTCATACTTGTATAGCGTTACTTGAGGCCGGCTATGATGTTGTTGTGGTTGACAACTTGATTAACTCCAGCAAGAAAAGTTTAGAGGCGGTTGCTAATGTCACAGGCAAGTCTGTTATTTTCTATGAGGGAGATCTGTGTGATGAACAGTTTATTGAAGAGGTCTTCGCTAAGGAAGTATTCATGCAGCGATTCATTTTGCGGCACTTAAGGCTGTAGGCGAATCTGTAGAAAAACCTTTAGAATATTACCTAAACAACATCACAGGCACTTTGAATCTACTTTCTGTTATGAGAAAGCATCAGTGTAAAAAGCTAATTTTTAGTTCGTCGGCTACGGTTTACGGTGACCCAGAGGTTACGCCTATTCCAGAAGATGCAAAACTTTCTGTAACCAATCCATACGGTAGAACAAAATTGATGCTTGAGAATATTTTGCGTGATTTGTACCACTCAGATCAGACTTGGAAGATAACCCTGTTAAGGTATTTTAATCCTATAGGTGCTCATCAGTCGGGATTACTGGGAGAAAGTCCACAAGACATCCCTAATAATTTGCTTCCCTACATCACACAGGTCGCTATTGGTCAGCTTCCCTATTCACAAGTCTCGTGCTTTTATGTAAGAAATTTTTTTTGCTAATCAAAGCAGTTTTTGAGGCTAATGCTACTTCTCAGAGTTCGTGTCAACATCTCAGCGCAGTGGTTGATTGGCTTTAACAGTCCAGTGGACTGTTAAAGGTTGGAGATAGGATTTGTGAAACAAATCTCAGCAATTCGTGTTTTACACTCCAAATCTGACCTCTACGACTGTTGCGAACAGAGTTCGCTTCATTTCCAACCTCACAAGGTTCACTGAACCTTGTGAGCTGTGCGGGGGTGAGAAGATGAAAAAGGAGTTTTAGATAGAAGTGCTGAACTGTAAATGCAGGTTCTAAAAATAGTTTAAGTCTAGTGGTAAAAAGTCAATAGAAAGTTGAGAAAAATCTAGTTGTTTTTTTAGAAAACAGGGTACACTAAAAA
>NZ_JARQOZ010000027.1:0-30256 GCF_046032115.1 Streptococcus suis | reverse complement strand
CCCAAGTATGACATAGAATAAATACTTGGGAGTAGACAGTGTAGATGTAATGCCGAATGTTAACTTAATGACATTGCTTCGGAGGTTGTTTTTTTATGTATAATAATATCAGAAAGGTGTAACCAATAGTCAATTCATTCGTTTTATTAGTGAAAGGAGGAGATAAGTATCAAACTGGATCAATATGAAAAAGAAATTATTGGTATTGCAGAGGAGATTTCCTACTATCTGCAAAAATCAGGAGCCAGTCCAGCTGACAGTCAGGATATTGCCCAAGATGTATTGGTCAAATTGCTTGAATCTGATATTGTCCTTCCTTTCGAAAAACTAAGAGCTTGGCTTTACCGTTCTGCAGTTCGGGCCTACATTGACAAATACAGGAGAGACAAGCGCTACCATGAAATTTTACAAAAGGAGTTTTTTAGACCTGAAAATTTTTTAATCTATGACCAAGAGGGGCATGATGAGCTCTATCAAGCGGTGGAAGGTTTGCCCAGTAAGTACCAGCAGGTGATTGACCTCTATTATTTCCAAGATATGAGTATCAAGGAGATTGCGCATATTTTAGGTGCTGGTCAAAGTTGGGTGAAAATCAGCCTTTACCGAGGACGCAAACAGTTGAGGAAAATGCTAGAAGAGAGAGGATATGACTATGAAGACTTTTGAAGAAGTGACAAAAAAGAGTAAGCGGAAGAATTTATGGAAGACAATAGGGCTATCATCGCTCATCGGTTTTATCTTATTATTGATTGGCGTTCAAACCGTAAAAATAATTGTCGGTGCACGAGAAGGTCGTGAGGTGTGGGAACAAACGATGTTAATGGAAATCGCCTATCCAAATATAAATCATGATGGCATTAAAATCCAAAGCACGAGTTATGTATCTGGAAAGCTCTACTTCGATTTGTACAAGGATTTAGACGGTGTTCCAATGGCTTTTGGTCAGCACGAAATTTACTATGACCTGTTTGATAGTCATTATGACTTTGCCCAGCATATACCTGGGAATACTTTCAAATACCTATATGATCATACAACCAATACCAAGGTACCCGTTTTTTACAATAAGAATCAGATTGTGTGGAGTGAGTCAGAGATTGCTGAAGAATTGCCATATCTAAGAGAAATGAGCGGTCAACTAGTAGAAGTGGCTATTTCCTTTGATAAGAAGTACAGCTTGGCAAAAATCAAGGAGATGATTCCTAGCAACCTCAAGCAAAATTGGTATTGGATAGGGACAGAAGGGAAGCAGAGTACCCATTACTATCGTCCAGAGCAACTTTTGGGATTAGAGCCAGAGGATATTCAACTGGTCTTTTCGGCCATGCCAGAAGACTATATGACAGGTATGGACTTTATGAAAGAGTTCTTAGAAACAGGAGATCAGAAACGAGCGCAGTATTTGGACATACCAGTGGATGACTTGCAAGCCTTTGTTGATAAGTTTGGTAACACCGACTTTACCAAACAAGAAGAGATTGATAAATTAGAATTCGCAGGCATTATCCTAACAGGAAAAGCAGAAGACTTTGCTCAGTTGGAAGGCAAGGACTGGATTTATGCTTCTAGTATTGGCGCGTCCATTCCTATTCAGCCTTATTATCAACTGCATCATTAAGTGAAAAATTTTCTACACCTATAGCAAGAGGCTTGCCAGGGAGTCGTAGGATGACTGAATGGAGAAAGATCTGTCGCAGTAGTCTCGTATTTGTGGCACCTTGTAGTTATGGTGACATCAATATCCCTATGGAAGTGAGGTGTTTTTAGTTGAGTAATAGGTTAAAATGGGATGATAAAAAAGTTATAAGCGAAGCTAATAGCCCTTGCAGAAAATGGATAAAATAAAAAACGATAGAAAATGCTTGCAATTCTGCCACAATTTGATAGAATAGTAAGGTAAAGTTAGACTGTATTGCCTACTGTCTATCTATAAAATATATTTTATTGGAGGCTTTTACCAAAATGGCAAAAGAAAAATACGATCGTAGTAAACCCCACGTTAACATTGGTACAATTGGACACGTTGACCACGGTAAAACTACTTTGACAGCAGCTATCACAACTGTATTGGCACGTCGCTTGCCTTCATCAGTTAACCAACCTAAAGACTATGCGTCTATCGATGCTGCTCCAGAAGAGCGCGAGCGCGGTATCACTATCAACACTGCACACGTTGAGTATGAAACTGAAAAACGTCACTATGCTCACATCGACGCTCCAGGACACGCGGACTACGTTAAAAACATGATCACTGGTGCTGCTCAGATGGACGGTGCGATCCTTGTAGTAGCTTCAACTGACGGTCCAATGCCACAAACTCGTGAGCACATCCTTCTTTCACGTCAGGTTGGTGTTAAACACCTTATCGTCTTCATGAACAAAGTTGACTTGGTTGACGATGAAGAATTGCTTGAGTTGGTTGAAATGGAAATCCGTGACCTTCTTTCAGAATACGATTTCCCAGGTGATGATCTTCCAGTTATCCAAGGTTCAGCTCTTAAAGCCCTTGAAGGTGACACTAAGTACGAAGACATCGTTATGGAATTGATGAACACTGTTGATGAGTACATTCCAGAACCAGAACGCGACACTGACAAACCATTGTTGCTTCCAGTCGAAGATGTATTCTCAATCACTGGTCGTGGTACTGTTGCTTCAGGACGTATCGACCGTGGTACTGTTCGTGTCAACGACGAAATCGAAATCGTTGGTCTTCAAGAAGAAAAATCTAAAGCAGTTGTTACTGGTGTTGAAATGTTCCGTAAACAACTTGACGAAGGTCTTGCCGGCGATAACGTTGGTGTGCTTCTTCGTGGTGTACAACGTGATGAAATCGAACGTGGTCAAGTTATCTCTAAACCAGGTTCTATCAACCCACACACTAAATTCAAAGGTGAAGTTTACATCCTTACTAAAGAAGAAGGTGGACGTCACACTCCATTCTTCGACAACTACCGTCCACAGTTCTACTTCCGTACAACTGACGTAACTGGTTCAATCAAATTGCCAGAAGGTACTGAAATGGTAATGCCTGGTGATAACGTTACTATCGACGTTGAATTGATCCACCCAATCGCCGTTGAACAAGGTACTACTTTCTCTATCCGTGAAGGTGGACGTACTGTTGGTTCAGGTATGGTTACAGAAATCGAAGCTTAATTCGATTGAGTTCCCAGAAATAACAATTATAGTCAGACAACTTAATTGTAACTCTCTACTTTCGGGTAGAGAGTTTTTCTGAAAGTATTCATAAAATGCACAGTAAGTGGTAAGAGTTTTTAGAATTGAATGCATCCATGTATTTATGAGGAGAACAGAGAAATCTGTTCTCCTTTTTGTTCGTTTAAAATCTTATACGGAAAGGGGCTTTACCATGTGTTTAGATTTGGAGGAGTTGATTGCGGTAAACAGAGCATAGAGGGTTTGACAGAGTTAGGAGGTCAGAATGATTAGAAACGAATTATACGAGCAACTAATCAATAGTGAGCCAATAGGGTTCATTGATCCTTTTACTGATCTAGGGGAATTTGATTCTATTCAGATGAAGTTCAAGCAACCTGTTAGAAGCTTGGTAAACAAGTACTCTGGGAAACCTTACAATGCCCACTGGCAAAATAAGATTGAAGAGATGAGGGTTCTATATATTCAATACCAGAGAAGCTTGAAACTCGAAGACGAGGAGCAGGCAGTTCATAATAGGGTTAGAAATAAAGAATCCAAAGAACATGTTCATGAAATCGTCACAACGTATTTGAAGTTGGGATTTAGGTTTAAAGAAATTGAAGCAAGAGTGTCACTATTCAACACTCGCTTACGTAGAAATTGGAAGAGGAGCGATTATGTCACAACTGCAACTCCTGAAGTTTATCTGAAGAGAGACTTACAGGACGGTATTTGTTCGTGTAGCTCCAGTATTCCAAAAAGCATGAAGATTAACTAGAGGTGTTGCTATGAAGCATGAAGAAATAAATGTAGCTCCAGGGATATGCAGACGTTGCGCTTGTAACTGGGTTACACCCTGCATTCATGAAAAATATGGTCCGTGCTGGTGGATTGATAAGGGTCAAACATTATGTAGTCACTGTTTTTATGGGCTGAACGAAGAATCTTCTCAGATGAAAGTTTACTATAGACCAGGGCGTGATTGGCTAGAAAAAGATGAGGGGTTTGCACAGGAGATATTGGCCAATCCTAAGAGACACTGGGTCTATGATATAGAACATGATGTACTATGTGTCGTTACGATGGGAGACCATCTAGGGGCGGTTAGATTTCTAGCAAGGAAGTTCTATAAGCTTGATCGTATTTACCATGATGAAATTCCAAAGTGGCAAGAAATTATTGCCAATAATATGATTTTCTATAATGCAGCGGTCAATGAACCAAAGCACTATGCTTGGCACTTACCCCGAAAATATCGTTTGGAGGATTGACATGGAAAATAAAATTATCGGGAAGATACAAAATCTTTTGGAGCTAGCTTATGATACACCAGACGATGAGGAGGGGCAAACAGCTCTTCTGATGGCTCAAAAACTCATGGTAAAACACAACATTTCCATGGCTGATGTCTCAGTTTCCCAGTTGAAAGAAATTATTGGAGAAAAAGTGGCGACTACTCAATATCGCTTGGTCTGGTGGAAAGAGCGATTAGCTGCGATACTCGGGGCAAATTTTAGATGCCAGGTTGTCAGAAGGAGAAGAGTCGACAAAGGGATTACTCAAATCATTTTCTTTGGTTACGATTCGGATGCTGAGTTTTGCACAAAGGTCTATGAGGCGGCGCTGCTTTATTTAGACTATCGTCTGGACAGACTTTATAAGACCGCAGTAACCGCAAACTATAGGGAGTACAAGAAATCGTACTTACTTGGGTTCTTGGATGGTTTAGATCAACGCTTCAAGGATCAATGTTTAACTTCAGATGAGTTTGCCTTAGTCGTTCAAGTGCCTCAAGAGGTGTTAGAGGAACAAGCTAGACAACTAGGAGAAATCAGAGAAAGAGCTATTAAAGTTCCTATAGAAGAGATTGACTTTGAAGGCTATTCTGAGGGGCTTGAGCATGCAAAAGAAACAATATTGATGCCAGATGAGTTGCTCAAAGCTAACGTTGGCGTATAAAATCGTTGATAGTAAGGAAACAGATGAACTTAACGAACATTTACAGTTTGATTCTAAGAGATGGACTAAGACAGACCAAATATAGAAACAGTCACTTGCGGCCAGTTCCTTCAGCTGAAGAAGGGAAACGTGGGGCTATCTTTGCCTACCGTTCTAAAGAGAATATGGTCAAGGCACGTGGGGTCGTCTTAACATCGATGGAGGCTATTTTAGAAAACCAGGATAGCTTTACTCACTGGACACCGAACGCCTACTGTTTTGGGGCTTACAGTGATGCTAACCGTCGGGTTACACGTGGGCACTCTGAAGACAATCTAAGGCAGATTAACACCTTCTATATTGACTTCGATATTACCTCTTCAGCTGAAGAAATGACAGCTGGAGATATTTTAACGACTACCATCGATTTAGGCTTCATGCCAACTCTGATTTTAAAATCAGATAAAGGGTTCCAAGCTTATTTTGTCCTGGAAGAGCCAGCTTACGTTACAGCACACTCCCAGTTTAGAGTGGTCAAGGTTGCAAAAGCTATCTCTCAAAATTTGCGTAACTACTTTAACCAAACCTTGCCAGTTGATATGACCTGCAACCACTTTGGTATTGCACGTATACCACGGACGGACAACGTCGAATTTTTCCATGCAGACTACACCTACTCGTTCCAGGAATGGCTAGACTGGTCCATGAAGCAATCTGACCTTCCCTTTCCAGGAAAGAAACCAAATCTAACAGTTATTTCAGGCTCTGAAGGGGTAAAACAGATAGATGAACCCTGGTATGGCTTGCTGACGAGAGAATCCAATATCAAGGGTGCTAGGGACGTTATGGGACGAAATAACGTGCTATTTACCTTAGCTCTAGCTAACTTCTCTTCAGGTATTTCTCAGGGCGACTGTGAGGTCGCTTTGAACGATTTTAACTTGCAACTAGATGAACCGTTGTCTACAGGCGAACTTCTGAAGCTGGTAGCTAGTGCCTATTCAGGAAAATACGAGGCGGCCAGTCGTGATTATATCACGCTACTGTGCAGGGCTTGGGTCAATAAAGAGTTGAGTCCTTCAGACCTCTTTATCAAGCAGGGCTGGTACAAGTTCAAGAAGAAACGTGCTGATCGGAAACACAGCCATCTTCATGAGTGGAAAGCAGATGTGATGAACTACTTGGAAGGTTTTTATCAATCTGAAGATCCATTTATTCAGACGACAAAAAAAGCAATCAGGGAAGAATTAAACATACCTGAACGGTCATTAGATAAAGTTCTCAAGGTCTTAAAAGCTGAACAAAAGATTTTCTTTACAGTTAAATTTGGCCGTGGTGGAGGGATTAGACTAGCTTCTGTTAAAGCTATCGTCCTATCCATTATTCGGGTCAATAAAGAGCGCCAGGAAGCTTATTTTGCGAATATTGCTGCTTTCTTTGATGAAAGTATAGAGTTCACCAAAAGGGTGATAGAAGGGGTTAAAAATGGGCTTAAACAAGCAAGACAATTATCTCTGTTTGAGGTTGACATCGGCTAATGGTTAAAACCCGCAAAGTCCCATTACATTATATCTATGATAATGGGAGTAGATTGTAAGGGGCCAGAATTTTGATTAGAGAAAATATAGAGAAGGAATACATATATGATTTTAGTTGTTGTAGGAGTCTTTTCTTTAGGGGGCTCATTGTTTGTTGTATCGATGTTATATGCTAACCATCAGATCAGGTATAGAAATGGATATGATGATGAATTAGAGGGAGACTACCAAACATTAATGGAGCAACAGAGAAAGTGAGGAATACTATGGGATATGTAGTTTTTAGTTTCGAGGATGGAGACTACCTTTGTGATAAAGAAGGGCGTATCTTGGTTTTTGAGAGTAGGGGATTAGCTTGCCAATACATGCAGGTAAACTATCATATTCCTCTACCTGTTCAGAAGACAAAAAGGATTATTCATTATCCGAAGTACTACCAGGCCCCGTTTAGGGTTCAAAAGGTTTGCTAGGGAAAGGGATTGTGATGAGAGAGAAAGATGAAAAACTGTATGTTGGAAGATTTTATCTGTTTGATATTATTCCCTTATGGAAAGTAAAAATGACCAAGGAGGAATGGCTAGAAGAAGCATTTTTTAGGTCTTCCAAGAAGAAAATAATTGAATGTGTTTTTATTGATGAGGAGGAAGAGGATGACCGAGAAATTTAAGATTGTACGTGGCTATTATTTAACAGGAGTAGGGCAAGAAGATTCTGTCTATTACTTTAAAATCAATCAGGAATTTCCTGAGTTTGAAACTATAAAAGCAGGCGATGTTGCTTTGACCTTTTACCAGAATGGGGATGCAATAACAAGTGTTCCAGCGCTGATCAGAGTAGATGGTATCATCGAGGCAGAGAAGCAAGTTCATGAATTTCTTCAGGGTGAGAAGAAGGACGGTCTTCCTATGCTACCACTGGTTGGGCTGTATGAGCATTTTGATCCTTTGCGTTTTAATTCTATGATGGCTGTCTTTGATAGTCTGAAAGTCGATATAAAACGATTGGCTAAAGTGAACTACGTTCAAGGAGACTTGTTCGAGTTTATCCAAGGAGGTGAAGGGTAATGGCTAATAGAGTTGACTGGGCTAGAATTATCGTCCCAATAACAATAGTAGGCATAATATTCTTTACAGTTCTTGGTTTACAGACTATTTGGACTGAGTATGTGACCAAAGACTACGATAAACACCTTACGGAACAAGTTTACGTTGATGCGGTGGTCAATCAGAACGCCAATTTAGTCTTTTATAAGACAGGCTGTCCTTACTGCGAGAAAGGAAAGAAAGCTGTCATTGAGGCGACTGAGAAAAGCTCTTATCCAACGTTTTATATCGATGTGGAATCAGAAGCTGGCCAAGCTCTTGTGAAGAAATACCATGTTGAAAAAGCAGCGACATTGATCACGATAAGAGAGGGAGAATCGAAGCTATATTTGTATGCTGCTAAGGATAAAAAGGGCAAGATTATCGCTGATGAGAAGAGTATTAAGGAGGCTTTACATGACACGAAAAACTAAGCTTAGTAAATGGGCAGAAACAGCCTTTCAATTTGATACTGAACTATGGCGTTCTCAAACAACTGAAGGTATGGTTGTCCTAGGGAAACTTCCTGATGGCATTTTTACCCTGCTTCGTTTCAATGATGAAGGAGGTCGCTTAACTCATATTTCGGAAAGTGAAGCCTTGTGGCTGACGTTGGAGTTAGCACCAGAGAAAATGGATTATATTTAAGGCTAATGTGGGGAAGTAGAATGCAAACACTAGAAGAATTAAAGCACCATCGTGATACTTTGATTAAGGAGATAAACGAACTAGATACTCAAATCCAACAAGCAGAAGTGACATTAAAAGATATAAAGAGAACAACTATCAAGCAACAGTTTAAGCAAGCACTGGGAACCTTATTAAAACTAATCATTTGGGTCAGTTTCTTTTTAGTAAGAATAGCTTTCTTTTATTATCTTTGTCGTCCATTTTTTTCCTTTCGATGGATGGCTGTTTTATTTGCTATTTGGCTATCTTGTGGTTCAGACTTTCTTTATACCGAAGGTAAAGCTTGGATTCAAGAAATATGGAAAAGGAGAAAAATGTGATAGAAAGACTAAAAAAATGGATTGAAACCGTAAAACTCAGTCCAATTGCTAAACCATTTACCGCAATTAATAGATGGTTTCAAGACAACGTGATTAAGCGAAAGCTAGTTATTTTTTCAGTGTTATTTACAGCTTGGATAAGCTTATTATTGGGAGGTATTTATTCTCCACAAAGACAAACCTATACCGATGAACAGCTCAAAACAAAGAGAACGTTTGTCAATGGAGCAGGGGAAATTAGACTATCTAGCCAAACCTATTCTCCTGAAACGGGCATAATCGTTTTACAGTTTGAAACGAAGGATTCCACCTCTCCAGTTGATCGTGGTATTGATACCAAACGTCTCAAATGGGACCTATATGCTCAGAAAAAAACAACAGATACCAAAATGGAGATTGTTCCAATTGTGGATAATAAAATCTCTGTCATTATCCGCAATGTTCCAGAAAATTTTGGAGCTTATGCGATTGATATTACGAATTTGACTGTTGCTACTAGCTCAATTGACATAGATATTTCTAGACATTCAGATGAGCAAGAAAAACAAGCTGACCCCAAAGATGATAGCGAGGATAATGTTGTTCAATTTTATGTCACGACTCAAAATAGTAAGCTCAAAAAAGAAAAGATAAAAAGTGTTTCTCGTGAGGAATTTGCTTTATCCGAAATCATAGAAGAGAAGACTTTCCAAGAAGGTCAGATTGAAAAATTGAATCACTCTATTGAACAATTGAAGGCTTCTATTGAAGATGATGAGTCTCGGAAAAATGGACTACTCAAAGAAGCTGATTACTTATCAGGTGATGATTTAGAATCTAATCAAAAGGATATTGCGACTATTGAGAGTAACATCGAAACTAAGAATAGATCGATTGAAACGGCTACTCGAAATATTGAAAAAGTTCAAATAAAAATTGAGAGTTTGGAGAAAAAGGAGCTCGCTATCAAGGATGGAACCTTTGAATTTTTGAATCCAATTGAAACAGTAGAAATGAAATAACTAGCAGGAAAATTCTTATGAAAAATTATATTAAAAAATGGAAATCATTAAACAAAAACGGTCTTAAATTATCTCTTATTTGTGGCTTAAATTGGCTCGTTAGGTTTATTGCTAAAAGTCAATTTTATCTCTTCTCAGCTGGCTTTTTAGGCTTGTTAACTTATTACATGCCACAAGATATCCAATTCTTTACGCTGAGGGTTTTAGAGTTGATAATTGCATTTACAATGGGCATTGGTTTTATTAATTTGGCATTATCAAGAGGGGGTAAAAAGATAAGACACGCTATTCTAATATGTATCATGTACTTATTCCTTCTAGCTGGTAATAGTTATATTAAAGAGCACACTTTGACAGAATATATGGTTAATCGTCTTCTTTCAGTTTGGATCATTAGCCTTGTTTTCGCTGTTCTTGTAACATTCATTCAGCCTAGATTATTTAGATACTATCTTTTTAAAAATGTCATCAATAAAGAGTATCTAGGAATACGAAAATTAATAGATGACTTACCTCCACAATCGAATCTTTATGTGGATGCTGATGAAAAAGATGCGAACAAACGGATGCGAATGATCAATCAAAGAGTCATCAAAGAGCCGTATCAAAATGTTGTAGAATTGAGCTTTTTGAACAGAGAAATGACGACAGCTATTGCCTATAAAGCGGTACCGTTTCCTGAAAAAATGGAACGTAATTTTATTGAATGTGATACCATTTATTATCCTGTATTTAGAGTCTATCCTTTCGGTAAGAAGGTTGACTTTTATCATAGACTCCTTCAGATAAAGTTGAGCAGAAATGCAGCGTTCACGAAAAGTGCAAGTATATCAATTCTGAAAAGTTCAGATCTTAGTTAAACTAATATTGCTCCCTAATTGAGATTAGGGAGTATTCTTTTCTAAATTTTTTTGTCCCCTTAACACACAACTTACTATTATCTCTTATACTAAAACTAATTAAAGAAAAGGAGGCCTTCAGATGGCAAAAAAAGATCTGATTAAAATTGATAATGAACTGGAAGAAGCTAAGAAAAAAGTAGCATTTTTAGAAAATGAACGTAAGGCTGCCGAAGAAAATCTTCAAAAACAAATTGGTAAAATCTACGTACAGATACAATTAAAAAAAGATAAAAATCAAACTTATGATTCAATCCTAGATGATCTCAAAACAGAGCTGGCGATTATCAAAGAAGAGGAAAAAGAGAAGCGCCAGGCAGCTAAAATGGCGCAAGAAGCAGGAGAACAAAACACCTAGATGTTCTAACTTCTCAGCTGAAAAATCACTCTGTTTGAATTGTTAAATCTAGTGTGTGTTTGTAGCTGTTACGGTGTGTATAGGTGTGTGTTTTCGCATTCGTTGTGTGTGTAGGTGTGTAAACGCAGTGTGTGTAAGTAGGCGTAGCCGAGAAAATTACCGGTACGGGAAACGTTGATACTATCAACATATCACGCCTAGTGATATCAGTTTCCCTTATGCTCTTTTCTAGCACAGCACACCCAAAAGGCATTAGCCGCAACAGTGTGTGCTTGTGTGTGGAAAAACCGCAACAGTAGAACCTTACAGGTTCGTGACGTTGCGAGGTTGAGGTTTTCTTTTTTGCTTCTTTTTTCCTTTTGCCTCGCCAAAAGAAAAAAGAAGGGCGGCTAGCTGATAGGAAGGGCGGTAACTGAAATGGCAAAAAGCCACCAAACAAGAATTGAAATTCGAGGACTATCTGCTCAAGAGGTAGATTACTTAAAGGCCCTTGCGAGGGAAGCCAAAGCAAAATCATTGAATGAATTTTTGCTTGGCATGTGTCGTGAAAAAATTGAAAAAGGTCAGTTCAATTTTGTTGAAGCGAACTACCTTGCTCATTTAGAAAATATGAAACTGACATCAGATCATGTCTTGCTTTTGACTGAAAAGCAGACAGGTCTTTTGTCTGTTTTTGAAGAAAAAATGACCCGCTATGCAGATCATATTTCGAGGTGGTTAGAATATGAAGGAGAGGTCGATAGCAGTGACTAAAAATTTTATTATACGTAATGTTCCTGAAAAAGTATTTACGCAATTAAAAATGATATCGAAAGGATATGAGTATTCATCTTTTAATGAATTTATGCTGGCCCAACTTCAACGAATTGTTGAGAATGATGGATTGGATTTATATGATAACAAGTTTGCAGAAACGCTGGCAGACATTAAGGAACAACAAGCGAAAATCTTGGAGATGTTACTTAGAAATGAAATCAAGTTATTAGGTTGCAGCGCCAAACAAGATATTGTAGAAGAGCTAACAGTAGATTGGCTTCGTTTCATGGATGATGTTGATGCACTTGCCGCTGAACGAGGAGGAAGTCGCTTATGAAGAAAAATAAATTCTTGTTAGTCAGTATTATATTTACGGCCATTCTTCTAGTGCAGCCACAAAATTTTCAATTTTTAAAAAGCACGTTCACTCAAAATGATTTGGCTAGTCAGTTGAATATCTCAGATTCTCCTGAAGAAAAAAATGCCGATTTGAGAAACGCCCATCACACCCAGAATGAGGAATTAAAATCAAAAGTATTTGATGGTCAAGAACAAATAATTGTGGTCAATGAACGAGCACAGTTTACGACAGAAGAATTGAGTTTAGAAAATGGTTCCTGGGAAAACTATAGTGATCTAGATTTTTTGAATCGTGTCGGAGTTGCTGAGGCAATGCTAGGCCAAGATTTGATGCCGACAAGCGAACGTGAAGATATTTCATCTGTGAAACCTACTGGCTGGAAAAATAAAAAAATCGTGTTCAATGGAAAAGAAGATTATTTGTATAACCGCTCACACTTGATTGGTTTTCAGTTAAGCGGAGAGAAAGCAAACGTAAAAAATCTATTTACGGGAACACGGGCACTCAATGCAAATCTTGATGATGAAAAATCGTCAATGCTCTATTATGAAAATTTGGTTGCCGACTATATTAGACAGTCGGGCCATCATGTCCGTTATCGAGTAACCCCACTCTTTAAAAATGTGGAATTGGTGGCACGTGGTATTCGTCTGGAAGCACAAAGTGTGGAAGATGATACCATATCATTTGATGTTTATATTTTTAATATCCAACCAGGATATGAGATTAACTATTTGACAGGTACTTCAGAAAAATTACAGTGAGGATAATATGACAAAAAGAATCAACGTCTATTTTAACGAAGAGACATTACAGAAGTTCAGTGAAATAAGAAACTACTTGGAAGAAGAAATGGGAGGCAGTTTGAACCGTCAAAGTCCTAATCATTCGGCCACAGTTGTTAAGGTGATTCATGCTTTTCATAAACTGTTTTTAGAATCAGGAGAAAAGCAACCGTTCGCAGAACGGCTGTCTCGGCTGGAAAAAAATTTGGCCAATTCAGATGAGCAAAAAATTCTAAAATCAATTCGCCATCAAATGGACCAGCTGCTCTACTTGGAGCTGACCAATTTTCATGCACTCACGAAAGGAAATCAGTTTGACATTCAAGATCTGGAGTCCATTCACTCTCATTTTGATCCAAAGCAAAATGAATTGATCGCACGTATTGACGATATTATTAAAGAGGATGTTAGTCGAGGACAAGTAATCAAACATTCTCATTGAGGTTCTAAAAATGACAGATATTATTGACCTATATTTAGAGACAGGTGACTTTCATGAAGCAGTAAAGAAATCTGGCTTACCGACTCATGTTGCTCACTTACAATTGATTAAAAGCGGCTGCTTAAAAATTCAAGATAAAATTCAGTATGGTTCTCGGACTGCCCGACTTGGAGGAATGGCTGAAGAGCTTTTTCAAAAGTATGTTCCTGAAGCAACAGATGCCAATAAGTACTTCAAGAAAAACAATCCTGTCTACGATTTCTGGTTTGATGGTTTAACAATTGATGTGAAGTATAGTTCGCTGCACAAAAGAAAAGATGGAGACTCTTATCATTGGCAATTTAGAGTAAAAGGAGATCAGGACTTCATAGTTGCCTTTCTAGAACGAGAGAGTGGTTTGGAATTAGAACAACCAAATATCTTATTGGTTCCAATGCAATTTATCGAGGAAAAGAAGGAGCTGCATATTTCTCCTTCTGGTCCATGGTTTAATGGATTCAAGGTTGAAGCTGAAGAGTTGCAGCCGCTGCTGAAAGACTATGCTCGATTAAGGAAAGATGGTTTATTTTAATTAGAGAGTGGTGAAATGATGAATACGTCTTCTAGCCCGAATATCACGTTCATGCTGCAATATACAGAGGCAAATAGCCAGTATGTTGATTACACTAATCGTAGCGAAGCGGTCAAAATAGATGAGGAACTATCTTTAGAAATCAACCGCCAAATGATTGAAGGATTGACTGAGGCGGAGTTGAATCGTATCCAGAAAGCCGTTCCTGAAACACAGTTAAACTTTCGAGAGTATATTGATTATATGAACCGTTCTTACGCTACAGAATCGCAGTCAGAAGAACTGACTGCTGTCTTTACGCAAGAAGCCGACTATCTTCAAAAGCGACGGTTAACGGATTTGAAAAATCAGTTAGAGGCCGCTTACCAAAATGGATCTCTACTTTGGCAGGGTGTTATCTCATTTGATAATACTTTTCTAGCTAAACAAGGTTTATATGACGTTGTGACTGGACAAGTTGACCAAAAAGCAATCAAGACTGTTATGCGTGATATGATGCCAACACTCATTCAGAAGGAAAGACTTTCTGACTCGGCTTTCTGGTGGGGGAATATCCATCTTAATACTGACAACATCCATATCCACTTTGGTTTATCAGAGGTTGAGTCAAATCGTGAAAAAATCTTTTATCGTCCACGAGGTCGGATGGAATATAAGGGAAATTTTTCTCAAAAAACAATCAATCGATTTAAAAGTGGTATCTATCACGGGCTTCTAAAAGAGGAGACACGGTCAAATCTTCTGCGAAAAGAGCAGGTGCTGGCTAACCTTAAAGCTAATTTACTAACTTCAGTTTACCAGGAAGACAAAATTACCTCTTCAGCTGAAAAAAATTTTTTGGAACAAGCCTACAATCACTTGCCAATGGGTAAGAAGTGGCGGTATGGGTCTAATGCCAGGGATTTTGCGGTGAGTAAGTTCTTTCTGGATCGTTACCTAGATTCTTATTTGCAGAATGAAGGAAATGCTGCCTATCAAGAGTTTTTACAGGAAACTAGAGAGTTTCTTGCGACTTATGAGGGTGTCTATTCAGCTGAAAAAAATCAAGCCTATGAGAAGATCCGAAAGGTTGATGGAAGAACCATTCGGTCATTGTCAGAATCGAAAGGCTATGATCTAGAACATCATCTGGCCCGTCGAGTTATGGATCTAAGAGAACGGTTGGCCAATAATATCCTTCGTTCATTTAGAGAGGCAGCCCCTCAAATTCAAAGCCTTCAGCTGGAAAAAAATTTGGATAACTTTTCTACTCTGAACCAGGAAAAAATATTAGAACGACTGCCTGAAGCCAGTGTAGTAAAAAGCAAAGAAGCCTGGCAAAAACTAGGCTATTCAGTGAAGGCTGGAGAAGAAGCGCTTGAAATTATAAAACCTGTGTACGGGGAATATGATGAAAACGGCAAAGGAATAGGTCAGCCAGATTTTGTAACAGACTATGTTTATGATGTCAGTCAGCTGACAGAGAATATCCGGATGAAGACAATGACCCTAAGGGACCTATCCTTGTTATCATCAGATGAACTAAAAGAGCTGGTTGATGCTGCTAAGTTGAAATCAAATCCAACTGAAAAAGAACGTCGTGAATTAGGGACTTTCCGTTATGCTTTGAAATTAAGTATGCTGGAAGCAAGTCAGAAAGAATTACAGATCCAACAAAAACTCTTGGATCAGCTTCAACCTCTAGCTTCTGATCGGCCGTTTATAGATTTCAAGAAACAGTCAATCAATCAGGAATTGGAAGCAATTAAGCTACAGCTTACCCCGAATTTCAAACTGTCTGATGAGCAGCAGCTACTGAGACAACGCTTAAAGAATCAATTTGAAGATAGCGTTGCACTTCCTATCAAAAAGGCTACTGCTGGAACTATCCAGCTTCCGATCAGGCAACTACGTACGGAGATAGATTTTGCTAGTCGACTTCAGGATGATAGTGTCCTATCACTTCTGAAGGGTTCTGCGACGACAAAGGAAGCCTATATTGAGGAACTTCAAACTCATGTCTCTATTTTTCAGCTGAAATACCATATTAACGCCCGAAACCAACAGATGGAACGACTATCAGATGAATCAGCTATCAAGCAGCTGAGGATAACTAATGCCCAGGGCTTTTCAGAATTGAAACGCTTATATGCTAAATTACAACCGACCGAAGAAAACCAAAGTCAGATTGTTCAAGCTGTTTCTAAACAATTGCAGGAGCGGAAAGTTGTTAAAAAAGCCCAACTGCAGCAGTCAAAAGGAGCTGCTAGGATAAATACAAACTTCATGCGACAGCTAACAGCTTCATTGAAGCGGTCTCAACAAGCAAGTAAAAAAGCCCTTATGGACCGTGCTAGAAGTGATGAACGTGAGGAGCAAGAAGAGCGCAAACAAGCTCAGCGATAATCAGTCATTGATGTTTTATGGCTTTTTTCATCGAAAAATCATCTCAATTTGTCCTCTTAACACAAGGATTTTGATTATCCCTTACACTAGAACTGACTATAGAAAAAGGAGGAACAGACAATGTTACATTTCCCAGGTGTATCAGAAAAAGAGTTTGATTTTGATGCTGATTGGTTGGTAAAAGCAACCGATGATATTCAAAAGAAAATTCTTTTTGTCGGTCAAGGAAAAAATGGTGATCTAGAGTTAGAACTTGATTACCAGGCTAATCCAGAGCAGTTTGAGAGTTTTTCAGTTGGAGAACTTGTTCAACTACCAAGAGAAATTTTCCTGGTACCTGAAATAATACCTTACCAACCACAGTACGAGTGTTTTTAGTGAATGAAAGGAGTCTTTATGGCAGAAGAACATACACAGCAGCCATCATCACGAGGAAAGAGCCGTCGAGAGAGGGTCGAGTATGCCAGGTCACGTGATATTTTAGATGTTGCTAATGAACTTAATATTGAGCTGGTTCAATCAGGACGAGACTATCGCTGGAAAGAACATGATTCTATGGTTGTTTCCACTAAAAAAAATATGTGGAATTGGTTTTCACGTCATCAGGGTGGTGATGTTATTGCTTTAGTTCAAACAATAAAAGAAGTTGACTTTAATCAGGCGATTGATTTTCTCAATGACGGCACCTTTAAAGAATTTACAAAAGTCGAACATGTGCAGGAACCCTTTTCTTATTATCTGGCTCCTTATGAGCAGCCGTTTGAAGCTGCTAGAAGCTATCTAAAAGACCAACGTGGGCTTTCAGATGAAACCATTGGTTTTTTCTTTGAAAAAGGGGTACTTGCCCAGGCTAATGCCAAGGTAAACGGAAGTATCGAACCCGTTGTTGTCTTCAAATCACTTGATTTTTCAGGTGAGATTGTCGGAGCTACACTACAAGGTATTGAAGAAAATTGGGAGAAATGGCCTGAACGTGGCTATGCTAAGAATATTGTCAGAAACTCAGACGGTATTATTGGTATGCACGTAGATATCGGCCAACCTAACCGCCTTATCTTTGCGGAAAGTGCAATTGATCTAATGTCTTATTATGAATTACACCGAGACCACCTTCAAGATGTGCGGTTAATCTCAATGGATGGTCTGAAGGAAGCAGTTGTGGGCCGACATGTGGCGCAACTCCAGTCGGAAGTTTCAGGACGGCCTCTGACCTGGAGCCATGATCAGCTGGCGGAGGGTTTGCAGACTGCGATCGATAACGGCTTCTTTGCAGATGGTAAACATGCAGATTGGATCACCCTGGCAGTTGACAACGACGAAGGTGGACGGAATTTTATCGCCTCTTTACGTGAAAAAGGGGCTACTGTTACTGAGGATTTGCCTCTTTTGAAAGAAGGGCAAGTAAAAACTGACTGGAACGATGCACTCAAGCAGCCTCCTATTGATAATAGTCGCTTAGGTCAAGCTAGACGAAAACTAGATCGTTTGAATCAGGAATTCTCAGATGCTACAGAAGCAGTTTATGGACACGCGGCGCAGACAAATGGCCAGCCAATGAATGATAAACGTGGCGGTGCTAGATTCTTTAAACGTCAAGAACAGCTGGAGAATAGAGTCTTTGATAAGTTGAATGAAATCAAGAAGCAAGAAGAACGTGTTGAACGGCTAGAACAACAGGCAGAGTTCAAGGAACAGGGGCTCAATCGTCAAGGAACAGGCCTTGAGATGAGTGTTCAAAATATACCTCGGATAAGAGAAGAACTTGAAAAGGCGGAACGTGGGGAATCAATGTATACCAAAGCCACCCTTAAACGCTACCGTGAGGAGTTAACTCGTCTGGAGAAAATTTCAGAACAGCTTGCAATGACAACCATTCAACCAGGTGCTCAAGCCTTGATAGAAGCTGGCAGCGTAACACAGTGGGAAAAACGGCCCAATCTGTACTTTGTAAAAGGACTACGTCGAGTAGCTCTTGAACTTGGTGAAGATGGAAACTTTAGAGAATCCGCCGGATACCGTCCACGTACTGCTGAAGAACAAGAGCGAGTTAATGAACTATTAGAACAACAGGGCAAGAACGAGGGTGAACCTCAGATTTCCACAGTTGAAGCAGAACACAAAGAAGGGTTAATTCATGGGCAAACAAACGAGGGACAAGGTCTTCTATTTGAAAATCTTGTCGATGTAATACCAGCTTCAAATCATGCAACGGTACCAGAATTACAAGTTGTTTTTGATTTCTCAGAGAATCCAAAATTGTCTAATCTGTATTCTTCAGAAGAGGTCATCCCTTATAATGACTTCATAGCTAATCTATATGAGGAAAATGAGTGGCAATCCATCAGTCCAGACTTAGGATATGATAAGACTTATTTTGCTTTGCAAGACGAATCAAGGAATCCTTTAACCCCCAAAATCCGCTTTGATATTGGTAGTGAAACTGAAGATCTCTCTGAACAATTGAGTCAGGATTTACCGAGTCCGTATTTGG
Source organism: Streptococcus suis (assembly GCF_046032115.1). Classification (GTDB taxonomy): domain Bacteria; phylum Bacillota; class Bacilli; order Lactobacillales; family Streptococcaceae; genus Streptococcus; species Streptococcus suis_AJ. Next base: position 11,477 of record NZ_JARQOZ010000027.1, on the reverse strand, counting down.
AGTTGGCTCAAAGGGCAGATCATGACTACCATGCCAAAGTGTCCTATGATACTTTTAAAGCTAATCAAAAAGGACTATCTGAGGCAGTTCAAAGTCAAATTCAAGCGGGTGTCTTGCAGGTTACCCTCTCAGATGATGCCTATTTCTATACCTTGGTCAACTATACTGGGTGGAGCCATCCTTTGCAGCAGTTGAAACCCAAAGCACTAGAGGGATTGAAAGAGTATCGTGCATTCTTTGAATCCATCAACGATACTAATATTGAGCGGTTTAAAGAAAAAGGTACACCTGAACAGAATCGGATGTACGATATCTTAAAAAACCTTCAAAAAGATTTAGGTCGTTCAAATACTTCTACGGTCTTTTCAGAAGAAATAGCAATCAGTGCCTATAATCTTAATCGAAAATTAGAAAGTTTGACAGCTGAAAATTGGGCTAGTAGCATTGTAGATCCACTAGGCTCACTAGGTCGTGATGTATGGAATATTATCAATTACCCTGCTAACGACATTGTGACTGGAGATACAGACTACTATTTCCAGATAGTCCCCTATCACCTGCTAGAATACCTTAACGGTAAAACTGGAATTGTTGAAATATCTCTGGAAACTTATAATCATATTCTTCAACAGTTGAGAGACGAAGAGATCATTATTGCTCCTGAAACGCCTGAAGATGTTGCACAGGTAGAACATGGGAAGAAATCAACAGCTGAAGAAACAGTGCATGAAGCCCCTGCTTTATCGTCGGGAGGCTCAGAAGTTAGTCCAGAGGACCAAAAATGGCTAAAGGAGAACTGGGAGAATATTCGTTTCACTGTTCAGCTACCAAAAACTATCACAGGAAAAGATGAGGCCTCTTTCCAAGATCCAGAGCGGCAGCCAAATTTGCAAATTGTTTTTCAATCGTCTGGAGAACAGGTGATTTTAGATAAATACGAGCCAGGAGAAATTGTTCCTTACGATATATTTGTGAAAGATCTCTATTCGGAAAATAGGAAACGACTAGAGGAAGCTACTGAATTACCTACTTTCCCAGTACTACACCTACCAGGAGATGAAAGTGGAACCTGGTTTGGTCTGCTAGACGAGAATGGGAACACCTTAATTGAAAGATTTAGGTACGACATTGGAGTAGAAAATGAGACGATTTCAGAAAGATTGGAGCGCTCAATTCCCTCCGAATATCTGGAAATTGCACAACAGATAGATGCCCTATTCCCGAAAATATCGTTGCCAGAAGTTGTTCTAGAAGAACCAGGGATCCCCGTCACCATATATTCAGAGCATCAAAAGATTGGGACCATCGACCTCGACGATTTATTCAACAAAGGCGATTTAGGAAGCATTTCAGATGAGCTAGGGTATGGTTGGGCAGTCAATCCAAGCAGAATGCTTGCAGTTATCAATGATGAAACATTGAACCAAGTTCAAGTAGATAATCTTATTGAACGAATGATTGAGAATGGGATAAGTGGTGTTGATCTTAAACAATATCTGGATAATCCTGAATTTTCTTTGAAGAGTTATGCTGAGACAGGTGATATTGGCTTGCAGGAAAAAGAAAAAGCCCAAGAAGGGCAATCAGTGCAAAATAAAAAGGAGAGGACCAATGTTAGTAAGGGTTCTTTACAGCCCGAAGCTGAAGGCAGTGCCATACCCGTGCCATCAGATGGCACCTTTGGGCTAGCTGTTACCAGCCACCCGACGTTATCCTCTCGTTACTTAAAGTTTACCATAGATAACGGCTATGTGTCAAATGTCAGAGATGGCTACCATGTGATAAGCCAGAGAGAACTGGATAAACTCAATAATTTTGCACCTTCCATTCAGGAAATGGCCAACTGGTATCGAGATAATCTAGCTTCATCAAATATATTGTATGTGGTTCAAAATGGTGCTGAGACAGATATTGTACGTCTGACTTTTGATGAGAAAAATTTTTCGCATCTAACAGGCATTCAACCTGTAGAAAAAAATCATAGTGCTGCCAAGACTTTACACGATTTTGCAGAAGGGATAGGGCATTACAATAATATTCTACTGGCTAATCAGAATAACACGTTCAAGAAGTTAGGTGTATTGCCGAACTTAAAGGCAGTTCTTAATCCAGTATCCTTTTATTTCGATGATTTAGAAGAAATAAAACGGTTTAGACGTATGGATGTTTCGAGGGCAATCAAGTCAGACGATGAAGACATTCTACTTGCGTTTAGAACTGTAGACGGGACTTCTTACCCAGCTACCTTACTGAAAGTTAAGGGAGGAGTAAAGGCTGATATTGATTCGGTAGAGGGTAAAACCATCCTTGGAATCTATCGTGAACGTGCTGGTCAGATTGAGCAGATAGCTGTCAACGAAGAGCTGGTAAAGGATAACGGTAAAGCGATGTTTGAAGTCTTGAAAAATCAAGAGTACGAAGAACCAGACCAGGAAATAGCAATAGAAGAAGCTCAACAAATAGTAGATATTGACTCTGACGGAGATGGTTACACGGATCAGGTAGAGATTGCCTTAGGTACAGATCCTTTCGATAGCCGAGACCACCTAGGAAAGGCAAGAGAGGTTTCCACAGAACAGTTCACCCAAGTATTGGATGCTGTCTATAACGTTGGTGCCCCAGAAAGTCTTGAACGCATTCCAGAAGAGCTTCATGCGGCCTGGACTCGTTACTTTAGCTATGCTGAAGAGCATGGCGACGACTTAGGGAAAATCATTGCAGCAGCGGATGGTGATCAGCTATTGGATAAGACCTCAAACCTCTATCAAGAGTGGCATCAGGACCAGATATACCAGAATGATTACCATGTACGTCTTCAGTGGGCGGAGGAGTGGCCAGAAGGTCCTCAGATTCCATTTAAGGAAACAGAGCTTGTAGCCTACCAAACATTCATTGAAACGTTGTATGAGCAAAATCAAGCCTTCTATAAACGTCATCAAGACAGTATGGCAATAGTTAATGAGACAGGAAACCAAGAGGCATATATTCCATTTACAAAAGTGAAATTTGATATATATGCTCCTGGTGGGACACTGATTAAGTCAGATGTTCGCTATAATATTGGTGATGAAACAGAACCGATTTCACGTCTGCTTGGTTTAGGCTATCGTCGTTTAGAAGGCCAACCTCAACTAGCTGCTATTGATAAACAGGTCCTTTCTCAGCTGGAAAATCAGGAAGTGAATCAGGAAATTTCTACGGAAGCTAATGAGCAGAGCTTGAAGGCGACAGAGATAATTCCTGATGAAAGTGGTCATTCCAAGGGGAATTTCCATTCGCCTAATGAGGCTATGAAGGTTGGATTGACTCAACGGGTTGAAGAGATAATGGCAGAGGATGCAGCCAAGATTTTAGTTTCTTCCATTCCTCAAATCCAAGAAAGTTTATCATTTGAAGGTAACTTGATTGGCACTTCTCAGTTGGATGGCCGAATGCTATATATCAACCGAGAAGACTTTGGCCAAGATTATCATTTAGAATTAGCAGTTCACAGTCCAATGATGATTGAACAGCTATCTGATACCCAGGCACCTTGGACCTTGGCGCTTATCAAAGGGGACGAACCACTTGGCTATGTGGCCTATGGTAGTGACTGGGGCAACGACTTCCAAATTGTAGAAGAGTTAGAGAAGTTTGCTGAACAAATCGGATCAGAAAGAGTACCAGAAGGCCTGTATAAACAGGAAGAAGTGGATACCTTCCTTGCTACAAGTCAGACAAATGAAAATACTCAAAAAGAGTCGAAACCAGCAACTTCAGACGAACCCTTTGACTATAGCAGTGCCACTGCCTACGAAATAAGCGAACATGCTTTCCAGAAAATTCGTGAGTATACAAACTCACCAGAAGATATGTTGGAGTATATAGACTTCATGAGTAAATTCCCACAACTATCACCACGCAACATCGCTCTAATTCATGACCAGTGGCGTGGAGCAAATGTGGTCGCAACCTATGACCAATGGCAAGCAATGGGAGACGTATTAGGAATTAAGCCAGAGGACGTTATCCAAACCAAGGCAGTATACACCAACAAGCGGACGGGTGAAACTAAGGAGGTCCTTCATCAAGGTTTGTCAGTCAAAACAGGTGAAAAGTCGCAGATCACTTTGTTTAGACCGTTGATGGTTAAGATGATTCCAGTCCTTGATGAGAATGGTCGCCAGGTAAAAAATGACAAAGGAAATCCAAAGTATAAGAAGTTCTCAGAAGCATCAGCACAAGAAAAGGCTCTAGTGAAAGAAGGTAAGATTCCTGTACGTCAATTCCAGGAAAGGGATCCTAAAACAGGTCAAGCACGTTTTACGACTTACAAGGTCTTTGAACTATCACAGACTACACTGAAGCCAGAAAGTTATCCTAAAGCCATGCCTAACCGTCACTACAACTTTAATGTTGATAAGGTTAAGACAAAAGAAGTGCTGGAAGGCTTGTGTGATTATGCTGAAAGCATTGGGGTTAAGATGATGAAAGATGAGGCTCGTGTTTTAGGTAATGCAAAAGGTGCCTTTTTCCCAGGAGAACAGCTCATTTTGATCAATCCAGACAATACACCTGGAGAAAAAATTGCCACAACCATTCACGAGTTAGCGCATGCCACACTCCATAACCCTAAATTAGCTGAGCAGTATAAGGAGAACCTTCCGAAAGGTCAAAAAGAACTTGAAGCCGAGATGACCAGTCATCTACTTTCAAAACACTTTGGCTTGGATACTTCCGAGAAAGCTATCGACTATATAGCAAGTTGGACAAAGAATTTGACAGTCTTAGACGATAAGCAGTTGGCAGATTCATTGAAACGAATTCATAAAACAGTTTCTACGATGCTGAAGCAGGTTGAAACTCGCACCAAGCCCTATCAGGTTGGGAAAATGAGAGGACAAGCACCAAATTTTCCTAAAGCCCAAGTGAAAGGGCCTAGTCGATAATCAATCAGGCACTCTCTTTCGAGGGTGCTTTTTCTACCATTTGTCAAGTCTATCAAGGTATTTGATGAAAAATATTTTGTGTCTCGTCATCCAAATAAGGAAATTGTTTTCTTTTGGACTAAAGTTTCGTGTAAAAAAGAGTACACGAAATGAACACCTTATGTTGAAAATTTTTGATAAGGTGTTACAATAATATTGCATAAACAGTTTTACCGATTTTGGGTAGAAGTATAATCGTAAAGCTTATTATGCGTAATGAGGTAATACATTGTCCGAATAAGACGATGTATGGAGGCAATCGTGTGTGGCTTCGTAGAAGTCGTTTGCGATTGTCTTTTTCGTTTCTCATAAAAGTCGGCGATATGGCAAGGATTGGTGTGACTGGCTGAAGCGATATTGTGAATACATTTGAACAGAATCTTTCTAGCGTAGGGATTACCACGCTTGGTAATGTGTTCCTTAGCGAGGAAGTTACCAGATTCATAGTGTCTCAGATCAATACCGATAAAGGCATTGATTTGATTGGCAGACTGAAAACGGCGAATATCTCCCAGTTCACCAATAATACTTGATGCAGTAGTCTCAGCTATTCCAGGAATAGAGAGCAGAATGTCATATTCAGGTAATGGCTGAGCTAGTTCCACCATTTGGTCTAGGACAGCTTGTCTACGTTCAGAAAGTCTAAGTAATTCTTTTGCATAGTAACGCACCTCTTCTAGTATTGGAGAGGTTTTCTTGACGGCACAATAAGATTGATTAGCTAGTGCTGTAAGCTTTTCGGCTAAGTACGCCACACGCTTGTCCGAAATCCGTTTTGAAGTGGATTGACGGATGCTCTCTAAAAGTTCATCCTTGCTTAACTCAAGCACGAAGTCCTTACAAGGAAACGCAGTAACTAAGTTCCAGTATTGTTCCCCAGTTGGCTTTGATAAGACAGTCTCTATCTCTGGAAACGTGACTTGCAAGACCTTGTGCAGACGGTTTTTAGCTCGAACAATGTCCTCGGTCAGATTCTGATAGAAACGGCTGAAATCCCGCAAGTTTTGGTAGACTTTTCTACCATTTGTCAAGTCTATCAAGGTATTTGATGAAAAATATTTTGTGTCTCGTCATCCAAATAAGGAAATTGTTTTCTTTTGGACTAAAGTTTCGTGTAAAAAAGAGTACACGAAATGAACACCTTATGTTGAAAATTTTTGATAAGGTGTTACAATAATATTGCATAAACAGTTTTACCGATTTTGGGTAGAAGTATAATCGTAAAGCTTATTATGCGTAATGAGGTAATACATTGTCCGAATAAGACGATGTATGGAGGCAATCGTGTGTGGCTTCGTAGAAGTCGTTTGCGATTGTCTTTTTCGTTTCTCATAAAAGTCGGCGATATGGCAAGGATTGGTGTGACTGGCTGAAGCGATATTGTGAATACATTTGAACAGAATCTTTCTAGCGTAGGGATTACCACGCTTGGTAATGTGTTCCTTAGCGAGGAAGTTACCAGATTCATAGTGTCTCAGATCAATACCGATAAAGGCATTGATTTGATTGGCAGACTGAAAACGGCGAATATCTCCCAGTTCACCAATAATACTTGATGCAGTAGTCTCAGCTATTCCAGGAATAGAGAGCAGAATGTCATATTCAGGTAATGGCTGAGCTAGTTCCACCATTTGGTCTAGGACAGCTTGTCTACGTTCAGAAAGTCTAAGTAATTCTTTTGCATAGTAACGCACCTCTTCTAGTATTGGAGAGGTTTTCTTGACGGCACAATAAGATTGATTAGCTAGTGCTGTAAGCTTTTCGGCTAAGTACGCCACACGCTTGTCCGAAATCCGTTTTGAAGTGGATTGACGGATGCTCTCTAAAAGTTCATCCTTGCTTAACTCAAGCACGAAGTCCTTACAAGGAAACGCAGTAACTAAGTTCCAGTATTGTTCCCCAGTTGGCTTTGATAAGACAGTCTCTATCTCTGGAAACGTGACTTGCAAGACCTTGTGCAGACGGTTTTTAGCTCGAACAATGTCCTCGGTCAGATTCTGATAGAAACGGCTGAAATCCCGCAAGTTTTGGTAGACTTTTTCTTGGACATAAGTGGGTTTACGATTCAGCACAAATTGAGATTGAGCCAGTTTTTCGGCGTCAATTTGATCTGTTTTCCTCACACGCAAGCTATCCAGTTGCTTCTTAGCTTCTAAGGGATTAAGCCTTGTATAAGCATAGCCATTATCTTCTAGAAAAGTTTGGAGACGGCGAGAATAGACACCTGTTGCTTCAAAGATGATTTCTGGTTTATGGACGGTTCTCAAATCGCCAAGTAGCCGAGCAAAGCCGATGGCGTCATTGGACATGGTATAGCCATGAACTTTCTCACCATTGACTAGAATGGCCACTTCTGAACTTGCCTTACTCACATCAATCCCAAATACTACTCGCATGATATTACCTCTTTGTCTTGAATGATTCCTTGTTTTAGTGATGTCATTTTCAATACTCGACGTCTGGCGTCCCACATACTTTGATAACATTCTTCCTAAAACAGGTGTCTTGCCAGTTTTTATTGCGACGTCTAGCGTCAAAAGCACCCTCGACTTAACAAGACACCTCTACTTTATCATAAAGAAAAAGTAGTTAGTACTTTCTCCCGTCGGAGATTTCCTCACTACTAATCTTAGTATGTTTTATATATAAGAAATGACATAAAAAGTTATATAACAATTTATGCTGTTTCTAATAATAAGAATTAAGTGTCCTCTTAACGCACAAATTGTCATTATCTCTTATGATGAAGCTATCAAGAGAGAGGAGATAAGATATGGTAACAGTGATTCTAGCTGAGAAAGAAACACAGGCAGTGGCTTATGCAGAGTGTTTGGGCAAGGCTAGTAAAAAAGGAAAGGTACACATTATTAAACAAACACCCTATTTTTCAGATGAGGTGCATATCATTGCAGCAGAGGGGCATTTGTTTGAATATGGGCTACCCAAGGATAATTGGGATTTGGATAAACTACCATTGGTCGATGTTTCCTTTAAGCAGACCTTAAAGCAGGACAAAATATCTAAAGATACTTTCAAACAGATCTATCAGGAAGTAACAGCAGCGAGTCAGGTGATTATCGGTACAGACTCTGATAGGGAAGGGGAGCGGATTGCCTATTCAATCTTGTCCCACATTCCAGAAGGGAAAGATAAAGTAACTAAGCGCCTATGGGCCAACTCGTTGACTATACGAGGCCTTCAGAAAGCCTTTCAAAATTTAAGAGAACCTATGGAAACCTATAACTACTATCTGGAAGCTGAAGCACGTGCACAGTCAGATTGGCTAGTAGGCATGAATTTGTCTCCTCTAGTTACTTTAGAATTACAAAGTAAGGGGCGACTTCCAAAAGGGAAGGGAAATAGTTTGTCTGTCGGCCGTGTTCAAACTCCTGGAGTACGGCTAATCTGTGAGAACGATATAGCGATTCAAAATTTCCAGCCAGAAACCTATTGGAAATTACAATTGCAAGATAAGGAAACGGAGATCAGTTTCACAAATAAGGATAAGTACTCAGATAGTGAACTTATCCTTACAACGTCACGAGAACTAAGCACAGTTTCTACCGTTTCTTCAGTTGAAACAGAAGAGAAACAGAGAGCAGCACCACATCTATTTAATCTATCCGATATTCAGGGATTAGCGGCTAGACAGTGGGGATTTGAACCAACTAAAACAGAAAGCATAATAGAAAGTCTCTATTTGAAAAAATACTTATCTTATCCTAGAACAGATACTCGATATATCGATGAGGAAGAGTTTAGCTATTTAAGAAACTATCTGAAGAGTTATCAAGAGGCGATTAATTGTCCTTTTGAACCAGTAAATATGGAACCAAGGGAAGATTATGTTAATCCTAAGAAAGTAGCCAAAACAAGTCACTATGCTCTTATTCCAACTGAGAATATCCCGAACCTAGTAACCCTGAAGCCAGAAGAAAGGCTAATCTATGAAGCTGTTGTTCGCAGAACCCTTCTGATGTTTGCTGCTGATTGTCGCTGTCTAACAACGACGGTTGAAGTGGAAAACCAGGGGATGGTTTTCAAAACAAAAGGCCGTCAAATGATTGACCCAGGTTGGGCCGCTCTTAGCCAGCAAAAACTAAAAGGGGATGTAGAGCTACCAGATTATCGTATAGGAGATCAGTTTGAGACAAAGGTCAATATCCTTGAGGGAGTGACAAAGCCACCAAAGAGGATTACAGAAAGCCAATTGATTAGTGAAATCCTACCCAAGTACGGCTTAGGTACACAGGCAACTAGGGCAACCATGTTGAAAACCATTCAAGATCGAGGTTATATCAAAAAGGACAAGAAGACAGGGCAATTATTCCCAACGAATCAGGCTTACCTCTTGATTCATTACCTCTATGATAATGAGTTTGCCAGTCCTGAAACAACAGGCGGATGGGAAACGTTTCTATCTCAAATTGGAGAAGGAGAGATAAACCCACGTGAATTTGTGGATGCTATCAAGGAAAAATTAACGCATCAAATTTTGGCCGCAAAAGAAAGGAGAGATTGAAGTGGAAGACGAAGTGAAGACACCCTATCTTGATAAGTACACTGACAATTTGTCAGACAAAGTCTCAAAGAAGGTGGCTGATTACCAGGTTTATGGACGAGATAAAGAGGTTCAGGCCGTCATCGTTTCCCTTCTCAGGCGAACGAAAAACAATCCTGTCTTAGTTGGAGAGGCTGGAGTCGGGAAGACAGCTATTGTCGAAGGCTTAACTCTTGCTATCTTGCGTGGTCAGGTTCCATCTGCCTTAAAGGGTTTAACGGTACGCTCTTTGGAACTGTCTAGCTTAATGAGTGAAGAAGATGGTGGCTTCATAGCCAAGTTCAAGAAAATCATTGAGGAGATGGTTGCTACACGAGGACAGAATCTCCTCTTTGTAGATGAATTTCATACTATTGTTGGTGCAGGTGGCCAAGACGGTCAGGCTCTTGATGCAGGAAATGTTATCAAGCCAGTCTTGGCACGTGGCGACATTCAGTTGGTCGGTGCAACTACCTTAGATGAGTTCCATGACTATATCGAAACAGATAGAGCATTGGAACGTCGGGTCCAGCCAGTTATGGTAGAGGAACCGACAATTCCGCAAGCGATAGCGATTATCGAACAGGCAAAAGGCGTTTATGAAACATTTCATGGGCTAAAAATTTCTTCAGAAGCAGTTCGACAAGCAGTCCGTTTGTCTGTTCGCTATATTACAGATCGTTTTTTACCAGATAAAGCCTTTGATTTGATCGATGAAGCAGCAACTATTGCTTCAGTTGAAGGAAAAGAGAGTGTAACAGAAGTAGATATAGCCCAAGTCTTGAAGGATAAAACTGGTATTCCTGTTACGACAATTTTAAAAGGAGATCAGGAGCGGCTAGATGGTCTCAAGGAAAAATTGATGAGACGAGTCAAGGGTCAGGAAGAAGCGATTGATGCAATTGTTGATGCTGTGACCATTGCTCAAGCAGGCTTACAAGATGAAAACAGACCAATCTCCTCGTTCCTCTTCCTTGGTGCGACTGGAGTTGGGAAGACAGAGTTAGCCAAAGCCTTGGCAGAAGCACTTTTTGATGATGAAGATGCCATGATTCGTTTTGATATGTCTGAGTATAAACAGAAAGAAGATGTGGCCAAACTAATCGGAAATCGTGCTACGAAAACAAAAGGGCAGCTGACGGAAGGAGTCAAGCAGAAACCTTATTGTGTTTTGCTACTGGATGAGCTTGAAAAAGCGCACGGTGAAGTCATAGACCTATTTCTCCAGGTGCTTGCTGATGGGCGCTTGACAGACAGTACAGGTCGTCTGGTTAGCTTCAAAAACACAATTGTCATTATGACCACAAATAGTGGTGATAAGAAAATTATCAATAAGTGGGAATTAAAAGGCAATTTCAAAAATTTATCCGATCGTGAGTGGCTTCAGTTTGAGAAATCTATGGTCAGCGAGCTTCAAAATGAATTTAGACCAGAGTTTTTGAATCGGATTGAAAATAAACTCATCTTTAATCTCCTGGAGCGTGATGTTATTGAAGAAATCGCAGAGAAAAATTTATCTGAGATTGAAGCTAGGTTGAGCCAACAAAATGTAACGTTCTCTTATGAACCAAGTTTAATTCAGTATCTGTCGGACGTGGGAACCGATGTAAAGAATGGTGCACGGCCCTTAGAGCATTTGATTAAACAAAAAGTATTGCCACCGATCTCGGCTAAGATTCTATTGTTGGATAGGAGTAAACAAACTTACAATGTTCATTTATGGGTGGAAGGGGAGGCACCAGATGGCCAACATCGCAAAGACTTGAGGCAGATCAAACTAGATATTGAAGGAGAAATGGATGCTCTCTTCAGCTGAAAAATATTTTTCCTGCGATTTGTCCTCTTAACGCAGGAATGTTATTTATCCCTTACACTAATCATGTCAATAAAAATAAGTCTAGTGGTAAAAAGTCAATAGAAAGTTGAGAAAATTCTAGTTGTTTTTTTAGAAAACAGGGTACACTAAAAAC
>NZ_JARQOZ010000026.1:0-31691 GCF_046032115.1 Streptococcus suis | reverse complement strand
AGTCTATCACTTTATCGAAAAATAAAAAGACCCTATCCAATAAAAATTGGAGTAGGATCCTTAACTTAATGACATTGACCTCCGAAGAAGTTGTTTTATGCCTATTAACCTGAGTTGCGCAAACCTGTCGCCACACCATTGATGGTAATATGAATGAGATTCTCTTGTTCTTTGCTCAATTCTCCACGACGAAGACGATGAATTAATTCAATCTGAATATAGTTGAGCACATTGAAATAAGGCATGCGATAATCAAGACTGGCTTTTAGGAACGGTAGTTCTGCTAAAAGCTCATCATTTTGCTCGATTGATAAAATGATTTCTTTGGTCAACTGCCATTCATCTAAAATGACATGGAAGATATTTCGTACCTCTTCGCTTTCACACATTTTAGCATATTCAAATGCGATATTCATATTGGATTTAGACAATACCATATCCACGTTTGATAGAAGTGAACGGAAGAATGGCCAAGATTCGTACATTTTTTGTAACTTAGACAAATTATCAGGATGCTTATCGATAAAGCGTTTGAAACTTGAACCAACTCCATACCAACCTGGCAACATGACACGGTTTTGTGACCAGGAGAATACCCATGGAATCGCACGCAAACCACCGATTTCTGTGATGGTTTTTCGAGCCGCTGGACGTGAGCCAATGTTCAGGCTTGATACTTCACGAATTGGACTAGCGGCAAAGAAATAATCATAAAAATGTGGATTATTGAACACAAGATCTCTATATATACGATAGCTATCTGATACAATTTCATCCATAGTTTCGCGATAGCCATCGATTTCATTTGGATCGGTAATCATTTGTGTAACCATACGGTCAAGCGTTGCAGATACCAGCATTTCTAAATTATAGTAGGCTGCGTCTTTGTTACCGTATTTATTGCCTATCACTTCGCCTTGTTCTGTCAAACGAAGCCGGTCCTTGATAGAACCAAATGGCTGAGATGTAATCGCATCGTAGGACGGACCACCACCACGACCAACAGTACCTCCACGACCGTGGAAGAAGGTGATGTTTACTCCGTAGTCCTGACCAATTTGCGTCAATTCATTCTGTGCTTTGTAGAGTGTCCAGCCTGAGGATAGGTAGCCACCATCCTTGTTGGAATCTGAGTAGCCAAGCATGATTTCTTGGTAATATTTATTGCCTGCAATCCAACGTTTCGCTAAATCTAATTGCAGATATTGACGCATGGTATCAGGTGCATTATCTAAGTCCTCGATTGTCTCAAAAAGTGGAACAATCTGAACACGGGCCTTATCGACATCTACTAGACCAACTTCTTTTAATAGGACAGCTAATTCCAGCAAATCAGAAACACTCTCCGAGTGTGAAATAATATGTTGCTTGATGATTTCCTCACCTAGCTTATCTTTCAATTCACGCGCAGCAGCAAAGATGGCCAGTTCTTTTTCTAATTGTTCTGACTTTGGCATGTGCGTTGCAGAAAGAATGCGTGGATCTGTTTCCAACTGTTTCAAAAGAACATGGCATTTAGCTTCCTCAGATAAACTGGAGTAGTCTTCTACGATACGGGCAGAAGCCAATAGTTCCGCAACACTGGCTTCATGAATAGAAGAGTCTTGGCGCATATCGATACTAGCTAGGTAGAAACCAAACGCTTCAACCGCTTCAAGCAATTCTGTAAAATCACCTTTCAATAGCGCCATAGATTTATTTTCGACCAAAGATTGTTTGATGGCTAATAAATCAGCTTTAAACTCGGCTACATTACTATAGCGAACATCTGACGGCTTATTGTGAACTAGATAATCTCTTGTATTTGCAAGTTTCATCTGAATATAGTGAAAAGCACGACGATAAGGCTCATTTTCACGGTAGACAGAACTATCTTCAGATAAATCCGCCAGCATCTTAACCGCTGTAGATACATTTACAATGGAAGTTGAGAGCGAAAAATTCCGATAGAGTTTATAGAGTTGCTCATCGTAATAATTCATAATGACTTCACACTGAGTCAAGGCTGACAGCTTCAAGGTCTCTGCAGTAACAAATGGATTTCCATCACGGTCTCCCCCAATCCACATACCCATTGTAATTGGACGAGGATTATTTAAGACGATTCCTTTCTCAGCGGCCAAACGTTTGTATTCCCGCTGCAACTTAGTGACAGCCTTAATAAAGGAAGAATTGTAATACTCCATAACATTTGTGATTTCGTTGGTTACCTTCAACTTCTTCTCGCGAATCATATCCGTCTGCATGATAATCTCAATGTAACAACGGAGCTCATCTTCCCATTTGTTTTTATTGAGCAAGCCCAATTTTACATCGCGATAACGACGAAGCAACTCATGAATATGCTTGGTTAAATCAAGCATAGACTGGCGTTGAACCTGAGTAGGATGGGCTGTCAAGACTGGAACAACATTCAACTTTTCAAGGATTTCAGCTGCATTTTCTTGTTTGGAAACCATATCAATTGTTGTTGAAATCTTGCCAAGATAATCTTGATCGATATTGTTTTGATGGTTGATTTCATAGGCCAAGTCAACATCTTCTGATATATTAATCAAAAGTGGCAAAACAGCAAAGTATCTAGAAATAACTGCTAGTTCATCATTATTCAACTGACTGATAATAGCAATCAATGCCTGATAATCATCCTGACGAGACAATTGAGATAATTCTACAATTTTAGCAAAAGTCTCTGCAGGCATCATTTGGGCTGCTACTTCTTCCAAAATAGATGTTAGAATCGTTACTTCTTCACGGATTGCTTCCTTGTTGTTATAGTTTTCTAATTTTTGAATAGCCATCTCCTACCTCTTTCCTATCTCTAAATTAGCGTACGCTCTATTTCTTCTTCAATTAATCGACGTTTTTCACTAGCATCAATATTCAAAACAAACCCTATCCCGATGGAAATAATCAAAAGACTCGATCCCCCCTGTGACAAGAAGGGGAAAGTTACCCCCGTTGCAGGAATAATTCCTGAAATTCCTCCGATATTGACAAATGTTTGAATTAGAAGCATACCTGCCATTCCAAGTGCCATCATCGCATTAAATGGACTACGAGCACGGACGCCTACAATAATAATTCGAATAATCAAAAAGAACAATAAGGCTAGAATTAAACTAGCTCCGACAAAACCGAGTTCTTCAATGACAATCGAAAACGCAAAGTCGGTGTGGGCCTCTGGTAGATACCCCTTTTTCTCAATCGAATTTCCCAAACCACGTCCAAGCCATCCACCGTTACTCATCGCATAGTAAGAATGAGTCAATTGAAGACCTGAGTTGGTGGCATTACCAAATGGATCAAAATAGGCAGCGAAACGACGAGCAATATAACCAAAGAGCGGAATTTTTTCCACCGTTTCTACACCCAAAATACGAATTGTCCCTAGAATAACTGTTGAGGCGGCCACAATTCCCAAAATCGCTGTTGAAAACCAGCGATAGGCAATCCCACTCACACTAATCATCACGACCATAATCAGCACAATAATCGTCGCATTTCCCAAGTCTGGCAGTGTCGCAACTAGACCAAGGAGGAGCAGACTGACCACCCGCCAATCTGTAAACTCTTTCGGGATCCAACTTCCTTTAATCAACGATACATAGTCATAAGTCCGAATATCCGCCTGTTGTTTTGCAAACTCATGTGCCAGATACCAAATGATAATTAATTTCAAATATTCTGCCGGCTGCAAGGTTCCTGCGATTGGCAGAGGAATCCAGCCATGAGCCCCATTAATTGGAGTAAACAACCGAGAAATAGCCAACAGAAATACTTCTACCAAAATAACCGAATAGATAACGGCTTTCTTGCGTAAAAAACTTAATTTCATACGATAAATCGTATAGATTGCTACCAAGCTGACAATCCAGAATCCTGCCTGGTTAATCACTGTTCTAAATGGATTTCCACCATTAATAATTTGCGTAGCACTGGTTGTCGAATAGACCATGACCAACCCAATCACCGATAAGATGAGATAGGGAATCAGTATGGAGTAATTCAACAACTGGCGTTTGTCAATCTTCATTGCTTATCCAACCTTCTTCGAGTATAGCTCTTATTATAGCATACTTTGTATAAAAATACTTATCACTTTCTAAGTTGCTCTGCAAACATTCGTAACTAACTTTTGTCGACAAGAAAAAGGCCGAAGCCTTTCATATCTATTCAAATGTTTCAAGATAAAATTCAATTTCATCCCCATTCGCAACTGTAAGGTCTTTCGCCCCTTTATCAGCCATTTGGCCATTAACTTTATACATCCAGTATGTATTGGTACTCGTATCTTGGCTAACACCATCAATTTCTGTTATCAAACCATTGTCTTCTACAATGTCATGATGTTCTTTAAGTACATCCATGACACTATCACCTTCTTCCGCAGTGACTTCCTGACGATTCTCTTTGTCCTTGGTTGTAATCTGCAAAGTGACTTCGATAGCCGATTCACTCTGTTTCTCAGTAGTATTTGTACAAGCAGCCAAAAAGAGCGAGAAGACAACCGTCAACATAAGACTAATTTTTTTCATTTATAAAATCTCCTAAAAATATAATCAATAATTGGATAAAACAAAACTGTTGAAGCAGCGTGTAAACTATCAAAGACTAGACCATTAAGCCAGAAGACGATAGGGGAAATCCCAAACTGTGTAGCAGATAAAAAACTTATCGTTAGCCCATACAAAAAGACAAGAATCCCCGCCAGAAGACTCTGTAGCCAAAAGGGAATGTTCTCTTTTTTGATAAAAGGACCGATTACCAACCACCATATAAATTGGATAAAAGCAAAACTAAGAACTTGCCACAAAACAACTGTGCCAAATCCAAAAAGCAAGCCACTCCCTACCATCGCTAGTATCATCAATGTCCAGCTCTCCAGCAAACTGAAATAGGACAGAACAATGAGGAAAATAGCCGTAAGAGGCTTGATATTGGGAAATGGACCAAAAACCACCCTTAAAACAATCGTCAAAGAGGACAGAACAACTAGCTGACTAACACGTCTTACTTTTTCACTTTTGTCATGCATACCAATTTAGCCTACCTTATTCCCTTTATTATGTCAAGTTCAGATAATCTTTTACTATTTCTTGAATCGTATTTTTTTGATTTTTTCATGATTTTACGGTAGAATTGAGGTGATGAGAAAGAAACTAAATCCGATGATTGTTGTTGTTTTTTTCCTATCCTTCTTTGCTCTTATTTTCATCACTGGGGTGACTGGAAATACTGTAAATAAGACGGAGGTAGCTAACGAACCCGCAGTCACACAATCAAACACCAGTACAAGTTCTAAAACAACAAATTCTAGCTCAAGTTATTACATTGCAAATGCGCTCGAAATGAAACCTATCGTCGACGTTTCTGCTTGGCAGAGACCGTCTGAAATCGACTACGATACCCTTAGCAAAAATATTTCTGGCGCAATCGTTCGTATTCAAAGTGGATCACACACTAAAAACGAAAATACAGCGACTGATAAAAACGGGTTAGATAAATCCTTCGATACCCATATTAAAGAATTCCAAGCAAGAAATATCCCTGTCGCTGTCTATGCCTATGTCACGGGAAATAGTATTGAGAGCATGCAGGAGGAAGCTCGAAGCTTTTATAAGGCCGCAAATAAATACAAGCCAACCTTCTATTGGTTAGACGTTGAAGAATATACCATGGATGATATGAATGCTGGAGTGGAGGCTTTTCGAAAAGAGTTAGAAACTCTCGGTGCTAAAAACATTGGAATTTACGTTGGAACCTATTTCATGGAAGACCACAGCATCAATGTGGATAAATTCGATGCAGTCTGGATTCCTACATATGGTGATGATTCTGGCTACTACAATGCCGCTCCAAATACTGATTTGGATTACGATCTCCACCAATACACATCACGTGGGTATGTCAACGGATTTGAACACCATTTGGATTTAAACCTCATTACTACACTCAAAGATCCTAACGAAGTTTATCAGAAACTATTTACAACACCCGAATAAAATGATACAATTTCACTAATTACATATACACAAAGGAGTGCTTCGGCTGAGATCGCAACTGCGAAATCCTCGAACCTGATCTAGTTAAAACTAGCGTAGGAATTGTGTGCTTTATAGAATGATACTATACTCTGCTATAAAGACTCCTTTGTTGACCATCTACAGAGGAGTCTTTTTATGTCCACATCAAAATTACCCATCCTAGCCGAAGTCGCTATCTTTTCTGCAATTGCCCTCGTCTTTGACAAAATCCCGCTCTTTACAATGCCCCAAGGTGGATCCGTGTCTTTAGTCATGCTTCCAATCCTACTGCTTTCTCTACGCCACGGACTAGGGGTGGGTATTCTTACTGGTGGTATTGTCGGAACCATTCAACTTTTCTACGGTGGCTACTTCCTAAACGTTTTTCAAGTTTTTCTTGACTACGCACTTTCTTACGCCGGAATTGGTTTAGCAGGTTTAGTGGCCCCCACCCTATCCAAACAAAAAAATCTAAAAAATGCTACTCTCATCATTACTCTGGCTAGTTTTCTAGGAGGAAGCATCCGATTGATAGCCACCTTCTTATCAGGAATTATTTTCTATGCAGACTACGTTCCAGATGGTATGCCTGTCTGGTTCTATTCCTTTACCTACAATATCAGCTATATTCTTCCTTCCGCTGCAATTGCCTCTATTCTGCTCATTTTACTCTATAGAGCAAGACCAGGTTTTTACAATCTTTAATCAAAACTGCCTGCTGGATTTTAT
Source organism: Streptococcus suis (assembly GCF_046032115.1). GTDB lineage: Bacteria > Bacillota > Bacilli > Lactobacillales > Streptococcaceae > Streptococcus > Streptococcus suis_AJ. Next base: position 24,936 of record NZ_JARQOZ010000026.1, on the reverse strand, counting down.
CTAACAGGCAGTCTTTTTAATTATTTTTACTTGCTTTATGCTATAATAGGAGCGTTATAATACATTTTGGAGGAAATTATGGCTTCTTGGATTTCAAGAATTATTAAAGGTATGATTATCGCACTCGGCTTTATCTTACCTGGTGTCTCTGGGGGAGTACTCGCTGCTATCCTCGGAATTTATGAGCGACTAATTGGATTTTTAGCAAATATTCGAAAAGATTTCAAAGAAAACTTTCTTTATTTTGTTCCTGTAGGAATCGGTGGAATTTTGGGAATCGCACTCTTCTCTTTCCCTGTTGAATATTTATTGCAACATTTCCAAGTCCCAGTTTTGTGGGCCTTTGCGGGAGCAATCGTGGGAACTATTCCTAGCTTGGTTAAGGAGTCAACACTGAAAAGTCAAAGGGATAGCCTTGATTGGGCTTGGTTAATTGGGACATTCATCATTTCAGGATTCTTGCTCTACAATTTGAGCGATCTTGTCGGAACACTTCCAGCAAACTTTGCAAGTTTTGTCTTGGCAGGTGCCTTGATTGCACTAGGTATTCTCGTTCCTGGACTTAGCCCGTCAAATCTCTTGCTGATTTTGGGTATCTACACGCCAATGCTAAATGGTTTCAAATCACTTGATTTATTCGATACCTTCCTACCAATCGCAATCGGTGGCGTTCTTGCAATGGTGGCCTTTTCAAAAGCAATGGACCACGCACTGAAGGTTTATCACTCACGCGTTTATCACTTTATTATTGGTATCGTCTCATCTTCTACTCTCCTAATTTTGATTCCACAAGCAAGTAATAAAGAGTCAATTTCCTATGCTGGAGCAAACTTTGTTACATGGATTGCTGCTATTATCCTATTTATACTAGGAGCATGGTTAGGCCTTTGGATGAGCAAACTTGAGGAAAAATATAAATAATGGCAAAAAAGGTTAAAATAAAGAAAACCTTGGTGGACCAAATATTAGACAAGGCTAAGATCGATCATGATAGCCTTGTTTTAAATGCTTTCGAAGGTCAACTTCCACCAGGAATTGAAGAACACGAAATTTACAAAACACTGGCATTAACTGGAGATAAAACTGGACCTGTCATTGGAATCGTGCCAATCAATGAGCACCTGTCTGAGAAAAAATTAGCCAAAATCTCTGGCAATAAAAAGGTCAGCATGATTCCGCAAAAGGACTTGGAAAAGACAACTGGCTATGTTCACGGTGCCAACAATCCCGTGGGTATTCGTCAGAAGCATAATTTCCCAATTTACATTGATCAATCTGCCCTTGAACTCGGTCACTTGATTGTCTCTGCTGGTGAAATTGGTCGCTCGATTAAAATCGATAGCCAGGTTTTAGCTGATTTTGTAAAAGCTGACTTTGCTGATTTGATCGAGGGGAGGGACTAGACTTGAAAATCTACTTTGTCCGTCACGGTAAGACCGAATGGAATTTGGAGGGACGCTTTCAAGGCTATTCTGGAGATTCGGCTCTCTTGCCCGAATCTTATCAGGATTTAGAAAAACTCGGCAAATACCTTGCTGAAATTCCCTTTGATGCTATTTATTCTAGTGATTTGCAGCGCGCACATAACACTGCCGTAGAAATTGCCAAAGCCAATCACCATTGCCAAACCGTTCTAACCACGCCACAACTACGTGAATGGAATTTTGGGACGCTAGAAGGAAGCAAGATGGTAATTTTTCGTGCCATCTACCCCAAACAGGCCTGGGCACTCAAACATAATCTAGCTCTTTTTGACAATGACCTATTTGAAGCTGAGAGCGTTCGACAGGTAACTCAACGGATGGTCGACTTTGTCCAATCGCTGAAAGGACAAGACATGGAAACAGTCCTCATCGTCAGCCACGGAGCTATCCTAACCGCTTCCATTCATCGACTGCTGGGCTTTCCTCTCGACCAACTTCGTCACCGAGGCGGTTTGGACAATGCTTCCGTTTCCATTTTGGAAACGACCGACTTTGAACACTTTACCGAACTAACTTGGAATGATACTCGCTATAAATCTCACTAAGAAAGCAGTTTCCTGCTTTCTTTTTTGCTGATTTTTTCCCTATTCTATGATAAAATAGAAAGAACAGACTTTGGAGGAATGAAATTTTTATGTCAACTGAACATTTTGAAGAATTAAATGACCAACAGATTGTCCGTCGTGAGAAAATGACGGCTCTTGCCGAACAGGGCATTGACCCATTTGGAAAACGTTTTGAGCGTTCTGCCAACTCAGCTGAATTGAAGGCCCAGTACGAAGATAAATCGAAAGAAGACTTGGAAGAATTAGGGCAACCAGCAATCATTGCTGGTCGTATCATGACCAAGCGAGGTAAGGGTAAAGCTGGTTTTGCCCACATCCAAGACCGCGAAGGCCAGATTCAAATCTACGTTCGTAAGGATGATGTTGGCGAAGAAAACTATGAAATCTTCAAAAAAGCAGACCTTGGTGACTTTATCGGTGTCGAGGGGGATGTTTTCAAGACAAACGTTGGTGAGTTGTCTATCCACGCTCGCAAGTTGACCCACCTGTCTAAAGCGCTCCGCCCATTGCCAGAAAAATTCCACGGTTTGACAGACATCGAAACCCGCTACCGCAAGCGTTATTTGGACTTGATTACCAACCGCGAGAGCTTTGATCGCTTTGTGACTCGTTCAAAAATCATCTCAGAAATCCGCCGTTACCTTGACGGACTTGGTTTCTTGGAAGTGGAGACACCTGTCCTTCACAACGAAGCTGGTGGTGCTGCAGCCCGTCCATTCATCACCCACCACAATGCCCAAAACATTGACATGGTCCTTCGTATCGCGACAGAACTCCACCTCAAACGCCTGATTGTCGGCGGTATGGAACGCGTTTATGAAATCGGCCGTATCTTCCGTAACGAAGGTATGGATGCGACCCACAACCCTGAGTTCACTTCCATTGAGGTTTACCAAGCTTATGCAGACTACCAAGACATCATGGACTTGACCGAAGGTATTATCCAGCACACTGCCAAGGCTGTTGTCGGCGACGGTCCTGTGACTTATCAGGGCACTGAAATTGCTATCCATGAGCCATTCAAGCGTATCCACATGGTTGACGCTATTAAGGAACAAACTGGCGTGGACTTCTGGCAAGAGATGAGCTTCGAAGAAGCAAAAGCCCTAGCAGCTGAGCACAAAGTCCCTGTAGAAAAACACCATACAGAAGTTGGTCAAATCATCAACAACTTCTTTGAAGAATACGTTGAAGCAACTCTTATCCAACCAACCTTTGTCTATGGTCACCCAGTAGCCGTATCTCCACTGGCTAAGAAAAACGATGAAGATCCACGCTTCACAGACCGCTTTGAGCTCTTCATCATGACCAAGGAATACGGAAATGCCTTTACAGAATTGAACGACCCAATTGACCAATTGGAACGCTTTGAAGCCCAAGCTAAAGCCAAAGAATTGGGTGATGACGAAGCGACAGGTGTGGACTACGACTACATCGAAGCCCTCGAATACGGTATGCCACCAACAGGCGGCCTGGGAATCGGTATCGACCGCCTCTGCATGCTCCTGACAGATACCACTACTATTCGGGACGTACTCCTATTTCCGACGATGAAATAAGCAAGAGTAGCTTGCTAGGATTGTTTTCACTAGAATGTACCAATCGCTCTCCAGTTTCTTAGCGATTGGCTGAAAAGGTCTGATAGACCTTTTCACTCCCTACAATGAAATAGGTGACAAGCTGACAAGGTCTATCAGACCTATTTCACTCCCGACGATGAAATAAAAATTACAAACTGTTTAACACCGTTACTTAAAACACTCTTGGAAATTCTAAGAGTGTTTTTGCATTCAAAAAATCCCAACCACATGGTCAGGATTTTCAGGAGATTATGAAAAATATTTAGGATTGACTATAGTGTAACTCATCCTATCAACTATCTCATCAGTCTTGGGACTGATTCTCCTCTTTTTTTGCAAAATATTCTCGGACAATTGGCGCAACTTCTTTTCCGTAGAGTTCGATAGCACGGAGGACATCTTCATGTGGCATTGATCCGATTGGGAGATGGAGGAAGAAACGGTCCAAGTCAAGTGTTTCAATAGTCTTGATAATTTTTTCAGCGACTCGTTTTGGATCTCCGACGATGGTTGCTCCTTCGTCTGTCAGAGAGTAGAGATATTGCGCCTTGGTCATCTCGCTCCAATGCGGGCGGTCTTTAGCGATATTGTCCGTAATTACTTTGGTTGGATGATAGTATTCTTCCACAGCCTTGTCATGGTCGTCCGCAATCCAACCCCAAGAATGGGCTGCAACCTTGGTCTTCTCTGGATCATGACCGGAGTTGCGGGCTACCTTGCGATAGGCATCAACTAAAGGTTTAAAGCGATGGGCACCTGCACCAATGACAGCATAAACGATAGGCAAGCCCTTCTTAGCAATCTTGATGGTGGACTCTACATTGCCCCCAGTTGCAACCCAGATCGGAAAATCTTCCTGAACAGGACGTGGATAGACTGGCTTATTATCGACTGACTGGGTAAAATGCCCATCCCACTTGAGATTAGTTTCCTTATCGATTTCCAGAAGCATGTCCAACTTTTCATCGAAGAGTTCTTCATAGTCATAGAGATCATAGCCAAACAAGGGGAATGACTCCGTAAAGGAACCACGACCCGCCATGATTTCCGCTCTGCCATTTGACAAAGCATCAATGGTGGTGTACTGCTGATAAAGTCGTACAGGGTCCATGGAGGAAAGGATTGAAACTGCTGATGTTAGCTTGATATGCTTGGTATTGACGGCACCAGCTGCCAGCACAATCTCAGGTGCAGAAACCGCAAAATCTTCTCGGTGATGCTCCCCAATCCCATAAACATCAAGCCCCACCGCATCGGCTAGCTCGATTTCTTTGACTAGCTGACGGATCCGCTCGTCGTGGCTGTAAGTTTCCCCTGTTTTTTCTAGTGGAGTTGTTTCGCCAAATGTTGAAATACCTAATTCTACCATGATATGTTCTCCTTTGAAATCACTATTTCTTAATTGATGCGTTTATTTTATCTCTAATTAGTGATAAAATCAATTGATTTGCTCAAAAAATAAAACGACTAGGAAAACCTAATCGTTTCATCATATTATTCGTAACGTAATGCCTCAATTGGATCAAGCTTAGAAGCCTTATTAGCAGGAAGAACGCCGAAGACAATTCCGACTGCTGCTGAAAAGGCTAAACTTCCTAATACAACCGGTATTGATATTTCAGCTGTCATCTCTCCCATAACCTTTGTGGCGTTGAGAATAAACACAATGGCTTGAGCGATAGCTAAACCGATTGCTCCACCTAAAGTGGTCAAGACCATAGCTTCAATCAAGAACTGCATCAAGATATTTCCTCGGGTTGCCCCCAGAGCTTTACGAAGACCGATTTCACGTGTCCGCTCAGTCACAGATACCAACATGATGTTCATAACACCGATACCACCTACAAGAAGTGAAATTCCTGCAACAGCACCGATAAACGTAGTGACACCTGACATTTGGTTCTTAAAATCATCTAACATAGCTGACATATCATAGATATCATAACGGGCTTCCTTTAGACCTGTTATATTTGTCAAGTATGCTGCGGCAGCCTGACCAACCTCAGCAGCTCTACTCACATCTTCTACATGGACATAGAGCCCACTATTTTCCTTGGTACCCATTTCAGCAGCTAGTTGCGTATTGGTCATAATGGCATTTCCGCCTGAGTTGAAACCATAGAGGGAAGTACCTGCTTTGGGATCTTTGTAAACACCAACTACAAGGTAAGAATTGGCATTGACACTGACGATTTGGTTGAGGGCTGCATCGGTTGAACCAAAAAGCTTCTCAGCCAAGGCAACATCCAACATGATAATACGGGAAAATCGGCTGTAATCGTTAGCAGTAAAACGACGGCCAGCCAAGATTTCTAATGCCTTTATGTCAAAATAGGATTGACTAACACCAGTAATAAAGACATTATCAGCTTGCGCATTGCCCGCTGCTACAGTAGAGGTACTTGAAGCACTAATGTAGTAGCCACTGAGCCCATCGATTTCCAAAAGCCCCTTTAACATTGTGTCCGTTACATCTGGCTCCTGTTCTTCAGAAGCCTCGCCAGGAACTGTGTACGTAAATGCACCCTGAGTTCGTTCTTCAGTTCCAACAAAGGGAGTAAAGTAGACCTGAACATTATTCTGATCACCAGCCAGAGACTTTTCAATACTCTTAGACATACCTGTTCCCATTGCTACAATGATCACAACAGAGGCCACACCGATGATAATACCTAACATAGTCAAAAGAGAACGCATCTTATGGGCTAGGATAGACTTGAGGGCAAATTTCCAGTTTTCCATCTATACCTCCTCCCTTCTACTATCTTCTGTAATGACACCGTCACGCAAGACTATTTTACGTTTGGCATAGGCTGCAATTTCAGGCTCATGGGTAACCATGATAATCGTTTTTCCTTCATTATTTAACTCAGTCAAGAGTTCCATTATTTGCTCACCTGTTTTAGTATCCAAGGCACCTGTTGGCTCATCCGCCAAGATAATAGCTGGTGTATTGACCAAGGCACGCGCAATAGCCACCCTTTGTTTCTGTCCACCTGATAGCTCAGATGGCAGGTGAGTCATCCGCTCAGCCAACTCCACTTTTTCCAAATAACGTTTAGCTAATTTTTTCCGTTGATTGGCTGGAACTCCTGCATAAATCAAAGGCAATTCAACATTTTGAAGGGCATTGAGTTTTGATAGCAGGAAGAATTGTTGGAAGACGAAACCAATTTGGTCATTACGAACGGAGGCTAATTTCTTCTCAGACAGTTGACTGACTTCTTCCCCTTCCAACCAATAATTTCCAGTTGTTGAACGATCGAGAAGACCGATAATATTCATCAGGGTTGATTTCCCCGAACCTGAAGGTCCCATAATGGCTAGAAACTCCCCTTCTTCCACCTCTAGATCTATATCCTTAAGGACACGCAATTCTTGGTCACCATTTTTATAGGATTTGTTTATATTGGTTAATCTAATTAGCTGGTTCTTCATAGGCTTCAACCTCTTTTCCTTCTTCAAGGTCTGGAGTTGGAATGGTGATGACCTGATCTCCTGCTGCAATACCTCCTGTCACCTCTTGGTTGAGAGCATCAGCATTTCCCAACGTTACTTCCACTTTTTTAGCTTTTCCTTCAACAATGGTCCACACAAAGTTTTTATCGCCTTCTGGTACAACTGCTGTTACAGGAATTAAAATATGGTTGGTAGTATTGACCACTTCAATATTCACAGTAAAACCTTGCTTCAATTCACCCAATTCACTGGTCAAGGCAGCCTTGAAAGGATATTTGGCACCTGAACCACCACCTGCACCTGCTACTGCACTTGCGGTTTGATCTGTTGCTGGATAATTTGAAATATAGGTAATCTTTCCAGTCCAAGACTTATCAGGATATACCTTGCTGGTCAATTTTACTTCTTGATCAACTGCAATATTTGCCAAATCATATTCCGTCAAATTTCCTGTCACTTGTAGGCTACCTTGGTTGACGATATGAACAACGGTCTGACTAGAAGTTGAACTCTTCGAAACTGATTTATTTACTTCAACAACCGTACCAGCTACTGTACTTGTAACTGTAGCTTCTTGCAAGGCTGTATACGCTTTATCCACAGCAGCTTGTGCATCTGCGTACGAATCATTCAAGTCTGCCAACTGCATATCTACTGAACGTTGAGCTGCAGCTGTTGCCGCTTCATCTGTTGCAGCATCACCCGTTGTTTGAACAGTCTGACCATTGTTTCTCAAATCATAAATCTGACGTCCAATCTTATCACGCCCACGAACAGCAGTATCCAAAGCAGACTGCAACTCTGTAGCATCATAGCGAATCAAAGGGGTGCCTACTTCGACCTGAGTGCCTGGAGCAACTAGAACCTCACTCAAATCTCCCTTAGAAGGATCATAGTAAACATACTGCTCATCTGCTGCAGAAATCGTTCCTGTCAATAAGGTCGATGAAGCAATCGAACCCTCTTTAGCTACTGTATAGGTCAAACTAGTCGCAACTTGCTCTGTAGAAATTGGTGAGGAACCGCCTAATACACCTCCAAATACCAAGGCACCACCGATTAAGGCGACAGCCGCAACACCAAGACCACTAAACAAAGCAATTTTAGCTTTCTTTGTCTTTAACATATGGATACTCCTTCTCTATTCAAAACATATTTATTTTGTATTGTCTATATAATACACGAATACACAGATATTTGCAAGTGTTTTCTTAAACATTTTATAAAAAGTTCGTCATTTTTCCAACTTACAATTTTGTAAGAGAGCGTAGCGGATTTTTGATTGAAAAATAAAAAAAGGGTAGAATGAAGACAGTTTATTATTTAGAAGGGAAAAACTCATGAAAGAATTTGATATTATTGCCATTGGTGGAGGTAGCGGGGGCATTGCTACCATGAACCGAGCCGCTATATACGGTGCCAAGGCAGCAGTTATTGAGGGAAGCTATCTAGGAGGGACCTGTGTTAACCTTGGTTGTGTACCCAAAAAAATTATGTGGTACGGTTCTCAGGTAGCAGAAGCCATCCAGCATTATGGACCTGAATATGGATTTACTAGCCAAGAAGTGACCTTTGATTTTGCCACCTTGCGTAAAAATCGTGAAGCCTACATTGAACGGTCCCGTACATCCTATGGGAATACCTTTAAAAATAACGGAGTTGAAGTGATCAAGGGATTTGCCCGCTTTGTCGATTCCCAAACGGTTGAAGTCAATGGTGAACTGATTCGTGCAAAACACATTGTCATCGCAACTGGCGCCAAACCGGCAGTCCCTGCTATTCCTGGTAGTGAGCTAGGGATTGTATCTGACGATGTCTTTGCATGGGAAGAATTACCTTCTTCTGTGGCTGTTATTGGTGCTGGTTATATCGCTGTGGAAATGGCCGGTCTCCTACATGGACTCGGTGTCCAAACTGACCTCTTTGTTCGTGGCAATCGCCCTCTTCGTAGCTTTGATACCTATATTATTGATGCCTTGATGGAAGAAATGCAACGTACCAACCTTCCACTCCATACCGGGAAAACTCCTGTCAGTCTTGAAAAAACTGGTGATGGACAAATCCAGATTAACTTTGCTGACGGTAGTAGGCATATTGCTCAGAAGGTCCTTTGGGCAATTGGACGTAAACCAAATATTGACAAACTCAACCTAGAAGCAACTAGTGTTCAACTTACTTCTTCAGGACATATTTCTGTCAATGAATACCAAGAAACAGCTGTACCAGGTATCTATGCCCTCGGTGATGTGACTGGTGAAAAAGAATTAACACCCGTTGCAATCAAGGCAGGTCGCCTTTTGGCAGAACGTTTATTTAACAATAAACCAACCGCAAAAATGAATTACACAACCATCCCAACTGTGGTCTTTTCTCACCCCGCTATCGGAACCGTTGGTCTAACTGAGGACGAAGCGATTGCCCAATACGGTCAGGACAATGTAAAAGTCTATACTTCAGCCTTTACTTCTATGTACACTGCCCTAGAAAATAACCGCCAAATGGCCAAGTTTAAATTAGTAACCGTAGGAGAAAATGAAAAAGTCGTTGGTCTGCACGGCATTGGCTATGGTGTCGATGAAATGATTCAAGGATTCTCAGTTGCTATCAAAATGGGAGCTACAAAAGAAGAATTTGATGCCGTTGTCGCCATCCATCCGACAGGTTCTGAAGAATTTGTTACTATGCGTTAACTCAATTGAAAAGTCCAGACATGAAGGTCAGCACTGTCTGGACTTTTTCTTATGGTAATATAGCAATTGCTCGCACTGGTGAACCCGAAGCCTTCTTCCAATGGGGAAAAGCGATTGAAATCAATGCACCTGTTGGTGGTACCTGATCCAAGTTTGCCAATACTTCCAACTGATAAATATCTTTTGATAGGAGATAGTATTCTTCTGGTAAACTTCCTCCGTGTTTAGCTGCAGATACTCCTGAATCGGTATCCAATGTTTCATGGCCAACTGCTTTCACCTGACGTTCTTCAATCAAATATTTTAGAGCTTCATGACTCCATCCTGGTGTACGTTGAACTCCACCTTCGTCTAGATTACGAATGGCATCTTGACTAGGCCAGCGCTTTGACCAATCCGAACGAAAGGCAACAAAAGATTCTGGTGCTATCGGACCATATTCAGCCTCAAAGTCTAAAATATCCTGCTTAGTTATCTCGTAGTCATTATTTACTATAACAGCAGATGATTTATCAATAACGTAGAGTGGCAGGAGTAAATCTTTCAAATCAATCTCATCAAGATAACGAGCTCCTTCTACAAAATGAATCGGAGGATCAATATGGGTTCCATACTGCCCCACAACCGTAAATTGTTCGACAAAGAAGCCATCCTTATGAGTAAATAGGGCTTTCTTTTCGAGAGCTGGTAGCGCAGGGAAATGCGGGCTCTTTTCATTGATTTGGTGAGTCAAGTCTACCCAAGTTTTAGATTTAAGAGTACGGTAAATATCAAGTAATTCTGTCATAGAAGTTCTCACTTTCTTTTTTTATTATTCTAGCATAGGTATAGGTTGTTTTGCATATAATTTGTTGTTTTTTACTATATAAGTTTCTTATTAGCTGTTATAAAAATCACCTATAGAGTTGTTACATCCGATGAAAGAGCATTGACTTTCTTATCCAATCTCACTATAATTTTTGTTAACCATAAAATTTTAAGAGGATAACAAATGAAAACAACTTCTATCAAATCTCTTGTTTATATCGCTATTGGAACAGCCTTAATTTCCACCCTTTCACAAATCAGTCTGTCTATCGGACCTGTACCATTTACATTACAAACCCTAGCTATCGGCTTAGTAGCTTGTCTATACAAACCCAAGGAGGCAATTACAAGTGTCAGCTTATATCTAGTTCTTGGCGCTATCGGTTTACCTGTTTTTGCTGGTTTTTCTGGTGGCTTTGCTGCACTCACAGGACCGACATCTGGCTTTCTATGGGGGTTTCTACTCTACACTATCATCACTTCTGCCCTCACTAAATCAGACTCCTCACCAGTTACAATTTTTCTAGCCTGCCTACTTGGAACAAGTATCTGTTTCCTTCTCGGCTGTTTTGTATTTAAGCTAGTTTCAGGTTCCAGTTGGACTGACACTATCGGATGGACTGTTCTGCCTTTCATTCTTCCTGATTTAGCTAAAATTACACTAGTCATGATATGCCACCGCCTATTGCAACCTATCACCAAAAAAGAAGCCTATTTTTCTTAGGCTTCTTTCATTTATTTATTAGCAAAGGCATCCAAGAGGACTTGGAATTCCTCATTGCTGAGCGTGATCCCCTTGCCCATCTTGGTATGGTCAGGGCTCCAGGTTCGGATATCAAACTTGGCTGGTGCTCCATTAAAAGATACTCGATTAAGCTCCTTGGTCCATCCTTTATCATTTTCAGATAAGACCAATAATTTTTCTTCAATTTCAAATGTAAATTCTGCCATTTGTTACCTCCTCACTTATCTATTCGAAAAAGCTTGTCATTTTTATAAAAATTAGATAATATAATTATATCAAGTTTGAAAGGATTATGCTATGAAGAGGTTTTTAGAAGTTATTTTCGAGCAGATCACCGTCTTTTTAGAACATGGCAAAGCTCCTAAGTCTATTGAGCCAGATAGCAAGGAAGAAATCAAGAATAACTTGGAGCTGGCTTTATATAAAAAAGCTGCAGTCCATGTCATCTATGGTGATCGTAGTTTCACAGGTGACATTGTGAAATATGATACCGATCGCCAACGGATTATCATGAAAAATTTCAAACGTCAGGTTACCAGCATTATAAAAATCGAGGACATAAAAAAAGTTACCTTGGTTCCAGATAGCATCAAGACTTCTCAACAACAAACAAAAGGCTGAAATTTCAGCCTTGCAGATTGAAGAAAAAGTCCATTTTGGACAATTTTCTTCAATCTTTTTTCTTTATATTGAAAATTAAAAACTCTCAGAAACACCGAAATATCAATGTTTCTAAGAGTTTAATGACTTGCTATCTTTCGCAAACTTCTTCAATTTTTATATTTTTAAGAGTTTATCTACGTTCTGAAGCTGAAATTTCAGCCTTTTTATGTTTATGCACGAATAGTTAGGGATTGCCCGTCCTCTTGGTAGAGGTTGATGAGGCCAGATTTACAGGCACGAATCATATCGCCAGGGTAGATTTCACGGTCCAGTTTAATGGTCAGGAGTTCCATCGGCTTGTTGGCGCGGTCAATCTTTTCTCCATTTGAATCATGCAAGTCTTGAATAGTCGTTTCAAAATGACGGAAACCTGGTCCGTAGAACTCCACTTGGTCACCTTCGTTGATGACATTGCGTTGGCGGATAGTGGCAGTCATGGTTTCCTTATCAAAAGCCACTACTTCGGCGATGAATTTGTATTCTGGAATCTTACGGCGAGCTCCAAAGAGTTGCTCATTTTCACTCGGTGGGCTATAGTAGAAACCTGTCGCCAATTCCCGTTGGGCAACCTTCCACATTTCATCAATCAGGTCTTGCTTGATCGCTTCAAACTTTTCTGGGCTTTCAAGATAAGCATCTACCGCAGCCTTGTAGCAGTTGGTCACTGTTGATACGTAATGGACAGATTTCATTCGACCTTCGATTTTCAGACTATCAACCCCATTTTCAATCATGTCTGGGATATGGTCGATCATACACATATCCACCGCAGACATAGAGAACTCCTCTGGTATTTCCCCCTTAATCGAACGGCGTTCTTCGCCAAATGGGAGGTCGTAGAGGTTGTACTTCCAGCGGCAAGACTGGGAACATCCGCCACGGTTGGCATCGCGTTTGCTCATGTGGTTGGAGAGAACGCAGCGGCCTGAGTAGGAGATACACATGGCTCCGTGAACAAAGGCTTCAATCTCAACGTCTGTCCGTTTGCGGATTTCAGCCACTTCTTCCATGGTCACTTCACGGGCCAGAACGACACGAGTCAAGCCCAATTCCTTCCAGAACTCGAAAGTCTCATAGTTGGTCGATGAAGCCTGGGTTGACAGGTGGATTTCAAGGCCTGGTGCTTCGGTTGCACAGATAACAATGAGGGCTGGGTCAGATACGATAACGGCATCCAAGCCCATGTCACGCAATTCGCGGAACCAGGCTCCTGCTCCTTCTTCATTGCCTTCGTGGGTGACCATGTTGGCAGCTACATAGACCTTGGCACCACGGGCATGGGCATATTCAATCCCTTCCCGCATCTCGTCCATGGTAAAGTTACCAGCCCGGCTACGCAGACCGTAGGCCTGGCCGCCAACAAAGACAGCATCGGCACCATAATCAATGGCAACCTTCAATTTCTCCAAAGTCCCAGCAGGTGACAAGACCTCGGGACGCTTTAATGTTTTTGACATAATAAACTTCTTTCTATTTGCGACGGTTTCCACATGAAAACGATACTTTTCATGTGGAAACCTAGTGCAGAGTCTAGAAAATCGCCCAAAGGCGTTTTCGTGCTCTGACCTTACATAGTAAGTGACAGAGCTAACTCTGCCAGGATAGAGTAAGTAAAATAATAAATATATGATTAAACTGAAACTTATTTAACCTTATTGCGGTCAAATTCGTAGAAGCCTGTATCCAAGCCACGTTCAGCTGGATGGAGCTTGCGAATCTGTTCATCCAAAAGGAAGGCCTGATCATAAGTGAATTCGCCTTTTTCAATCAAATCTCTTGCTTGAACAAAAAGCTTAACAATTCCAACAAAGTTCTGACCAGGGCAATAGATACCATCAAGTTTCCAATTATGATAACCATGTTCATCTAATTCTGACAGCTTGGTCATCATATCAATGTCATTGTTGATAAAGATATGGGTACCATGCTTGTCCTCAAAGATAGAATAGTGGCTATCTGGGTCACTCGGCTCAGCTAAGAAAAGTCCGCGTCCACGTGACAAATCTGTCTCATCAGCCTTTGTAAAATTGTAGTAATTCTGTAACAAGGTTCGTTTAGAATGGTGAATAACAGAGGCGCCGTAGACCAAGATTTCCGCTGGCATTTCCAAGTTCTTAGCAATATCAAAGAGTTCTTCTGATGGAATCTCTCTTGCCAAAACAGCCTCTACTGCTCCATGATCTTTCCAAAAGTTAATCTGACGGCTGGAAGTCACAAAGACAGATGTATCATAGATTAGCTTGAAATTGTAGCCATCACGTTTATTGATATAGAAAATTCCAGTATCTCCGACAACCAGATAATCAACCTTGATTTCCCTCATTAGCTCCATAAACGGTTTGATATTGTCCATCATATCTTGGTGCATGAGGGCATTGGCAGCGACCGTCAATTCCTTCCCAGCGCTATGAACTAGCTCTGCTATTTCCCTGAGTTCATCATAGGTAAAATTTGTTGGGATGCGAAGGGCATGGTCCTCTTCCCCAACATAAATACGGTCAACTCCTGCTGCAAGCAGTTCTTTGACCTGCTCAATACTTTCAGCTGTTGCTGTAATGATAATTTTTTCCATAAAGATAATTATATCAAAAAGAGAAATATCTGATAAGTGACTACCTGTATTTTAATATTCAGACTTTTCTAATTTTTCTCTTGTAACATTATTGTAATATAAATGACATAAAAATTCAGCAATGTTATGGTATTCTTTAGGGAGCAGAGAAGGAGACGATATGGCATTAAGACACTATCAGTCCCATGAGTACCGGTACGAAGAGTATATCCCGAAAGAGAAAAAGGCTAATTTTCAAACCTATCAGGCAAAAAATACCAATAAAGAACGTCTAAAGGAATTGTTGTTTTTTGTTAATATCGCATTTTTTAGTTTGATAACAGTCATCGCTAGTTATGTCTATCTATCCGTAGGCATTCCTGTTTTTGTTGCCATCATATTGGCAAGTGCGACGGGTTTTCTTGGACTACGTTTGGTTCAAATTGGGCTAAAGAAGAAATTTAAACCCAAACAAGTTATAAGAAAAAATGAATAATGAATTATAAAGGCAGAGAAGTTATCCTCTGCCTTTTTTGAATGAACTACCGCCGTCTGTAAACAATTGATTCTCCGCACCTCTTAATATAGTCTGGTAATTTTCTATTTTATAATCTAAACGATCTAGAGCTTGCTGAATTTCCGACAAGCGTGACCGCAATTCTTCCTGTTCCTCTTTTAGTAAATCAATCCGGGCTTCCACAGTACTATCTCCAGCCTGCACCAAGCCCATGTACTCAATCAAGCGCTCAATAGACATACCCGCACTCCTAAAACAGCGAATAAATTCCAAAATGGCGACATCATTTTCCGAAAAGTCCCTTACTCCAGAAGATTTTCTTGCAATTTTGGGAACAAGCCCTATCCGCTCATAGTAGCGAATGGTATCTGCCGATAGACCTGTCACTTGACTAACTTCTTTGATATTCATTCCAGGCTCCCTTCTTTATAGTCTTTTAGTTTACTTTTAGTACTCGCTTCAAAGGTTTGGGGAACCTTTGAAGGCTGGAGATAGTGCGAACCACGTTCGCTTCAAAAGCCACAGGCATAACTGGAGTTAGGCAAGGTGAGTTAACGACGTAATAAAAGATAAACTAAATGACGATATTTCGCTTATTATACACCTTGAAGTCCACTCCAAGTCAAGCCATTTTTAAAAAATCTGGGAAATCCCAGATTCTTGCTTACAAATATTCTCCCTTGACAACGAAGAAGGTGCCACGAATTTCGCCTGCTAGTTTGGAGCGTTGTCGGGCAAACTTGAATTTACCTTCAAATTCTTTGGGAATTTCAATGCCGTCTGATAATTTGAAACCGACCGCTCGTTTGCCTCCTTCTTCTAGCGTATAGAGGACATTGACAGCCAGGTCATTGTCATAAAAGACAAAAGACCAGAGAATGCCATCTACCTCAAGCTGAGCGACATTGAGCAGAGTGTAGGGGAGTTTGATAGTCAGGGGAGTGACTATCAAAGCAAAAGGAGTCTGCCAATACCTTCTCGATGAAGGGCAGGATTTCAGGCTTCTCTTCTGGTGTGTAAACCACATACTCCTGCTTGTATTTATTCCAGAAATAGCGAGCCTCGTTGGCACGCAGACCGACCAAGACTTCTGCGACTGGACTAGTTTCCAATCCTGTCGTTTCGACTACTTTAAAATGTACTGTATAAGACATGATTTTCCTTTTATAGTCTTTTAGTTTGCTTTTAGTACTAGGCAACGAACCGCAGGCATAACTGGAGTTAGGCAAGGTGAGTTAACGACGTAATAAAAGATAAACTAAATGACGATAATGAAAAAGCACCCGAAGGTGCTAGGTAAGGCCTCCTACCGACTTCAGTTTGAGGTCGGTAGAAAAATTCATTAGGCGTTGAAAGCGTCAGTCAATTGTGGCACCACTTGTTTCTTACGTGAAACGGCTCCTGCAAGGAAAGCGTGGTTGTTTTCCAACTTGAAGTTGAAGGCCGCTTCTACCTTGTCCATGTTGCTACCAAGGGCAAGGATTTCTGAGTTTGAGTTAACGATGTCTGTAATCATCAAGACAAAGTCAGAGTAGCCATTTGCTGCTGATGCTGCTGTCATTGCTGCTTCGATTTCTGCTTGGCGTTCCAAGACCTCTGCAATGTCCACTGTGTTGACTTGGGCTACACGCACATCATTTCCGTTCAAACCAAAGGTTTTTGCGTCGATGTCAATCAATTCTTCTGCTGACTTGCTGGCAAGGTTGGTTCCTGCTTTCAAGAGTGCCAAGCCGTATTCTTCCAAGTTCACACCAGCAATTTCAGCCAATTCAGCTGCTACTTGTGGATCTGTTGCATGAGTAGTTGGCGATTTGAGCAAAAGAGTATCTGAAATCAAACCTGACAAGAGGAGACCTGCCACTTCTTTTGGAGGTGTCACACCATTTTCTTTGAAGGCACGGTAAACGATTGAAGATGCTGAACCTACTGGCTCCAAACGCATGTACAATGGATTTGCCGTTTCGAAGTTTGCGACACGGTGGTGGTCAATAACAGCTGCCACTTCCACATCTTTGATGTCTGCGATTGATTGTTGGAATTCATTGTGGTCTGTCAAGATGACTTGGCTAACGCCTTCTGCTTTTGCAGACTCAACCACGCGCGGTGCAGTAACACCAAAATAGTCAAGCGCAAACGCTGTTTCTTCATTTGGCGTTCCAAGTGCAACTGCTTCCGCATCACGACCAAACACTTCACGCTCCAAGTGAGCCCAGCCGTACGATGATGCAATGGCATCTGTATCAGGATTTTGGTGACCAAAAACTAAAAATTTAGACATGTCTACAACCTCATTTTTCTAATAATCTCCTACATTTTACCATAAATAGAAAGACTTGTGAACATGGACGGGTCGGGATTTGCCAAACGTTTTCAAAAAGAGTAAGATAGAAGGTAGCAATACAAAAGGAGAACCATATGAAATTTTCAGACTATACCTATGTTCGTCCAGATTATGAAGCTATCAAGGCTCAATTTTCTGACCTGACAGACCAGTTGGCTCAGGCAAGTGACTTGGAAACAACTCGTACACTAGTGGCAGCCGTTACAAAATTACTCAACTTGGTCGATACCCAGTACAACCTCTGGATGATCCGCCATACTATCGACATGAACGATGAGTTCTACAATGAAGAAACCAAGTTTTGGAATGAATATTCGCCACTTTTTGAAGAATTGACCACCAACTACTACCGTGTGATTGTCCAGACGCCTTACAAGGAAGAGCTGTCAGATATCTTGCCTCAAACCTTCTTCATGCAGGCAGAAAACAAGCTCAAGACCTTCTCATCTGATGTGATTCCCTTGTTCCAAAAGGAAAATGAATTGACCGATGAGTACAGCAAACTGATTGCTGGTGCAGAGATTGAGTTCCAAGGTCAGACTTACAACTTGGCACAAATGGGCCCATTCGGACAATCAACTGACCGCGAAGTCCGCAAGGCTGCATCTGCTGCCACAACTGCCTTCTTTGAAAGCAAGGAAGCTGATTTCGACCGTGTTTACGATGAATTGGTCAAGGTCCGCACGGAAATTGCCCACAAACTCGGCTTCAAGGACTATGTGGAATACGGCTACCTCAAGATGAACCGTTTCGACTACAATCGTGACATGGTCAAGGTGTACCGTGAAGAAATCCTCAAACACATCGTACCGATTGTGCAAGATCTGCGCCAACGCCAAGCAAAACGCTTGCAAGTACCAAGCCTCAAACACTACGACCTCAATCTTGAGTTCTTAGACGGAAACGCCGTTCCTCAAGGTGACCCTGACTTTATCGTCAGCCAGGCTCAAGACATGTACCGTGAATTGTCCGCTGAAACAGGCGAGTTCTTCGATTTCATGATTGAGCATGAACTCTTGGACTTGGTCGCAAAACCAGGCAAAAACAGCGGTGGCTACTGCACCTATATCCCTGACTTCAAGAGCCCATTCATCTTCTCTAACTTCAACGGAACCAGCGGTGATATTGATGTTTTGACCCACGAAGCAGGTCATGCCTTCCAAGTTTATCGTTCTCGTTGGATTCAAAGTCCAGAAGTTGTCTGGCCAACCTATGAAACCTGTGAAATCCACTCCATGTCTATGGAATTTATGACTTGGCCATGGATGGACCGCTTCTTCAAGGAGCAGGTTGATAAATATAAATTCAGTCACTTGGCTGGCACACTTCTCTTCTTACCTTACGGAGTCTTGGTGGACCACTTCCAGCACGAAGTCTATGAACACCCTGAGATGACACCGGCAGAACGCAAGGCAACTTGGAAGAAACTCCAAGACCTCTACTTACCAGACCGTGATTATTCTGAGTCAGAAGCTCTTAACCGCGGTATCTTCTGGTATCGTCAAGGTCATATCTTTGCTAGTCCATTCTACTACATCGACTACACCTTGGCCCAAGTGTGTGCCCTTCAATTCTGGAAACGCACGCAAGTGGACCATGATGAAACTGCATGGGAAGACTACATCCGCATCTGTGATTTGGGTGGTACCAAGTCCTTCTTGCAAGTGGTTGAAGCTGCAAACCTCCAATCACCATTCAAAGAAGGTGCCCTTGAAAGCACCGCAAAAGCTGCTGCTGATTGGTTAAATGCAGTTAAGGATGACGAACTCTAAAACGCAAAAATCTGAATGAACAGCTCATTCAGATTTTTTTGATTTGACAAAGTTGATGTATTTTTCCCCAAATGTTTCGATTTGCTCCAAGACCATTTTAAATTCCTGCCCAATCTCGCTCAGTTCATACTCGACCTTTGGCGGAACTTGTGCATAGACTTTACGCGTAATCAATCCATATTCTTCTAATTGTCGGAGTTGCTTGGTCAAGGTTGCTTGGGAAATCCCTGTTAATCGACGATGCAATTCATTAAACCGAATCGGTCCTTCTTCGATATGATGGAGCAATAACATACTCCATTTCCCTGATAATACACTTTGAGTAGCCACATAAGGGCACTCTGGAACAGTATGAGATGTAAATGTTGGCATATTTACCCTTTCTTTTTTCTTGATACGACGCATTACTTCACAAATAGATAGTGACTTTACAAAAAAAACGTACTTGTATTTACTTTTTATACCTGCTACAATAATACCATAAACTACGAAAGTAGGAAAGAATTTTCTTAAGAGGAGGATATATGTCTCTTATCTCAACTTTCAAAAAAATCTTTACAAAGAAGGAAGAAAAACAAATGAAGAACATCTTATTTATCGTCGGTTCATTGCGTGAAGGTTCATTTAACCACCAAATGGCTAAACAAGCAGAAAGCATTTTAGAAGGTCAAGCTACTGTAAGCTACCTTGATTACAAAGATGTCCCATTGATGAACCAAGACCTTGAGACACCTGTCTTGCCAACAGTCCAAGCTGCACGCGATGCCATAATGGCAGCAGATGCCATCTGGATTTTCTCACCCGTTTACAACTTTGCTATCCCAGGTACTGTGAAAAACTTGATTGACTGGCTCAGCCGTGCCCTTGACTTGTCAGATACTCGTGGTCCATCTGCCCTTCAAGACAAAATCGTTACCGTATCATCTGTTGCCAACGCTGGTCATGACCAAATGTTTGCTAGCTACCAAGCTCTATTACCATTTGTTCGTATGCAAGTCGTAGGTGAATTTACAGGTACAACTGTCAACCCAGAAGCATGGGGAACTGGAGAATTGGTCTTATCAGAGGAAGCCATTGCCGGTTTGCAGACCCAAGCTCAAGCATTGTTGGAAGCTTAATACTTAACTAGAACTTCGGTTCTAGTTTTTTTGAAAATCAATCGAATTCTCCCTTGATATGATACAAAACTTCATATTAAGATAGTGACTATCCAAAAATTACGTACTTACAAAATAGTTTGTATGTGTTATAATGGTTATACAATCATTTATTTACCTTATGAATTTATTCAAGCCAAATTAGAAAGTCAGGTATTCCTATGTACAATTCCCAATTTGAACTGGGCCATGTTGCCCTCAATGTCCGCGATTTAGAACTCCAAAGCCTGTTTTACCAACAAGTCTTGGGGCTGCAAGTCCTCTTCCAAAGCCCTAAACAGATTGACCTTGGTGTTGGAAAAAACACCCTTGTCCGCCTGATTCAAACAGAGCAGAACGGCGAAGTCCACCACAGCTACGGACTCTACCATTTGGCCATTGTCCTACCTAGCCGTGAGGACCTCGGGACCATTTTCCGCCACTTTATCGACAATAAGATTCCCCTCCAAGGCGCCAGCGACCACGGTTACAGCGAAGCCATTTACCTAGCCGACACCGAAGGCAATGGCATCGAAGTTTACCGTGACCTGCCACAAGATGCATGGGATGTTCGAGCTGACGGTCAAATTGTTGGAAAATCTGAGCCAATGGATGCTGAAACGATTTATGCTTTAGGGAAAAAAGCTGACGCAGCCTATCAGATGCCTGCTGGTAGTCGTATGGGCCATGTCCATCTATCTGTCCGAGAAAGCGCTGCTTCTAGCAAATTTTACCAAGAAGTTCTAGCTGTCAGAGATAATTTCACCGTTCCATCTGCCTCTTGGTTGGCTTCTGGTAACTACCACCACCACCTTGCCGTCAATGAATGGGGAGGAAAAAATCTGAAAACCAGACAAGAAGGCATGCCAGGCCTTGCCTACTATACGGTCATCTATTCCAATCCAGAAGTATTTGAAGCAACCTTGAATCGTGCCATTGCCGCAAACCTAAACCTTCAAAGACTAGACAATAGCGCAGCCTTTGTCGACGTGGATGGTATAAAAACTAAGCTTGTTTTAGAATAATACGAAAAAGGAAGTATCTAGCACTTCCTTTTCTTTGTTTATTTGATTAAGCCAAGATCGTATTTCATTCCCAAAATCCGTTTAACGGATTGGTCAATTCGCTCCTCTGTAATAGTTCCGGCCTTTACTTGTTCGATAATATAAGGAATTTGACTGGCATAACTTGAAGACAATATCATATCTGTCCCAGCTTGAATGGTCTGCAAGGCACCTGTATCTTGATCTACAAATTGAACCAAGCCCTGCATATCAAAATCATCCGTCATAATGACACCCTCAAAACCAAGCTCATTCCGAAGGATTTTATTGATTTCAGGTGAAATGGATGATGGGACATCATCAATGGCAGGTACAATATTGTGGCTAACCATGATAGAGTCTGCACCTGCTTCAATCCCAGCTTTAAAGGGGAGAAAATCACTGGCACGCAAATCTTCTAAACTGCGGTTGTCATAGACCAAATCCGTGTGCGAATCTGCATTGTCCCCATAACCCGGGAAATGTTTCAAAGTCGAAGTAAACTGTTCTTGCTTTAACAATTTGACCAATTGACCAATATAGTCTGCGGTGGTTTTTGCATCCTGACCAATGGTCCTATCGTAGATAAAAGAGGATGGATCAGTGGATAAATCCGCAACTGGGAAGAAACCTGCGTAGATTCCCTCTTCCTTTAAAAGACTGGTCTTCTGCTTGGCATCCGACAAAATTGCCTCAATGCCGCCAGCTTGGTACAGTTCCAAAGGCGACGCAAAAGGTGTTTCCAGAAGTTGACTAATCCTCGTTACCGTCCCACCTTCCTCATCTGAAGCCATTAATAGCGGCACTTTTGAAAGCGATTGATAAGAAGCAATCTCTTCTTTAACTTGCTCCAGTGTCTTACCGTCAAAATCACTTGCAAATAAGATATAGCCTCCAAAATGATAGGTTTCCAATGCCTCAGCTTGTCCTGCAGATGGCATCCGAGCAAAGATCATCTGTCCGACCTTTTCTTCTAAGGTCATCTGATCTAGATATTTTGCAATCACTTTGTCCCTAGCAGATATTTCTTGGCTAGATGATGTCGTTGCAACTTTGGTTTGCTCCTTTTGTGTTCGATCTCCCAAAAAGAACAAGCCTAACATAAGCCCAATAAACAAGAGACAAGTGATACTTGTCCCTAACACATTAAATCTTTTTCGCATCAATCTCCGACCTCTTCACTATTATCCCTTAATTCTATTCAAGTACTCCTGATAGGTTTCTGTCTCCATCAAGGCCTTTGCATTTTCCACTCGAGCCTTCGTTGGGGGCTTAGTCCCCTCTAGTGGATAGGGTCTGCCCAACTCACGCCACTTAAATTCACCAAGATTATGATAAGGTAACACCTCAAAACGTTCGACATTTTTTAATGTTTTAACAAACTTACCAAGTTCAATCAAGTCCTCATCTCGGTCAGTCAAATTCGGTACCAGGACATGACGAATCCAAACAGGCTTACCAATGTCTGATAGATATTGAGCACATTCTAAAATAGTCTTGTTACTATGACCTGTCACAATGCGGTGTTGCTCAGGATTCATTTCCTTAATATCAAGGAGCACCAAGTCTGTTACTTCCATAAGCCGACTATATTTTTCCAAGTAGCGCTCTGTCTTACGGAAAGTCAACGCACAGGTATCCAAAGTAGTGTGAATCCCTTTTTCTTTTGCAAGGGTAAACAGAGCAATTAAAAAATCAATCTGGATGGTTGCTTCACCACCTGAAACGGTAATACCCCCTTCTTTTCCCCAAAACATACGAAAACGCAGGGCTTCATTCAAGACATCTTCTGCTGTTCTCTCAGTCGCTGCTGGATTGACCAGATCCCAAGTATCTGGGTTATGGCAATACTGGCAACGCATGTGACAGCCCTGCATAAAGACCACAAAACGTACCCCTGGACCATCAACCGAACCAAAACTCTCTGTTGAATGAACCAAACCTGTCACTTTACGATAATCAATTTCTGTCATCATCTCATCCTCATCATTTTATAAGACTAGTATATCACAAAAATGAAAACGCTTCTATCATTTACTTTCTTTCATAACTATCATCTTCCGTAAGAAGAAAGCTAAAAGACTAGGTTGCCCTAGTCCTTATCGGTTTCTTCTTTCTCCAGTGGTGTAATCAAGAGTTTTAATTTTGTTACGCGACCATTTTTTACCTTATCGTTAATAAGAACTAGGTGGTGATCTTTACTATCCACTTCAAAGGAAACTTTCTCGTCTTGGCTCGGAATGGTACCGACTCCTGTCAGATAATAACCAGCAATCGTATCAACGTTATCACTTTCCAACTCCATCTCAAAATGCTCATTGAAGTCATTCAAGGTCATATTTCCTTGGACGATATAGGTGTTGTCAGCAATTTCTCGAACAAAAACTTCTGTCTTGTCCGTTTCGTCGTCGATTTCACCGACAATTTCTTCCAACAAATCTTCCAAGGTGACAAGACCTGCAACTCCACCATACTCATCTAACAAGATGGCCATTTGATTTTGGGTATTTCTCAATGATGTCAACAAATCATCCACGAAAATCGTTTCTGGAACGAAGAGAGGCTCCTGCATAATGCGGCGGATGTTGAGATTGTCAAAGCCATTACTGAAAGCTTCTGACAAGATTTTCTTGGTATGAATGAGGCCAATGATATTGTCCTTATCGCCATCATAAACAGGGATACGTGAAAAATTCTGCTTGAGGATAGCTGCCATGATGGTTGCTGTATCATCCTCAATATCCACCATGAAAGCATCCGTACGGGGAACCATTACTTCACGTGCCATCAGCTCATCTAAAGAGAACACACCTTGAAGCATTTCGATTTCTTCGGCGTCTAAGGTTTTCTCACTCTTTGTCAAAATATATTCAATTTCATCCCGTGTCATTTGCTCATCCGCATCATCAAAATTCATAGGAGTAATACGGCTGATAAGATTCGTTGCAGCAGATAATAACCACACAAACGGACTAACAATTTTCCCAAGGAAAATAATCACAGGTGCAGTGACTACTGCCAGATTTTCCTTCATATTCATGGCAATCCGCTTAGGGTACAATTCACCAAGAACGATTGAAACGAAAGTCAACATAGCCAGTGCAAGCCAGTATCCTGCGGTTTGTGCTGTTGTTGAATTCCCCATCCATTTGGCAAATACAGCTCCCAAATCATTAGCCAAGCTGGCACCTGAAAGGATGGAGATGAAGGTAATACCGACCTGAATGGTTGATAGAAAATTGTTAGGATTCTCTAAAACTTGAAGCAAGCGAGTATATTTCTTCTCACCGTCTGCGGCCTTTTGTTCTACTCTTGAACGATTTAGAGAAACAAGCGCCATTTCAGAGGCTGAAAAGAAGGCATTGAACAGAGTCAATAAGAATAAAATTAACAGTTGTAAATAGATGGTCTGACTACCAGGGTCTTCCATGATGTTCTCCTATAATAAAATTTATAACATTTCCATTATACCACAAATTCTAAAAATTAACATATTTCTTGTTATAAAGAATCATTCCCGTAGTTCGTATTTTATCCAATTTGTTACCGTCCAAAAGAGGATAGTGACGACTTTCCTTATCT
>NZ_JARQOZ010000025.1:0-32337 GCF_046032115.1 Streptococcus suis | reverse complement strand
TTGAATGATTCCTTGTTTTAGTGATGTCATTTTCAATACTCGACGTCTGGCGTCCCACATACTTTGATAACATTCTTTCTAAAACAGGTGTCTTCCCAGTTTTTGATGCGACGTCTAGCGTCAAAAAGTCCCACGACTTAACAAGACACCTCTACTTTAGCATCTTGAGAATGAAAAAAGTAGTGAGTACTCTCTCCCGTCGGAGATTTCTTCATTACTAATCTTAGTATGTTTTCTATACTCAAAAAGGCTCCATAATCTCCACAGTGGATTTACCCACTACAGAAATTATAGAGCCTTTTCATCTTCCTGAAACCAAAGGCATTTCTTTTAATGACTTTGATGAGATTATTGGTAGCTTCCAGTTTGGCGCTTGAAAATGTGAGTTTTGTTGTTTTTCAGTGTAGGTCATATGGGACTTTTTTCTACACTCAAAAAGGCTCTATATGACCATAGTGGGTTTACCCGTCATAGTCATATAGTGCCTTTTATTTTTTGCTTAGTTTAACAACCGCCTCGGTCCGTGCTGTGTGGGGAAACATGTCGACAGATTGAATGTATTCTACCTTGTAGGCTTTGCTTAGCTCAACAAGGTCCCTTGCAAGGGTGGAGACGTTGCAGGATACGTAAACCATTTTAGCTGGTTTGTAATCCAAAATGGTTTTGAGGAGCTTTTCATCGAGTCCAGTTCGTGGAGGATCAACTACCAAGGCATCGGCCCTGTAGCCTTCTTGGTACCACTTTGGAATGATTTCTTCTGCTTTACCTGCCTCATAGTGGGTATTGGATAATCCCATTCGCTTAGCGTTTGCTTTAGCATCCTCGATGGCTTCTGGAATAATGTCCATACCTCGAACAGATTTGACCTTTTTAGCAAAGGCGAAGCCGATTGTGCCCACGCCACAGTAGGCATCAATCAAGTTTTCATCTCCTGAAATGTCCAAAGCCTTGACAGCCTCGCCGTAGAGAATTTCTGTTTGTTGGGGATTTAGTTGGTAAAATGCCCGTGGAGATAGTGAGAATTCGTAATCTAAAACAGCCTCATCGATAGCTTGTTCTCCCCATAAAATTTCTGTTTTCTCACCATAAATATCACTCGTTTTTTGTCTATTCCAGTTTAGAGCAATAGTGATTATACTTGGAAATTGACTGGTGAGTTCATCAATTAATTTAGTAAGATTAACCTGACAAGAGGTGATAAAAATCACTTGAACTTGACCTGTTTTTCGAGCCTTGCGGACCATAACCGTGCGGATTCCGTGTTGCTTGCGCTCATTGTAAATAGGAATACGGTGCTTGGTGAGTAGCTTTGCGATTCCGTTGATAATCTCTTGTGTTTCGGAATCTTGGACGTAACAATTCGTAATTCCAATCAAGCGATGGGAATTTTCTGCATAGAGACCGGCCTTGACTTGATCTTTGAAAGATCGAGTCTGGAACTGTAATTTGGCACGATAGTGGCTAGGCTTATCCATACCGATTGTTGGATAAATAGTGTAGTTTTCGTAGCCAGCTGGTTTGAACTTTTTTAGGGCCTGCTGCAAGAGATCTTGTTTGAAGTCTAATTGTTTATCATAGCGGAGGTGCATGATTTGACAACCACCACAGGCTTGATAGATGTCACAGGCAGGCTTGACTCGGAATTTTGATTCCTTGTTGATTTTTAACAATTTTGCTTCAACGAAATTTCGTTTGACTGAGGTAATTTGACAAAAAATTTCTTCCCCCTTAAGGGCACCAGGGACAAAGACCAGCGTTTTTTGATAAAAGCCGATTCCTTCGCCATTGATACCCATTCGTTTGATTTTTAAGGGGATTCGTTGGTTTACTTGTAGATTCATATTATTATTTTACCGAAAAATCCTGTATAATGAAAGAATGAGAATTACAAAAATTGAAAAGAAGAAACGTCTTTATTTACTTGAAGTGGATGGTCAGGATAGTTTGTATATTACGGAAGACACAATTGTTCGCTTCATGCTTAGTAAGGGCAAGGAAATCACGGAGCAGGAGTTTTGTGAGCTTCGCGATTTTGCTCAGTTTTCTTATGGGAAAAATCTAGCACTTTATTACCTTTCCTTCAAGCAACGTACCCAAAAAGAAGTTAGTGATTATCTAAAAAAATATGAAATTGAAGAAAACAATATTGTCAAGATT
This sequence comes from Streptococcus suis, assembly GCF_046032115.1. Classification (GTDB taxonomy): domain Bacteria; phylum Bacillota; class Bacilli; order Lactobacillales; family Streptococcaceae; genus Streptococcus; species Streptococcus suis_AJ. Next base: position 30,180 of record NZ_JARQOZ010000025.1, on the reverse strand, counting down.
GTGACGGTATTAGAAGAGGAAAAATGGCTGGACGATGGGAATTATGTTGATAGCTATGTTCGTCAGAATGCTCTAAATGGAGATAAGGGACCAGCTATGATTCGTCAGAGGTTGATGCAGAAAGGAATTCCTAAACCGCTGATTGATAAAAGGCTGGCTGAGGAAGATTTTTCAGAGCTTGCTGGGAAGATTGGGGAGAAATTGGTGGGTAGATACCAAAGAAAGTTGCCTCTTCGAGCTTTGCAAGATAAAGTTGTACAGGGATTGATGGGTAAGGGGTTTTCTTATGAGTCAGCCAAACAAAGCCTGGGTCAGTTGGAACTTGTGGCTGATGAGGAAAATGAAGATGATTTAATCGCCAAGGAATTGGATAAGCAGTATAGAAAATATGGTCGTAAATATGAAGGCTATGAATTGAAGCAAAGGTTGATGCAGGCTTTGGCTCGCAAGGGCTTTGATTTTGATGCCATAAAATCTGCTCTTCGTGAATATCTGTGAGAAAAAGTTTCGCCTAGGTTGAAAAAATATGGTATAATAGTCAAGATAAATTGTAATAGTAGAAAGTTGGTAACAAAGTGAAATTACCAAAGGAAGGCGACTTTATTACTATTCAAAGTTATAAACATGACGGTGAAATTCATCGCACTTGGCGTGACACCATGGTATTAAAAACAACGGAAAATGCTATTATTGGAGTCAATAATCATACCTTAGTGACTGAAAATGATGGTAGGCGTTGGGTAACAAGAGAACCAGCAATCGTTTATTTTCATAAAAAATACTGGTTCAATATCATTGCCATGATTCGGGAAAACGGAGTTTCCTATTATTGTAACCTTGCTAGTCCATATGTTCTCGACAATGAGGCACTCAAATACATTGATTATGACCTAGATGTTAAGGTCTTTGCTGATGGTGAAAAGAGACTGCTGGATGTGGATGAATATGAGCGTCATCGTAAGGCGATGAAGTATTCGGATGATATTGATTTTATTTTGAAGGAAAATGTCAAGATACTGGTTGATTGGATTAATAACCAGCGTGGACCATTCTCTCCAGCCTACGTTAATATCTGGTACAAACGCTATTTAGAACTGAGAAGTAGATAAAGTTAGAAAAGAAAATCCTGTTTAACAGGCTTTTTTCTTATTGTAAAGGAGGGGCTTATGGCCTTTGAACAAACAAATGGGCGCTATGCAAGTTTTGGAGTTGTGACCTCGCTTCCCGGGGAAGTGATTGACAGTTTCTGGTATGTTATTGATCACTACTTAAAAGGAGTTATTCCTTTGAAAAATGTAATCCGTTTTTCTATCAAAAATCGTCGTGGTAAGATTACGCTGGTCTTTTCGCAGGAAGGTTATAAAAATGTACTGGCTGTAGATTTAAGTAGTCGTTTTGATCCTTTTTATCCCTCAACAATCTTGGTAATGGACAAGCAGGGAAAAGAGACCATTACTTTGCCAGATGAGGTGACCTTACTTTAGCTTGAAGAACTGGTATTTTATCACCTAAGATATTGTTAATATATGAAGTTTGGTGTAAAATAGATTTGTAAGCTTATGTGGGTTAGAAAGGAGGAGTCTATGGTTAGTCAAACTGTTGAAAAACCTCTCTATTTGCAGTTGGTTGATGAATTGGAAGTTGCAATTCGTGAGAGGATGGCTCCGAATGACAAGTTATTTTCAGAGCGTGAGTTGACACAGGTTTATGGTGTCAGTCGTATTACAGTTCGTTTGGCTTTGCAAGAATTGGAAAAACGGGGCTTAGTCTATAAGAAGCACGGTAAGGGAACCTATGTATCTGAGATTTCAGATACTGCAGTTGATTTGTCTCAGGCCTATAGTTTTACTGAGCAAATGAAAAAAATTGGGAAAGTACCGAGGACATCAATTTTATCCTTTGAATTGGTTAAGGCATCAGACTATATTGCGCAACATCTACAACTTAGTCAGGGTGAGGAAGTGTTTGAAGTTGAACGTTTGAGACTTGCCGATGAGATTCCGATGATGCTGGAAAGGACATATGTTCCTGCCTCGCTATTTCCTGGATTAGCTGCTCAGCGAATGAAGTCAACTCCCTTGTATGAAATTTTTTCAGAGGATTATCATCAGGTGATTCGTTTGGCAGAAGAAGAGTTCTATGCAAGTATTGCTTTGGATAATGAAGCTAAGATACTCGGGATTCCAAGCAATAGTCCAGTGCTTCATTTGGTAAGAAAAACCTATAATGATAAGAATAGAATTATCGAGTTTACGTTTAGTATTGCTAGAGCGGACCAGTTTCGTTACAAGATTACCCATCAACGGGGATATTAGAATTAATACTCTTCGAAAATCAAAATTATTCGTTGTCAAGAGCCTTGATGAAATCCAGTTCTATTTTCGGTTTCGTTTCCTAGACTACTTTTGATTGTTATTGGATATGAAAAAACGCGGACGTTAGTCTGCGTTTTTTTAGCGATGATTGGCTGTAATTTCAAATTTGTAATACTTCCAGTGTTTGTAAGTTTCAGTATATTCCATCACTTCACCGCTAGTACTGTTAGTAGTTGTTTTGTTTTGTAGTACAGCTGGTTCAGTCGCTTTTAATTTCAAATGAGTGGCAACCTCTTTTGGACATGGGCTGACAATTTCATTCGTTTCTACAAATGGTTCCTCGGACATGTGGATATTGTAGTCCAGTTTGAAGCGTTGATAGATTGATTGATAGTGCTCGAGTGGAGCATCTGGATTCTGGATATATCGTTGAGGGATGTATGAATTGTGGAAGATGTATGGAGTGTCTTCTGCTGCGCGGACGCGTACAATTTTATAATAAAACTCATTCTTGTCAAGATTTAGTTTTTCAAGGATATCGGGTTTATTGCCTTTTTCGCACGAGAGAACAGTAACCTTATCCTTATCCATAGGAAAAATCTCAATATCGGAAAATTCTACAAGACGTCCTTTGCGTGAACGGGATACAAAGGTTCCTTTACCTTGTTGACGAACGAGGTAGCCGTCTTTAACTAGTTCGTTTACTGCACGAATAACGGTGATAGAACTAACGTTAAATAGTTTTGTTAATTCAGATTCTGTGTAAAATTTGTCGCCATTTTCAAATTTGCCAGAGATAATTTGCTGGCGTAAGTCGTTTTGTATAAGCTGGTACTTAGGTACTTTCATACTTATTTCCTTCCTTTCTATGAATCATTATACTAAATTAGCTTATGAAAATCAAAAAATATAGCCGGAATCCATAAAAAATAGATGTAATCCCTTTCTGACTGATGAAATAGATGTATTTGTAAAAAAAAGTAAAAAATTTTTAAAAAGTACTGGACATAACCACAGATAAGTGTTATTATATTAACAGAAAGGTAAGCGGTTGCATCGGAGGAAGAAATGAAAGAATTTTATATTGGAGACCAATTTTATTTGGACGGTGAACCCTTTAAGATTTTATCAGGCGCGATTCATTATTTTCGTGTCCATCCTGATGATTGGTACCATTCTTTGTATAACTTAAAGGCCCTTGGTTTTAATACGGTTGAAACCTATGTCCCTTGGAATATGCATGAACCTCGAAAGGGTGAGTTTTGTTACGAGGGTATATTGGATATTGAGCGATTTTTGAAATTGGCTCAAGAATTAGGGCTTTATGCAATTGTACGTCCTTCCCCTTATATTTGTGCGGAGTGGGAATGGGGTGGCCTCCCTGCTTGGTTGATGAAGGAAGAGCTTAGAGTACGTTCGAGTGATTCGGTGTACTTGCAGCACTTAGATGAATATTACGCTTCTCTTATTCCTAAATTGGCCAAGCTCCAACTCGCACAGGGTGGAAATGTACTTATGTTCCAAGTGGAAAATGAGTATGGCTCTTATGGTGAGGAGAAGGAGTATCTAAGATCGGTGGCTGGCTTGATGCGTAAACATGGTCTAACTGCTCCCTTGTTTACCTCGGATGGTTCTTGGCGAGCAACATTACGTGCAGGAACCCTGATAGAGGACGATGTATTTGTAACAGGAAACTTTGGTTCTAAAGCTAGAGAGAATTTTGCAAATATGACGGCATTCTTTAATGAACATCAGAAGAATTGGCCACTCATGTGTATGGAATTTTGGGATGGTTGGTTCAATCGTTGGGGCGATGAGATTATTCGTAGAGAGCCGGAAGAAATGGTTGATTCGGTTATGGAATGTATCGAATTGGGCTCCTTGAATTTGTACATGTTCCATGGTGGAACAAATTTTGGTTTCATGAATGGTTGCTCTGCTCGTGGTCAAATTGATTTGCCTCAGGTAACTTCTTATGATTATGATGCTATATTGGATGAAGCTGGAAATCCTACTAAGAAGTTTTATCTTTTGCAACAACGTTTGAAGGAAACCTATCCAGATTTGGACTATGCTGAGCCACTGGTAAAAGAAGCCAAGGCCTTTCCAAGTGTGGACTTGAAGGATAAGGTAAGCCTTTTTGCTGTAGTAGAAAATGTAAGCGATTACTCTTTTGGCTTCTATCCGAAAAATATGGAAGAACTGGGGCAATCGACGGGCTATATCCTCTATAGAACGCAGTTAGAGCGGGATAAGGAGGAGGCAGAACGGCTTCGTGTCATTGATGCGCGTGACCGTATTCAAGTCTATGCGGATGGTCGTTGGGTTACCACACAATACCAGACAGAAATTGGTGAGGATATTGACTTGGAATTTCAATCTAACCATCTGGAATTGGCCGTCTTGGTTGAAAACATGGGACGGGTCAATTATGGTCATAAGTTGACAGCACCGACACAGTCTAAAGGGTTGGGTCGTGGTGCCATAGCAGACCTGCACTATATTGGCAATTGGGATATGTATCCATTGCCACTGGATGATATTTCTGATCTGGATTTCACGAAAGAGTGGCAGGAGGGTCAACCAGCCTTCTATCGCTATCAGTTTGAAGTGGAAGAGCTGGCAGACACTTACTTAGACATGACAGGTTTTGGTAAGGGTGTCGTATTTGTTAATAATGTCAATATCGGACGTTTCTGGGAAAAAGGTCCAATCCTCTATCTCTATATTCCAAAAGGATACTTAAAGAAAGGAGTTAATGAAATAGTCGTTTTTGAAACGGAAGGGCAATATAGAGACAAGATTAGCTTTTCACAGGAGCCCGTTTATAAAGAAGTGTAGGTGTTCTGCAGAGAACATCTAACAAAAAGATTTATGAAGAAAAGGAGAACACTGTATGGCAATTATTGCTACACGTATTGACGGTCGTTTGATTCACGGTCAGGTTGCTAACCTTTGGACTACAAAATTAAATATTAGTCGGATTATGGTTATTGACGATGCTGTTGCTCAAAATGATATTGAAAAACAAGGTTTGAAATTAGCTTGCCCACCAGGTGTGAAATTATCAATTTTACCAATTGAAAAGGCTGCTAATAACATTAAGGAAGGTAAATACGATACTCAACGACTATTGATTGTCGCCCGTCGTCCAGAAAATTTCTTACGTTTAGTTGAATATGGGGTAGATCTTCCTGAGTTAAACGTAGGGAATATGTCACAATCACCAGAAACTCGCTCTGTTACTCGTTCTATCAACGTTGTTGATAAAGACATCGCTGATTTCGATGCCTTGGCAGCCAAGGGTGTAAAATTATTTGCACAAATGGTACCTGGCGATTCACCAAAAGACTTTATGCCATTATTGGATAAGGTTAGATAACATTCGGATATTTTTGAAAAATTTAAAGGAGGATCACTATTATGCAATGGTGGCAAATATTACTTCTAACGCTCTACTCTGCTTACCAGATTTGTGATGAGTTGACCATCGTATCGTCAGCAGGCTCACCAATCTTTGCAGGGTTCATCACTGGTTTGATCATGGGGGACATGGCAACTGGTTTGACAATCGGAGCGTCTCTTCAATTGATGGTACTCGGTGTGGGTACCTTCGGTGGTGCATCTCGTATCGACGCAACTTCTGGTGCGGTTCTTGCAACAGCTTTCTCAGTATCACAAGGTATTGATCCAGAGCTTGCCGTATCTACTATCGCAGTTCCAGTAGCAGCGCTTCTTGTTTATACAGATATTGCTGGTCGTTTCTCAACTACTTTCTTTGCACACCGTGTAGATGCTGCGATTGAACGCTTTGACTACGCTGGTATCGAACGCAACTACCTGCTTGGTGCAATTCCTTGGGCACTTTCTCGTGCACTTCCAGTTTTCCTTGCCCTTGCTTTCGGTGGTGAGTTTGTAGATGCAATGGTTAAGACTATTGAACAATACCAATGGATTGCCAACGGTTTGACGCTTGCAGCTCGTATGCTTCCAGGTCTTGGTTTTGCAATCTTACTTCACTATCTTCCACTTAAACGTAACCTTCACTACTTGGCGGTAGGTTTCGCTCTTACAGCTATGTTGACTGTTCTTTACGGTAACGTATCAGCTTTGGGTGGTGCAGTTGCTGGTATCGTTGGCACTCTTCCTGAAGATGCAGGCGTAAGCTTTGTCAATAACTTCAAAGGTTTGTCAATGATTGGTATCGCTATTGTGGGTGCATTCCTTTCAGTGCTTCACTTCAAAAATAGCCAAAAAGTAACTGTGGTTGCTCCATCACATTCAGAAAGTGGGGAAATTGAAGATGACGAAATCTAATTACAAATTAACAAAAGAAGATTTTAATCAAATCAACAAACGTAGTTTATTCACTTTCCAACTTGGTTGGAACTATGAGCGGATGCAGGCATCTGGCTACCTCTACATGATTTTGCCACAATTGCGTAAAATGTATGGAGATGGTACTCCTGAGTTGAAGGAAATGATGAAATTGCATACTCAGTTCTTCAATACTTCACCATTTTTCCATACCATCATCACAGGTATTGACTTGGCACTTGAAGAAAGTGACGGTGTGGCTTCTAAAGATGCGGTTAACGGTATTAAAACTGGTTTGATGGGACCATTTGCCCCAATTGGTGACTCCATCTTTGGATCCTTAGTTCCAGCAATCATGGGTACTGTAGCAGCGACTATGGGGAAAGAAGGTTCTCCGGTTGGTATTTTCCTTTGGGTTGCTGTAGCAGTTGCTTATGATATTTTCCGTTGGAAACAGTTGGAAGTTGCTTACAAGGAAGGTACTAAGTTGATTACTACCATGCGTGATAAGTTGACTGCTCTTGTGGATGCAGCCTCTGTAATGGGTGTCTTCATGATGGGGGCCTTGATTGCGACTATGATCAATTTTGAAGTGACTTGGGCTCCTCAGATTGGTGAGAAAGTTATTGATGTACAAGACTTGCTCAACACAATCTTCCCTCGCCTTGTTCCAGCTGTCTTTACAGGATTTGTATTCTGGTTGCTCGGTCGTAAAGGTATGACCTCTACCAAGGCTATCTTGATCATCATTGCGCTTGCTCTTTGCTTGTCAGCAATCGGTCACTTCGCATTTGGTATGGCATAATGGCTAGAAGTTTAGTATTAGTAAGTCATGGTATCTTCTGCGAGGAGTTGAAAAAATCTACTGAAATGATTATGGGTCCTCAAGAGGACATCTATACAGTAGCTTTATTACCAGAAGAAGGTCCAGAAGACTTCCAGAAAAAATTTGAAGAAACAATTGCAGGATTGGAAGATTTCGTTGTCTTCGCAGACTTGTTGGGTGGTACACCAGCCAACGTCGTATCACGGAAATTGATTGAAGGTGGGCAGTTTGACCTCTATGCAGGTATGAACATGCCAATGGTTATCGGCTTCTTGAACGGCGTCCTGCTGGGAGAGGCTGTGGATTATGTCGAATTTGGGACAAGCAACCTAGTTCATGTCAATAGCCTATTAACAAGTGATAGCGATGATGAGGAGTGAAACAGTTCGGTGAACTGTTTCAGCTGGTCACTTTGAAATAAGAAAGTGACCACAGAAAGCTCGAGCCTAGAAATAAGAGAGTGAGGCTAACTCAGCCGATTGTTACAGACGGATTTGATTTTCGTTAATTATAAAATGTTCTATAGTTGATAGGCTTTAAGTATCCTGAGGGAGTTGCAATAGTAACTCCCTCATTTGGCTTATGAGGAAAAGAAATGATTGAAGTAAAAATATTTGGTGAAAAAGCGAAACTGTATTGCTTGGAAAACAAGAATGGCATGCAGGTCAGTCTGACGGATTTTGGCGCCAGAGTGGTGGAAGTGCTTCTGCCAGTAGAAGAAAATGGCGGTTTACGAAATGTTAGTTTGGCAGCAGGGTCAGATCTTGATTACCGCAAGACAGATTTGTATCCTGGTTCAACAATTATCCCAGTAGCGGGGCGTATTTCAGGAGCCCAAGCTGAGATAAAGGGAACCAGTTATCAGTTCACAGAAAATGAACCAGATCGGACCTTGCATGGTGGGGTTGACACGGCAAATGAGCAGTACTGGGACGTTGAGCTAGACCATGAGAGAAATCAAGTGACCTTTGCTATGGTCCTAAAAGATGGTTTTAATGGCTTTCCTGGTGATGTGAGGGTCAAGGCTATTTATTGTTTGACGGATAAAAATGAATTGACAGTTGACTACCAGGCTGTATCGGATAAGGATACGATTTTTAATCCGACCAACCATATCTATTTTAACTTGACTGGTGATTTTCAACGGTCAGTTGCCGAGCACCGTATTAAAATTGCTGCGAATCACTATGCTCCGCTTGGGGAGGATAACCTGCCAACGGGCGTCTTAGAAGATGTGACAGGGACGCCGTTTGATTTTAGAGATTTTGCGCCTTTTGCTCAGGGATTTGATAGCCAATATCCTCAAAATGTGTTGGTAAAAGGCTATGACCACCCATGGTTATTGGAAGAGGTGGATATTCCGGTAGAAGTTTTGAGTCCAGATGGGAAAATTGGACTCAGTGTCAAAACCAACCAGCCATCAGTGGTTATCTACACCTACAATTATCCTGTCGAGGCTTTGGCTGCCTATCATGGAGCTTTTAGCTTGGAATGTCAGGCCTTGCCGAATGCATGCAACCTAGATGGATTCGGCTCTATTTTGCTGGAAAAAGATGAGGAATTCTTGTCCCAGACTGTTTATCAATTTACATGGTAAGAATGAGAAGCTCTAACTGTTGTACAGATAGGGCTTCTTGTCTTTTTTGGAAAATGTGGTATAATAAATCGGTGTGTTTCGATTGAAGCAGACGAAAGAGGAAAATAATGACAAAAGAACAAGAATTTTTAAAGGAATTTGAAGCTTGGGTCAACACTCAGGTCATGGTAAACGAGATGGCGGTTGAAGAAAGTCGTCGTGTCTTGGAAGAAGACAAAGATGAGCGTGCAGCAGATGCTTATATTCGTTATGAGAGCAAGTTGGATGCCTATCGATTCATTCAAGGGAAATTTGCCAACTACCACGCTGGCAAAGGTTTTCATGATTTACCAGATGAGTTGTTTGGTCAAAGGCATTATTAAGAAACTATATTCACGGTTCAGCATTTCTATCTAAGGCTAGTTCTTCAGCTATTCATCGTTGTTTTTTTCAAAATACAGTCAGTATTTCCTCAAAAAACTGCCTTGATTAGTAAAAAACTATTTCTTATATATAAGCACTTTACTTGTGAGTACAGGTTCTGAGGAGAAAGGAGTTAACATGGCAAAGAAAAAAGTAAATCGAAAAAAACAATTGAAAAAACAATTAGCAGACTTGAAACGTGCAGGTCGTGTAGGTCTTGAAAGAGCTGCAGAGGTAGTAGAGACAGTTGCTCACAAGGCTGAGGCTGTAGTAGAGCATGCTGTGGAACAAGTGAAAGAAGTTGTAGCAGAGGCGACTTCTTCAGCGACTTCATTGGAAGACTTTTTGGCACTTCCTGAGTTGGAAGGCATTGCGGTAGCACGTTTGGAAACCTTCTACGAAGCAGGTATTCAATCTGTGGTTGATTTTGCAAACCACACAGAAAAAGAGCTCTTGGCTCTTAAAGGCATTGGTCCTGCAACTATCAAGCAGTTGAAAGAAAAAGGGATTGACTTGAAAGCTTAATATAACAGAAACCAACTGAAATGAGTTGGTTTTTTTACGTCTTCTTGCTATAATAGAAGTAGAATATTCAAGGAGAAAAGTCAATGGCAAAGAAGAAAAATCGGAAAAAAGAAATGAGACACGCTAAACACAATGGAGATAATATTATACAGTTTAGTGATTTTCAATCTCCTAATTCTCTAAGCCAATTGTCGCAAACAGATATGCGTAAAGCATTTGAATTGACTAGAGGATTTTTTGTAACAGATGATGAGTTTTATATTGATGAACTAAGAGAGCTGTTGTATGCGGCAGGAAGTAAGGATGCGGAAACGGAGTGGTTCGAGGAGATTATGGAAATATCCCAGAAAAAGCACCGCATTCGAGAGTTAAAAAAACTGCTTGCAACTTATCCTCATTATCTGGATGCAAAATTTCAATTACTGTTGGAAACTGGGGATGGAGTGATTGATCGAGCATATTTAGAGAAGATGCTGGTGATACAGGATGAAATAGTTGAACATTGGGCAGAACTAGATTATTCCGATTGGTTTTCCATTGAGGCTAGGTCAGTCTTGCAAATGCTTGGTTTTTTAACAGAAATTTACTTGATCAATGGTTTTTCAAATTTAGCCTTAAAACTGGTTGAACTTCTTCGTTCTAAAATTGAGGAAGGATTTCCACCGGGCTATTTTCATACCATGTTAGCTACCTATCTTCATTTGTATCAATTTGATGAAATCGAAAGTCTGTATCAGTGGTCACTCGAGAAGAACTGGGAGGACGATGGCGTTTTAGTTTATCAAATTATGGCCCAGTTATTACAAGGAAAATTTACAAAGGCGGAAGAGTTGTTTAAGCGCTTAGCAGACTTAAATAGCAAAGCGGTTGAGGCCTTTCAATCAGACAGTTGGCTGGATCTTGTGAGTGTGTCCATCCAATTAACTTTTTACAAACCATACACGGTTCACTCTATCTATATCGCTTTAAATGCTGCAACCATGTTCTTAGAGACAAAACCGTTTTTAGTCGAGGGAATGGTTGCCTTGGCGGAATCCTATGCGAATACATTGCCAAATTCTCCTAAGAAATTTAGAAAATTTTTGGAAGAACCATTTTTAGAAGGGATAGGACATTCAAGAGCAATAAATCTCTTTTACGGAGGGATACATAGCAAGGCTGATTTTAAGAAAAAGACAGAGCAGGAAATATTGTCCATAAAAGGAATCGGCCCAGGAACAATCAAAAAATTAAAGGAAAATGGTGTTGTTTTCAAAAAATAGAATTGATTGATTTTTTCTAAATATTTTGATAGAATAAAGCCATTCAGAGGTGTTTTGAGCCCCATTTGTCACAGGAAGCGGTGGTACTGAGAAATCCGCACAAATGTCAAAACTGGTTGCTGATGATATGAATCGAATAAGCAAAGTGCAGATAATGTATCTGAACAAGGGTGGTACCGCGGAATAACTTCGTCCCTGTCTAGTAAGTCTAGGCAGGGATTTTCGTTTGGAAAGGAGAAGATATGCTACATCATGTTGAAATTTATGTTTCTGACTTGGAAACCTCGCGTGCATTTTACGACTTTCTCCTGACCAAGCTGGGCTACTCGCTCTATCAGGAGTGGGAGGCCGGGCTATCTTATAAAAAAGCAGAGCAGTACCTGGTCTTTGTCCAAACGCCACAGGACTTCCTAGAGGCAGGCTATCACCGGTGCCGTACAGGTCTCAATCATCTAGCCTTTCATGCGGGCACACCTGATGAGATTGACCAATGGCGGAAGGAATTTTTGACTAGACGAGTCAAACTGCTCTACGATGACCGCTATCCACATGCAGGAGGACCAGACCACTATGCCCTCTATCTAGAAGACCCAGATGGGATTAAGATAGAGTTGGTGGGGGAGGCAATATGAATCTAATTATTATTGGAGCACAAGCTTCTGGCAAGATGACCGTTGGGCAGGAAGTTGAGAAATTGACAGGGATGACACTCTTTCATAATCATGATTCGATTGATTTTAGCCTACGATTTATTCCAGAATTTTCTGAGGATATGTTTGACCTCAATACACGTATTACATTTGCTGTTTATGATGTATTTGCTAGGTCAGGCCGCCCACTGATTGGAACTGCCTTGATTAATTTTAAAAATCCCATAGATGTTCAATTTCTTACAACAGTTCAGACGATTTTTCATTATCATGGTCAGGAAATTTTATTTGTTGAATTGGAAACTGCTTTAGAAGAACGTCTGCGGCGTAATCGGACAGAGAATCGACTGACCCATAAACCTTTGAAACGAAACATTGAAGTTTCAGAGGCTGAGATTCTTTCTACAGCTGAGACATGTCAATACACCTCATTAGGCATTCCAGAGGGCATTCAGCATTATCTCAAAATTAATAATACCCATCTTTCTGCCAATGACGTAGCTCAACTGATTATCCAAAAAATGGAAGAGCTTGAGCAAGAACAAACGAAATAGCCAACCCAAAGGACTGACTACTTCTAGGAGATTATATGAAAAAGAATTGGGCTATTTCTAGCTTGAGGATAGTATAAACCAATTTTCTTAAAAAATACTAAAGGAGAAAAATTAATGTCAAAAGAATTATCACCAAAATACAATCCAGCCGAGGTTGAGGCTGGTCGTTACCAAACTTGGTTGGACCAAGATGTCTTTAAGCCATCGGGCGATGCGGAGGCCAAGCCTTATTCGATCGTCATTCCGCCACCAAACGTAACAGGTAAGTTGCACTTGGGACACGCTTGGGATACAACCCTTCAAGACATCATCATCCGCCAAAAACGCATGCAGGGCTTTGACACCCTCTGGCTTCCAGGTATGGACCATGCGGGGATTGCCACTCAAGCTAAGGTTGAGGAACGTTTGCGGGAGCAAGGCGTGACCCGTTATGACTTGGGTCGTGAAAAATTTCTCGATAAAGTCTGGGAATGGAAGGATGAGTACGCAGCGACCATTCGCGAGCAATGGGGCAAGTTGGGTCTGTCTCTGGACTACCAACGTGACCGCTTCACGCTGGACGAAGGCTTGTCAAAAGCCGTTCGCAAGGTCTTTGTAGAACTCTACAAAAAAGGCTGGATCTACCGTGGCGAGTTTATCATCAACTGGGACCCAGCAGCCAGAACTGCCCTTTCTGATATCGAAGTGATCCACAAGGACGTAGAAGGTGCTTTCTATCACATGAATTACATGTTGGAAGATGGTTCTCGTGCCCTTCAAGTTGCGACAACCCGTCCTGAAACCATGTTCGGTGACGTTGCGGTTGCGGTCAATCCAGAAGACCCACGTTACAAGGACTTGATTGGCAAAAACGTTATCCTGCCAATCGTTAACAAGCCAATCCCAATCGTTGCCGATGAGCACGCAGATCCAGAATTTGGTACAGGGGTTGTGAAAATCACGCCAGCCCACGATCCGAATGACTTCCTCGTTGGCCAACGCCACAATCTGCCACAAGTCAATGTTATGAACGATGATGGTACTATGAACGAGCTCGCAGGTGAATTTGCAGGTATGGACCGCTTTGAAGCCCGTAAGGCAACGGTTGCTAAGTTGCAAGAACTGGGTGCCCTTGTGGAAATCGAAAACCGTGTGCATTCAGTAGGTCACTCGGAGCGTACAGGTGTTGTAGTCGAGCCACGCTTGTCAACTCAATGGTTTGTCAAAATGGACCAACTGGCGAAGAATGCCATTGCCAACCAAGACACAGCTGATAAGGTAGAATTTTACCCACCACGTTTCAACGATACCTTCCTACAATGGATGGAAAATGTACACGACTGGGTTATCTCTCGTCAGCTTTGGTGGGGTCATCAGATTCCAGCATGGTATAACGAATCTGGCGAAATGTACGTCGGAGAAGAGGCTCCAGCAGGTGACGGTTGGGTACAGGATGAGGATGTCCTAGACACCTGGTTCAGCTCTGCCCTTTGGCCATTCTCAACCATGGGCTGGCCTGACGAAAATGCGGCGGACTTCCAGCGTTACTTCCCAACCTCAACCTTGGTAACGGGCTACGACATCATCTTCTTCTGGGTGTCGCGGATGATTTTCCAATCGCTTGAGTTCACAGGTCGTCAGCCATTCAAGAACGTGCTGATCCACGGTTTGATCCGTGATGAAGAAGGTCGCAAGATGTCCAAGTCGCTCGGAAACGGTATCGACCCAATGGATGTCATTGAGAAATACGGTGCGGACGCTTTGCGTTGGTTCTTGTCAAACGGCTCTGCCCCTGGTCAAGATGTTCGCTTCTCTTATGAGAAGATGGACGCATCTTGGAACTTCATCAACAAGATTTGGAACATTTCCCGCTATATCCTCATGAACAATGAAGGCCTGACCTTGGATGCGGCGCGTGAGAATGTTGCCAAAGTTGCAGCTGGAGAGGCTGGCAACGTGACGGACCGCTGGATTCTCCACAACCTTAACGAAACCATTGCCAAGGTCACTGAAAACTTCGACAAGTTCGAGTTTGGTGTGGCTGGTCACATCCTCTACAACTTCATCTGGGAAGAGTTCGCCAACTGGTATGTCGAGCTGACCAAGGAAGTACTTTACAGCGACAATGAGGCTGAGAAAGTTAAGACCCGCTCTGTCCTTCTCTACACGCTGGACCAAATCCTTCGCCTCCTCCACCCAATCATGCCGTTTGTGACGGAAGAGATCTTCGCCCAGTACGCAGAGGGCTCTATCGTGGTGGCGGCCTACCCTGTTGTCAACCCAGCCTTTGACAATGCTGGAGCTCATAAGGGAGTGGAAAGCCTTAAGGATCTGATTCGTTCGGTGCGAAATAGCAGAGCAGAAGTGAATGTTGCTCCTTCTAAGCCGATTACCATTTTGATTAAGACAGCGGATAGCGAGCTTGAAACCTTCTTCAAGGCAAATGAAAACTACATCCGACGCTTTACAAACCCAGAACATCTGGAAATCAGCTCAAGCATTGCTGCACCAGAATTAGCCATGTCAGCTGTTATCACCGGTGCTGAAATCTTCTTGCCATTAGCAGACCTCCTCAACGTCGAAGAAGAGTTGGCTCGTCTAGACAAAGAACTCGCCAAGTGGCAAAAAGAACTAGACATGGTCGGCAAAAAACTCAGCAACGAACGCTTCATCGCCAACGCCAAACCAGAAGTCGTTGAAAAAGAAAAAGAAAAACAAGCCGACTACCAAGCTAAGTATGATGCGACAGTAGGACGGATTGAAGAGATGAAAAAGTTGGTGGGGTAACTGATAAAATACGATGACATTTGAATTTTTGTCAGCTAGGGAAATGCTGGATAATTTGATTAAAACACGGATATTTTCCGTGTTTTATGATACACTATAGCTGATACTTAGAATAGATTAGTCAATTAAATAAAAGGATAAAAGATGTATAAATATACAGACTATTTAGAGCAATATGATAGAATAATGCAATTTAATAAAAACAAAGAAGTTAGTGTACATCGATGGTATCCTTTTGTTGAGGGATACTCAAAAGAATTTATCAATTCTGTAGTCGATGAACAAGGATACGATGTCAAGTTATGCCTAGAGCCTTTTTCAGGTAGTGGAACCACTGCTCTAGAATTATCTAGAAGAAGCGTTAGTTGTATATCTTTTGAAGTCAATCCGTTTATGTTTGTTCTATCTAAAGCTAAATTGAAAGTGAATCAATATAAAATTAGAACAATTAGAAATCATGTCTCTGTAATGACAGATTTTTTAGCAAATTTAGATGATAGTGAAATTGATTTAAAAAGTGAATTTCCTACTTTAGTTGAAAGTCAAGATAAGAAAAAATGGAATCTTGATAAAGAGGTTTTTATTGCCCTTGAAAAATTGAAATTGGCGATAGACTCATTGAATACAAAGCTTTATAAAGAACTATATATAATTTGTCTATCCAAAATCTTACTGGATTATAGTAATTTATACAGAAATGGGAAATGTCTATCTTATAAAAAAAATTGGCAAGAGAAGAGATATTCTCAAGAAGATGTTATCAATAGTTTTTTTAGATTTATCAAAGAGATTATCGTTGACGATATAAAAGAGCAACCAAGTAATACATTCTCAAACAATCCACTATTATACAGGGGCGATTCTAGAAAACTTATTTTTGAAAAAGTTGCGAATAATTCAGTAGATCTTATTATAACCTCTCCCCCATATTTGAACTCAAGAGATTATACAGATTCTTATATGCTGGAGTTAAAAGCCCTTGATTTTTTTAAAAACTATAATGATATTAAGGAGCTTAGGGCTCAGACGATTCGTTCGCATGTACAATTAAAGATAAGTAATCTAGACAATGTAAATAGTCCTCTTTTAAAAATCACCCTTGATAAACTTGAAGTTGCGAGTAAAACTATTTCATCTTGGAACGAAGAAATTTTAAATATGATTCTGGCTTACTTTGAGGATATGCAGATTATTTTTGAAGGCATGTATCAAAAATTGAAAAATAGTCGTAGGGTTTATTTTAATGTTTCTAATTCTGCCTATTTTGGAGTTTTAATCAATACATTGGAAATTTGTGCTGAAATAGCTGAAAACATAGGATTTAAAGTTATTGAAATCCGAAAGGCGAGGTATATCAACTCTAGTCCACAACAAAAAGAAAAAATCGGGAAATTACTTGAAGGAGTTTTAGTTCTAGAAAAATAGGAGGTACTTACAGATGGAAACATTTAATTTACCCGTTCTAAAAAAAATGATAATTAATAATTATGACTTGTATACTTGTCCGTTAGAACTCGAATTTTCAGAAACATTAAATTTAATTAGAGGAACTAACGGGACAGGAAAAAGTACATTGTTACATATAATTTTATATTCCATAATTGGTCCCTATACTTATGGTATTAAATTTAAAAATTATAAAAATCGTAAAAAAGCGAATCGTCCAATGCTCAAGGAGAATTTTTTTAGAGATAGAATGATTCAAAAGCAAGAAGATGCAGAAGTCATAGTTGAGTTTGATATTGCTGGAAAATTGTTTAAAGTTAAGCGTAGCCTTTATAATACTGAGTTACTAGAATTTTCGGTAGATAATGAAGTATACGATAAAAAAGACTATAAAACAATTACTTATCAACGTTATGAAAAGAAATACTCTGAAGAAGATAATGAGGAACTAAGTGAGATTGAAAGCTATTTGATAGGTGTTTATAATCAAAAAATAGCAGAAGCAACTAATGTTCCTGATGGTTTTAATACGTTAGTTGATATGTTTACGGACACCATTTTCTTCAGTGAAGATAGACATTATTCGTTTTGGAATTCGGATAAGCAACAAAAAATAATCGGTTCGTATATATTGAGTTCAGATGATTATATACGATATAGAGAAGCGGTTTCAGAAACTCAGTACAGACAAAGTAAATATAAACAACGTAGTGAGGCTTTGAATTATGCTAATAAATTTTTAAATGCTGAGCAGCAAGGTAATTCAGAAATCGAGAACATTCAAGAAACGAAGGAGGAATTGGAAAACAAACTAAGTCGACTTGATAGCGAGCAGAGAAGTATTAATATAAGCATTAGCAAAAATCAGACGAATCTGATTGGTTTGAAAAAAAAGTATGAGAAATTTTATGATGAGCAGAAGAGAGTAGAAGAAAAATACTATTCTATTTTATTTGAGCCTGATTATAAAAAAATATACAGTAAGTATATTAATGCAATGAAATCCAACAGATGTCCTTTTTGTAATAGTAAACATGAGTTTGAGTTGGACAGTCAAAATTGTATTCTGTGTGATGAGAAATTAAAATCCTTGGAAAAGGGAAATTTATCTGATTTAGATATTGAACGGAAGAAAATTTCTGATAGCATAAAGCAAATAAAATTAGAGATAGAAAAATTAAATAACCAAATTGAGACAGACGAAACGAGACTAAGAATTTTAAAAAGCCAGTTGATTGAAACACAACAAAAATTTAATAAAATAAATTTAGTCTCTAAAGATTACTTGGGGGAAGACAAAAATAGATTAGCTATTTTAGAAAACCAAAAAGAAGACGCGCTAATGGAGTTGAAGAGTGCTCAACAAAAAGAACGGGAGTTGAAAATAATTATTGAGCAGTCTCTGTCTGAGAAATTTGTTGATTTTTCTGATCAGTTTATAAAATTCGCAAAAGGTTTTTTTGGTTCTAATCGTGAGATAGAATTGAGGCTACCCAAAAAATCTATGGAAGATTATGAAGAGGGATTGATCCAACTTATTTTGGATGATGTCCTAAGAGATGATAAGATGACTCTATCGGAATCACAGCGGATATTTGTTGATTTATCTTATCGTTTTTCTATATTATGTCATTTCCATAAAAATTCTTTATTTTTATGTGAGACTCCCGATAGTTCTCTTGATTTATATCATGAGAAAAATGCTGTTGCCACTCTTAAATATTACATAAATAAAGGTAATTCCCTTTTTATCACTTCAAATGAGCGATCAAGTTATCTTATTGATGGACTGATGGATGAGTATGGAGATGTTGTTAATATAATTGATTTAACGAAACTTTCAAGATATAGAATTAAGGAGACAGTATAGTGAGTGATTCATTTCGTGAAACAATTTTATTATTCGTTTTTTCTATTAGCCAAATTAGAAAGAAAATAAATATAAATACCTTACAAAGATATTTGTATTTATACTATATAACAGGGCAATTTTTACAGGAAGAGGTGAAAAGTGAAGTTACTGTATATACAGATAGACACTTTGGGATTAAAATTTCAGGCTTTTCAGAGGAAATCGATCGATTAGTAGCTACAGATTTTTTATCAAGAGAAACTACTACTGTATGCCCAAATGCTAAATTAGTGAACTGGGGAAACTCATTGTCGCCAGATGGTTTATCTGCTGAAAAATTAAAAGAGATTCAATCCTTTGTAAATTTATTGACTTCGTATGACGATGATACTGTTTTTTCATTACTTTTTGAAGAACCAAGTGTTAAAAGTGCTAAGAATAGAAACATAGAAGTTTCGGTCTCCAATAGCGAATTATCAGAACTATTAAATACATTTTATGATAGTATAACAGAACAGACTATTGAAAAGTATGATGTTTTAAGTCATTGGTTAAATTTCATTATACAGCATATCCAAAATGATAAGCGAGGTGAAACTGTTGATTGACATCAATAATAGTTTTTTAAATAGCAAGTCAACTATTTTACCAAATGAAGCTGAGTTTACGATTCTTACGAGTCTATATTTTGATGAGCAACTACAGAAAAAGTCTTTTATATTAGTAATTGATAAATTAGACGGCTTACTATCATTAAAAAATCAAATACATAAAGAAATATCTTCAAATTTTTCCAATGATTCTTTAAATATCTTTTCTCTTAAGAGTCAAAAGATAACTAACGAAAAAACTCCGTTGATTGTTGATAGTAACAGTTCTCATCTTAAGAACCAAGCTCTAGAAAAGAGTAATGAAGATTGTGCAGGAGTTTATTGTCAAACTAATAATGGAGTAGAATATTTTATAAATGGGAATACTGATCCAAATTTTCAATATTTCTTTGAAGAAAAAAAGAAATCCCATGAAGAAAATTTAAATAAATATGATCTATGTAACTTACCGATGGTGTTCCAAAAATATCAAGCCTTACGAAAAATTGAGAAACCGGATGTTTTTTTGAAAGAAGGTACTGATAAAATTAATAGTTCATTATCTGAGCAGGATTTTCGAAATGATTTATGGGAATTTCTTAGAGAACATATGAAAGGTGTTGTCACAAAGGAAGAGAATACTTACTCTAAGGATGATGAAGAGTCTGTGGATTTGGCAATTAGAAATAAAGATAACCAGATGACCATCATAGAGGTAAAGTTTATTATTCAAAGAAAATATTTTGATATTGATTCTAAAGATGGGTATTCACATTATCGATTTGGAGACGGATATTTACAATTAAATAAATATTGCGATCATCTTGAAGCTGACGAGCAAGAAATTTATCAAACGTATCTTTACATGTTTTATGCTCATGATAATCCAGAAAAAATTAAAGAGAAATGTAATGAATATTACGAAAAAGTTAGTAAAGGAGAATATAAGGATAGCAAGCAGATTTATAAGAAATTTCCTAATTTTTGTAATGGCTTCAGAAACTCTTATCGGGGGACATTTTTAGATAATCTTTTAGAAAGGTTTGACTATCTAATTGTTAATGGATCTAATTAGAAAGCAGGTGCTTACATGACAAATTCTGTAAGTTCACGCCAGCAGGGGAAGTTTGCTATTGCAGCGTTCTTCTCAGGTGTTGGTGGAATTGAGTTGGGCTTTGAGCAGACCAACGAGTTCAGAGTGGTGTATGCCAACGAGTTTGATAAGTATGCCAGACAGACTTATCAGTTGAATTACCCAGATACTTATCTGGACGGGCGTGATATTCACGCAGTATTGCCAGAGGAAATTCCTTCGGAAACAGTCGATGTGATTGTCGGAGGTTTTCCTTGTCAGGCCTTTAGTATTGCAGGCTACCGCAAGGGCTTTGAAGATGACCGAGGCGACCTTTTCTTTGAGTTGCTTCGGATGATTGAAGCCAAGAAACCCAAGGCGATTTTTGTCGAGAATGTGAAGAACATGGTTTCTCATGACCACGGGAACACTTTCAAGGTTATCCGTGAAGCCTTGACCGAGAACAACTACTTTATCAAGTGGAAGGTGTTGAACGGCAAGGACTACGGGAACATCCCGCAGAACCGCGAGCGGATCTACATTGTTGGCTTTGATAACAAGGAAGCCTACGATAAATTTAAATTTCCAGAGGAAATTAAGCTGACCACTGGGCTTCAAGATGTTATTGATTTTGGGGCAAAACCAGAGGAGAATTACTATTATCGCCAAGGAAAGCAACCCTTCTTTGAAGAGTTGAAGCACGCTGTGACCAGTCAAGATACGGTTTACCAATGGCGACGCCAATATGTCAGGGAAAACAAAAATGGTGTTGTACCAACTTTAACAGCAAATATGGGAACAGGTGGACATAATGTTCCCCTCATTTTGACAGATACTGGAGAAATTCGCAAGCTGACTCCGAAAGAAACCTTTAACGTTCAAGGTTATCCCAAGACCTTTAAAATTCCAGAAGGTGTATCCAACGGCCAGCTCTATAAACAGGCTGGAAACAGCGTTGTTGTACCAGTTATCAAGCGGATTGCAGATAAAATTGCTGAAGCAATGAAAACTACCAAAGGTATATCACAGTTGGAGCGAACAGGAAATGTTGCGATTATCTATACCAAGATGAATGGTCAGTTTGAAGGACAGTCCTATGTGAAAGATTTTGTTGAGAACTATGACGAAGCAATAGCTAAGTTAGATGGGTACAATGACGGTTTAGGAATTTTGTCAGATGAAGACTATTTACGCTTGGTCAAAAAAGGCGGACACTTGGAATTTTATAGTATTGCCGTTACGAATAATTAAATAGAGGGCTAGTAGAAACTAGTCTTCTTTTGCTATACTATAATTAAGAACAAAGAGGTACAGTCTATGTGGGAAAAGTTAAAATCAGAGCATAAAGAAAAGTATCGGACACTGATTACGAATTTTGCAAGTCTTAGTGAGGCATTTTCTCAAAAATCAGAAACAGCTGAGGAAGATGATACATTTCAATATGTCGCACCAATTATTAATTCAAAGTTTCAAGAAGCGGTTTTTCAACGGGCATTTCATGCAGTTGGCGAGGATATTGCAAATACTTCTTTTGATGCATCTGTTGTAGTTGACAATCACCATAAGTATTTAGTTGGAATAAAGTCATTTGGCATTCAATCAGGGGATCAAAAAGTCGCCCAATTTAAAAAAGATTCACAAGGATGGACAGAAACGCTACAAAAGATTAAGTTTAATGCGATGATTGCTCCTGATAAAGCAACTGCCGATAAAGATAATCAGGAACTTTACTTGAAATTGGCGAGGGAGATTTCCCAACTTCGTAACCAGCGGATTGAATCCTCGAAAGCACAAATTCGTGGTTTTGCATCGGATTCAACGGTGGAGTCTGTTTACCATGTATTAATGCCGACGGCAAAGGGAGCCAAACCACAAATTTTTGTAGGAGAAACCAGTTATCTCCCGATTGATGTGGAGAATTTACGAATCAAGGGTGCAACAAGTCTAAAAACTCCGACAAATTTTGCTTTTACAGACGGTAGACATGATTACAAATACACCGCGGCAGATAGCCAGCTTCACATGACCTTCCATAATAAAGAGATAGTGGTGGATACCTGGGATGTGGACTATGTGGAAGATCCTTTCTATATTTTTGAAAATCTACATACCTTATCCGCAGACGAGAAAGAAGAGCAAATTCTCGATACAGTTTCATGGGTTATCACAGATAAAGACGGTCAGGTGGAAGAAAATTCAGGTTTTAACGCCTTCAACGGCGGGGCCAAACTAGCTACTAAAGACCGCTTACCACGTATTCAGAAAATCCAAGAGGAATTTGCTAGTCAACTCACTTCTGAAGAGTTGGCGTTTGTGACCTATTCCTTGGAAGAAATTTTATTGAAAAAGTGGTCCACTAAAGAAGAAAAAGCTGAGATGAAGAAAATTCGCTCGGACTTGATGAATTATGCTAATGAATCGGGAGTTGAAAAGCTATCTGAAAAACTGGAGAAATTGGTTTACCGTCCTGTTAGTGAAGTTTACATTCCACTCCCGGATTCTAAAAAGTTTCATGATGCTCGACCAGACTTTTTCGGTCACAATGTTGGGACATTTGATGAAACTGGCAAGAAATTAGCACTGGCAAAAGAAGAACGAACATTCACACTTCGTTTTTTATCATCAGGAGATGCCATCCAAGCCTATATCAACCAAGAATCAGGTAAGGCTATTCAGTCGGTTGACAAACAAGATATTCTTGGAGAGTGGTTGTTAAGAGGTGTTTTTCAACTAGCTGAGCGTGAGGTACTGACAGGGAAAAAATTAGAATCTCTGGAAATAAACGGTATTCGATTAACCAAATTCAAAAATGGTGAAATCGGTATCGAATTTATCTGGATTGATACGGAAAATCCACCAGCAGATGCGATTGGCTGGGTTAGTAGAAAATAGTATTAAAATATTATTTTGGTTGATAGTCTCGTTAGGCAATTTGGAGGAAATCCCATGTCCTATTATTACGAAAAATCAACGGGTAAGGTTGCAAAGCATCTTGCTCGTTTTCCCTATTATGCTACCGATAAGATTCTGAATTTATTGCAATTTCAAGATAGTAATCAGCAGTTTCTGATAAGCGATAAGCATTTACACGATTACTTTGAGGAACAAAAACATCAACTGAGTACAGATGAAAAACTCTCCATTCTACTCAGCCTATTTAAGGGGCGTTTGGATGTCTATGCGAAGTCCTATATTGATGAAAATGGGAAAATCAATTATTTTCCTTCTTACAATTATGGCTGGAAAAGTCTTCCTGTTGAAAAGAGAACTTGTCAACCCTTGACCAAACAGGTGTTATTGGCTCACCTACGTGGCGAAATGAGTATTGGCATTTTTCCAATGAGTCTATCAGACACGTGTTCTTTTTTGGTGATTGATTTTGATAAAAAGAATTGGAGAGAAGAGGTATCCATTCTACGAGATACCGCAGAAAAATATGGTTTTGAGGGTCATATTGAAATCTCTCGTTCGGGCAATGGTGCTCACCTCTGGTTTTTCTTCGAGGAAGAAATTGCTTGTCAGCAGGCAAGAAATGTTGGAAAAAGACTGCTGGAATTGGCTATGCAGGAGTCAAAAGATATTCGCTTTTCTTCATTTGACCGTATGTTTCCAAATCAAGATATTCTGCCCAAGGGAGGATTTGGCAATCTTATCGCACTGCCCTTACAAGGGGAAGCTTTCAAGAAGGGAAGAACCGTTTTTGTTGATAGGCATTTTCAGCCCTTTTCTGAACAATGGACTTATCTTCAACAGGTTCAAAAGATTGGACAGAAGAAAATACTAGACTTCTTAGGGCAGGAGTTTTCGGATTCTGTAGATGATACAGTGTTAGATTGTAGCCTATCAAACGTTATTCGAGTTGAGAAGAGGACAATTTCTTCGAAGACAAATTACTTATTGAGAAAGCTGGCATCTTTTCCTAACCCTGAATTTTATCTAAAACAAGCGACCAGACAGCCAACCTATCAGACTCCAGAACGCATTTATTTATTTGAAGAAACGGATGAAGCCTTGCATCTTCCAAGAGGAATATTGGCTAGGTTACAGGAATTATTTGAAACAGTAACTGTTAGGGACAATCGCAACAGTTTATCTCCGATTCAGATTTCTTTCAAAGGGATCTTACGTTTTGAGCAGGAGCTTGCTTTGGCAGATTTATTAGCTAGTGAGAATGGCTTGCTATGTGCTGAAACAGGTTTTGGGAAGACAGTTCTGGGGGCAGCCTTGATCGCACAAAGGAAATGTCGAACGCTTATCTTAGTTCACAATCGTCAACTGATGGAGCAGTGGTTGGAAAGGTTGGGTGAATTTTTAGAAATTGAAGAGGAAGAAGCGGTTCGCTATACTCCTTCAGGGCGTATAAAAGTAATAGGGCATATTGGGCAATATGGTGCTTCTAAAAAATGGAGGACTAAACTGGTGGATGTAGTCATGATTCAATCTCTCTTTCAATTGGACACTATTTCCGACTTTTTGTCGGACTACGATATGATGATTGTGGATGAGTGCCATCATGTGACAGCCTTGCAGTTTGAAAAGGTAGTTGCTCAATTTGCTGGTCAATATCTATATGGCCTAACAGCAACGCCAGAGCGTAAAAATGGACATCAACCGATTGTCTTTCAACGGATTGGCCCAATTTTACATACTGCTCAATCAGGCCAATACAATTTTAAAAAGCAGTTACTACTCCGTCTAACATCCTTTGGGAAATTGGACTTGGAACAGTCGAATAGTACGAACTTTTCAGCCCTTAATGATTGGCTTGCCAAAGATTTACATCGCAATACGTTGATTGTGCAAGATATTTTCAAACTATATCAAGAAAAACGAAACATCCTTGTCTTAGTTAATCGACGGGAACATATAGAACTATTGGAAAATCTACTTATTGAAAAAGAAATGACCAATATATTTTGTCTGAGTGGAGCGAGTAAAAGACGAGATACGAAAGATCTTCTGAAAAGAATCAGTGAGCTAGATGAGAATAGTCCCTTTGTCCTCATTTCAACAGGAAAATATATTGGCGAGGGTTTTGATATGCCAAAGTTGGATACATTAATCTTGGCAGCTCCTTTGTCATGGAAAAATAATCTTATACAGTATGCAGGGCGGCTTCACCGTCCCTATCAAGACAAAACTGAGGTGAGAATCGTTGACTATCTAGATATACACGTTCCCTATCTTGAAAGAATGTACCAGAAACGTCAGATAGCCTATCGAAAAATGGCCTATCAGGTTGGAGAGAAAGAACCAACCCAAGTATTATTCAGTGGTAGGGACTACGAGGAGAAATTTAGAGAGGATTTGCGGAATACACGCTCAACAGTCTATTTACAATTGCATTCGTTCACTTCTAGTAAGATTCAGGAACTATTGGGACTGATCCGAGGAAAACAAGTCGTTATTCATATTTCCAAAAGCCATAAGTTAAGCGAGTGGTTAACGGGGTTAAACAGTGACAATGTAAAGGTGAAGCTTGTACCAGAAAGGATTGGTACGACCGCAGTTATCTTAGATAGTAATCTCGTTTGGTATGGCAATTTATCCCCTTTTACATATCATTCGGATGACCAAGCTAGTTTACTGAGGTTGGAAAGTCAAGCTATCGCTGAGGAGTTGCTTGAAAAATTTAATGAAGAATAAAAATTTCGAGATTGATGACAATAAATATGATGTGATAGTAGGACGGATTGAAGAAATGAAAAAACTGGTTAAGTAGGTAGAATATGATAAATGCCCAGCCTAAAATGGCTGGGTTTTGTGGTATAATGTATTTATATATTTATGGAGGAAACAGCATGAGAATTGATGAAATTTATATTGATGGGTACCGAAAATTTAATAAGGGGACTATTAATTTAGAACATGGAAATTTTGCTATC
This sequence comes from Streptococcus suis, assembly GCF_046032115.1. Lineage (GTDB taxonomy): Bacteria > Bacillota > Bacilli > Lactobacillales > Streptococcaceae > Streptococcus > Streptococcus suis_AJ. Next base: position 4,121 of record NZ_JARQOZ010000025.1, on the reverse strand, counting down.
TTAGCAGGTGCGAATAATAGTGGAAAAACATCTTTGATACAGTTATTAGATTTTGTGTTTAATAATTCATCTAGACGCTCACTAACTTTTAATGATTTCTCTATAGAATTAAAGGCTTTTCTGAATAAAAAAATTAAAGAATTGAATCTTTCCTCGGAGTTTGATGAAGATAAATTTATGAATTTTATAGAGTGTATTGATAAAAAAATAAAAATAAAACTTCAAATGAAATTATCTTATGATGTAGGAGAACCTATTGGTTTATTTGCAAACTATTTAATGGATTTAGAAGATAATATGTATAATTTTTATTTTGAATACAACTATGGGCTTAATACTTCAAAAATACGGAAAGAGTTTATTGAACAAGGTATCAAATCATCTGAAATGCTTCAAGATATTATTGAACGGAATACCGAAAGTATTTATTTTTATACTGACAAAGATTTTAATAATAAGAAGAATATTGAGTATAAAGAATTTAAAAAGTTATTTCATTTTGAATACATATCTGCGGATAGAGAACTAGATGATGAAAACCTTAAAAATAAAAAGATAACTACGTCAATTCTCTCATCAGCTGATTCTACATGGGATAATAAATTTAATGACTTAAAAAATAAAATTGCTGATAACTTGGATGACTCTAAAATTGATTTGAGTGTTCAAGAAGAAACACAAAAAGTTTTATCAGCTTTAAAAGATAGTCTAGATATTGTATCAAAAAATGAAATTGAAGCTTTAGAAGCAAAATTTAATTTTAATGAAAAGAATTTATTGAACCTTATTAAAGATAGTTTGTTAATTAGCTATTCACATAATTCAGCTGATTTTATATTCAGTCTAACTGAAGAATCTCAAGGACTTGGAGTTAGCAATTTAATTTATATCAGTCTTCAAATCGATAAATTTAGCAGGGCTATCCAAGAAAATCCACATAATAGTGTTAATCTTTTTGTCATAGAAGAACCTGAAGCACATATGCATATTCAGATGCAAAAAGTGCTAGTTAGCTATATTGAAACTATTTTTAGTAAAACGAATAATGTTCAGGGAATTATTACAACTCACTCCACTGAAATTGTGAAAAATGTAGATGTTCATAATATAAAAGTAATTCGCCCAGAACATAACTTTATGAATCGTATAGTTGATTTGCATCGGTTTATTGATGAGAATGGGGATAAAGAGTTTTATGAAACATTTTTCAAACTAAATTTTGCAGATTTAATTTTTTCAGATGCTGTTATCTTCTACGAGGGAGATGCAGAACGAATGTACTTTGAGAATTTGATTAATAGGAAACAGTTGAAGTATGCTAATTTGGCTCGTCAGTATATCAGTTATTGTCAATGTGGAGGAGCATATGCCCATAAATATTTTCCACTCTTGAATGAACTAGGAATGAAGGCATGTATTTTCACTGATATTGATTATGATAAAGAACGGGAAGATATAACTGAAATAGAACAAGATAAATCTACTAATGCAACACTAAATTCATTATTATCTGATGCTACAGGGGACATAGGTAGCATATATCGACAGCAGAAACAAATTAGAAGAAATAGTATCGAAATTTTTACACAAACCTCTAAAGATGGGTTTGCGAGGACTTTAGAAGAAGCTATTTTTTATAAATTAATCATTCCAAAATCAAATTACTCTGAAGTAAATATGAGGAAATACAGAGGAAAGTTAATCTCAGGATGGAGTAATGTTAAAAGAGTTAGAAGAATTATAAAATCAAAAAAATACAACATTTCAATGAAGAATAAATATAGAGGTGTATTTGTTAGACATAGTAGGAATTTTTGGGAAGAATTAAAGGACGAAACAAACTTTAAATTCTCAATTTCAAACAAGAAAGCATTCATCAGTATCCGAGATATTGTGAAGAGTTTAAATAAAACAAATTTCATGTATTCTATTATTATGAACAACAAAGCAATCGAAGTATTACCGAACTATATTGAGGAGGGGTTATTATGGCTCGACAAGAAAGTAACTTCTACAGAGTGAATGCTCCAGCGGGTAGTGGGAAAACTTATTTTATAAGTAAGACGATTAATGATATTTTAGGTAAAAATCCATTTGCCAACATTTTATGTATTACCTATACGAATAGGGCTTCAGAGGTAATGCGAGAGCGGATTATTTCACCAAATGTTGAAATATCAACTATTCATAGTTTTTTAAACAATTTTTTAAAGCCATTCTTTAGAAATGAAAAAGTTTTAAATTACTATTTTGAGTTTTATAAAAAAGAAATTAAAACCATTCTTGACTCAAAGCCAGAATTACTTGAAAGGTATAAAGAAAGATTTGACATAAATGGTGATGTTTCTGAAGAAAGAATCAAAGAAAATTTAAAGGAAATCTATTACAATGAACGTCAAAACTCGTTCGTTTTAACTGGTGGGCTGTCACACGATGATTTATTGAATTTTTCGTTCAAGCTAATAGAAAGATTTCCTAAGATTGGTTTTAAGTTACGTGAGATGTATAGCTATATTTTTATTGATGAGGTTCAAGATACCAGTGCGGATATTCTGAGATTCTTTTATAATTCTACTAAGAACAGTTCGACAAAAGTATATTTTCTCGGGGATAAGATGCAAGAGATTTACAATAAGTACGACGGTTCATTCGAGAGGGAATATGCGGAATTTGACGATTCTATTTCTAAAACATTTACTAAAAATTATCGTTCCTCCAAAGAGATAGTTGACTTGTTAAATAATCTGTACATATCTTCTAATAAAGCGGAACAGACTTCTGCTAGAGGTAAAAGAGGTAAGCAACCTCAGGTGGTCTTTACTGAAAATATTGAAGAATACTTGTCTGATAATAGCGAGGATTATAAGGAGTTTTACAAATTAAGAACAGTTAATAAGAAAAGATTTGAAAATATCAATAATAGTGGAAAATCAGCTATTGAAATCTACGAAAAGTATCAGGAATTATATCCTAATTATGGCCGTATAAGTGTAATGGATGTTTTGACTAACAGTAACTATGATGAAAATCCTGATGAATTAATGTCTTTTTTAAACTTGTTATTTCAAGTATTGAATGAATATAATAATAAAAATTATGGTGAAGTAATTCGAATATTAAAGAGTGTTAGAAAAAGCTTACCTTATGGTAAATTGATATCAGTATTTGATGGAAATTTATTGAAAATAGAATTTCATAAGGATAAGGTAAGGCTGAAAGAGAAAATGGATTCCTTCGTTACATTGTTAGAATCTACTCAATCATTGGGAGTTATAATTCAAGAATTGGCGGATAAAAAAATTATCAGCAGTGACTTTTATAATTTTATATTCTTATATGAAAAAAATGGTGAATTTTTATATACAGATTTATTCTGTTACTCAATCGAATTATTTAAATTGATTAATGAATATAATAGAAATCCTATGGTTTCAACTCAGCATGGGGTTAAAGGAGAGGGACATAAAAAGATATTATTTGTGGCAGAAAATTCAAGTAATCCCGGTATCAAAATATACGAATTTCTAAACCTCTTCACAAGTTTTTATAAGCAGGGTATTGAATTTAATTTTGATGATTTTCAAGAGTTTTATTATAATTTCAATCGTGATATTGTACTACTAGAAGAAAAAATAGGGAAAAAAATGAGTGAAATTAAAGCAAGTGACAGAGACAGTCACTTTGATGAATTTAAAACTATATATGATAAATATTTTGATAATATATATTTTAAGTTTATATGCTTAAAAACAGAGTCGTTTGATTTTCAAGTTAGAACCTCGCTTGATAAGATGAGAATTATTTTTAATAATAAATTAGTCAGATCAACTTTAACAGCCTATAAACTTTTTTATGTTGGGTGTTCTCGAGCAGAAGAAGAATTGGTTGTATTGATTGATAGTAATAATATTGAAAATATGGAGGAGTTTAAAAACTGTTTTAAACATCTAGGATTTGATTATGATTGACATACATTACAATTGGATTGTAATAATATAAGGAGTTGCAACTTGCCAGAATAAATCGTAACCGCCCAATAACAAAGTATCTATCTAATCACTCCCTCCTCCTGTATACTGATATAAAAAACAAAACTGGAGGATTTATTATGTCACACCCCA
>NZ_JARQOZ010000024.1:0-33063 GCF_046032115.1 Streptococcus suis | reverse complement strand
AAGTCCTGCCACACTTCTCAGAGTTCGTGTCAACATCTCAGCGCAGTGGTTGATTGGCAGATTTGTTCGTGTTTCACGCTCCAAATCTGACCTAATCAACTGTGCGGGGGTGGGAAGACGAACTCCTTTTAGACTGGTCGAGTTCTTTCCCACTCCCTTTTTAAAACGTAAAAATAACAGATAGGTCGATTATCAAGCCGAACAATCTGAACCAAGGGGCGTTAGAAACCCAGAAAATTGTGCAGTATTTAAAACTTTTTCTACAGCGATTAGATACCTTCTGCGACTAATTCCGTCCACATGGCATCTTCGTAGGTAAAACCAAAGTTTGTTTCATTATCTATACCGTAGATAAGTTTTACTTGTACTTTCTCTCCTGGCTTCAACTTTTCAACTAGATTCACATCGTAGGTCCGTAAATCCAGAGAAAATGGAATCTGACTAACGGGGTCCATGAGACTGAAATAGTATTCATCAAAATAGAGTTCTTCTGCGGTCGAATTTTCAACTTCCATTTCAACAACATAAGCTGTGCTGTAGTAGCTATCTACTAGTTCTACGCTATCGTCTTTGCCCATCGACGTTACGGTCACATGAAGACCATCAGAAAAATCAACTGAGTCACCAACTTGATACTCCGTGTATTCCACAGTCTCGTCAATGTATCCGTCACTACCTGTATCCCAATTATCAAAATTTGCTGCGCTTAGGCCAATCATAAAAATAAAACAGGTTACTCCTAGGATAAAGGAGAGAACGGCACCAGCAATGGTCGTCCAAAAGAGAGTCTGTTTGTGCAAGGGTTTCTTCTTATAATACATCTGCCCATTTTCAACGACAAAATCTTTTGTTTGCATCATAAACTCCTTATTTTAAAACAGTTGGTCCACTTGAAGGTAAATCTATTCCTGCTTGACGCAGAGCATCTTGATAAAAACCAAAGAATTGGTGATAGATCTTGTTCTGTTGACCGTTAGCTACGAAAAGATTAACACGAAATACAAACTGTCCCGAAATAGCGTTTTGGGGACCTAATACAGTCACACCTGTAATCTGGTCAAAATTGCTGATTTCTCTCAAATTGACCTCTTCTATTACACGATAAACTTGGTCCAAATCGGTATTAAATTTGAGCGGAATATCGATTTGAGCACGCATGTCCCCTCTTGACTGATTGGACACCACTAGAATGTTGCGATTGGGAATAAAATGCAATGTCCCATCTGCATCACGTACTTGTGTTGTTCGGATTCCCATGCTAACGATGGTTCCTGAAATGGTAATGGGCCCGTTGGTTAACTTAACCACATCTCCGACGTCAAACTGTCGTTCAATTAAGATAAAGAATCCATTGACCAAGTCTGAGAGAAAACCTTGTGCTCCCAGCCCAACAGCTACCCCAGCAATCCCGGCTCCTGCAAGAAGACTGGATACCGGTAAACCGAGGATACTCAAAATACAGTAGATAAGGATGAAGTAGAGTAGGTAATTTAGGATGCTTTCCACCAGACGACTGATGGTCTTCTGACGACCAATGTCTTGTGTAGACACCTTTAGAGAGGGAACCAAAACCTTTTTCACAGAAGCTTTGGCTATCTTCTTGATAATGTAAAATGCAACAAAGAGTAAAACAAGCGATAAAACCTTATTTAAACCTGCTGTCACAATGGCCTCAATATTAAATTGAGACAAATACTTGGTAATAAAATCATTCATGAGATAATTATAGCAGAAAACATCCTAAAAGAACAAAAAGACAGCCAAGTGGCTGACTTAGAACGTAGACAAACTCCTAAAAATATTAAAAATTGAAGAAGTTTGCGAAAGATAGCAAGTCATTAAACTCTTAGAAACATTGATATTTCGCGTTTCTGAGAGTTTTTTATTTTCAACATAAAGAAAAAAGATTGAAGAAAATTGTCCAAAATGGAGTTTTTCTTCAATCTGAGACAGCCAAACGACTGTCTTTTATCTTATTTCTTCTTTGCAAAATACTGGCGTGTCTCCTTGATGATAACAGGAGAGAGAGCTAGTAAGGCAATCAAGTTTGGTAGGGCCATGAGACCATTCACAATATCGGCAATGGTCCAAATCAAGTCTAGTTTGAGGAAACCACCAAGGGCTACCATTGCCACAAATAACAGACGATAAGGCAAGATGGATTTGGTACCGAATAGAAACTCGATACAGCGTTCACCATAGTAAGACCATCCGAGAATAGTTGTAAAAGCAAAAAGTACCAAACTAATCGTCAAGGCAATAGATCCTGCATTGCCAAAAATTGTTGCAAAAGCTGCCTGTGTCAGAGGAGCTCCTTCCAATCCTTCGACAGACCACTGACCTGTCACCAAGATTGTCAAACCTGTTAAGGTGCAGATAATAATCGTATCGATAAAGGTACCCGTCATAGAAATCAAACCTTGCTCAACAGGATTATCCGATTTGGCTGCTGCAGCTGCGATAGGCGCTGAACCTAGACCAGATTCATTTGAAAACACTCCACGCGCAATACCACGTTGGATCGCTTCTTTTACAGTTGCCCCTATAAAGCCACCAACTGCTGCTGCAGGTGAGAAGGCAGATTTCAGAACCAAACCAAGGGTCGGCAACAGTTCATTCCAGTGAACTACCAAGACTATCAAACTTGCCAAAATGTATAAAATTGCCATGAAAGGAACGATTTTGGTCGAAACATCCGATATTTTTTCAATTCCCCCAAAGATAAAGAAAGCAATTGAAATGGCTGTCACAATGCTGACCAACTGGGGAGCTAATCCAAAACTCGAAGACATGGAAGATGCAATCGAATTAACCTGTGAAAATGTCCCCATTCCCAAAAGCGCTACGAGGACACCTGAGACAGCAAAGAAAACAGCCAAGGGTTTCCACTTCTGTCCCATCCCCAAGGTGATATAGTGCATAGGCCCACCTGCTGCTTGACCATTGGCATCCTTTGTACGGTATTTAATGGCTAAAAATCCTTCCGCATACTTGGTTGCCATCCCGAAAAAGGCCGCCACCCACATCCAGAAGAGGGCACCTGATCCACCTGTCGTAATAGCAGTTGCCACCCCAACGATATTTCCCGTACCAACTGTCGCTGCCAAAGCTGTACAAAGGGCCGCAAAGCTGGACACATCCCCTTGACCAGACTGGTCACTGGAGAAAATCAGACGAAAAGCCGTCGGCAATTTGCCAATCTGAAATACTCCCAAACGTAGAGTGAGATAAACACCCGTTCCGACCAATAGTAACAAGAGGGGCGGTCCCCAAACAAGATTGTTGATAGCCTTAAATAGTTCTAACATAGTTCCTCCTAAGCATAATTCTTAATCCGATAAAGCTGCCGGAAAAACAAAAAGAGGCTGAACTCTTCAACCTCTAGAATCAACGTGAAAAATACAGAAAAAGCCTATTTTTCAACGCTCTGTCCTTTTACCTGAGAGTTTCAGTAGCTCTACTTTTCCAAGCAGAACTACCTTGCCCCTTCGGTGCCAAAATGGTCTCTCCAGAGTTCCGTCCATTGAACAGTCAGTTTCCCTTCTACCCAATATCAACCGATTATTCAGTTTTATCTAGTTTTATTTTAATCTAATTTCACGAAAAAATCAAGAATATTTTCTGATACTCAATGAAAACCAAAAGTAGTCTAGGAAACGAAGCCAAAGATAGAACTCTGTTACTGTCTTGTTTCAAGGTAACAGGCTGAAAAGCTCCACTGGAGCTTTTCACTCATCAAGGCTCTTGACAACGGATAATTTTGATAGAGTATGAATTTTTACAAGTCTTCCATTTTTATGATAAGGTCTGCTCGCTCCCAAATCAAAGGATTATGGGTCGCAATCACAATTAGCCTATCTGGACTTTTCAAAGATAATAACATATCCATAATTTCTTGGGAGCTCTTAGGGTCTAAGGCAGCCGTCGGCTCATCTGCTAAAATCAATGGAGGATTTTTCAGGATGACTTTAGCAAGAGCTACCCGCTGGGCTTCTCCTCCTGAGAGTTCATAGATAGGCTGGGATAGGTCCAGATAAGACAGACCAACTGCATCAAGTGCCTCTTCCTGCCTCAACTTCCTTTCATCTTTAGATAATTTCTGACCAATCAGGCCCAAATCCAGATTTTCTCTGATTGTCTGACTTTCTAAAAGACCAAAATTCTGAAAGAGATAGCCTAATTCCTCCCTAAAAAAGAGATGGGGCTTCAACTTTTTCAAATCCTTCCCCTTGTAAAGAATGTCACCTGCATCATAGGACTCCAACTTGGCTAAGATATTCAGCAAGGTCGTTTTTCCGCTACCACTGGCACCTATCAAGGCATAGACCTTTCCAGCCTGCAAGTCTAGCGTTACATCAGAAAACAAGCTACGTTTCCCAAATTTCTTTTGAATTGATTGGATAGAAAACATACTAGGCTCCTTTCAAAATACGGATATTCCAAGCTCCTTCTTTTCTTGTCTCCCACCTCAATAAGCAGAGAGCATTGACCAGAAACAAAGCAAAACTGATACTACTTATGAACATGTGACCTGTCACTACCATGCTCGCTCCCAAGGCTAATAAAAGGGCCAGTAGCTGAACCGTTAGGTATTTCTTATGGATTCCAAAAAAATCCATCCCTGCAATTTCTTTGATAAAAATATCACGTTTAAACTCTTCGAAGTATAAGAGATTCATGGTATTAAACAAAACAATCGATGTCACGATACCTAAAATAGCACCCATAGAGGTTGAAATGGTCTCTATCCGAATACGGTCTAAAAGTTCCGTAAAGAGGGAGGAGCTACTTTTCACTTCATTAACAAACTGAAACAGATTTCTTTCCTTCAATTCGCGTAAAAGTTTATCTCTGTTTTTAAATAGCATACTGCTATCTACTTCATTCAACCAAAAATCAGCAGATTCCTCTCCCAGACTTGACGGTGCCAGCACAACTAAAATAGGGTCTTTCAAATATTGCACATGCTGACCAGAACGATGATTGTAGATAAACTGCTTCTGCCCATCTTTTAGATAGGCAACTTTTCCCTTAATGGTAGCTGAGCTTGCTTGATTGGCAGGTCTAACCATACGATTGATATAATCTTGGTAAAGATGGAGATACCTATCACTTTCAGGACGCAATGTTTCAGGTAATAGAAGTTGAAATTCTCCTTCTTGTAGAGAAGGTAATGCTTCGTCCGACAAGTCTACATCCTGTATCTGCAAATAATTTAGACTAACGTAGAGGGTGTTTCCTGCTGGATGGTAGCTGTCCAGGCTTGTTCCATCTTCCAGTTGGGAGCCCATTAAATAGGCATTCAAATTACTTTTGACAAAGAGCGCGCCGTCTTCCTCCAATGCTTGCTTTAGTAAAGGATACCAATTTTCAGGCGAATTTAGTCCTGAGCGACCATCCGCAGAAATGTTCCAAGCCAAACTATAGTAATCCCCTTCTTTCTCCCACTGCTGGGCACCTGCTTGGTATTCCTGCCAAATCCCTGAATAATAGACGGTTTGAGCCATGCCCAATGACACCACTAGTAGAGCCAGCATTTGCCCCATAACCATAATGGTCAGGATTCCTTGTAGAGGCATCTTCCCTTTTAACAAGGGTAAAAAGTGGTAGGTTCGAATGGCCAAGGTAAATGTAGCAGCGAAAAAAAGGGCAATCAAACCAAGCAAGAAATGATAGCCCACCAAGGCTGCGACCAGATAGTAGACGGAATAGCTATCTAATCCGATGAGATAGGCCAGTCCAACTGCTGGAAGAACCACAAATGGGATAGCTAGAGCTATCTCTTTCGCATTTTCCTGTAGAGATAGTAGAAATAAATGCCAACGTGAATCTCCTGCAATCAAACGGATACCTGCTGTACGCAACTGCCTTACATTGGCAATCACGACCAAAGCCATATAGGTAATAAGAAAGACCTGTACGGCTAAGAATTGACCACCTTGTGTCAGAAATGCGAGTAAAGTAGCAATAGTCGAAGGCTTCCGAATCTGAACCTCGTCAAATCCAAGCGAAACAAGAAGAGACCGAAGCTCCTCTACCGTCGCTTTCCCTTGGAAAATAAAATATTTGGTTAAAAGCGCAGACTCCACCTTTTCTGATGCCTGAAATTCCTCCAGTCCTCTCGGCAGGGGAGACTGACTAAAATTGTCATAGGAAAAGGTACGTCCACCTGATGTACTTGGCTCAATCACCCGCCTGGCAATCACACTATCCGTCTGTTGAGAATATTCCTCTAATCTCTGTCGTACATCTGAGTAAGTCACGTCCTCAGATACCGACAAAGTGGTCACAGAAGGAAAATAATGAACAAGCATAGTCTCCTTTTGACTAACTCCCAACCAAATCATAAAGACGGCTAGAATGATCGTCGATATAAGTACAAATTTTCCTTTCATCACAATCACCTGTCTTCCTATTCTCTAAAATGTAAGAAAAGGCGATGTTTATAATCGCTCAAACCCGATTAAAATAGATCACCTGTCCAACTAAAATAATATCTATATATAAATTATTATATCAAAATCATCTTTCTGAACATACAATTTTAATACACAAAAAGCCTATTCTTTGCGAATAGACTTTCTGCGTTCATAAATTTATTTAAGCAACTCCAAAAACAGTCCATAGCCTGCTTCTTCCATTTCTTCTTTCGGTATGAAACGAAGGGCTGCTGAGTTGATACAGTAACGTAATCCACCCTTGTCACGCGGTCCGTCATCAAAGACATGGCCTAGATGAGCATGACCAGCCCGACTGCGAACTTCAATGCGGTTCATGCCGTGGGAAAGATCTTGGAAATAAGTCGCAACTTCCTTGCTGATTGGTTTGGTAAAGGAGGGCCAGCCGCAGCCTGAGTCGAATTTGTCTGTCGAGAGAAAGAGGGGCTCGCCAGTCGTAATATCGACGTAGATGCCAGCTTGGTCGCTATTCCAAAACTCATTTTCGAAGGGTCTTTCCGTCGCAGCTTCTTGAGTGACTTGATACTGGAGGTCGGTCAAGCTTTCTTTTAAGACTTGCTGGTCTGGCTTTTGGTAGTCTGCAACATCAATCAGAGGGATTTTTGCCTGTGCAAGATCGATATGGCAGTACCCTTGGGGATTTTTCTTGAGATAATCCTGATGGTAGTCTTCGGCGGGGATGTAATGCGCGAGTGGCTCCACTTCAACGGCTAGGGGGCGTCCGCCAAAGAGCTGAGACTGCTCCGTCATGACCTGCTCGATGGTCGGCAAATCAGCCTCATCTGTGTAATAGATACCAGTCCGATACTGGCGACCCTTGTCAGGCCCCTGCTGATTGACAGAGAAGGGATCAATGACGCGGAAATAGTAAAGGAGAATTTCCCGCAAATGGATACGAGTCTCATCATAGGCTAGATAGAGCGTCTCTGCGTGATCTGTTTGTTTGAGGAGTTGATAATTGGTCGTCTCCACCTGTCCATTGGCATAGCCAACGCTGGTGTCAAGAATACCATCGATCTGGGAAAAGTAGCCTTCCATCCCCCAGAAACAACCGCCTGCTAGGTAAATTTCTTTCATGTGAACTCCTTCTTATCTGCAAGCGTGGTTTCGTCACCCTTACAGATTTTTTTCTTTCATTTCTGCTTCCATTTTGAGGCGTTGAACCTTCATGGTCGCAGTACGTGGAATGTCGTCATAAGCCATCAAGATGGGCTCTTTCAATAGTGGTAGGTCTGCAACCATGGCCCACCAAGCTTCCCAGTTCATCTCAGTATCTTCTGCCAGAGCAATAATCGGCTGCGGTGCACCATTGACATCGCGGATAATCACGACTTCTGATAAAAAGTCCAATTTATCCAGCAATAAATCTTCCAAGGCTAGATTGCTGTCGATGTGCTCAATCAGGTCAACCTGACGGTCTTTTAGAAGAAGTGTCCCCTCTGGAGTCATGCAGCCGTAGTCACCACTATCCCACCAAGCACCGTACACATTATCTTGGAAGCGGGCATCTTCTTTGTAGTAGGTCACCGCACGGCCTTTTGACAGGAACTGGATATGGCCGTTTTCTCCAGCTGGGAGAGGATTCCCTTGGTCATCTGTGATGCGTGCTTCTGTGTAACCTTTCAGACCAATCCCCATATCTCGCCCGCTAACTGTTCCTAGATTTTCCAAACGATGGTAACGTAAAATCATTGGACCACATTCACTTTGACCATAAACCTGCATAAAGACTGGATGTTGCATTTTAGAAGCCTCCAAGAAGGCGCGAAGCGTACCAATATTGATGGCATCAAAGGTTGAATGGTAATAACGAATGCTACTAAAGACCTCTGGTTTTTCCTTGGCCAATCTTGCCCATTGGACAAAGTTGTTAGGATGGGTTTCCAGAGCACTTGGACGATGAAGAGCAAGCGCCCGTTCAACATCATCTTTTCTTACAGAAGAAAGCGGGTAGAGGGGAAATCCTAGCCCAATTGCCGACGACACGCCGATATTATAGCGTGAATGAACAGGAGAGATATGGAAAGCCAGTAAGCCTCTCTCCGTCATCTTGTCAAAAATAGTTTGTTGCCAAGCTACTCGCCAGCCCATGGTCTGTGCTGTGTGGCAGATTAGTTTTGGAACACCTGTCGTTCCTGAAGTATGGGTCATGTATTGAATGACATCTTCTGGCAGGAGATTTTCTTCAAAAGCAACTGCTTCTTGCACTAGGACTTGGGGTAAAAATACCTTTGTGACCAGGTCAGTTCGAGTCATTCCTGCTACACGTTCTTCCGTTTCTTGGTCGTAGACAATGAAAGACTTTTCCAATCGCTCTGCAAACACATCTAAATTCGAAGATGGCAAATGGTAGGAAATCATAACAGGAACAGCACCCAATGCCGTTACCGCTACTGCTAACAAATAGGTGTCAAAAGCTGGACTCTTATATAGAATTACCTTATCCCCATAACCAATACCTGCTACTGCAAATTGGGCAGCTCTTTTTTGAATGGCCTCAAAAACTGTTTGATAGGTATTTTCCAATCCTAATTCAGGAAAGGATGCGTAGGGTTTGTCAAAATAAATAGCAACATGTGGAAACTCTTTAGCTGCTGTTTTAAACTGACGATAGAGATTTAATGGTTTGTAACTAATAGTTGACATGTCTAACCTTTCTAAAATGACAATGATAAGGTTATTATAACATCTTGTGCCATCCTTCACAATCTTATATCTTTGTATGACTCACAGTTGTAAAAAAACAAGTAGTCAATCCACCACTTGCTTTCATTTTCAATTAACCAATCTCTGCCAAGATTGCTTTGATTTGGTCTTTAGTGTGGACACCAGCAACTTGTTTCACAACCTGTCCGTCTTTTTTAAACAAAAGAGTTGGGATAGACATGATTCCAAACTGACGAGCTGTGTTTGGGTTTTCATCCACATCCATCTTGTAGATACGCAATTCATCTTCGTCCACTTCGCCTGCTAATTGTTCCAAAATTGGTGCTTGCATGCGGCATGGACCACACCAAGGTGCCCAAAAGTCAACAAGGACTACGCCTTCTTGTGTTTCAACTTCAAAGTTTGCATCTGTAATAACTTGAACCATAATTTTCTCCGTTTCTGTTTTTCTACTATCATTCTACACCAAAAGAAAACAGAATGCGAATTTTTGCTACGGAGATAAAATTAGGTAAATATACCTATGAAAATTTCAAACGCAAGAACAAATTGGATAAGCCGAACTGAACCACAAAAATACGAGAGAGAACTGAGCATTCCTTCCACTTGCTCAGTTCATCATAAAAAGATTTTCAACTTTTTTCTGTTAAATCCACCACATAGGTCAATTCTTGATAGACATCTTCGATGTCAAACAATTCTAAATCTGCTTGGTCTGTCACGACATAAACACCTTCTCTCAAATAGTAGGGTGCTGGCTGACCTGCTTCATCTTTAAAAGCCAATTTGGCATTGGGAAGGTCAACACCAAAACGGACATAAGGTGTGTCTTTGGGTGTACCGATGACTAGGTAGTCAGAGCAAACCAGTTGTCCTCCCCATTTCTGATACAAATGATTGGCTACATCTCCCTCTCTGGTAAAGATGGCTAATTTCTCTACACCTTGCTCTCTCAACTCCTGCTCTGCTTTTTCAAAAAGCACCTGGGCAATGCCCTGCCCTTGAAAATCAGGGTGAACTGCTAGGTTAGTAAAATAAGCTGTTCGCTTACTTGGTGCGTAAATATAAGACTGGCTGCACTCTTCCGTGTAAATATCGATGTCAATTAGACCAACGATTTGCCCGTCCATTTCAGCCACCCATTCCACACGATAATCATAAACGTCTGTCATTAGTTCGGGCTTCTCTGTCTCTCTATCATCAAAGAATGGAGAGAAGAGGTAGCTGAGTGCCTTACAATAAACCCAGCCTTTTTCATCACTGGTTTGATATTTTCTGATAATCATAAGAATCTCCCATCGGTTGATTGCTATTTAAACGTCACAATAGTACAGCCTGAGCCACCTGCATTTTGTGGGGCGTAGCCGAACTCCTTGACTTGCTTGTTGCGGCGAAGGTACTTTGTCACCCCTTCTCGGATAACCCCTGTACCAATACCGTGGACAATGTCGACTTGTGCCAGATTGTTGAGAAGGGCTTGGTCGATAAATTCATCCAGCTCCATCATAGCCTCTTCGTAGCGTTTGCCACGGAGATCTAAGCGGGCTTTTGGTCCTCGTACATTGGCACGTTTGACTGTGTGAACCTGGCGTTTCTTAGGCTGCTCTGTCTTTTCCGCCTTGACTAACTCAAACTCATCTTTGGCCAAGGTCATCTTAATCAAACCAACCTGAGCTTCCCAACGTCCATCTTTAAGCTGATTGGTCAAGGTCCCACGTTGTCCATAAGCTGTAACGATAATGTCATCGCCCAACTTGGCTTCCCGCTGAATTTTGGCTTTTTTCAAGACTTTGTTCTTAGACAAATCCACCACTTCAGGTGCCAACTTTTTCAACTCTGCCTTGGCTTCGATAATCTGGTGGGGCTTAAGACTGGCTGCAGCATGAAGATTTTTAAGAATGTCCTCGCTTTCTGCCAATGCCATATCTACAATTTCCTTGGCTTCTAAGCGTGCCTTGTTAAGCTCATTTTCCCGCTCACGATTGAGCTCGTCATAGAGCTTGCGGAGGGCTCGGTTCATCTTGTAATTTTCTTGCTCCACATCACGAATCTTATCCAGACGCTGACGACTTTCAACCGTCTGGCTTTCCAATTTCTCGATAATGCGGTTCACATCGCTATCTGTATCCGTCCAAGATTGGGCTGACTGGATAATAATATCAGATAGACCAAGACGGCGGGCAATTTCAAAGGCATTGGAGCGACCAGGAACACCCTGCATAAACTTATAGGTCGGACGCAGGCTATTGCTATCAAACTCCATGCTGGCATTTTCAATACCAGAGGTTTCTATCCCATAAGCCTTGAGCTCAGGGTAGTGGGTGGTTGCCATGGTCTTGATCCCCCGCAGACGAAGGTCATCCAAAATAGCCATTGCCAAAGACGCACCCTCCTGCGGATCTGTCCCCGCTCCCAACTCGTCAAAGAGAATAAGGGAATCTTGATCTGCCTCCGCTAAAATCTGTACCGTGTGGGTCATGTGACTGGAGAAGGTTGATAAACTCTGCTCAATCGACTGTTCATCCCCAATATCCGCAAAAATTTCTTTGAAGATAGCTACCCGACTGCCCTTGTCTGCCAAAATAGGCAAACCAGACTGAGCCATAAGGTGCGTTAATCCCAAGGTCTTAAGCATGATGGTCTTACCACCTGTGTTGGGACCTGTTATCACGATAGCCGTCAACTGACTACCGAAATACAGGTCATTTGGTACAGGCTCTGCAATGAGCGGATGGCGAACATTAAGAAGGGCAATATCCTGCTTCTCAGATAGTTTGGGTACAACTGCTTGATGATCACGCGCAAAGAGATGCTTAGCACGGACGAAATCAATATGTCCGATAAGCCATGCATTGTTACGAATCACGCCACTATGAGGTCGAAGCATATCCGATAATTCCTGCAAGATACGGTTAAGCTCATGGCGCTCTTCTGCACGGAGGTGACTGATTTCTTCGTTCAGGGTCACCACTGCCCGCGGTTCAATATACACAGTCGAGCCAGATGCAGAAATGTCATGGACAACCCCTGCAATCTTATTGCGATAGGTATTTTTAACAGGAAGGACATTTCGCCCATTACGACTTGCCAAAATGCTATCGGACAGCATGTCGCCCGTGGTCTTCAAAATATCCTGCATGACCTGCCGAACTTGGTCTTCAGCTTCACGGATTTTCCGGCGGATACGAGCCAGCTTTTCAGAAGCAAAATCCTCTACAAAACCAGCATCATTGATGGACTGGAGGGAGCCTTGTAAATGTGGAAAAAGCTCAATCTTCTCAAAGAGTTTATCCAGCTGGCTAAGACTGACATTTTCCAGATTTCCATAAAAATCCAAGAGAGATTTAGAAACTTCCAAGACCTTTTTAACAGCTAATAGCTCAGCGATATTGAGGTCTGTATCCAATTCCAAACGACGCATGGCTGGACCGATGTCGCTAGTAGCTGACAGACTGAAATAGGGATTTTCCACAAAAATCTGCGCTATGTCTGTCAACTCGTCGAAGGCTTGTTGGATACGGTGGACTTCCACCATGGGCTCCAACTGTCGTAATTCTTCAAAGCCCTGTTCCGTCAAGAGATAGGGCTCAATTTTTTGTCTTACCTTGTGAAATTCAAGGGTTTCAATAATTTTATTATTCATATGTTCCTACTTAGTCTTTTCCTTAGCTTTATCTCATTATCAAAACAATAATAAGATAAAAATATAGTC
The DNA here is from genome assembly GCF_046032115.1 of Streptococcus suis. GTDB lineage: Bacteria > Bacillota > Bacilli > Lactobacillales > Streptococcaceae > Streptococcus > Streptococcus suis_AJ. The sequence continues at coordinate 20,226 of NZ_JARQOZ010000024.1, read as the reverse complement.
TTTCCCAGTCTCTTACATTAAAGGTATAACAGTCAACTAATACTCAATGAAAATCAGAATCAGACTTGCTCCAAAGGTTCGGGGAACCTTTGGAGCTATGCGGGGGCGGGAGTTTAAAAGGTCTGGGAGACCTTTTAAAGTGGGAGATATAAGCTGACGGCAGTCAGCTAACATAAATTGATGTCTGGGAATAGACTGTTTCAGCTCAACAACTAGAAATAAAGACCTGTTGACGAACTCTTTTTTGAACAGTCGAGTTCTTTCCCACTCCCGCTCATCAAATCAACAACGTTCTATTTTGATTTTCGAAGAGTATAAATGACGATAAAAAGGATAAGGTCTCCCTTACCCTGCTATATTACTCAACCAGAGAGATTTTAAAAAGCTACTAGTGAATGGTGTGTACTGAATCATGATGTTGGCAAGAAAACTACTGTGCAATTTATCTTGAATCATCGCTAACGGAATAGTTGATAGCAAGACCATCACAATCTGAAGAGAAATAAAAGTCACCAAGACAGCCAAGGCACCGCTTATGAGATTGGTCGTTTTTGTATCAGGATTAAAAGCCTCTAATAGATGGACAAATATTCCTATGAAACGCACAATGGCGTAAACCAAGACGTATATCAAAAGAAAGGCCAATCCCGCATAAAATACCATATCTAGGTCAAAGAGATATTTCTCATCAAAATAATAGTTGGAGCTCCCCTGAGTCGCATTGGCAAATGGCACCCAGAGATAAAGGAAGGATGCCAATTTTTTATAAGTAGCCGTCGCAACCACCAGAGCAATAATACTTCCCATGCTATAAAACGCCTGTAGAACTAGACCACGACTGTAGCCAATGTAGAAACTCCATGCCAAAATGAGAATAATTGCTAATGAAATCATACCTTGTCCTCAAGCTCATCTAAGTCAATCAGGGTCACATTCTTTTTCAAGACCTTTTCTTTGACGCTTGCAAGTTCTTGTTCCTTTTGTTCAAATGCCATCTCGCGTGTTAGTTGAACGGATAGAGCATTGATTGCCAACAAAAGCGCGAGGGTTTCAGGGTCCGCCGTCGGCATCTTTTCTTTGATAGCTTGGTATTTTTCCTGTGCAATACGCTCAATTTCTTCCATGAATAAATTATCATGCTCAGTTGTCAAGGTTAATTGCTTCTCGCCAAATGTAAATTTATATCGATTTAAGTTTGCCATATCTTACCTCTTCTTCTATCTATTATAGCGTAAAAAACTTGATTTGGCTAATCTCTCCTATAAAGAATGCTTTCTACGAGCAAAATCTACAAAGCGGAATTTATCAATTTTATGCTTGCTTTCTGTGTATTGGAACTGCTGGGTATCACCGAGATAGACACGAGATTTAATCAAGACCAAATAATCATCCTTCGATTGCATTAGATCGCGCTCTTCTCGACTGGTCGGCTCTACCGTAATCTCTTTTTGTGCATAAGCAATATCAAGGCCTAACTTATTTTCTAGGTATTCGTAAATGGATTGTTCAGCAATAGCAGTTGTCAACTCTGGCACGACATCGACAGCAAGATAATCTGTATCCACAACAGAGACCTTACCGTCAATCGAACGTGTACGGACAACTTTCCACACCTTGCTATACGGCTCAAAGCCTGTTAAATGCGAAAGGCTATTATTAACGGTAATCATATCTAAGCTGACAACATCTGTCTTGGTAGAAAGCTGGAGAACATTTGTCAATTCCTGATAGGAAGTTAAACCTGAAACTGGGAAATTGAGAATTTCTTGCTTAAGGACCATTGAACCACGCCCTTGCACTTTTTGAATCAAACCTCCCTCAGTCAAAATCGCCAACGCCTTACGAACCGTATCACGACTAACACCATAGATTTCCTGAAGCTGCTGTTCTGTCGGTAGGGAGCTTTCTGCCGGATAAACATTTGTCCGTATTTTTTCTTTTAAGTCATTATAAATTTCTTGGTATTTTTTCATCATTTCCTCGCAAATTCATCTGTCAAATAACATACAACTATCAACATTATAACAAAATTCATTTCAAAATTTAAAAAAACTAAGCAAAAACGCTTGCATTATTTTTTGAAATCGGATACAATGATAACACAAAAGAAATTTGTCCGTACAAATTTCGAAAAAGACATACTTTTGGGAGATGTCTAAAAAATATAGGGTGACGGATTCCATAAGCCGTCTAGAAGGAAAAATATATGGGAAAATTTGAAAAAGAAGCCAAACAGCTCTTGGACGCTATTGGCGGAAAAGAAAATGTTAACGCAGTTACTCACTGTGCAACACGCATGCGCTTTGTTCTTGCAGATGAGAAAAAAGCAAACGTAAAAGTCATCGAAGACATTCCTACAGTAAAGGGAACCTTTACCAACGCTGGTCAGTTCCAAGTCATCATCGGTAACGATGTACCAATCTTCTACAATGACTTTACAGCTGTGTCTGGTATCGAAGGCGTATCAAAAGAAGCTGCAAAGTCAGCCGCTAAAAGTAACCAAAATGCCATCCAACGTGTCATGACCATGCTGGCGGAAATCTTCACACCGATCATTCCTGCCCTTATCGTCGGCGGTTTGATTCTCGGTTTCCGTAACGTCTTGGAAGGTGTTCAGATGGAATGGCTTGGACAAGCTATGGAAGATGGGCAGTTGGTCTTCGATGCTGATGGTAACCCTGTATGGAACACCATCGTTCAGGTTTCTCCTTTCTGGAATGGTGTCAATCACTTCCTCTGGTTGCCAGGTGAAGCCATCTTCCACTTCTTGCCAGTAGGTATCACTTGGTCCGTATCTCGTAAAATGGGAACTTCTCAAATCCTTGGTATCGTCCTTGGTATCTGTTTGGTTTCTCCACAGTTGCTCAACGCTTATGCTGTACCTGGTACAGATGCAGCAACCATTGCCAGCGACTGGTCTTGGAACTTCGGTGCATTTAGTATTGCCCGTATCGGTTATCAAGCACAAGTTATCCCTGCCCTCCTTGCTGGTTTGGCACTGTCTTACCTAGAAATCTTCTGGCGTAAAGTGATTCCAGAAGTGGTATCTATGATTTTCGTACCATTCCTATCACTTCTTCCTGCCATCATCTTAGCTCACACTGTCCTTGGTCCTATCGGTTGGACAATCGGGCAATGGTTGTCAACAGTTGTATTAGCTGGTTTGACTGGTCCATTGAAATGGCTCTTCGGTGCGGTATTCGGTGCCCTCTATGCGCCATTCGTTATCACTGGTCTTCACCACATGACAAATGCCATCGATACACAATTGATTGCGGATGCTGGTGGAACCGGTCTCTGGCCAATGATCGCCCTTTCTAACATTGCTCAAGGTTCTGCAGTATTTGCCTACTTCCTCATGAACCGTCACAATGAAAAAGAAGCTCAGGTTTCACTTCCTGCAACTATTTCTGCCTACCTAGGTGTTACTGAACCAGCCCTCTTTGGTGTCAACGTGAAATACGTTTACCCATTCGTAGCTGCTATGATTGGTTCAAGTATCGCTGGCTTACTTTCTGTAACCTTTAACATCCAAGCTGCTTCTATCGGTATCGGTGGTCTTCCAGGTATCTTGTCTATCAAGGCTGAATACTGGGGTGCATTCTTTATGACAATGGTTGTTGCGATTGTTGTCCCAATGATTTTGACAGCTGTTTTCAAACGTACAGGTGCATTTTCAAAAAAAGAAGAAACTGTTGAAGAAGTTGTAGCTCCAACTGAAGCAGTTGTTGAAACTGGCGCTGCTATCGAATTGATTAGCCCACTTACTGGTCAAACCAAAGAATTGTCACAAGCTACTGACCCTGTATTTGCATCAGGTGTCATGGGCCAAGGTGTCCTTATTGACCCGAGCGAAGGTATCTTGGTTGCTCCAGTCGATGGTGAAGTATCTGTCCTCTTCCCAACTAACCATGCTGTTGGTATCACTGCTACAAACGGAGTTGAACTCCTTATGCACATCGGTATGGATACTGTTGGATTGGAAGGCAAAGGTTTCACAGCCCATGTCAAACAAGGTGACAAGGTAAAAGCTGGCGATAAATTGATTAGCTTTGACATCGATGTCATCAAGGCTGCTGGTCTTGTTGCTGAAACACCTGTTATCGTGACCAACCAAACTGACTTTGACACTCAAGTTATCGGAAATCTTCCTCGTGCCATCTCACAAGGCGAAGCTATTCTGACAGTTACAAAGAATTAATGTTCTAGGAGGCTGGGCAAAAAGCCCTGGCCCACTTCTCAGTGTTCGTGTCAACATCTCAGCGCAGTGGTTGATTGGCAGATTTGTTCGTGTTTCACACTCCAAATCTGACCTAATCAACTGTGCGGGGGTGGGAAGACGAACTCTTTTTGACTTAGTCGAGTTCTTTCCCACTCCCTATCATTGCTTATGCAAGAAGGAAAAATCAAGAAAGAGAGAGCAAAATGACAATAGACAAACGAAAGGTTGTTTATCAAATCTACCCAAAATCTTACAAGGATACAACTGGAAATGGTGTAGGGGATTTACGAGGAATTATTGAAAAACTACCTTATTTGAAAGAACTAGGGATTGATATGATTTGGCTCAACCCTTTCTACCCAAGTCCTCAACGGGACAACGGTTATGACATTTCAGACTATACAGCCGTCAATCCTGATTTTGGCACCATGGCTGACTTTGAAGAAATGGTTGCTGTCGGTAAAGAGCTGGGTATCGAATTCATGCTAGACATGGTCCTCAACCACTGCTCAACCGACCACGAATGGTTCCAAAAAGCCCTAGCCGGCGACAAATATTACCAAGATTTCTTTATCCTGCGTGACCAGCCAACTGACTGGGTGTCTAAATTTGGTGGCAATGCCTGGGCTCCTTTTGGAGATACTGGGAAATACTACCTCCACCTCTTTGACGTGACCCAAGCCGACCTCAACTGGCGAAATCCTCATGTCCGTGAAGAACTGTTCAAGGTGGTCAACTTCTGGAAAAACAAGGGTGTCAAAGGCTTCCGCTTCGACGTTATCAACCTGATTGGTAAGGACGAAGTCCTCGAAGACTGCCCAATCAATGACGGCAAGCCTGCTTACACCGACCGCCCGATTACCCACGACTACCTCAAGATGATGAACAATGCCACTTTTGGGGCAGAAAAAGGCTTCATGACCGTCGGGGAAATGTCTGCCACCACCATTGAAAACTGCATTCTCTACACAGCTCCTGAGCGGGAAGAATTGTCCATGGCATTCAACTTCCACCACTTGAAAGTGGACTACAAGGACGGGCAAAAATGGACCATCATGGACTTTGACTTTGAAGAACTCAAACGCCTCTTCCACACTTGGGGCGAAGAGATGTCCGTTGGAAATGGCTGGAACGCCCTTTTCTACAACAACCACGACCAACCTCGTGCCCTAAACCGCTTTGTCGATGTGAAGAATTTCCGCAACGAAGGAGCAACCATGCTGGCAGCCTCTATCCACCTGTCACGCGGCACGCCTTACATTTACATGGGCGAGGAAATCGGCATGATTGACCCCGACTACGATAGCATGGACGACTATGTCGATGTGGAGTCTATCAATGCCTACCAGATGCTCTTGGACCAGGGACATACACCTGAGCAGGCCTTCAAGATTATCCAGGCCAAGTCCCGTGACAATTCCCGCACCCCGATGCAATGGGATGCTTCTGACAATGCAGGCTTCTCAACAGGAACCCCTTGGCTGAAGGCTGGCAAATCCTACCAAACAATTAACGTTGATCAGGAAAAAACAGGCCCAATCTTTACCTTCTACCAAGAATTGATTCGACTCCGAAAAGAACTCCCCCTCATCTCAGAAGGGGATTACAAGGCAGCCTACAAGGATAGCCAGAAAGTCTACGCCTTTGAACGCTTACTGAACGGCGAAAAACTACTAGTCCTCAACAATTTCTTCGCAGAAGAGGTTGAACTAGACCTGGCAGACGACTACGCTCACGGCCAAGTCCTCATCAGCAACTATCCTGACAACAAACTAGGCAAAAAAATCATTCTCAAACCTTACCAAGCATTGGCGATTCAAGTTAAATAAACGATAAAGCATCCGAAAACAACACTCTACATGTCAATTTTAATTTTCCTAAAATTAGAACCTGCCTTCGCAGCTCAGTATGTTACTTGTGAAGGCAAGTTCTTGGTTTAAGGTTTCTTTTAGGAATATATTTTATACTGTGATTTGCGCACGAAACAGCTATCTGGGGGGAGATGGCTGTTTCTTCTTTTATAGTCATTTGAATTAACTTTGGTACATCGCCACTTTCGGCTTGCCGTACTCTACGAAAGTGACTTGTTTCGCAAGCCTTATTTCCAACCTAGAACAGCCTCTAGGCTATTCTAGTTGCCTGTACCTCAGTTCCTTGTTTGAAAGTTAATTCATTCGACTATATTACTACATATAAAGAAATAACCGTTTCAGATAAGGCTGAAACGGTTATTTTTGTAAGTCTAATTAAAAGATACATGCACATGATCGTAATGGTTTTCTGTAATGCTACCACGGTCTGGCATCAGGTTCCATGTATAGGCTGGACCATAGATACTGTCATACGGCGCATAGAAACGCTGTTTCCAAATGATGTAGTTGATATTTTTAGAAGCTAAGTTTGCAACTGCATAAGCTGCCACTTGATCTCCTAGAGCTGAGCTCTCAGGCACCATAAAGTCAATTGCCAGACCTTTACCATGGTCTCCTGAATCACCTGCACGGTAACCAGAGAATGAGGTAATACCAAAGACATTTGCCACTTCTGCGCGGAAGGCTGCTACCTGAGGTTGCAAACCAACATCATAAGCACTTGTACTTGTTGTAGTGGTTGATAGGGCTGTCACTTGTGGAGTTTCAACTACAGGTTGCTCTACAACTTCCTCTACAGGTGCTTCTACTACAGGCTGCTCTACAACTTCCTCTACAGGTGCTTCTGCTACAGGCTGTTCTACAACTTCTTCTACAGGTGCTTCTACTACAGGCTGTTCTACAACTTCCTCTACAGGTGCTTCTACTACAGGTTGCTCTACAACTTCCTCTACAGGCGCTTCTACTACAGGCTGCTCTACAACTTCCTCTACAGGCGCTTCTACTACAGGTTGCTCTACAACTTCCTCTACAGGCTGTTCTACAACTTCCTCTACGGGTGCTGAGTCAGTAACTGATGAAATTTGATCCAAGGGAATAACCGTATCCTCAACCGTTACTTGATTGGTTGTTAGGTCAACAGTTGCCTGAACGGTCTCATTTGTGTTTCCCTGAACAGGAGCTTCAATCTCAACCTGAGTCACTTGATTGTTTTGGTCAACAGTCGTCGTCAGTACCGTATCAGGGAAAATCAAGTTGACATCTGCAATTTGATTCATTTTCGCCAGCAAGTCCATATCAATATTCATAGCTGAGGCGATGGCAGATAAGGTATCTCCATACTGAACAGTATAGGTCATCTTTCCTTCTTCTTGTACAATTTCTGGGCTAATTTCAGAAACAGTACGTGGAGCCCATTCGATGGCTAAAACATTTGTCGAAATCATCCCTGTACTAAATAGGGAAAGAGCCAATGAAGATGTGTATAACATCTTCTTATTGTTTTTCATGATAGGTGTTTTTCTCTTGCGACGCATATGTTGTGGTTTATTGGTTCTCTTACGTTTCATAATCTTATTCCTTCTTTATTTTTGAGATGGTTCTATCTTACCTAAATCAAATCTGAAAAACAAGCCTTCAACCGTTCTTTTAAATAAACTGTCTCCACTATGTAATCTTAGGACTTTTCTGTCACACAATCAATATAAATGTCATCTGACTGTCATATTATTAGATAATACTCAATGAAAATCAAAAACAGACTCGGAGACGCAGATGCAGATAAAACAAAAGTTCATCAAATCAAGTCAACAACGTCTGGATTTTCGAAGAGTATAAGTAAAAAAATGAGAGTAAGGCAGTAATCCAACAATTGGCTACTAGCTCACTCCCATTTCTATTTTCGGATTAGTCAAGATCCTACATTTCTTCAGGATAAACCAAGCCCCATTCTTTTCGAAGTTGGGTCATGATGTCCATGACATCTTGGGTAAATGCTAGGTGCATGGTGTTTTCGATCCCTGCGACAGCTTTTTCCATATCCGCCACTTCATAAGATAGCGCCTTAGCTGTCTCGCCCGCTTCGATTACCTCTTGGCTACCATCTTCAGTATAGGTAATGACTGCCTTCTGACCACGAGGATACTCGTAAAGTTCGATGTAGCCCTTGTCGTAGGCAATAGTACCCCGTTTTGGCTGTTTGGCATGGAGGGTCAGGGCGATGGTCGCCATTTGACCCGCATCATTGCTGAGCAAAATCCCTACCTGCTCGTCCACACCTGTCGGAGCTAATTTAACCTGGGATAAAACCTGATTTGGCTTTTCTGTCATAAACCAACGGACAAAGGACAGAGCGTAGACACCAATATCCAAGAGGGCACCGCCGGCCAAGTTCTTATTGAAAAAGCGGTTGGTCATGTCGTATTCCTTGTAGCTGCCAAAGTTCATCTGAATCATCTTCAAATCTCCAAGCTTACCACTGGCAATGACCTCACTCAACTGTCGATAGATTGGCATGTGGAAAATGGTCATGGCCTCCGCCAAGACGACCTGATTTTCCTCAGCTAATTGAATAGCTTCTGCCAATTCTTCTGAATTAAGCGTAATAGACTTTTCACAGAGGACATGCTTTCCAGCCTTCAAGGCCTTTCTCAAATAATTGATATGGGTATTGTGAGGCGTAGAAATATAGATAATGTCTACTTCAGGATCCTCAAACACTTCATCGATTTCTCGATAAACTTTCTCGATGCCATATTTTTGCGCAAATTCCACACCCTTGTCATAGGTACGGTTGGCTACCGAATAAAGATTTCCTCCCATATCCTGCAAGGCCTGAACCAATTCGTTGGCAATGACGCCTGTTCCCAGAGTCGCCCATTTATACTTCATTTGCACTTCCATAGTGTACCTCACTTTCTTCTACCATTATAGTAAATTCCACCCTTTTCTGCACACTCTAACTAGCATTTGTGTTACAATAAGAACATGAATACCGTTGTACTAAAGGCCTCTGCCCAGCAAAAACAAGCCATGATGGCTCACTATAACCGCTATCGGCAGACCAGCAAAAATCCTTACATAGAAGCATTTTTCAAACTGACCGGTGCCAGCCTGTCCATCTACACTTCTGGAAAAGTCGTTTTTCAGGGGGAAATGGCAGAGCAGGAAGCAGGGCTCTGGGGCTATGAGCCAGAAAACTCTGGACAGACGTCCATACCTGGTCAAAACCTGCCCATGATTGGGACGGATGAAGTGGGAAATGGGTCTTATTTTGGAGGTTTAGCAGTCGTTGCTAGTTTTGTCCGCCCAGAAGACCATGCCTTTCTCAAGTCGCTTGGTGTCGATGATTCCAAGAAAATGACAGACCAAAAAATCTGCCAAATCGCTCCTCTCTTAAAAGAGAAAATCCCCCACCAAGCTCTGCTATTGTCACCGAAAAAATACAACGAAGTCATCGAGCAAGGCTACAATGCGGTGTCTGTAAAGGTCGCCCTACACAATCAGGCTATTTTCCTACTCTTGCAAAAGGGTGTCCAGCCTGAGAAGATTGTCATTGACGCCTTCACTTCCAGTCAAAATTATCAAAAGTACTTGAAGAAGGAAGCCAATCAATTTGCCAACCCTGTCACTCTAGAAGAAAAGGCTGAGGGCAAGTATCTGGCTGTGGCAGTATCTTCTATTATTGCTAGAGCTATGTTTTTAGAAAATCTTGTCCAGCTTGGTCAATTGGTAGGTAGAAGCCTGCCTTCAGGGGCTGGCAGTAAGTCCGACCAAGTCGCAGCCAGTATCTTAAAAGATTATGGCATGGCAGGACTCAACCAAACTGCCAAACTCCACTTTGCAAATACGCAAAAAGCACAAAAATTATTGAAATGAGGAAAAAATATGGGAGCAATCCAAAAAACAAAACGCTCACCACTAGTCGCCTTCTTAGCTGAATGGGGCATCTTTTTACTGTTTATGGTAGCTTTTTTTGCCAGTCGTTACTTTATCTGGAATCCTGTCTCTGTCGATGGCCATTCCATGGACCCAACTCTTCAACACCAAGAAAAACTCATCATGCTCAAAACATCCTCTATCGACCGCTTTGATATTGTTGTAGCCAGCGAAACAGACAGCGATGGCAAGGAAAAACTGATTGTCAAACGTGTGATCGGTATGCCAGGTGACACCATTCGCTACGAAAACGATGTCCTCTATGTTAACGACCAAAAAGTGGACGAGCCTTACTTAGATGAATATCTCGCTGCATTCCAGAAAGATAAACTTCAAGAAGTCTATTCTTACAACAAACAATTCCAAGCTGTGGCCCAATCTGCTGAAGCTTTCACACAAGATGCCAATGGTTACGTAGACTTTACCGTGACAGTCCCAGAAAGACAATACTACCTGATGGGAGATGACCGCCTTGTCTCACTAGATAGTCGTAGTGTAGGAACATTTTCCCGTGAAAACATCAAAGGAGAAGTTGTCTTTCGGATGTGGCCATTCAATCGTATTGGAACTGTCGACTAATACTCTTCGAAAATCAAAATTATCCGTTGTCAAGAGCCTTGATGAGTGAAAAGCTCCAGTGGAGGTTTTCAGCCTGTTACCTTGAAATAAGATAGTAACAGAGTTCTATCATCGGCTTCGTTTTCTAGGCTATTTTTGATTTTCGTTGAGTCTAACACAAACAAGTTTGGAGCAATCCGTTCCAAACTTCTTTTTCATTATTATTGGAAATAAACTCTATGAACGAAGTGTATTTTACCGGCACTATTGACCGGATTATTTTTGAAAATCCTAGTAATTTTTATAAAATCCTTCTCCTTGAAATCGAGGAAACTGACGCAGAATATGACGACTACGAAATTATTGTGACCGGAACGATTGCCGATGTCATTGAAGGAGAAGACTATCGTTTCTATGGCAATCTGGTCACCCATCCCAAGTATGGTCAACAGCTGCAAATTTCTCGCTACGAACGTAGCAAGCCTACCTCAGCTGGTCTGGTTAAGTATTTCTCCAGCAACCATTTCAAGGGAATCGGTCGTAAAACAGCAGAAAAAATCGTTGAGCTCTATGGCGAAGATACCATCGATAAGATTTTAGCTGAACCTGAAAAACTGACCCAAATCACAGGCCTATCCAGCAAGAACATGCAGGCATTTGTGGAGAAACTCCGCCTCAATTATGGAACCGAGCTGATCTTGGCAAAACTAGCCGAGTATGGCATTCCCAATAAATTGGCCTTTCAAATCCAAGACCAGTATAAGGAAAAAACACTTCAGATTATTGAAGAAAATCCCTATCAACTGGTCGAAGATGTCCAGGGCCTCGGTTTCACCATTGCCGATAGGATTGCGGAAAATCTAGGAATTGCCAGCGATTCACCCCAACGTTTTCGGGCAGGCATGCTCTTTAGCCTCATTCATCGCTCCATGGAAACAGGCGATACCTATGTGGAGGCCAGAGACTTGCTGGAAGCTACCCTTGAACTGCTGGAAAAATCCCGCCATACAGAACTGGACCCTGCCGCAGTTGCCAAAGAATTGACGGGATTGATTGCAGACGACAAGGTACAGCAAGAAGGCACAAAGATTTTTGACAACAGCCTCTACTTTGCCGAACATGGTATCCATAAAAACTTGACCCGCCTGATGGGAAAAAATGGTTTCAAGCCCTTCCCACGCGCAGACGTTGAGGCTGCCATAGCAGAGCTGGAAAGTATGTCCTCCCTTACCTACGATGACATTCAAAAAGAAGCCATTGTCCAAGCCATTACCAATCCGCTATTCATTCTGACAGGTGGACCAGGGACTGGAAAAACAACGGTTATCAACGGTATTATCGCGGTCTATGCCATCTTGCATAAGATTGACCTGACTCGCAACCGAGAAGAATGCCCTGTCCTCCTAGCCGCTCCAACTGGACGAGCAGCCAGACGGATGAATGAGTTGACAGGTTTGCCTTCCGCCACCATCCACCGCCATCTCGGTCTGGTAGAAGGACAAGAAGAATCCTACCGTGATGATTATTTGGATGCCGACTTTATCATCGTGGATGAGTTTTCTATGGTCGATACTTGGTTGGCAAACCAACTCTTCCAGAATATCTCATCCCAGACCCAAGTTCTGATTGTTGGCGATGCCGAGCAATTACCATCTGTCAGCCCCGGTCAGGTCCTAGCTGACCTCTTGAAAATCGACAAGCTACCCAGCATCACTCTGGAACGCATCTACCGCCAGTCCGATGATTCTACCATTGTGACCTTGGCCAGTCAGATTCGTCAAGGAGCTCTACCTAGCGATTTCCGTGAGAAAAAGGCTGACCGCTCCTATTTTGAAGCCCAAAACGAACAAATTCCAGCTCTGATTGAACGCATTGTCGGTGCAGCTATCAAGTCAGGTATCCCTGCCACCGAGGTCCAAATCCTCGCTCCCATGTACCGTGGTGCTGCAGGTATTGACCAACTCAACACCATGACCCAGGCCCTGCTCAATCCTCTAGAAGACGGAGAGCTAGAATTCCTCCACAACGAGCAGGCCTTCCGCCAAGGCGACCGAGTCATCCACCTGGTCAACGATGCTGAGGCCAATGTCTTCAATGGTGATTTGGGCTACATCACCGACCTCCTACCTGCCAAGTACACCGACTCCAAGCAGGACGAGATTACCATCAACTTCGACGGTAGCGAGGTCACCTATCCCCGTAACGAATGGTACAAGATTACCCTGGCCTATGCCATGTCCATCCACAAGTCTCAAGGTAGCGAGTTTCAGGTGGTCATCCTGCCCATCACCCGTACCAGCCACCGCATGCTCCAGCGCAACCTGGTCTACACCGCCATCACCCGCTCCAAGAGCAAGCTCATCCTCCTAGGCGAAATCTCCGCCTTCGACTACGCCGTCAAAAACGCCGGAACCGTCCGAAAAACCTATCTGGTCCCACGTTTCCAAGGGGAAATAGCAGAGCAGGACAGCAAGGAAAGCCTGACTGAAAACAACGAAAGAAAAACAGCCACAGCCAAACAAACCCAGCTACCTGCCCAGTCAGATAAGCCAAAACAAACAGAGTCCGTAACAGAAAACAGCCAGCAACTGTCCCTTCTTGACCAAGACCAGCCAGAAAAAACAAGTGGACAACCCACAGAATACATTTTGACTGTGGACAACCTGCTAACCATCGACCCCATGATTGGCATAAATCAGGCAGATATTGAAGAGTTTTTCAAAATGAAATAACGTAAAGATTTCTATTGTTACAAATACATTACAAATGTTACAAAAATGTATTGGCAGGCCGTTTTTTATTTGCTATACTCTGTTTATAAGCGGAGGTAAGAACAAATGAAAAAGATATTCAACTACTCAGTATTGTTGCTCTCTGTAACCTGTCTATTGACAGCTTGTTCAGCAAAAAAACAAAAAAGCCAGACAGAAGCAACCACCAGTAAAACGACCCAAGCAAGTACCAAGCAGACTAGTTCCTCCAAGCCTGCTAGTTCCCAAGAAACTACAACCGAAGCCAATTCATCAGCAGAGGCTAGTCAACAAAACCAAGAAACTCAGAACTCTCAAGTCGAAGAAAGTGTCCTAAGCACCGAAACGACTCACACTCAGCTCCTAACCCTACCAGCTACCACTATTCCCGACAGTCTAGTTGGAAAATGGCAAGGAAGTAGCCAACAAGCGCGTAATATTGAGGTAACTATCAGCGCAGACGGTACCTTTACTACTTATGAAGATTTTCGACTTAGTGAAAACGAGGAAGGAGAACACCTCATCCATACCTACACAGCTCGAGTTACAGACCTAGTTGAATATGCTCCAAACCACTACCTAATCCGCGAGGCAGAGGGGGAATATTCGGCTCTTCTCTCTGGAATGACTGGATTAGGAGGAAGAATTGCACCAGGATTTATCCTAGAGGATGGACAGTACAAGGTCATTATGTGGGGAAATCCCTTTGATCCATCTGTAGAAGCTGTTTACGACCTAGTATCAGATCCACATGTATATGTGACCTTGGAGAAGGTAGAATAAGCAGAACGATCAACCCTATGTCAAATACACAAAACGAAGGAAACAAGCTTATCATATGGTAGTTGCTTGTTTCCTTCGTTTTTTATAGCGAAATGAACTAGAAATAGAACCTGTTTAAGCTCATCAATTTGAGAATCCTAAAGTTATTTTAGGAATGGGTTACTGACACTATAACCCAGGTCTGTCCTTTTCCTAATTCAATCCACTGTAAATCAATAAGAAAAACAAGGAGAGTGCCTCCTTGCTTCGAGATTAGTTAGGTAATAGATATTAGTTTTCTTGTTTTTTAACAAGCATTGCTGCCGCACCAAGAAGACCTAGGGCAGTCGCAAAGTAAACTGCTGTAGAAGCTTCACCAGTTTCTGGAAGTTTTGCAGATGAAACTCCGGTCGCTTTAGAAGACGCAGCTTTAGGAGCAGCTACTTCTGCTTTAGGAACTTCTACTTTAGGGGCTACGGCTGGTGTAGCTACAAGGGTTGCAGGGTCAGTTGTTGGAAATTCTACTGTCGCTCCTTTACCCTTAGCATATAGATATAATCCACCATCTTTACCACCAATTTGCACTTCTGAAAGTCTTTCTGCTGTTAGTGCTTCTGTAGGTATATTCTTGAAGTAGAGACCATTTTCATTCAGGGCAGGTGCCGTCACACCTGTACCGTGTGCTGTTGCCACACCAATTTCATTAGCTGATACAGTAGAGCCTATTAGAGCAAGAGCTGCCAATGAGACCAAATCAATTTAGGTTTTTCTCAAAAGATATGTTTTCTTTGTTGACATAATGTCCCCTTTCTTTTCTATAATCAAAAATTCAGTACATGAATTCAATCTCCACATACAACCGTCGACTACTGAGCAATATTGACTCAACAAAGATGATTTGTTGCCCAATTCCACTCAATAATTACATCATCATTATATAAACATATATCTACCATTTCAAGTGATTTTGGTCAATTTTATATAACAATATCTTATAACTTTCTTTACTATAAGATAGACTTATAGAACATTTTATTTCTTGTCTGACTAGTAGTCATCTCTATTTCTTAACCAGCGTCTTACGAATATCGAGTGCTACAGCTACAACGATGACGATCCCTTGGATCACGTTGGTCATATCTGGCGTTACTCCCAAGTAGGTCAAGCAGACTTTGAGCAACTCAAAGACGAAAACCCCAAGGAGAATACCAGGTACAGTACCTTGACCGCCGGCAGTCGATACACCACCGATGGTAGCAGAGGCAATGGCATCCAGCTCATAGCCCATACCAGCACCTGCACCAGCTGAACCTGTCTTGGCAGAAAGTAGGAAACCTGCTAGACCATAGAGCAAGCCAGCCAAGAGGAAA
Source organism: Streptococcus suis (assembly GCF_046032115.1). GTDB lineage: Bacteria > Bacillota > Bacilli > Lactobacillales > Streptococcaceae > Streptococcus > Streptococcus suis_AJ. The sequence continues at coordinate 4,757 of NZ_JARQOZ010000024.1, read as the reverse complement.
ATCTTGATTTTAGAGAAGCGAACATTGACACCTGAGACTTCTGCGGCATTCTCATTGCCTCCGATGGCATACATGTATTTACCATAGCGGGTTTTGTTATAAAGCACCCACATAGCCAGACCAACTAGGGCTGCAATGATGGTAATATAGGGAATAACACCGAACAATTTACCTTGACCAATGGCCACAAACTCATCCTTAAAGGTACCGATTGGTTTGGATTGGGAATAGATAAGGACAAATCCATAGGTCATAATCTGGGTTCCCAAGGTTGCCAAGAATGGTGGCACGCTGAGGAAGGAAATGATCGCACCATTAAGCAAGCCAAGAAGGGCACCAACAGCTAGGGCTGCCAAGAGAGGCACAAAAATCGGCATGTCTGGTAGGTCTGGGAAGAATTTTTGAGCAAAGTCTGGTCGTTGCACCAAGGTTGCTGTGATAATGGCTGTCAAGCCCACAATCCGACCTGCGGATAGGTCTGTACCACGAATGATCAAGCAGCCTGATACACCCAAGGCGATGATAAAACGCACAGAGGTATTGGCCATAATGTTGGCCGCATTTCCAAGGGTAAAGAAATTATCCTGGGTCAAACCAGTATATAAAATCATAGCTGCAACTACGATATACATGGAGTTCTTGGTCAAGAACTCTCCTAGATTAAAGTTTTGATTGGCTTTTGTCGCTAGTTTAGGCATTGTCATCTCCTCCTTGATTGCCAGTCATAAATTTGGTAGCTAGCTCCATGACAGATTCCTGAGTGGCTTCGTCCTTGTCCAAGAAACCAGAAATCCGTCCCTCACACATAACCATAATCCGATCTGAAACACCCAGTAATTCTGACATTTCAGAAGTAATCATGATAATGGATTTGCCCTCAGCAGCTAGATTATTAATGATTTGGTAGATCTCGTACTTGGCACCAACATCAATTCCTCGCGTTGGCTCATCCAAGATTAGAATGTCTGGATCATTGGCCAACCAGCGTGCCAGGATAACCTTTTGTTGATTCCCTCCTGAAAGACTTTCGATATGGGTTTTAGTCGTCGGTGTTTTTACGCGCAGGCGTTCTACATTGTGGTCCACCACTTTTTTGATTTTCTGAGCGTCTAAGAGACCAAAGGCTCCTAGATATTGATTTAAGGAAGCCACCGAGGCATTATCTGATACGGATAGGACACCAAAGATACCATTGTAGCGCCGGTCTTCCGTCACCAGAGCAATTTTATTGGCAATGGCTGCCGCTGGATTTTTGATTTTGACTTCCTTGCCCTTGACAAAGATTTTCCCCTCTTTAAGAGCGCGGATGCCATATAGGGCTTCCAGCAATTCGGTCCGCTGGGCACCAACCAGGCCACCAATTCCCAGGACTTCACCTTTTTTCAGCTCAAAGCTGGCATCTTTAAAGGAAAGGTGGTTGGGTGATGTCATGCCTTCCAGACGAAGAACAATCTCATCTTCCACCTTGTTGGTTTTCTCAGGGAAGAGACTGGTCAATTCCCGTCCGACCATAGCCTGAATGATTTTGGCAGTTGTCATCTCCGCTGCCGGCCAGGTACCGACGTACTGACCATCACGCATAACGGTGATGTCATCTGAAATCCGAAGAATTTCGTCCATTTTATGGGAAATATAGATGATACCAATGTTTTTCGCCTTTAATTGAGCGATGATTTCAAATAATTTTTCCACTTCTGAGCTGGTCAGTGAGGAAGTTGGCTCATCCATGATGACCACCTTGGCATTGTGGGAAATCGCCTTGGCAATCTCCACCGACTGCATTTGGGACACGGTCAAAGTATCCAGCAAGGTACGAGGGTCAACATAGAGTCCCACCTCTTCCAAAAGGACCTTGGTATCCTGGTTCATATTGGTATGGTCCACCAGATTAAATTTCCCAAGAGGGTAATTTCCCAAAAAGACATTTTCAGCAATGGTCATCATGCGGATGGGTTGTAGCTCTTGGTGGATCATGGACACACCTGCATCAATTGCCTCCTTGGAATCTTTGAAGTCTACTTCCTTGCCATCAAAGACAATGGTTCCTTGATCCCGATGGTAAATTCCAAACAAACACTTCATGAGGGTGGATTTACCGGCTCCATTCTCCCCCATCAGAGCATGAACAGTTCCTGGACGAAGTTTGAAGGTTACATCGTCCAAGGCCTTAACACCTGGAAATGTCTTGGTAATATGTTTCATTTCTAAAATATATTCACTCATTCTCCCAGCTCCCTTTCCAAAAAAATAAGTTCTCACTATACGTACAATCACCATTTTTCAAGGGAATCATAGATAGTGAGAACGCACTCATCGTTTTTCAAAATGGATTACTCATTCATCATCCGAAGGGGACTTCGTTTGACTATAATGGATGACTACTCTTTTTCACGTTCTGCGTAACGTTTTTTGATTTCTTCGATTGTTTCTTTCTTAGCTTCTGCTTCTTTCAATTCTGAGTCAGCTTCTTTTGTAACTTTTACATAGTCAACCCAGTAGTAAGGTGAAACTTCTTTACCTTCCATCAATTCAACTGCAACGTTTGCTGCTGTGTGAGATTGGTTGAAGTGGTCGTTCAATACTGTACCAGTCAATTCACCTTTAGCAAGAAGTTCCATAGCATCTGGAATAGCGTCTACACCAACAACCAAGATGTCTTTTCCAACTGTACGACCTGCAGCCTTGATAGCTGTTACCGCACCAACTGCCATACCGTCGTTGTTTGCAAAGACAACTTCCAATTTGTCACCAAATTGTTCCAAAGCTGCTGCTGTCACTTCTTGACCTTTTGCTGTATCCCAGTTTGCAAGGTATGGTTCAGCCAAGGCTTCACGTTTGATACCTGCATCGTCAAGTGCTTTTACAGAGTAAGTAGTACGTTGTTGAGCATCAACGTTTGCTGGGTCACCAAAGAGGGTAATGTATTGTACTTTACCGTCACCGTTGATGTCCCCTTTGCTTTCAGTTGCAGCGATGATTTCGCCTTGGAAGGTACCTGATTGGGTAGCATCCGCACCAACGTAAGTTGTTTTACCTGGCCAGATTTCCAATTCAGCAACTTCTGGTTCACGGTTGATGAAAACAACTGGAATGTCTGCTGATTTTGCTGAGTTGATGATGGAACCTGCAGCTGTTGGGTCAACGAGGTTAGCAAGAATCACATCTTTACCTTGTGCAATAAAGGTATTGATTTGCTCTGTTTGGGTAGCTTGGTCTTGCTTACCGTCTTGAATATCCAAAACATATTTGTTGCCCGTTTTTTCACTCAATTGTTTGAAATAGGCATCTAATTCTTCACGATACAAGGTCATGAAGTTATCGTCGAATTTGTAAATAGCAACACCGACTTCGTAAGTTTTTCCTGATCCTGAATCAGAACCGCTGCTGGAATTTTCTGTCGCTTTTCCACAAGCTACCAGAAACAAACCTACAAAAGCAATCGCTAAAAACTTCAGTACTCTTTTCATTCCTTTTTCCTTTCTATTTTGAGCAGTAATCAATAGAGTAACCATGATGTAAACGTTTTCTTTTTATATTGCTATATTAACATTTAAATATACTCTTGTCAATGTATTTTTGAAAAGTTAGTATATTTAATTTTTCTGAAAATGGGACAGTTGATGAGAAAATAGGCCAACTAGACAACTAGATGAGAATAATTTACTTAGCCATTAAGCCGTAGTTCCTACAATTCTGTCAGCAAAACCTGATCTAGTACCGCTTGAAACTGTTCGGACTGGACTTCTGGGAAATAGTTGAGGCAATTGGCTGTCGCAAAGGCTGCCGCTTCTTTCAAGAAGATTTCTGGATCTTGACCTTGACTGATGCCCTTGACTAACAAGCCTAGGTAGAAATCCCCTGCCGCAATCGGATTTCGGGTTTCTTTCTTTGGCGACTGGATACGGAAGAAGCGTTGCCCAATTTTTGCCAGACTGCCCTTGCCTCCCATGGTAATGATGATATTGTCATGCGGTGTAACTTCTTTTAGTATCCGCAAAATATCCTCTGGACTTTCTTCATCCAGCTCTGGATAGATGTCCTTGAGTTCTTCGTTATTGATTTTAATCAGGGCCGGGCGAGCTTGATAAGCAGCACGTAAAGCTGGTCCACTGGTGTCCACTATGGTCAGAACCTCTGGGTATTTCTCAATAAGCCGCTGGATATAGTCGTCAGGCATGCCCTTCATAAGACTACCTGAAAAGACTAGGATGTCGCCAGCCTGCAGGCTCTTTTCAATCTGCTGGGTGAATTGATTGAGCAGGTCCTCTGTCAGTTCAAAGCCTTTTTCATAGAAAAGCACCACGTCACCTGTACTAGTTTCCACATAGATATTGCAGGTTCGAGTATTCTGGTCATTTTCAACCACCTGTAAATGATTTCCCTTTTGGACATTGAGGTCTTGGATGTAGCGACCAATCTGCCCACCCAAAATAGTATGAATGGTATAGTCGGTCACGCCATTTTCACGGAGGGCATAGGCTACGTTGAAGCTCTTGCCTCCGGGATAATCCCTGACCTCTGTCGGACGGAGGGGAATGTTCTTTTCAATCTTCTCCACAAGCAAGGTGCGATCTAGGGCTGGATTAGGACAAATCAAGTGAATCATGTTGGTCTCCTTTTTGGTGTTTATTTATATTATTATACTATATGCAAAGAAAAATAAAAAGATTATTCCAAGACGAATCATTCCCGTAGTTCGTATTTTATCCAATTTGTTACCGTCCAAAAGAGGATAGTGACGACTTTCCTTATCTCAC
>NZ_JARQOZ010000023.1:0-33362 GCF_046032115.1 Streptococcus suis | reverse complement strand
CGAACACAGCAGTTAAGCCCTAGAACGCCTGAAGTAGTTGGGGGTTGCCCCCTGTTAGATACGGTAGTCGCTTAGCAAATTGGGAGTTTAGCTCAGCTGGGAGAGCATCTGCCTTACAAGCAGAGGGTCAGCGGTTCGATCCCGTTAACTCCCATAGGTCCCGTAGTGTAGCGGTTATCACGTCGCCCTGTCACGGCGAAGATCGCGGGTTCGATTCCCGTCGGGACCGTTCAAATAGTCTGGAAGACTATTTGAAGTTGGAGATAGAGCAAACGGAGTTTGCTTCATATTTTCGACTCGTTAGCTCAGTTGGTAGAGCAATTGACTTTTAATCAATGGGTCGCTGGTTCGAGCCCAGCACGAGTCATATGCGGGTTTGGCGGAATTGGCAGACGCACCAGATTTAGGATCTGGCGCTTTCGGGCGTGGGGGTTCAAGTCCCTTAACCCGCATAGAATAGAAATAGGCCGGCTTAGCTCAGTTGGTAGAGCATCTGATTTGTAATCAGAGGGTCGCGTGTTCAAGTCATGTAGCCGGCATTAGGAAAGATTGCGAACGTAGTTCAGTGGTAGAACACCACCTTGCCAAGGTGGGGGTCGCGGGTTCGAATCCCGTCGTTCGCTTTGAGAGGCCGGGGTGGCGGAACTGGCAGACGCACAGGACTTAAAATCCTGCGATGGCAACATCGTACCGGTTCGATTCCGGTCCTCGGCATGAAGATTATAATAGTTAGCACCCTTAGCTCAACTGGATAGAGTACCTGACTACGAATCAGGCGGTTAGAGGTTCGACTCCTCTAGGGTGCATCACTCGCTTAATGGAGACGTTAGGGGAGCTTTATTTTTAATAGTATCGGGAAGTAGCTCAGCTTGGTAGAGTACTTGGTTTGGGACCAAGGTGTCGCAGGTTCGAATCCTGTCTTCCCGATTATATTATTTTGGCGGTGTAGCTCAGCTGGCTAGAGCGTCCGGTTCATACCCGGGAGGTCGGGGGTTCGATCCCCTTCGCCGCTATATATTCTTGTTTGCTGGACCTTTAGCTCAGCTGGTTAGAGCTCTCGGCTCATAACCGAGCGGTCGTAGGTTCAAGTCCTACAAGGTCCATATATTGGAGGATTACCCAAGTCCGGCTGAAGGGAACGGTCTTGAAAACCGTCAGGCGTGTAAAAGCGTGCGTGGGTTCGAATCCCACATCCTCCTTTTCTACTACCGCGGGATGGAGCAGCTAGGTAGCTCGTCGGGCTCATAACCCGAAGGTCGTAGGTTCAAATCCTGCTCCCGCAATTTCTTTAAGAATTTGGCTCGGTAGCTCAGTTGGTAGAGCAATGGATTGAAGCTCCATGTGTCGGCGGTTCGATTCCGTCTCGCGCCATTAATTTAACTTTGTCCAAGTTTATTATCTTGGGCGCGTAGCTCAGATGGTTAGAGCGCACGCCTGATAAGCGTGAGGTCGGTGGTTCGATTCCACTCGTGCCCATATTATATTGATGGAGAATTACTCAAGAGGCTGAAGAGGACGGTTTGCTAAATCGTTAGGTCGGGTAACTGGCGCAAGGGTTCGAATCCCTTATTCTCCGTAGTGAACGAGATTATCGCTTGATATTCTCGTTTTATTGTATCTTGGTAAGGGGCTATGAGGGTCTATTATGAATAAATTTTCAAAATTAGTAGTAGTTGTTTCTATCTTTTTATTACTGTCATTTTCTCTTTTGTTTGTGACTTTCTCTAAGGAGTTACAGGTACCATATTTAAATAATATCGTTAGTGTTGTTGTAACGCCAATTCAATCGGTTATTTCAGTACCTACTAGATTTTTTTCTGAGCATAAAGATGTCTTGACAGATTTGATGAACGCTTACGAGGAAAATAAACAGTTAAAGGAAGCTATTATGAGCCTTGAAGGGATGGCTGCTGAAAATACTAGCTTGAAAGAAGAGAATGCATCGCTTCGTAGCAGTTTAGGTATGGTGTCTGATTTTCCAGAAAAACAACTTATTCCAGGATCAGTTTTAGTGAGGACTCCTTCATCGTGGTCGGAGCATATTTCAATTAATATTGGTGAGACTAGTGGTGTGACATCTAATGCACTTGTGGTTGCTAATGGTGGATTAGTTGGCATCGTGAGTTCATTGAGTTCAGATTCGGCGGTTGTTACCTTATTTACGAATTCGGATGAATTCACGAAGTTGCCTGTGAAAATTTCTGTTGATTCTAAAGAAATTTATGGTATTTTATCGGGCTATGATGCAGATACAAATAGTTTTATCATTAATCAGTTGAACTCAGCTGATGAAATTGCAGTGGGTAGCAATGTTGTAACTAGTGATTTGGCTGGTGCGACTCCGGCAAATGTCCAAATTGGTAAAGTTTTATCGGTTAAATCAAATAGTAACAGTTTAAATAGAGAAGTATATGTTGAGCCGACAGCTAGTTTTTCAAACATTTATTCGGTTTTAGTGGTAGGTCAAACAAATGCGCAATAAAATGATAGAAATATTTATGTTTCCCATCTTGTTCTTTATTTTATTACTTGATGGACAGATTTCAACGTTGGTAACAAATTGGTTGGTTGGATTATTTACTATTTCAAGTCATTTGGTACTTATGTTAGCTATTTTTTATGCTAACTATGTGTCTCTTGGTTTTTCATTATTCATATTTACTTTGCTAGGTTTGGTATATGATATTAGTTATCTTAATCTGATTGGTATTGCTACTACAACCCTTCCTTTAGTTTTGTATTGCATTTATTTCTTCTTCCAAAGTGCAGTCAGCAAGCGAGGAATCAATATTCTGATTTTACTAGTAGCTATTTTTCAATTTGAATTTATTAGTTATTCATTTGCTCGTATTTTTCATATAACAAACTTGTCTGTGTTTATCTTTGTTTTTAATAAATTACTTCCAAGTTTACTATTCAATTTGGCCTTATTTTTCGTACTACAGCCGTTATTTGAGCGTTTATTTGGAATAACAAACAAGACATAGAAATGTAATAATCGCGTAATATACTTTCGCGATTTTTTTGATAAAATGGTATAGTCAGAAAGAATAGAGGAGTTAGTTTAGCTTATGAAGAAGAAAATCTTAGCTACATTGTTGTTAAGTACAGTCGCTTTATCAAATGTACAATATATGACTGTAATTAACGCGAATGATGTAGATAGTCAGATTGCAGCAAAAAATCAACAGATTAGTGAATTGACAGCACAACAAGCTGAAGCTCAACAACAAGTTGATGCTATTCAAGGACAAGTTGATGCAATTGTTAGTGAACAGGCGAAATTAACAGAAGAAAATACTCGTTTGGAAGCAGAATCGCAGACATTGGCGGAAGATATTGAGCGTTTGTCAGCTGATATTGTGTCACGTGATGGTGCTTTAAAGGAGCAGGCGCGTAGTGCTCAAGTTGATGGCTCTGCTTCAAGCTATATCAATACAATTTTAGATTCAAAATCAATCGTTGATGCTGTTTCGCGTGTTAATGCAATGCGTGAGATTGTTTCAGCTAATAACCGTATGTTGGAACAACAAAAAGCTGATAAGGAAGCAATTGTTGAAAAACAAAAGGCAAACCAAGAGGCAATCACTACTTTGGCAGCTAATCGCCAAAAATTGGAAGATGACGCTCAAGTATTGCAAGTGCGTCAGGCTGAATTGGAAGCTGCTAAGTTAAATTTGGCTGTGCAGAAAGCTACTGCTGAAGATGAGAAAAATTCATTGTTAGAGCAAAAGGCGGCTGCAGAAGAAGCAGCTCGTCAAGCGGCAGCTCGTCAAGCGGAGTATCAAGCACAACAAGCAGCTCTAGCACAGCAACAAGTAGCTTCAGTATCAGCACCAGTCGTGTCAACGCCAGTAGAAACTACAGTGACTGAAACGGTTGCAGCTCCTACTCAAACAGTATCACAATCTACACCAACGGTAAGTACACCTACAACATCTACATCATCAGGTTCAGGTAGTTCAGCGGCAGCAAATAATGCGCGTTATGATGCTTCATCTTACCCAGTTGGTGAGTGTACTTGGGGAGTTAAATCTCAACTTTCATGGGTTGGTCCTTACTGGGGAGATGCTAAACAGTGGTTAGCATCAGCACGTGCTGAAGGTTTTAGTACAGGTTCTACTCCACAAGTAGGTGCGATTGCTGTTTGGACAGGTGGTTATTATGGGCACGTAGCGGTTGTTACGGCTGTTCAATCTTCAACAAGTATCCAAGTTGTTGAATCAAACTACATGGGTCGTCGTTATATTGGTAACCATCGTGGTGGTTATTTCAACCCAACAACGACTTCTGAGGGAGCAGTTTACTACATTTACCCTCCATATTAAGAAATTTTCAAATAGAGCGTGTGGATTTGCGCTCTATTTTTGTTTGAAAAATGAAGGAAAAAGGGTTAGAATAGTAAAGGTAGAAATATATAGGAGGCTGTCATGGCGTTTACTGACTTAAAATTGTTCGCTCTTTCGTCAAATCAGAAGTTAGCTGAACAGGTGTCGAAAAAAATAGGAATTCCTCTGGGAAAATCAAGTGTTCGTCAATTTTCAGATGGTGAGATTCAAGTGAATATTGAAGAATCAATTCGTGGAACTCATGTGTATATTCTTCAATCCACTAGCTCACCAGTTAATGATAATTTAATGGAAATTTTGATTATGGTTGATGCTCTTAAACGTGCATCTGCTGAATCAGTAAACGTAGTAATGCCTTATTATGGTTATGCACGCCAAGACCGAAAGGCTCGTGCACGGGAACCAATTACATCAAAATTGGTAGCTAATATGTTGCAGACAGCGGGTGTCAATCGTTTGTTGACAATTGATTTGCATGCTGCGCAGATTCAGGGATTCTTCGACATTCCTGTTGATCATTTGATGGGGGCTCCATTGATTGCGGATTATTTTGAGCGTCGTGGTATGGTAGGTGATGGCTATGTTGTTGTATCACCTGACCATGGTGGTGTGACACGTGCCCGTAAGTTAGCACAGTTCTTGAAGACACCGATTGCTATTATTGATAAACGTCGTAGTGTTGATAAGATGAATACATCAGAAGTGATGAACATTATTGGCGATATTAAGGATAAAACTTGTATCTTGATTGATGATATGATTGATACTGCGGGTACCATCTGTCATGCAGCGGATGCTTTGGCAGATGCAGGGGCAACAGCTGTTTATGCTTCATGTACGCACCCAGTATTGTCAGGGCCTGCTATGGATAACATTAGTAAGTCAGCAATTAAGAAATTGGTTGTTCTTGATACAATTGAAATTGCAGAAGATCGCTTAATTGATAAAATCGAACATATTTCAACGGCAGAATTATTAGCGGAAGCGATTATTCGTATTCATGAAAAACGTCCCTTGTCGCCTTTGTTTGAGGCAAGTCGTGTTAAATAAATAGGTATGAGGAGAGTCAAATGACTCTTCTTTTTTACATTTATTTTCAAAATGTATTATAATAGTTTTATATGTTTTTGAGGTGGCAGAATGGATTTATTAAATCGTTTTAATAAGAATTTGAATCGGATTGAGGTTTCGATGATTCGTCAGTTTGATCAGTCTATTTCGGATGTTCCAGGGATTTTGAAACTGACCTTGGGAGAGCCTGATTTTACAACGCCTGATCATGTCAAAGAAGCGGCTAAGGCTGCAATTGATGCTAACCAGAGTTATTATACTGGCATGGCTGGTCTTTTGGAGTTGCGCCAAGCGGCAGCTGAGTTTGTGGCTGAGAAATATAATTTACACTACAATCCAGAAAATGAAATCCTCTCTACGATTGGTGCAACAGAAGCTTTGTCAGCGAGTTTAGTTGCTATTTTGGAAGTTGGGGATACGGTACTTCTACCTGCCCCTGCCTATCCTGGTTATGAACCAATTGTCAATATGGTGGGAGCAGATGTTGTTGAAATCGATACGACGGCAAATGATTTTGTTTTGACACCTGAGATGTTGGAAGAGGCGATTATTGAGCAGGGGGATAAGCTAAAAGCTGTCATTCTCAACTATCCTGCCAATCCAACAGGTGTGACTTACTCTCGTGAACAAATCGAGGCTTTTGCGGATGTCTTGCGTAAATTTCCTGTATTTGTCCTATCAGATGAGGTCTATGCGGAGCTGACTTATACTGGTCAGCCTCATACTTCGATTGCGGAGTTTTTGCCAGAGCAGACCATTTTGATCCAAGGTTTGTCCAAGTCCCATGCCATGACAGGTTGGCGGATTGGCTTGATTATGAGTCAGGCTCCAATCATCGCTCAAATCATCAAGAGCCACCAATATCTCGTGACTGCTGCGTCAACTGCTATGCAGTATGGTGCAGTTGAGGCCCTGAAAAATGGTAAGGATGATGCTCTTCCGATGCGAGCGGAGTATGTCAAGCGTAGGGATTACATCATAGAGAAGATGACGGACTTAGGCTTTAAAATTATCAAGCCTGATGGAGCTTTTTACATCTTTGCCAAAATCCCTGCAGGCTACAATCAAGATTCCTTTAGTTTCTTACAGGACTTTGCGAGAAAGAAAGCGGTGGCTTTTATTCCAGGTGCAGCCTTTGGCCAGTATGGTGAAGGCTATGTACGGATTTCCTATGCGGCTAGCATGGACACCATTCAGACGGCCATGGATCGCTTGAAAGACTATCTAGAAGAAAATGGAACGAATTGAAACCAGGGGATTAGTCCTTTACAATCGGAATTTTAGGGAAGATGACAAGCTGGTCAAGATTTTTACGGAGAAGGCTGGCAAGCGAATGTTTTTCGTGAAACATGCCTCTAAGTCCAAGCTGGTAGCTTCTATTCAGCCTTTGACCTATGCGGATTTTATCGTTAAAATCAATGATGATGGTCTGTCTTATATCGAAGATTTTCATCAGGTACAGCCTTTTAAGTCTATTAATAGTGATATTTTTAAGCTCAGCTATGCCACCTACATCTTGGCCTTGGCAGATGCGGCCTTGCAGGACAAGGTCTATGACCCAGCCCTCTTTGCATTTTTGGTCAAGACCTTAGATTTGATGGAGTCGGGTTTGGACTATGAAATTTTGACCAATATCTTTGAAATTCAGCTCTTGGGACGTTTTGGGATCAGTCTGAATTTTCACGAGTGTGCTTCTTGTCATCGGGTTGGATTGCCTTTTGACTATTCCTACAAGTACAGCGGTGTCTTGTGTCCGCAACACTATCAACAAGATGAGCGACGGGCTTATCTGGATCCCAATGTTCCCTATCTGCTTGATCAATTTCAGGCTATTTCCTTTGATGAACTGGAAACCATTTCCATCAAGCCTGAGATGAAGCGAAAATTACGGCTTTTTATTGACCAGCTGTACGAGGAATATGTGGGGATTCACTTGAAATCCAAGAAATTTATAGATGATTTATCTTCTTGGGGGAAGATTATGAAGTCAGAAGAATAAATATAGTCATTTGAATTAACTTTGATACATCGTCACTTTCATCTTGCCGTACTCTACGAAAGTAACTAGCTTCGCAAGTCTTATCTCCAACCTAGAACAGCCTAGAGGCTGTTCTAGCAGCCTGCGTCTCAGTTCCTTGTCTGAAAGCTAATTCATTCGACTATAGAAACAGCCTTCTCAATGGAGAGGGCTGTTTTGTAGGTATTCCCTTAATTCTGTTTGGGCTTGGTGTGGTGTCAGGACAGCTAGGAAGGAGAGGTGGCTTCGGAAGCAGACTTGGTAGTCAGGCTCTTCATCAATCAAGATGAGCTGTCCAGTGTCATCTCTCTGGCGAATGGTTTTTGCTACCTTCATTCCATCCCAGAATATGTTTTGAGGGGTATTTATGATAAAATAGTAGTTAATTTGATGGGCGACGGGAAAATCTTCCTTGTGTTTGACTTGGAAGGGTTGTCCAAGTTGTCTTAGAATGGTTTCTATCGTGTTTGGATAGAAGAATGGTTTTAGGATATAGTTCATGTTGCCTCCTTTCTTTGATATATCTTAGTATAGGAAATTTTAGAGAAAATGGGGTGGAGCTATCATGAACAGTCTTTATTTTGTCATGAATGGGGGATGAGATGTTACGGATTTTTATCTTGGAAGATGATTTTATGCAACAAGCTAGGTTGGAGCAAGCAATTGAGGAAGTTGTAAAAACGAGTGACGTTGCCTATAAGACCTTGGAAGTGTTTGGTAAACCTCAGCAGTTACTTGAGGCTGTGACAGAGACTGGAAATCATCAGCTCTTTTTCCTAGATATTGAGATTAGGGGTGAGGAGAAGAAAGGGATGGAGATTGCGCGGGAGATAAGAGCGCGTGATCCGCATGCTGTGATTGTTTTTGTGACGACGCATTCGGAATTTATGCCTTTGACCTATAAATACCGTGTGTCAGCTCTTGATTTTATTGATAAGGGGTTGGATGAACCTGCCTTTAAGGAAGCGGTGGCAGATGTTCTCCAACATGCTTACAGTCATATCAGTCAGACTGTGAGCGATGATGCTTTTGTTTTCAAGAGTGAGTTTTCTCAGATTCAAGTTCCTTTTTCAGATATTTTGTATTTTGAAACCTCTTCAACGCCTCATAAGGTCGTCTTGACAACCAAGTCAGGTCATACGGAGTTTTATGGCAAGGTGTCAGATATTGCTAAAACGGATGAACGCTTGTACCAGAGCCATCGGGCTTATGTGGTCAATCCTGCTAATATTCTTCGTGTGGATGCTGTGGAGAGGATGGTGTATTTTGAACAGGAGGAATCTTGCTTGGTCTCTCGAATGAAACTGAAAGGTTTGCTGGAGAGGGTTGGGAAATGATGGCTATTGGTTTAGTATTTCTAGTGTCCTTCATCGACTGGTTTATCAAGCTTGGAGTGTTTAATCAGTTGAGTCAGCTGAGCTTGAAATGGTGGCGATTGCTTGTTTTCTCAGGTCTATTCTCGGGATTATTCATTCTTTTTCCAGACAGTATTCCTTACATTGAACCCTTTTATTTCCAGGTCTATCTCTTGGTGTTTCAGCGGTCTTGGACTTGGTCTCAATCCTTGTTCTACGGTTTGGTACCTTTTGTCTTGGTTGATTTATTTCAGCGAACCTTTGGGATTTACCAGCTTAAGTGGACAACCTTTCAACTATGGCAGACACATCTGGAATGGCTTGATATTCTCTTTGTGGTAGTGGTCCTTTTGCTCTTTATTCCTTTTTATCGAACCTTTATCCGTTTGCTGGGAATTGATTTTCAGCACATGAAGAAGGTTTTTGCCTACCCTAAGTTTAAAAAGAGTCTCAAGAACCTCATTTATTCTATGCTCTTCTATGTTGTTGTGGTGCATGCGTTGCTCGTTTTTGGGCAATCAGTAGGGGAAATGGACTTTTCGGTAGCCATTGGCATAGGGGACAGTCAGGTTTATCTAGATTTTATTAAGATTTACTTTGCCTACTTTATCGGTAGTCTCTTTTTCCTCAATACCAAGCTAAAAGAGCAGTTGACTGAGGAATTGCAGGAGGCCAAGGATGCTCAATTATCTTCTTTAGAAGACTACAGTCAGCATGTGGAAAGCCTGTATAAGGATATTAGAAGCTTTCGACATGATTATACCAATATCTTGGTTAGTCTCAATGAAGCTATCAAGCAGGAAGATATCAGTGAAATCAAGGCTATCTATCAAACGGTTTTAGCAGGGACAGACCAGAAATTTTATCAAGATGCCTATGATATTGGAAATCTAGCTCATCTGGATAATACTGCGATGAAAAGTATTTTATCTGCTAAGCTGATGGAAGCTCAAAGTCGGGGGATTCAGCTGACCGTTGAGATAGAAGAAGTCAGTACCGCTCCAGCAGGGATCGAATTGCTGGATATGGTGACTATCCTATCAATCTTTTTAGATAATGCCATAGAGGCAGCCAGTTTGTCAGCTGAGAAGAGTCTGCTTGTGGCTTATTTTGAAGACCAAGGTGAAAAAATCCTTATCATCGAAAATAGTACAGCGGAAGAACGGATTCAAACAAAATCTATCTTTTCTTATGGAAAATCCAGTAAGGGTGAGGGGCGAGGGATTGGTTTGGCCAATGTGCAGAAAATCCTGTCACACTATCCATCTATTAGACTGGTGACGACTAGTCAGGCTTTTCGATTCCGTCAAGAACTACATGTGCCACAGACGGCTGAAACATAACATTTACCGTTCATGACAAATAAACGACCATTCATTAGAGTGGTCATTTTATATTGCTCTTTTGGGTTATACTCTTTTTGTAAAACAAATCAATTCCTAAGGAGTTAAATTATGAATCTGTTTCCTTCAGTATTTCAATCCGTTTTTAAAAGACGTGATGTGAATATTCTTTTAGCCTTCACCTTCCTGCCCTTGTTGGTAACTAGCTTGTCTGGGATAGGAGAAGCTCAAATCAACACAGATGTAACAAGTAGTTGGCTTTCCTTTATCGTGTCGGCTTTGGAGTTGCAATTCCAGATGGTCTTGCCTGCCTTAATTATGGGCTTTATCGTATCGTCGGTCTTTCGTGATGAGATTGGTTCAGGAATCCTGTTTCTTTACAAGGATATCAAGAAATCTAGCATTCTTCATGCCAAGTTGCTCAGTCTCTTTGCTGTCTATGTGATTTACTTCTTAGGGACAGTTCTTATCGCTAGCCTGACCTATGTCCTTACCATTGCTCCCCGGTATGGTTTTCACTGGCTTCCTGCTCATCAAGCTGCATATAGTTTGCTCTATATCTTGACGATGATTGGCTTAAATCTGATTTTAATCAGTCTGGTAGCGGCAGTATCCATCAAGCGAACAACCATAATGGCTGTCTTGTCAGGGGTACTTTTTAACCTCTTTGCTCAAGTAGGTCCACTCTTAAATGGTTTTCGCTATGCTTTCCCACCGACCTATGCGACCAAACTGGCTGGACAGTTTCCATTTGGACTTGCCTTTGCTATTAGTTTAGGTTTGATCCTGCTATATTTTGGATTGGCCTATCGTTCGGCACGCAAGAATTTTGAAAAAATTGAATATTAAAGATACCTAAGAAAGAGAGAATAACAATGCTTACAATCAAGAACCTATCAAAACAATTTGCTGGAAATGACTTTTACTCATTGAAAGATGTGAGTTTGGAGATTAAAAAAGGTGAAATCGTCGGCCTGATCGGTAAAAACGGGGCCGGAAAATCAACTCTGATGAAATTGATGGCCAAATCCCTCAAGCCGACAACAGGAACCATTACCTATAATGGTGTGGATATTCATACGGCAGATAACTTGCTCAAGGATTTTGGGATTATGATTGACCCTGTTTTCTATCCAGAGATGTCGGTTATTGATAATTTGAAGTTTTACCTGACTTTGCATGGTAGGACAGAGATGTTTCCAAATATTGAAAAGACCCTCAAGCTCTTAGACTTGTGGGAGGCTCGCAACCGTAAACCAAAAGGGTTCTCATTTGGTATGAAACAGCGGACGGCCTTGGCTATTGCGATGGTAGCAGAGCCAGACTTCCTCATCTTGGATGAGCCTTTTGTGGGCTTGGACCCTGTCGGTGTCCAACAGTTGATTGATATTCTCAAGTCTTGGTCACAGGAGCGCAATATCTCTATGCTGATTTCCAGTCACCAGCTTGGTGAGTTGGAAGCTCTCTGTGAGCGTTATGTCTATATCGAAAAAGGTCAGTTGGCAGATGAGTTTGCTGGGCAGTCAGCTCCAAGCGTCTTGGTAGAGGTCAATAGCAGAGCAGATAAGGAAGCTCTCTCAGCCTATCTGACAGAGGCAATCACTCTGGATGGGGATGTCCTAGAGATTTCCACTCAGGCAAGCAGTGGAGAACTCAATGCTGTCCTAGCCTACCTAGCTAGTCAAAACTTGATCAGCAAGCTTCATGTAAAAGAAAACCACTTGAAAGAAATTTTTAGTCGAGGTGAATAGTATGTTAGCAATTTTTAAACCTGTTTTTGCCAGTGTTTGGAAGAGGAAGGAAACTAAGATTTTCCTTGCCTTTGCCTTCCTCTTTCCAACTATGGTTCTGGTTGCAACCTTTTTACCAAAAGGTTCCAACTTTATGGTGCCACATGTGATGGGTGACTATCTTTTTTCATTCGTTACTCTAACTGGTGTAACCTTTAGAACTGCTAGTGACTTTGTTCTCCCGATTTTAGCCCTTTTCTACCTGACCTATACGGTCTTTAAGGGTGAGGCGGATAGTCATACTATGTTTCTCTATAAGGACATCAAGCGTCAGGACATCTTTTGGGCTAAGGTCTTGAGTCTAGCAACGATTGTCCTCATCTATACAGGAATCTTTCTATTGGTGATGGTGGTTTATTACTACACACGCTTTGGACATATGGACTATGCGACCTTGACTTTCTGGGATCATATAAAAACAGTGGAGAATGTAGTTTTTGTCCAAAGTGTCCTCGGTGTCATGTTAGATATGTTGATTTGTGTCTTACTGGCTGCTTGTGTTTCCTTGTATTCAGGAGTTGGGGCAACCATGACAGTTGCCTTTGGTTACTCACTGGGGTCAAGTATTTTAGGTATATTTGGTTTAGCTAGTTTCTTTCCATTGGGGAACCTCGATGCCTTGTATGAAGGAGCAAGCCTGTTTTCAACATTAGGAACATCTGTTTTGGTTACCTTGGTCTACTCGTCGGTATTAGCCTATCTGACTTTGAAGTATTTTAAAAAGATGGAATTTTAAGGTGTTATGCCCTTTCTAGTGATTAGAAAGGGTGTTTGCTTTGCTCTGCTATTTTCAATAATAGGAAAAAAGTTGAAATCGTGCTATAATATCTCTAAGACTAAAGTGAAGGAACTAGATAGATGAAACGTATTGCAGTAGATGCTATGGGTGGGGATCATGCCCCTCAGGCAGTGGTAGAAGGTGTCAATCAAGCCTTGGCTGCCTTTCCAGACATTGACATTCAACTTTATGGTGATGAGGCTAAAATCAAGCAGTATTTGACAGCGACAGAGCGTGTCAGCATCATTCATACGACGGAGAAAATCAATTCAGATGATGAGCCTGTCAAGGCTATTCGTCGGAAGAAAGAGGCTTCTATGGTCCTAGCGACCAAGGCTGTCAAGGATGGTCAGGCAGATGCGGTCTTGTCGGCTGGAAATACGGGTGCTCTTTTGGCAGCAGGTGTCTTTGTAGTCGGTCGTATCAAGCATATCGACCGTCCTGGTCTTATGTCAACTCTTCCGACTATGGATGGCAAGGGATTTGATATGATGGACTTGGGGGCAAATGCTGAAAATACAGCTCATCACCTCTATCAGTATGGTATCCTTGGCTCATTTTACGCGGAGCACGTGCGTGGTGTCAAACAACCTCGTGTGGGACTTTTGAACAACGGTACGGAAGATACCAAGGGTACGCCAGTTCATCAAGAAGCCTATAAACTCTTGGCGGAAGACAAGTCGATTAACTTTATCGGAAATGTGGAGGCGCGTGAGTTGCTTAACAGCGTGGCGGATGTGGTCGTGACGGATGGTTTCACGGGAAACGCTGTGCTGAAAACAGTTGAAGGAACTGCAAAATCCATCGTTGGTCAGTTGACTGGCTCAATCAAGAATGGTGGTCTGCGTGCTAAATTGGGTGGTCTTTTGGTCAAGCCAACCTTGAAAAAGGCCTTGGGGGCTATGGACTATAAAACTGCAGGTGGTGCTGTATTGCTCGGTCTAAAAGCACCTGTCATCAAGGCACATGGGTCTAGCGATGCTCAGTCAATTTTCTATACCATCAAGCAGACACGTTCCATTTTGGAGGCTGGCATTGTGGAGAAATCAGTTGCCAAATTTTCAGTAGTGGAGGAAAACAATGACTAGAGAGCAGGTCTATCAGCGAGTTGTTGAATTGATTCAGGATGAGAAGGGGGAAGACTTCCACGTTCAACCTGAGTCTACTTTGGCCGATAATATTGCTGCAGATTCGGTGGAAATCATGGAATTTGTCCTGACCTTAGAGGATGAGTTCGGAGTAGATGTGCCGGATGCGGCCATTGAACGCTTTGAAACATTAGCAGATATTGTGGATTTTATTTGGAGTCAATTAAAAGAACGTTCGTAGTTTACGGGCGTTTTTCTTTATTTTTTTAAAAATACCGTCAAA
Source organism: Streptococcus suis (assembly GCF_046032115.1). GTDB lineage: Bacteria > Bacillota > Bacilli > Lactobacillales > Streptococcaceae > Streptococcus > Streptococcus suis_AJ. The sequence goes on along the minus strand of NZ_JARQOZ010000023.1, from coordinate 19,288 downwards.
TACTTTTTAACGCGAATGTTATGTGATAGAATAAACGAAAAGACTAGAATATTTTATGAAAGGCGAACATTCTCATGAAAACAGACCTTCTCTATTCAGGAAAAGCCAAAGACATCTACGCTACGGCTGACAGTGACCAGATTGTTGCGGTTTACAAGGATCAGGCGACGGCTTTTAATGGTGGTAAGAAAGAACAGATTGTAGGCAAGGGCCGGCTGAACAATCTGATTTCATCTTTGATTTTTGAAAAGTTGAATGAGGCTGGGGTCCAAACGCATTTCATCAAGCGTTTGTCGGATACGGAGCAGTTGAATAAGAAGGTGGAGATTATTCCTCTTGAGGTGGTTTTGAGAAATGTGACAGCTGGGTCTTTCTCAAAACGCTTCGGGGTGGAGGAAGGGATAGCCTTAGCTACTCCTATCGTAGAATTTTACTATAAAAAAGATGAGTTGGACGATCCTTTTATCAACGATGAACATATTGCTTTTCTTAAGCTAGCTAGTTCAGAAGAAATCGCCTATATCAAGGAAGAAACAAGACGAATCAATGGGTTCTTGAAGGACTTGTTTGCACAGATTGGGCTGACTTTGGTGGATTTCAAGCTAGAATTTGGGGTTGACTCGTCTGGTCAGATTTTATTGGCGGATGAGTTTTCTCCTGATAATTGTCGTTTGTGGGATGCGGATGGCAACCATCTGGACAAGGATGTTTTCCGTCGGGGTCTCGGGGAATTGACCGAGGTTTACGAGGTCGTATTGGCAAAATTACAAGAAGTGAAGTAAGGATTGGAAAAAATGGCGAAGCGGATTTTTGTTGAGAAGAAGGCGGATTTTCAGATTAAGGCGGAGGCTCTTCGTAAGGAGTTGACCCATAATTTGCAGCTGACGAGTTTGACGAGTGTACGTCTGGTGCAGGTGTATGATGTTTTCAATCTTGAGGAGGACTTGCAGGAGCAGGCGATCAAGCATATCTTTACCGAGCAGGTGACGGACAAGGTCTTGTCGGAAGCGGAGCTTGACTTGGAGGGGGCTGCTTATTTTGCGATTGAGGCTCTTCCTGGGCAGTTTGATCAGCGGGCGGCCAGCAGTCAGGAGGCCCTTCTCTTATTGGGCAGTCGTCAGGAGGTGCGTGTCAATACAGGTCAGCTCTATATCTTGAATGGCGATGTGCGGGAAGAAGAGTTAGCTGCTATCAAGAACTATTTGCTCAACCCTGTGGATTCGCGTTTTAAGGATTTGGGGGCTCCTTTGGTGGCTCAGGAGTTTTCGGTGTCAGATGCGACTATTCCAAGCTTGGACTTTTTTGCTAGTTATGGGGCGGAAGAGTTTGCAACTTACAAGCGAGAAGTTGGCTTGGCTATGGAAGTGGAAGATCTGCTCTTTATTCAGAACTATTTCAAGTCAATTGGTCGTGTGCCAACCGAGACAGAGCTTAAGGTCTTGGATACGTACTGGAGTGACCACTGCCGTCATACGACTTTTGAAACGGAACTCAGATCTATCGATTTTTCAGCTTCAAAATTCCAAAAGCAATTGCAGGCGACTTATGACAAGTACCTGGCTATACGAACAGAATTAGGTCGGACAGACAAGCCGCAGACATTGATGGATATGGCGACGATTTTTGGTCGCTATGAGAGAGCAAATGGTCGTCTGGATGATATGGAAGTGTCAGATGAAATCAATGCCTGCTCGGTGGAGATTGAAGTGGATGTGGACGGCGTGAAAGAGCCATGGCTCCTCATGTTTAAGAATGAAACCCACAATCACCCAACAGAAATCGAGCCTTTCGGTGGAGCCGCAACCTGTATCGGTGGAGCCATTCGTGATCCTTTGTCAGGTCGTTCTTATGTTTATCAAGCCATGCGGATTTCAGGTGCGGGCGATATTACCCAGCCTCTGACAGCTACTCGCCCAGGGAAATTGCCACAGCAAATCATTTCTAAAACCGCAGCACATGGTTATTCTTCATACGGTAACCAAATCGGTCTTGCGACCACCTATGTGCGTGAATATTTCCACCCAGGCTTTGTCGCTAAACGTATGGAGTTGGGTGCCGTAGTCGGTGCAGCTCCAAAGGAAAATGTAGTCCGTGAAAAACCAGTCGCAGGCGATGTGGTCATCTTGTTAGGAGGCAAAACAGGTCGCGATGGTATTGGTGGGGCAACAGGCTCGTCCAAGGTACAGACAGTTAAGTCTGTCGAAACAGCTGGTGCGGAAGTCCAAAAAGGGAATGCCATTGAAGAACGCAAAATCCAACGTTTGTTCCGCAATGGTGACGTGACTCGCTTGATTAAAAAATCTAATGACTTCGGTGCAGGAGGTGTCTGCGTTGCTATTGGTGAGCTGGCAGATGGTCTTGAAATCGATTTGGACAAGGTTCCACTCAAGTATGCAGGCTTGAATGGAACGGAAATTGCTATTTCGGAATCACAAGAGCGGATGAGTGTCGTTGTTCGTCCAGAGGACGTAGACGCCTTCATCGCAGCCTGCCGTCAGGAAAATATCCATGCGGTTGTCGTGGCTAAAGTCACTGAAAAACCAAACCTAGTCATGACTTGGAATGGACAAACCATTGTTGATTTGGAACGTTCCTTCCTTGATACCAACGGTGTCCGTGTAGTCGTCGATGCCAAGGTAGTTGACAGTGCTGTCAACTTACCAGAAACACGTACAACATCTGCCAAAACACTACAAGAGGACTTGAAAGACCTTCTTTCAGATCTCAACCATGCTAGTCAAAAAGGTTTGCAGACGATTTTCGACTCATCTGTTGGTCGTTCAACTGTCAACCACCCACTCGGAGGTCGTCACCAGTTGACTCCGACAGAAAGTTCGGTACAAAAGTTGCCTGTCCGACACGGTGTGACCACAACGGCTTCTGTCATGGCTCAGGGCTATCATCCTTATTTGGCAGAATGGTCTCCTTATCATGCTGCAGCCTATGCGGTCATTGAAGCGGCTGCTCGCTTGGTGGCAACAGGTGCTAACTGGTCCAAGGCTCGCTTCTCCTATCAAGAATACTTCCAACGCATGGACAAGCAGGCAGAGCGTTTTGGTCAGCCAGTAGCAGCACTTCTAGGCTCTATCGAGGCTCAGATCCAGCTTGGCCTGCCGTCTATCGGTGGCAAGGATTCCATGTCTGGTACCTTTGAGGAATTGACAGTTCCGCCAACCCTGGTTGCCTTTGGCGTGACCACGGCTGACAGTCGCAAGGTCCTCTCGCCTGAGTTCAAGGCGGCTGGCGAGTACATTTACTACTTACCAGGTCAGATTTTGTCCGAAGATATTGATTTTGCCCTTATGAAGTCTAATTTTGAGGCTTTTGAAAAATGGCAAAGCGATTATGCGATTACGGCTGCTAGTGCAGTCAAGTACGGTGGTGTCTTAGAAAGTCTAGCCCTCATGTCCTTTGGAAACCAAATCGGAGCAAGAGTCGAACTTGCAGATCTTGAAACCAGCTTGACAGGTCAGCTTGGCGGATTTGTCTTCACATCGAAAGAAGACATTCCAGATGCTGTGAAAATTGGACAAACCACCGCTGACTTTACACTGCTTGTCAACGGTGTCAACCTAGCTGGACAGGACCTGCAGGCAGCCTTTGAAGGTAAGTTAGAAGAAGTTTACCCAACGGAATTTGAACAGGCGACAGAGCTACAAGAGGTTCCAGCTCTTGCAAGCGACTCAGTTGTGCAAGTCAAGGAAAGAGAAGAAGTACCTGTAGTTTACATTCCAGTCTTCCCAGGTACCAACTCAGAATACGATTCTGCCAAGGCCTTTGAACAGGCTGGTGCAAAAGTCAATCTTGTTCCGTTTGTAACCTTGGATGCAGAGAGCATTGAAAAATCGGTTGACACTATGGTTGACAATATCACCAAGGCCAATATTCTTTTCTTAGCAGGGGGATTCTCGGCTGCGGATGAGCCAGACGGGTCTGCCAAGTTTATCGTGACCATCTTACGAAACGCCAAGGTCCGCTCTGCTATTGATCAATTTATAGAAAAAGGTGGCCTCATCATCGGTATCTGTAATGGCTTCCAGGCCCTTGTCAAATCGGGCTTGCTGCCGTATGGAAACTTTGAGGAGGCTGGTGAAACCAGTCCGACCCTCTTCTACAACGATGCCAACCAGCACGTTGCCAAAATGGTGGAGACACGGATTGCCAATGTCAACTCACCGTGGTTGGCGGGTGTCCAGGTCGGTGACATTCACGCTATCCCAGTTTCTCACGGGGAAGGAAAATTTGTGGTGACCGATGAAGAGTTTGCCATCTTGCGGGATAATGGGCAAATTTTCAGCCAATACGTTGACTTTACTGGTCAGCCAAGCATGGATTCTAAGTACAATCCAAACGGTTCTAGCCATGCCATTGAAGGTATTACCAGCCGCAACGGTCAAATTATCGGGAAAATGGGGCATTCGGAGCGGTACGAGGACGGTCTTTTCCAAAACATTCCAGGTAAGAAAGACCAAGGGCTCTTTGTTTCAGCAGTTCGCTATTTTACAGGAAAATAAATATGACATACGAAGTTAAATCACTCAACGAAGAATGCGGTGTTTTCGGTATTTGGGGACACCCACAAGCTGCTCAGGTTACTTATTTTGGTCTCCATAGTTTGCAGCACCGTGGGCAAGAAGGGGCAGGGATTTTAGCCAATGATGGTGGGCATTTGCGTCGCCATCGCGGAACAGGTCTGATTGCAGAAGTCTTCAAAAATCCAGCAGATTTAGAAGCCTTGACAGGAACGGCTGCCATTGGTCATGTCCGCTATGCAACTTCTGGCTCTGCTTCTATCAATAATATTCAGCCCTTCCTCTTTGATTTTGCAGATATGCAGGTGGGTTTGGCACACAATGGGAATTTGACCAACGCGGTAAGTTTGAAGGCTGAACTTGAAAAAAATGGTTCCATTTTCTCTTCTTCTTCTGACACTGAAATTCTCATGCACTTGATTCGCCGCAGTCACAATCCAGACTTTATGGGCAAAATCAAGGAAGCCCTCAATACTGTTAAAGGCGGTTTTGCCTACCTGATTATGCTGGAAGACAAGCTGGTCGCAGCTCTGGATCCAAACGGCTTCCGACCACTTTCAATAGGCAAAATGAAAAATGGTGCCTGGGTAGTTGCTAGTGAAACTTGTGCTTTTGAAGTAGTGGGAGCTGACTGGGTACGAGATGTGGAGCCTGGTGAAATTGTCGTCATTGATGATTCAGGAATTCAATATGATAGCTATACAAGAGATACGCAACTGGCAGTTTGCTCTATGGAGTATGTCTACTTTGCTCGCCCAGATTCGGTCATTCACGGGGTCAATGTCCACACGGCTCGTAAAAATATGGGACGTCGTTTGGCCCAGGAATTTCAACAGGAAGCAGACATTGTCGTTGGTGTGCCAAACTCTTCCCTATCTGCGGCTATGGGATTTGCAGAGGAATCTGGTTTGCCAAATGAAATGGGGCTGATTAAAAACCAATATACCCAGCGGACTTTTATTCAACCGACCCAGGAATTGCGGGAGCAGGGTGTGCGCATGAAGTTGTCAGCCGTTTCAAGTGTTGTCAAAGGCAAGCGCGTGGTCATGATTGACGACTCAATTGTTCGCGGCACAACTAGCCGCCGCATTGTCCAGCTTCTTCGTGATGCAGGGGCAAAAGAAGTCCATGTGGCTATCGGTAGCCCAGAACTCAAGTACCCGTGTTTCTATGGCATTGATATTCAGACCCGTCGTGAACTGATTTCAGCCAACCATACTGCTGAGGAAGTTTGTGAGATTATCGGGGCAGACAGTCTGACCTACCTCTCTCTTGAAGGGATGATTGAGGCTATCGGTATTGAAACAGACGCTCCAAAAGGAGGGCTTTGTGTGGCCTACTTTGACGGAGAATTTCCAACGCCTCTCTATGACTATGAGGAAGAATACCTCCGTAGCCTAGAAGAGAAAACGAGTTTCTACATTGAAAATGTCAAGTAAGTGACAGAGGTGTCAATGTTAATTGACAGACCTGTAAACTGTTGAAAGGAATCAAAATGACAAATAAAAATGCCTACGCCCAGTCGGGTGTTGACGTCGAAGCTGGATATGAAGTTGTTGAACGCATCAAGAAACACGTAGCTCGGACAGAACGCTTGGGTGTGATGGGAGCTCTCGGTGGTTTTGGCGGGATGTTTGATCTAACCAAACTGGATGTCAAAGAGCCAGTCTTGGTATCAGGAACAGACGGCGTGGGAACCAAGCTCATGCTAGCTATCCAGTACGACAAGCATGATACGATTGGTCAGGACTGCGTGGCTATGTGTGTCAACGATATTATCGCAGCAGGTGCAGAGCCGCTTTACTTCCTCGACTACATTGCGACAGGAAAAAATGAGCCAGCCAAGCTAGAGCAGGTGGTTGCTGGCGTTGCAGAAGGCTGTGTCCAAGCTGGTTGCGGCTTGATTGGCGGTGAAACGGCTGAAATGCCTGGTATGTACGGTGAGGATGACTATGACCTGGCTGGCTTTGCCGTCGGCATTGCGGAGAAATCCCAGATTATCGATGGCAGTAAGGTCCAGGAGGGCGACATTCTCCTCGGCCTAGCTTCCAGCGGCATCCACTCCAACGGCTATTCCCTTGTCCGACGCGTTTTTGCAGATGTTTCTGGCGACGCTCTGTTGCCAGAGCTCAATGGCAGAGCTATGAAGGATGTCCTCCTAGAGCCGACACGTATCTATGTCCAGCAGGTATTGCCTCTGGTAAAAGCAGGGCTGATTAATGGTATTGCCCATATCACAGGCGGTGGCTTTATTGAAAATATTCCCCGTATGTTTGCTGATAACCTTGCAGCTGAGATTGAAGAAGATAAGATTCCAGTCCTCCCAATCTTTACTGCCCTTGAAAAATACGGCCACATCAAGCATGAAGAAATGTTTGAAATCTTCAATATGGGTATCGGCTTGGTCCTGGCAGTCAGTCCAGACAAGGTTGACAGCGTCTGTCAACTAGTTGACGAGGAAGTTTACATCATTGGTCGCATCATCGCCAAGGAAGATAAGAGTGTGGTCATCAAATGAAACGAATAGCAGTGTTTGCATCAGGCAATGGCTCTAATTTTCAAGTCATCGCAGAGCAGTTTGAAGTAGCCTTTGTCTTTTCAGACCGTAGAAATGCCTATGTCTTGGAACGAGCTGAAAAACTAGGTGTGCCTGCCTTTGCTTTTGAATTAAAAGAGTTTGCAGATAAACAGGACTATGAAGAAGCTATCATCCAACTGCTAGACCAATACCAGATTGACTTGGTGGTCTTGGCAGGCTACATGAAGATTGTGGGTCCGACCCTGCTGGCTCAGTACGAAGGTCGGATCATCAATATCCATCCAGCCTACTTGCCTGAATTTCCAGGAGTCCATGGGATAGAAGATGCCTGGCAGGCAGGCGTATCTGAAAGTGGCGTAACAGTCCACTGGGTTGATAGCGGCGTTGACACAGGACAAATTATCAAACAAGTCCGTGTTCCTAGATTGGCTGATGATACCCTAGAAACCTTTGAAGCCAGAATACATGAAGCAGAGTACCAACTCTATCCAGAAGTGCTGGAGAGTTTAGGGGTGGAGACAATAAAATGAGTGATAAGTATCAAAAGATAGATGGGTATTTTACCTTTATTGAACATTTCCTTCCGGATATTAAGATAGAGAATTTGGCAGACGAACTTTGGAAATATGCTGAAAAGAATTTATATAAGATAGATGATCGAAAAGATGAAGTTTGGAATGGATTAAAAGCATCAATTGAAAATAATATGCAAGAAGTATCTGTTAGGACATTTGGAGATAAAGGTAAAATACAAACAAAGGAAATTCTTGAAGAATTTTACTTATTTGTATTTGATGGAAAATCAATAATTAAAATAGATCCATCAAATAATTCTAAGGCTACATCTGTTCTCAATAAATTTACAAATTATACAAAAAATAAAGAGCATAAATCAAAAAATATTTTACAAAATTATCAAGTATCTCACGTATTTGGAAAAACGTTGAATTGCTATGCTTTTACAGCTCTTTGGAATATTCTATATCTACCTAAGATATTAGACCCTTTGACAGGTCATGAATCCAAAGGAGCTTTAACACAACAATTTACCTTACTTCTACAAGGTTATATGAAGAAAAACTATCGAAATCAAATTGAAGAATTTAATGAAATAATGAAGAAAACTTTCTTGCCTAAAATTGAGGAGTTTAGAGGGAGGAAAGATGAATTAGATAAAAAATATGGTTCTGAGATGGTTGACAAATTTTTTGATAAATTGAATGAAAATTTTTCTATCATACCTCTTGATTAAATTAATCTCACTTAACTATGTAAAAATAGGTATAAACCTAGGAAATAAGGAGAAATCATGACAAAACGTGCGTTAATTAGCGTATCAGACAAGGCGGGCATTGTGGAGTTTGCCCAGGAATTGACCAAACTTGGCTGGGAAATTATCTCGACCGGTGGTACCAAGGTTGCCTTGGATCAGGCTGGTGTAACTACCATCGCCATTGACGATGTGACTGGTTTTCCAGAGATGATGGACGGCCGTGTTAAGACACTTCATCCGAAAATCCATGGTGGGCTTTTGGCGCGGCGTGACACAGAAAGTCACTTGCAGGCTGCTAAAGACCATGAAATCGGCTTGATTGACTTGGTGGTGGTCAACCTCTATCCCTTCAAAGAGACTATTCTGCGTTCAGACGTGACCTACGACTTGGCAGTGGAGAACATCGACATCGGCGGTCCGTCCATGCTTCGTTCGGCAGCTAAGAACCACGCCAGCGTAACCGTTGTAGTGGATCCGTCAGATTATCCGACGGTTTTAGGGGAAATAGCAGAGCAGGGTGAGACGGCTTACTCAACGCGTCAGCGATTGGCAGCCAAGGTCTTCCGACACACCGCAGCTTATGATGCCCTAATAGCAGATTACTTCACCAAGCAAGTGGGCGAAGACAAGCCTGAAAAACTCACCATTACTTACGACCTCAATCAGCCTATGCGTTACGGAGAAAACCCCCAACAAAATGCGGATTTCTACCAAAATGCCCTGCCAACAGACTATTCTATTGCAGCTGCTAAGCAGTTAAATGGTAAGGAGCTGTCTTTCAATAACATTCGTGATGCGGATGCGGCTATTCGGATTATCCGTGATTTCAAGGACCGTCCGACTGTTGTGGCTCTCAAACACATGAACCCTTGTGGTATCGGGCAAGCAGAAACCATTGAACAGGCTTGGGATTACGCTTATGAGGCTGACCCAGTGTCGATTTTCGGAGGCATCGTCGTACTGAACAGAGAAGTAGATGCTGCGACGGCTGAAAAGATGCACCCGATTTTCTTAGAAATCATCATCGCACCGAGCTACTCGGCAGAAGCCTTAGCTATTTTGACCAATAAAAAGAAAAATCTGCGGATTTTGGAATTGGCCTTTGACGCACAGGATGCAAGCGAAGTTGAAAAAGAGTTCACAGGCGTTGTCGGCGGGCTCTTGGTGCAGGATCAGGACGTGGTGGTAGAAAGCCCTGCGGACTGGCAGGTGGTGACCGAGCGTCAACCGTCCGAGCAAGAGTGGGCGGCCATGGAGTTCGCTTGGAAGTCCTCCAAGTACGTCAAGTCCAACGGCATCATCATAACCAATGACAAGATGACCTTGGGCGTGGGACCGGGGCAAACCAACCGTGTGGCGTCCGTCCGTATCGCCATCGAGCAGGCCAAGGACCGTTTGGAAGGAGCCGTTTTGGCGTCGGATGCCTTCTTCCCCTTTGCTGATAACGTGGAAGAAATCGCAGCAGCAGGTATTAAGGCCATCATTCAGCCAGGTGGATCCGTCCGTGACCAGGATTCCATTGACATGGCTAACAAGTACGGCTTGACCATGGTCTTTACGGGAGTCAGACATTTTAGACATTGAGAAATTTGGAATAAGTATAGCACCCCAGCTGGAGAAGTTGGGGGTGGTTTTTGGTATAATGAACTTAATAATCGGTAGTATCTTAGATGGAGGGAATATTGGATTTACAGCTTAATATAGATTTGGTTTCAGGTTACCACAGTAACAGTCAAAAAGCTAGAGTTTTGACGGAGAATTGGGTAAACCAAAATAGTTACTGTCCACATTGTGGGCAGAAGCCATTAGTTCATTTTGAAAATAATAGACCAGTTGCTGATTTTTTCTGCAAAGCGTGTTCAGAAGAGTTCGAGTTAAAGAGTAAGAAAGGGAACTTTTCTTCCATCATCAGTGATGGTGCTTACGAAAGTATGATAGAGCGTGTTCAAGCAGATAACAATCCTAACTTTTTCTTTCTAACCTATTCAAAAGAGTTTGCAGTTACGAATTTTTTAGTTTTGCCTAAACAGTTCATTACGGTGGATACAATTATCAGACGTAAACCACTTGCTCCTACTGCCAAGAGAGCAGGTTGGGTGGGATGCAATATTGATTTATCACAGGTTCCATCATACGGTCGTATTTTTTTAGTGAAAAATGGCCATGTTAGAGAACCTGATCTTGTTTCCAAGGAATTTTCAGAAACATTGTTTATTCGAAAGCAAAGTATTGCGACGAGAGGCTGGTTATTAGAAATTTTAAAATGTTTAGATAAAATTGAAGAAAAAGAGTTTACATTGGAGAGATTTTACCAGTTTGAAAATGATTTGAAACAGAAGTTTCCAAATAATAAACATATCAAAGATAAAATTCGTCAGCAGTTGCAAATTTTACGTGACAAAGGTGTCATAGAATTTTTAGCAAGAGGAAGGTATAGAAAGCTATAATCAGATTTACGTAGAGAATTGCAGTAAGAAGTAGAATATGGTTTAAAATTGATGCAATATCACTGAAAGGATGGTCAATATGAAGGTATATGAAATTGTCTTTACTGGAAACTTTATCAAAAGTAGTAAAGATTGAAGCGAAGAATCGTGAGGAGGCACTTCAAGTAGCTCATGATAAATATATATCAGAAGAAATCGTTCTAGATGCTGGTAACTTTCAAGACTATGATTATAGGATTTTGATGGATTGGTTTTGATAGCTACAATGAACTATCTATTCAATCTCAACAAGGTTACTTATATGATTTGTTTAGATAATCAAGTTTGCTCACCTCGTGTGAGCTTTTTTTATTCCCGAACATTCTCCTGTTTTTTCTATTAAAATACGTCCATTTTTGCTATACTGTTTTTAGAAAATCCGTTTTTGAGGTGTGAAAAAATGAAACTTTTGGTTGTTGGCTCTGGTGGTCGTGAACACGCTATAGCAAAGAAATTGTTAGAGTCTGATCAGGTAGAAAAGGTCTTTGTCGCTCCTGGAAATGATGGAATGCTTTTAGATGGGATTGAATTGGTAAATATCGGTATTTCCGAACATTCTGCTCTCATCAACTTTGCTAAGAAAAATGACATTGCCTGGACTTTTGTTGGTCCAGACGATGCTTTGGCAGCAGGTATCGTCGATGATTTTGAACAGGCGGGACTAAAAGCTTTTGGCCCGAGTCGTCTAGCCGCGGAGCTGGAGTGGTCAAAAGACTTTGCCAAACAAATCATGGTCAAATACGGCATTCCAACAGCAGCCTTTGGCACATTTTCCAACTTCGAAGAAGCCAAATCCTACATCGAAGAGCAGGGGGCTCCAATCGTGGTCAAGGCGGACGGTTTGGCACTGGGCAAGGGTGTGGTCGTGGCGGAAACCGTCGAGCAGGCGGTCGAAGCGGCACGGGAGATGCTCTTGGACAACAAGTTCGGTGACTCGGGTGCCCGCGTGGTCATCGAGGAGTTCTTGGCGGGCGAGGAGTTTTCCCTTTTTGCACTGGTCAACGGCGACCAGTTCTACATCCTGCCGACAGCCCAGGACCACAAGCGTGCCTTTGACGGCGACCAAGGTCCTAACACAGGTGGCATGGGGGCTTACGCTCCTGTTCCCCACCTGCCTCAAAGCGTGGTGGACACAGCAGTTGAAACCATTGTCAAGCCTATTCTGGACGGCATGATTGCGGAAGGGCGGTCTTATCTGGGCGTGCTCTATGCTGGCTTGATTCTGACCGACCAAGGTCCCAAGGTCATCGAGTTCAACGCCCGTTTTGGCGACCCGGAAACCCAGATTATCCTGCCTCGTCTGACCTCCGACTTTGCTCAGAACATCGACGACATCCTCCACAAACGCCCGACCCAGCTGACTTGGCTGGATAGTGGCGTGACGCTCGGTGTGGTCGTGGCTTCAAACGGCTACCCTCTGGACTATGAGAAAGGCGTAGAGTTGCCAGCGAAGACCGAGGGCGACATCACGACCTACTATGCTGGGGCTCGTTTTGCGGAAAATAGCAGAGCACTGCTGTCAAACGGCGGTCGGGTCTATATGCTGGTCACCACAGCAGATACCGTCCAAGAAGCCCAGGAAAAAATTTACTCGGAGTTGAAAAATCAAGATACGACAGGCCTCTTTTATCGGACAGATATTGGAAGCAAGGCAGTAAAATAAGGGATAAAGAAAAGGAAGTATAAGCATGAACATTCCAATTTCCATCATCATGGGCTCTAGTTCCGACTGGAAAACCATGAAAAAAGCAGCCGATGTGCTGGATAAATTTGGCGTAGCCTATGAAAAGAAGGTAGTGTCTGCCCACCGCACCCCAGACCTTATGTTTCGTCACGCCGAAGAAGCTCGTGGTCGTGGCATCAAGGTCATCATCGCAGGAGCGGGTGGTGCGGCTCATTTGCCAGGTATGGTAGCGGCCAAAACCACCCTGCCTGTCATCGGTGTTCCAGTCCAATCCCGTGCCCTCAGCGGTATGGATTCGCTCTATTCTATCGTGCAGATGCCAGGCGGTGTGCCTGTTGCGACTATGGCGATCGGCGAAGCAGGTGCCACCAATGCAGCCTTGATCGCTCTTCGTATTCTCTCCATTGAAGATCAAACCATTGCGGCTCAGCTGGCAGATTTTGCCAAGGAACAGGAAAAAATTGCGGAGGCGATGACAGATGACCTCATCTAAGACAATCGGAATTATCGGAGGCGGTCAGCTGGGGCAGATGATGGCTATTTCCGCTATTTACATGGGCCACAAGGTCATCACGCTGGATCCTGCTGCAGACTGCCCAGCCTCCAAGGTCAGCGAGGTCATCGTCGCTCCCTATCACGATGTGGCAGCCCTCAAACAGTTGGCGGCGCGGTGCGATGTCCTGACCTACGAGTTTGAAAATGTCGATGCCGACGGACTGGACGCGGTCATCAAGGATGGCCAGCTCCCTCAAGGGACAGATCTCCTCCGCATTTCCCAGAACCGCATTTTTGAGAAGGATTTTTTGGCAAAAAAAGCTGGCGTGCAAGTCGCCCCCTACAAAGTCGTCACATCTAGCCTAGACTTAGAAGGATTAGACCTCAGCAAAAACTATGTCTTGAAAACAGCCACTGGGGGCTATGACGGACATGGCCAGAAGGTCATTCGAGAAGAGGCGGACTTGGTAGAGGCTAGTCAGTTAGCCAACTCTGGCGAGTGTGTCTTGGAAGAGTTTGTGAATTTTGACCTGGAAATCTCCGTCCTTGTGTCTGGGAATGGCTCCGACTACACCGTCTTTCCTGTGCAGGAAAATATCCACCGCAATAATATTCTTTACAAAACTATCGTGCCTGCCCGTATTTCAGATGAACTTGCTGAAAAAGCCAAAACCATGGCCCTGCAAATCGCAGACAAGCTCCATTTAGCAGGTACTCTCTGTGTTGAGATGTTTGTGGCAGGTCAGGATATTCTGGTCAATGAAATCGCCCCTCGCCCACATAATTCGGGGCATTATTCTATTGAAGCCTGTGATTTTTCACAGTTTGATACCCATATCCGAGGCATTTTAGGGGATCCTCTACCCCCTATCCGCCTGCTTTCTCCAGTAGTTATGATTAACGTCCTCGGACAAGACATGGAAGCAGCCCAAACTTTTCTTCAAGAAAACCCTACCGCCCATCCCCACTTTTATGGTAAACTAGAAGCGAAGCACAATCGCAAAATGGGACACGTGACGGTGCTGACGGATGACGTTGAGGTGGAGTTTGGGAAGGATAGACTAGTGTGTATGAAATAGTTACAATTTTTATTTTTTTGCTTATTATTTCGAGTTATATAGTTTATAAACAAAAAAAGAATGATAAGTATAATAACTCTCCCATAAATTTATTGATTGAGAGAGCGTATTCTATTTGGTATTCTAATAGTGGTAGAATCATTAATAAAAAGTATTCAACTGTTTTTGAATTTGATAAGGTTCAATTAGAACTTAAAGAAGATTTAGTGAGCAAGGGAATAACAATCGAAGATATTAAAAAGTATTTGGAATTCTTAAAAAATGGAACAGGAAGTTACTTTACTTCACGAGATTGGCTGGTTACACTTATCAGTGGAATTGGAAGCTTAGGCTTGACTTCTATTTTTAAAGAATTATTCCCAGAATTTCAATTACCTACCATGGATAAAATGGTTGAATTATTTTCTGATAAAGAGGTAGTAACTAATGTAAAGTTAGGATTTTTATTTGTGCTTTCAATAGCAATAATAATAATGTTTTTGTGGGTAATGATCAAAATTTCGAAAATTGATGTTATTTATAAAGATAAGCAACGAGTGTTTTTATTAGAAAGATTGATAGAAATATGGTCATTTGGAGTTAATGAAGAAGTCGGTACACTGGAAGAGATTTTAGAATTGGAGAAAACTAAAGATAGAAGAGATACTGTTTATAAAAAAATGGTATTTACTCAAACTAAACTGGAAAAACTGCAAGTAGAAGCCTTGGGTGAGACGCTAAGAGATAATTTCCTATTTATTTCAGAAATACTAAAGATTAGTTTACTAAGAAGGAAGATTAAACAGTGTTTGAAATTTATTTTGAGTTATACGGTATCTTTTTTACTAGTGGCAGGTATAGTATGTCTAGAGCTGTCTATCCGACAATTGAATATATTTTTTTATGTAGCTTACATTATTGTTGGAATGTTACTATGTATTCTCTGGATTCCATTTTATTTTTCACAAATGGATATGTATACCGATGATTTAACTGCTTTAAAAACAATCTGGTCTGTCAGAGGATTTAATCTTGTGTTGTTAAAAAGAGGTTGGCTAGCAAGCTGTATTCCAATTGTTTATACTATCCCATTTATTTTTAATTGGTTTATATCAAGAGAAAATTTTGCGATTGTAAGTTTTGTGGTAGTTATACTGCTCGGGATATTGGGACTATTTTGTAGGATTGAAAGGCATAATGTAAATCCTTAGTTCGATAACTAGCAATCAGGAAATATAAATTACTTTAACATATTAATTATAAGGAGAAACAATGATCAATCGTTATTCCCGTCCTGAGATGGCGGCTATTTGGAGTGAAGAGAACAAGTACAAGGCTTGGTTGGAGGTGGAAATCCTCGCAGATGAGGCTTGGGCTGAGTTGGGTGAGATTCCCAAAGAAGATGTGGCCTTGATTCGTGAGAAGGCGACTTTTGACATCGACCGCATTTTAGAAATAGAAGAGGAAACCCGTCACGATGTGGTGGCTTTCACGCGTGCGGTTTCGGAAAGTCTTGGTGAGGAACGCAAGTGGGTCCACTACGGTCTGACGTCTACCGACGTGGTGGATACGGCTTACGGTTACCTCTACAAGCAGGCCAACGACATTATCCGTCGTGACCTTGAAAACTTTACCAATATCATCGCCAACAAGGCGCGTGAGCACAAGTACACCATCATGATGGGCCGCACCCATGGTGTCCATGCGGAGCCAACGACCTTCGGTTTGAAATTGGCGACTTGGTATAGCGAAATGAAACGCAACATGGAGCGTTTTGATGTAGCAGCTAAGGGCGTTGAGGCTGGTAAAATTTCAGGTGCGGTTGGAAACTTTGCCAATATTCCACCATTTGTGGAAGAGTATGTTTGTGGCAAATTAGGCATTCGTCCGCAGGAAATTTCTACCCAGGTTCTTCCTCGTGACCTCCACGCAGAATATTTCTCAGCCCTAGCCTTGATCGCAACGTCTATCGAGCGTATGGCGACAGAAATCCGTGGACTGCAAAAATCTGAACAACGTGAAGTCGAAGAGTATTTTGCCAAAGGCCAAAAGGGCAGCTCTGCTATGCCCCATAAACGCAACCCTATCGGCTCTGAAAATATGACCGGTCTGGCTCGTGTGGTGCGTGGTCACTTGGTGACGGCTTTTGAGAATGTGGCTCTCTGGCACGAACGCGATATTTCCCACTCATCAGCGGAGCGGATTATCACGCCGGATACGACTATTCTTATCAACTATATGCTCAACCGTTTTGGCAATATCGTCAAGAACTTGACGGTCTTCCCTGAAAATATGAAACGCAATATGGAGTCAACTTTTGGCTTGATTTACAGCCAGCGTGTGATGCTCAGCTTGATTGAGAAAGGCATGACCCGTGAGGAAGCCTATGATTTGGTGCAACCAAAAACTGCACAGTCTTGGGATAATCAAGTGGACTTCAAGCCCCTTCTTGAAGCGGATGAGCGCGTGACAGCTAAACTTAGCCAGGAAGAAATCAATGAGCTCTTCAACCCAGACTACTATGCTAAGCGGGTGGATGATATCTTTGCTCGACTTGGTTTATAAAAAATTAAAATTCTTTGGATTTTCCAGAGAATTTTTTTGTTTACTTACGAATAAATAGGTGAAGGGAAAACAAGCTCCTTCCGCTAGACAATCATTCGTGAGTAAAAATAAATGATTTTTTACAAAAGTTTACGAATAGATAAGTGTAGGGGAAGAAAGCTCACAGCTTATTCAAAAAAAGTATCGTCATTTAGTTTTTCTTTTATTACTTCGACGATTGAGGAAACGTCGTTTCCTTATTTCCAACTTCAAACACTCCACTGGAGTGTTTGAACTCGCCTTGCCTGATTGAAACAGTCTGGGGGACTGTTTCAAGTCAATGCCTAGAAACAAGAAAGCATTGAGTTATGCCTGCGGCTCGTTGCCTAGTACTAAAAGTAAACTAAAAGACTATAAAAAATTTTTTCAAAAAATGCAAACGATTTGCGAATAAGTAAGTGAGAGGGAAAATTCCCCTCAGGGAGATACATACTTGAAAAAAATAAATTATTTTCAAAATGATTTACGAATAAACAAGTGTAGGAAAAATGAAAGGAGAAGAAGGATGATTATAGCACCAGCTTTATGGATTTTATTATGGTGGAAAAAATAAGTTTGTTTTAATTTAGGAGAGTAGAGATGATAACAGTTCAACATATCCATAAACAGTTTGGAGACAAGGTTGCCTTAGACAACATTAGCTTTGACATTCAAAAAGGACAAATCTTTGGATTCTTGGGTCCCTCTGGCTCGGGAAAGACAACCATGATTAAGATTATTACCGGGCAGCTACCAGCAGATAGTGGAAAATCTTATCTACTAGGTAAAGAATCGACCCTATTGTCACCAGAGGACTTTGAAGCAATGGGCTTGGTCAGTGATTCAAGTGGTTTCTTCGAGAAGATGACCTTGGAAAATAATTTGTTGTTCTATGCAAAATTCTTTGGTGTCAGTTCGAAAGAAGTAGAGGTTATTCTACAAAAAGTAGGATTGCTGGATAGTAAAAAGACAATTGCAGAAAAACTATCTACAGGCATGAAGCAACGAATGTTGCTTGCAAGAGCCTTAATCAATTCACCAAAAGTATTGTTTCTTGATGAGCCGACAAGCGGTCTAGATCCTACAACTTCAAAGCGGATTCATGAACTCTTATTGGAGCTAAAAGGTAAGGGGACGACGATCTTCTTGACCACGCATGATATGGCAGAAGCGACATTCTTATGTGATCAATTGGTTCTATTGAATCAAGGAAATTTGGTTGAAAAGGGAAGTCCGCAGGATTTGATTCATAAGTATAATGTCACTAAAAAAGTGAGGGTTACTTTTGAGGACGGTAGTGATCATGAGCTATTGTTTAGTGAATTGACACCTGAGAAGTTAGCTCAGGCGACAACTATTCACTCTTGTGAGCCGACTTTGGAAGATATTTTTATTCAACAGACAGGAGCAACCTTAAATGTATAAACGATTTTTAGCCTTGCTTTGGCTTCGAACACAAGTCTTGGTGACCAATAAGAACATTCTATTGCCAGTATTGATGCCCTATTTCATGTTACTACTGTTTAAGTTTGTGATGAAAACAGATGATACCAAGGCAATGGATTTAATGGGAATTTGTTTTTCAATGGCTATTGGTATGTCAGTAGGAAGTCCTATATCAGCAATGATTTCTGAAGAAAAGGAAAAGAATAATCTGTCTACCTTGTTACTGACAGGTGTTCGCCCGAGTGAATATGTGCTGTCTATTTTGTGTTATCCTGTTGTCATTAGCTTTGTCAACCTCATTCTATTTCCAGCTATCACACAGGCTGATGTATCAGGATATATTCTTAGCTATTCGGTTATCATGCTTTTGACATCACTGGCTTCCATTTTAATCAACCTTTTAATCGGGGCAACTTCCCAATCTCAATCCAAGTCACAGGTTACCTCGATGCTTATCACAATGGCAGTATCTATGGGACCAAGCCTGTCTTTGATGAATGAGACAGTGGGGCAGATTTTGAAATATAGTTTTCTAGGAGCTTATATTGAATTTTTCAAAAATCCCCATTTTAAACTTTTGGATCAAGAATTCTATTACCTATTGGGGTGGATTGCCCTGATTAGTTTGGCCTTGATTCTCTACTTGGGAAATTGGCGGAAATATTTTAGGAACTCCCTATCAGGAATAAAAGAAAAAATCCAATATTCTTTATAATATGAGTAAATTAGAAAGGAGAAATTTATGGTATCAGCATTCATTATCGGTGTCGGTGTAGGAATTATTGTTTATTGTATTCAAAACTAATAGGAAATTGAAGAAAGAGTATTATATTATGAAGGAGGAGAATTATATGTTAGTAGCTGCAGTTGCAGGTTTCGTTGTAGGATATGTGGCGGCACATTATTTGAGACCATAACTGAATAAGAAGAATTCTTTGGATTTTCCAGAGAATTTTTTAGTTTCCCTTAAGTTTTGAGAGTTATACTCTATTTAAGCTAGAAATAGCAAAATTTTTACTGAATGATTTTCAGTATCGTCATCCGTAAGAGCTAAAGCTCAAACGGCTGGCATATCTTTTTCATATAATCTCCAGAAAACAGTCGGCAAAGTGAAGGAACCCACTGAAAAAGTCATCAACTTGATGGCTTTTTTTGCTATACTAGAGTCGAGGTGATTCCTATGCTTGATAAT
>NZ_JARQOZ010000022.1:0-34535 GCF_046032115.1 Streptococcus suis | reverse complement strand
AGAGTGGCGGAACTATTAAGGAGATTTGATTCGGTAGAATATTGTTTGGAATACTATTTTAAAACTAAATGACTATAATAATCTATTTTGCTCTTTTCCAAGCCAGTAGATTCCGATACAAGATAGACCAGTAGCAATAAGCAAGACAAGTAACAGCACTTTCGAGTATTTCAGCACAGCCATCACACCTTTCTAAAACGTTTTCATTCACATATTATCATATAAAAATATCAAAAGCAACTATTTTGAGGTACCGCATTAAACGGTTACACAAGTATATAAATTCTAAGTTTACGACAGGAATGTTTAATGATAAAATATAGGTAAATTCGAACTCATAATTTAATAGGTGTAGATACAACACCGTTGGAGGATACTATGGATGAACAAAACCAATTCAATTGGGTAAACTTTTATAAGGAATTTGCTTGGAAATTAGTAGACTATAAAGATAATAGAGCAGAGCTGGTTGAGAAAGTAAAAGCTATCTATACCAAAACAAAAATACATATGCCCGCGTTAGAAAAGGACAATCAACTGAGAGATATTGATCCTTTTACGATATTTGGACTCTTCAATAAGAAAATAACAGAAGAGAATCGCATCAAAATTCTGACAGCTATAGCAGAATTATTCCACCTCCAAGCGGAAATCCCATCCTCTTTTGAAAGCATACCAGTACTGAATAATCAGAATGCGACTTTCTATTACTTCATCGGAGATCGTGATGAGAAAGATATTGATGACTTATGGGAACTTTTCATTGCTGCTTTGACCTATAGCAAGGAGCCTACGGCTGAGAAGAAAGAAAAATTTTCACACTATTTTGATTTGGCTATAAACAAGAAAGGAAATGGCAACAGCAAGATTACGATGGCCTTGTATTGGATTGCTCCTGACTTTTTCTTGAACTTAGATAGCAGAAATAAGTGGTATGTGTACGAATCTGGGGAGATTCCTACTGATGTTATCAAAAAACTACCAAAGATGAAGTCAAAAATTTCTGCCGATGATTATTTTTATATATCGGACTCTATGCATCATTATTTAAACAGTGCAGAGAGCAAACTGAAAGATTTTAAAGAATTATCAGCCATGGCTTGGAAATACTCTAAACAAATCAATCAAGAAGAGAAGGAAAGAAGTGCAAGAGCAATTTCTCCACTGACTGATGAAGCTGATACTGGAAACGAGATAGGTGGAGAAGAGGTAGTAGAAGATAGCTATACGAAAAATCACTTCCTATCAGAAGTCTATATGACAGAAGAAGAGTATGATAAATTAACCTCCATACTCCAAATGAAAAAGAATATCATCTTACAAGGAGCACCAGGAGTTGGAAAGACGTTTGTTGCAGAACGCCTAGCATTTTCATTAATAGGTAAACCAGATTTAGAAAGGGTCATGACAATTCAGTTTCACCAAAGCTATTCCTACGAGGACTTCATCATGGGCTTTAGACCTTCGACAAGTGGCTTTGAGCTGAGAAGAGGGGCATTCTATACTTTCTGCAAAAAAGCAGAATCTGACAAGGGTCATGATTATTTCTTTATTATTGATGAAATAAACAGGGGAAATTTGAGCAAAATTTTTGGTGAACTGTTTATGCTGATAGAAAATGACAAACGAGGCAAGTCTTTACAACTCCTCTACTCGGATGAGCAATTCTCAATTCCAGAAAATCTATATATCATCGGCATGATGAATACCGCAGATAGGAGTTTAGCCCTACTTGATTATGCACTGAGACGTCGCTTTGCCTTCTTTGACATTAAGCCAGGTTTTTCAACTGCGGGATTCAAATATTATCAAACAAATCTGAAAAACGAAAAATTCGATAGACTCATTTCCTGTGTAGAAAAGCTAAATCAGGCCATTTCAACAGAGGAAGTACTAGGAGATAGCTTCTGTATTGGGCATAGTTACTTCTGCGGTTTATCGGCAGAAGTACTGGACCAAGGTTTGCTAGAAGCCATTGTTGAATATGAACTGATTCCCCTCTTGAAAGAATATTGGTTTGATGAACCGACAAAAATTCATGATTGGAGTAGTAAGTTAAGGAGTACCATCCAGTGATACCTGTCCAAAATATCTACTATATGCTATCCTATGCATTCAAAATCCTTCATAAGCAGGAATATAAACGGATCGCTACTGAAGAATTTAAAAATGCTGCAGATCTACTGGCGGAAATAATGATCATTAGCCTCTCGATACAGGTGAAAAGAGGACTTGGTCGAGAGTATCGTTCTCAAACCGAGTCACTCTCGGCACTTAAAGGTAAAATACATATCGCTGAATCTTTAACACCTCCGAATTGGCGTAGAAAACAACTTGTTTGCCAATACGATGATTTTTCTCTTGACAGTACAATGAATCGCATTATCAAAGCAAGCATTGAGATACTGCTAAAAGCTGATATAAGCAGGGACAGGAAAAAGAAATTGAGAAAACTCTTAGTTTTCTTTGGAGAAGTCTCAAAAATTAATCTACACTCAATCAATTGGAATTTACAATATAATCGAAACAATCAATCGTATCAATTACTAATGTCAATCTGCTATTTGGTAGTGAATGGATTAATTCATACAGAGAGGGAGGGGAATAAGAAATTGATGAATTTTCTTGATGAGCGGAGGGAATCCTTGCTATATGAGAAGTTCATTCTTGGATATTATAAAAAGCATTATCCCCAAATACAGGTTACCGCCTCTCAGATACCTTGGGCACTAGATGATGGTTTTGGAGAAATGCTCCCCATTATGCAGAGTGATATTTACCTCAAATATAAAGATACTATATTGATTATTGATGCTAAATATTATTCTAGTAACACACAGATTCGCTTTGATAAGCGCACACTCCATTCAAATAATCTATACCAGATTTTTACCTATGTGAAAAATCAGGCTTATCGCCTGTCAGATACAAACGATACAGTAGCGGGAATGCTTCTATACGCTAAAACCGATATAGATATTCAACCTAATCAGGTCTACCAAATGCATGGAAACCAGATTAGTGTCAAAAATTTGGACTTAAACCTGCAGTTTGCAAGTATTGCTGAACAACTGGATGACATCATTACATCGCATTTTCTATCCCCTCCAAAACGGTACTAGTTAGAGTTTTGAGCTAGAAAACAAAAGGCCTTAGTTAGTGTATAAATACTAGCTAAAGCCTTTTTTGTACATTTATTCTTATTGCAGAGTTTTTATCATTAACAGAATGATCACCTCCAGTTCTTCACGTTTCTTTATCGGAAGTTTGTTTAACTCGTTCAAAACATTGTAATTTGTGGTTGAATCTACTACCTGGAAAAAATCAGACACTTCAATTTCAAGAGCAGAAATGATTTTTTCAAGTGTATCAACTTTTATATTCGAACCTTTTGTCTCGAGATTGGAAATATAGTCTATTCCGACCTCTGCTTTTTCACTTAACAGTTGTTGACTCAGATTTTTCTCTTTTCGTAATTGTCGAACACGTGTACCGATATATTGTTTTAATGTCATTTGTTTTCACTTCCTCACTACTATATAAATGATACGAGGAAATGAAATCAAATATAACTAGTTTTTATACTAAAAATAATAAATAAATTAGTCTACAGACTAATTTTATATGCTATAATAGTCTTAAACAAATATTTTTTGTTTACATTAAAAAAAGGGGAATCATATGAGAACACAAAGAAAAGTTGTAAATTCACTTGCTTTAACCGTCGCCCTTGGAGCATCTGCTACAAATCTTCAGGTGAAAGCTGATGAAGTAGTCACTCCAGTAGCTGAATCTACTGAAACAGTTGTAACAGCAACACCAACTACTATTTCTGCTGAACAAGTGGAACAAGCACAAGAAGTAGCAACAGCAGACGCACAAGCTGTTGAAGCACAAACAGCGGTTGATACAGCAGCTAGCCAAACACTTGCTACGGAAACTCAAGCAGTAGAAAAATTGACTGAAGCAGTTGCACAAGCATCTACTGCACAAGAAGCTCTTCCAGCAGCTGAAGCTGAAGTAGCTACTCAAACAGAAGCCGTTGCACAAGCTCAAACAGCTGTCGATACAGCTCAAGAAGTAGTAGACTCCGCGAATGCTGAAGTGGCAAGTGTGCAAGCATCTGCTGACGCAGCAAACGCCGTTGAAGCTAAAGCATCAGCTACTTTGGAAGAAGCAAAAGCACAACCAGTAGTAACTGCTGAAAGTGTAGACGCTCAAATTGCCGAAACAAAGAGCACTATTTCAGAAAAAGAAGCTGAAGTGGCTAAAACAGCAGTAGAAATCACAGCAACTGACGGTAAAATTGCAACAGCACAAGAAGCTGTGGATAACTACAAACCAACTACAGTTACCAAAACAGTAGCATCAAGTAATTATGTTGAAGCATCTGGTGCTGACCGCGATATGGAAGACATTATCCGTGAAACATTCCCTGATGCGAATCCTGCTGATTACGCACGTCAATTTGAAACAGTCATCTTTGATGGTGAAGACACGAAAACAGTTGTATTGACAGCTGAACAAGCTAAAGAATTGGCTGAAACAGGTTCATTCACTTACACATTCGATGCAAAAGCAGTATCAGAAGAAGTGGTGAATATCATTAACGAGTTGCGTCTTATTAACGGTATTACATTGACACCACGATATGGTATGACTCAAGATGATATTGCATTGAAAGTAACCGATAGTTTTGTAGACTTTGCAAACACACGAGCGCAAGAATTGGCAACCGATTTTTCACACAATAGCACATTAACCGACACTGCCAATGGATATGATATTAATAAATTGGGCGAATCAATTGCAAAAGATAATTACAGTTTCGTGAGCACTACTAATAACACATCAAAAGCTCTATCACACTCTGAATTAGCATATAACTTGGTACTCGGATGGTTTAGTGAATATAGTAATATGCGCGTGACATTCGGTCACCGTAATCATCTGTTAAGTGATGCTACGGGTAATCTCGCAGTAGGTATGGCAACTGATGGCACTAGTCAATACTTTGCGCTATTATCTGATAATGATGCCCGAACTATTCTTTTCCAACAATCAACAGTCGATGGTAAGTTGACACAAACTTACAATGGTGAGCGTTTGAAATTCTTGCCAAAACGTACATTTAACTATGTGACTACTACAGTGGTAGACAATAGTCAAGCGCTTAAAGACGCAGTCGTTGCCCTTGAAGCTGAGAAATCAGCCTTGCTTGCGCAACAGTCACTTGCATCTGACGCATTGAATCAAGCAGTATCAGCTCTTGCTACATTGGAGCAAGCTAAGGCGGATATTACCCTTGCAAATGCGAAACGTACAGCTGCAATTGCAGAAGCACAAATGGCATTTGACAATGCAATGCAAGTGCAACGGCTAAAACAGCAAACGCTACATTGCGCCAAGCTCTCGCATCACAAGAAGAAGCTCTTGCAAACTTGGAAACAGCTAAGGGTGACCTTGCAGACGCACAAGGTGAATTGGCAACAGCTAAGGCTAAAGTCGCTGAATTAAAATCCTTGCTTGTAAATCAAGACCAATTGCTTGCTGACTTGGAAGCGGCTAAAGTGCGCTTAAGCGACGCTGAAGTGGCTAAGGGTGAGTCAAGTGCATTGCTCGCTGAATTAGTAGCGAAAGCTGAAGCATCACAAGCTGAAGCAGACCGTCTTGCAACCTTGTTTGCATTACAAGAAGAATTCAACACAGTGATTACTGAAGATGACGTGACAGCCACACCAAAAGATGCGCCAACAGCACCAGTATTGCCATCAGTAGACTTCAATGATTTGTTCAACAAACCATCAGAAGAGCCACAACCAACAGATGTGGAAGTGCCGAAAGATGGTGATAAAGGTCAAGATTTGAATGTTATCGACAATATTGATAATGAAAAGACAGTTGTCACTCCGACAGTTTATAAGCCACAGGCAGGAATTACTGTTCAACAAACTGCTACTGGAGAAAAAGTAACTTATTCACGTGTTGAACGTGCTCATACATTGCCAAACACAGGCTCAGAGGATAACATCGTTTTGATGGGCATTGGAGTTGTCTTAGCTGGTCTAGGTCTTGCAGGAGCAAGAAGACGTAGACATGGGTAAAATGGAACTGATTTACAATATTGTGAGTGTGAGGAGATAAATTTATGAATACCTATTCTAAAGAAGAACTCATGGAAATGTTGGGGTATAGTTTTCAAGTTCTGAAAGCCGTAAAAGATTTAGACGATGCTATTTTAAGGGTACAAGATAGAGCAGCTAATAAAATTACAGGAAATTATATAAAGCTTCGTTCTTGGTATAACAAAGCTCTTGCAATTTTTATTTTATTTTGTATTGTATTAGGTGCTCTCCAAGGAAAATATTCACTTGGGATGCACACAATCTTTCAATTTTTATTAATCTATGTAGTATTTTGGGCACTGTTTTCACCTATCTTAGCTATGATAAATTTTGTTTTTAAGTATTTTGCAAAAAGAGAATTTGTAAAAGCGGAAACAAACGACGAGTCAAATGCATATCGTCAAAAAGGAAGAGAGCTACTAAAAGATAAACAATTTCTTGAATATAAAAGTATTATTCCGTCTACCTATTTCAATATGAATGACCTTTATCTACTTTATAGCTATTTGGAAAACTTTAGAGCAGATAATTTTAAAGAAGCTGCCAATTTATTATCGGAAGAGAAGCATCGAGACAATGTGGAATATAACCAAGCTATGATGAAAGATAGTCTTCGTTCAATTCAAAATAATGTACGCTACCAATCTGTTATGCAAACAATCCAATTACTTGAAACAGCAAAGATTAGGTCATCTATTGATTCATTATTCTAAGTAATGTGGTGAAACAGAATTTTGAACTTCTTAAGATTAGATAAAACAATTGAATTTAAAATTAAGAGATAGTGAATAATAAGCATCACTATCTCTTTTTGCTACGAGTAACAGATAAAAAATGAAGCCCAACCTTGAGCTTCATTTGGAGACAATTTGGAGACAGTTCAAACCAATTTATCTCATTTAAATGCTTTGTACAGGAGTTAGAATGCTGTTAAATCAAGGATTCTTAGCTAAAGTTACTCTTATATATTATTCCCACTCAACCGTTGCTGGTGGTTTACTTGTTATATCATAGACGATGCGGTTGACGTGGTCTACTTCGTTTACGATGCGGACAGAGATTTTTTGAAGAACATCCCATGGTAGTTTGGCAAAGTCAGCTGTCATTCCATCAACAGAAGTGATAGCACGGATGGCGATGGTGTAGTCGTAGGTACGACCATCTCCCATGACACCTACAGAGCGAACGCCAGTATTAACCGTGAAATATTGCCACACATCGCGGTCAAGGCCCGCTTTGGCGATTTCCTCCCGCAAGATAGCGTCAGATTCGCGGACGGTTTTAAGTTTTTCCTCAGTGATTTCACCCATGACACGAATGGCAAGGCCTGGTCCTGGGAATGGTTGGCGCCATACAACTTCATCCGGCATACCAAGAGTAGTACCGAGGGCGCGAACTTCGTCCTTAAAGAGAGTATTGAGCGGTTCAATCAACTTGAACTGCATATCTTCTGGCAAACCACCAACGTTGTGGTGAGATTTGATTGTCTCAGCAGTATCCGTTCCTGACTCGATAATATCGGTATAAAGTGTTCCTTGAGCCAAGAATTCCACATCCGTTAACTTGCTCGCCTCATCGTCGAATACGTAAACAAATTCATTACCGATGATTTTACGTTTCTTCTCAGGGTCAGATACGCCAGCAAGTAAATCCAAGAAACGCTTAGCAGCATCAACGCGAATAATATTGAGACCAAACTTGCCACCCAACATCTCCATAACCTGATCGCCTTCATTCTTACGAAGAAGACCGTGGTCAACGAAGATACAAGTCAACTGGTCACCGATAGCACGTTGAAGAAGGACACCAACAACAGAAGAATCGACACCACCTGACAAACCAAGCAAGACTTTCTTGTCACCGACTGTTTGACGGATTTTTTCGATTTCTGTTTCAATAAAGTTTTCCATTGTCCAGTCGCCCTTAGCACCACAGATACCAAATGCGAAGTTTTTCAAAATATCATTTCCATAAACCGAATGACGAACTTCTGGGTGGAACTGGATACCGTAGATACGACGTTCTGTGTTTTCAATAGCAGCAAAAGGACAGTCAGCAGAAAGACCAACCAAGTGGAAGTCAGCAGGAATCTCAGTTACAGCATCCCCGTGGCTCATGAGTACAAGCTGTTCTTCTGGTGTGCCAGCAAACAGAGCTGATTCAGCCTTCAGTTGAAGTGTTGATTGACCGTACTCACGATTACCAGCCTCACCAGCAGGAACAACCTTACCACCCAACTTATGAGTGATTAACTGCATGCCGTAGCAAATCCCCAAGATTGGAATACCTAATTCAAAGATTTCAGGATCAATATCGAAGGCATTTTCAGCGTAAACAGAGTTTGGACCGCCTGAAAGAACGATACCAATCGGATTGATAGCACGAACTTCTTCCGCAGTAATCTTGTGATTTTTCAATTCTGAAAAGACACCAAATTCACGAATGCGACGTGAGATGAGCTGATTGTATTGACTTCCATAATCCAATACAATAATTTTTTGGACATCTTGTTTTGTCATGTTTTTCCCTTTCGTTTTGAAAATAATTCAAATACTGTTACTTATTTTATCATAAAAACGAACATTTTCCAAACTATATTTGCTAAATATATGTTTTGCAAACTATAGGAGAATTTATAAATTAGAGCGTTCGTCTTTTTCTAGATTTTACTGAGTTTGTTATAGTGAAAGGGTGCAGATTGTTTGTCTAGGAATTTTTTACAGATAAAAATCGGTCTAGATTAGTCAAAATCACGATATTTTGGTAAACTAGAAGCAAGAAAGGCTAGATAGATGAAAGCAGCATACATTACTATTCATGATAAATTAAAAGAACAGATTGATAAAGGAGTCTGGAAAGTCGGGCAACGATTACCTAGCGAGCGTGATTTGGCAGAGGAATTCGGCGTTTCTCGGATGACCTTGCGCCAAGGAATTACACTCCTGGTCGAAGAGGGAGTCCTTCAGCGAAAAGTTGGTTCTGGCACTTATGTCGCAAGCACTCGTGTCCAAGAAAAAATGCGTGGGACAACCTCCTTTACAGAATTGGTACAGATCCAAGGGAAAGAGCCGAGCAGCCAATTACTGTCTTATATCCGAACTAAACCCAACGATAAGGAAGTTGAGCACCTTGCTTTAGCGAAGGGAGAATACATCATCCGGATGGAACGGGTTCGATTTGCTGATAATGTCCCTGTTGTCTATGAGGTCGCTAGCATTCCAGAACGCTTAATTAAAAATGTTCCTAAAGAACATGTGACCAATCATTTCTTCAAGACTCTGATTGACAATGGCTACCGTATCGGAACAAGTAAACAAACGATTTTTGCCCGGCTGGCTAGCGAAAAAGTAGCCAATTATCTACAAATTTCCAAGAATCAAGCAATTTTAGCCTTGAAACAAGTTTCCTATCTGGAAGACGGCCAGGCCTTTGAGTATGTAAATAGTCAATACGTTGGCGAACGGTTTGAATTTTACTTAGAGAATAATTAACTACATTTACATAAAACAAATTATGTAAACAACATCTGTTTTCGATTATCAGTGACAGATGTTTTTATTTATAAAAGCTAGAATTTTTGATATAATAAACCTTATGGAAATTGAAAAAACCAACCGAATGAACGCCTTATTTGAATTCTATGCAGCCTTGCTTACAGACAAGCAAATGAACTACATCGAGCTCTATTATGCCGATGATTACAGTTTGGCTGAGATTGCTGAAGAATTTCAAGTCAGCCGTCAGGCGGTCTATGATAATATTAAACGAACAGAAAAATTACTGGAAGACTACGAGATGAAGCTACATATGTATTCAGATTATGTAGTGCGTAGTCAGATTTTCGATGAAATACTGAGCAAGTATACAGAAGATGCTTATTTGAAGGAAAAAATCGCTATTCTAACCAGTATTGATAATAGAGAGTAAGAGGAGAAGTATATGGCTTTTGAAAGCTTAACAGAACGTTTGCAGAATGTTTTTAAAAATCTGCGTCGTAAGGGAAAAATTTCAGAGAGTGATATTCAGGAAGCAACCAAGGAAATTCGTCTGGCCTTATTAGAAGCCGACGTTGCCTTGCCAGTTGTAAAAGATTTCATCAAGAAAGTACGTGAACGTGCTATCGGTCATGAAGTCATTGAAACCCTGAACCCTGCTCAACAAATCATTAAAATTGTTGATGAAGAATTGACGGCTGTATTGGGTTCTGAAACTTCAGAAATTATCAAATCACCAAAAATTCCAACTATCATTATGATGGCGGGTCTACAGGGTGCTGGTAAAACGACCTTCACAGGTAAGTTGGCTAACAAACTCAAGCAGGAAGAAAATGCCCGTCCACTCTTGATTGCTGCCGATATTTATCGTCCAGCTGCCATTGACCAGTTGAAGACCCTTGGTCAACAAATTGATGTACCTGTTTTTGAATTGGGAAACCAGGTTCCAGCACTTGAAATCGTTCGTCAAGGTTTGGAGCAAGCTAAAGCCAATCACAATGACTATGTCTTGATTGATACGGCCGGTCGTTTGCAGATTGACCAAGCCCTTATGGCCGAATTGAGAGAAATCAAAGAGTTTGCTCAGCCAAACGAAATCCTCTTGGTCGTCGATGCCATGATTGGTCAGGAAGCTGCCAACGTTGCGCGTGAGTTCAATGATCAACTGGCAATTACTGGTGTGATTTTAACCAAGATTGACGGCGATACACGTGGTGGTGCAGCCTTGTCTGTCCGTCACATTACTGGTCAGCCAATCAAATTCACCGGTACTGGTGAAAAAATCACCGACATCGAGACCTTCCACCCAGACCGTATGTCCTCACGTATTCTGGGCATGGGTGACATGCTGACCTTGATTGAAAAAGCCAGTAAAGAATATGATGAGAAGAAATCATTGGAACTCGCTGAAAAAATGCGTGAGAATACCTTTGATTTCAACGATTTCATCGATCAATTGGACCAAGTTCAGAATATGGGACCAATGGAAGACCTGCTGAAGATGATTCCAGGTATGGCTGGTAACCCAGCCCTTGCCAACTTGAAAGTTGACGAGCGTGAAATTGCACGAAAACGAGCTATTGTATCTTCTATGACACCAGCCGAACGAGAAAATCCTGATTTGTTGACACCTAGCCGTCGCCGTCGTATTGCTAATGGTTCTGGAAATAGCTTTGTCGAAGTCAATAAATTTATCAAGGATTTCAACCAAGCGAAAACCATGATGCAGGGTGTCATGTCAGGCGACATGAACAAAATGATGAAACAAATGGGAATCAACCCAAATAATCTCCCTAAAAACATGCCAAACATGAACGGTATGGATATGTCTGCTCTTGAAGATATGATGAGCGGTGCAGGCATGCCGGATATGAGCCAACTAATGGGAGGCACTGGTATGCCAGACATGTCCCAAATGTTTGGAGGCGGTTTGAAAGGTAGAATCGGCGAGTTTGCTATGAAACAAGCCATGAAACGCCAAGCCAATAAAATCAAGAAAGCTAAAAAGAAGAGAAAATAATCTCTTCTTTTTACTTTTCAGTTAAAATCGCTAAGCTACAGCAATCAGAATAGGAGTAGCAGAGTAGATAAAGTGATTTTCGAACATCAAATCTTTCCTTTATAATAGAAATAATTAAAAGTATCCTTTTTAATAGACAAATCAAATAATGTCCGTTATAATGCACATATAGTCACAAATAAAGGAAAAACAATGAATTATATCGCAATAATTGGAAAAATTATCAATTCTCAATACGTTACCAACCTTAACAATAGGCAAGAACAACTGAAACTGCACTTAAATAAAATCAACCGTTCTTTTTCGGATGAGTTAGCATCTCCATTTACAATCATTAGGGGAGATGAATTTCAGGTCTTATGCAAGCCTAACCCTTATATATTTTTGATGATTGACCAAATTCAGTTGGCTTTTCGTGACCAGATTGAAATCCGTTTTGGAATTGGTTTAGGGGAAATTCTAACACCTATCGATCCCAAACAAGGTACTGTAGTAGATGGACCAGCTTATTGGGAAGCACGCAAGGCTATTGACTTCATTCATGACAACCATGACTATGGCACCAGCAAAATTGCATTTTCATCTGAATACAAGCAAATCGATCGTGTGATTAACCCCTTGCTAACTTCTAGCGATTTCATCAAAGCTGCCTGGAATCGTTCGCAAACGGATTTGTTTGAGACCTTAATCTCCAAAAAAATCTATCAAGAAGAATTCACACAAAAGCCAATTGCTGAGAAAATGAAACTGAGTCAAAGCGCCTTTACCAAACGTTTGAAATCCAGCGGAATCAAACTCTATCTGCGTAATCGTCAAACTGCAATGAATTTGATTCTCCAGCTCAGTCAGAAAGAAGGATAAAGCATGTCATTTTCAGTTATTTCTAGCTATCTTATTCAACATCCAGTTTTAACCGCCTTGCTTATTACCCATTCTAGCCTTACTTACCCCCGTTCAAAACGGAGATTTATTTTTTCAAGTTTGGCTGAGCCATCTTGCGATTGACTATGTCAAATATTTTCTCAACAAACACCATTGGATAAAGGACTCCTGGGAAGCTGGAGCATTCCTAGCTGATCAATTGCTACATATCATCTCTATCATCATTCTTTATCACACTATCGGTGTTAATGTCGCTTCACACTCACTCTGGATTGAACCAAATTATCTCCTCCTGCAAATCCTTTTTATACTCCTAATCAGCAAGCCCGTCAATATTCTTTTCAAACTCTACTTTAGCAAATATCAGGTAGCGGAAGGAGAAGAAGAGCAGACCGTGACAGGTGCAGGAGCCTTAATTGGTCAATTGGAGCGCCTCATAATGGGAATTTTTCTGCTTCTGGGGCAATACACAGCTATCGGACTGGTATTTACAGCAAAGTCCATCGCACGCTATGATAAAATATCCAAAAGCCAAGCCTTTGCTGAATACTATTTAATTGGTTCGCTATTTAGTATCATTAGCGTCCTAGTATTGTACGTTTTATTGATTTTA
Organism: Streptococcus suis; assembly: GCF_046032115.1. GTDB lineage: Bacteria > Bacillota > Bacilli > Lactobacillales > Streptococcaceae > Streptococcus > Streptococcus suis_AJ. Next base: position 21,401 of record NZ_JARQOZ010000022.1, on the reverse strand, counting down.
TAAAAGAAAAAAGTTTGCATAAATTATTTTGTGTAAACTTTTTTGAAAAATTGAAAGGAATACTATATGATTATTTGGTTAAATGGCCCATTCGGTGTCGGAAAGACTACTTTAGCAAATATATTACACAAACGAATAGAAAACTCTTATCTCTATGATCCCGAGTTACTAGGTGATTTCTTACAACATCAATTACCTCAGACTGTATGTCCTGAAGATTTTCAAGATTATTCCGTTTGGCGACAGAGTACTTATAAAATAGTATTTGATTTAGCGACTAAAACTGATAAGATTATTATTATTCCCATGACAATCTATAAGAAAGACTATTATCAGGAGATTATTCAGCAATTGATACAGGATAAGATTCCTTTGGAACATTATATTTTGCTAGCTGACAAAACAACCATTTTGGAACGTTTAGATAATCGAGTCAATGAAGACAACATCTGGGCCAAGAGACATCTTGATGTTTGTTTAAAAGCTTTTGAAAGTCATATTCCGGGGCAAAGGTTAAACACAGACTGTTTGAAGCCAGAAGAGATTGCGAAGGAGATTCTAATGCTCAGTGAGTTTACCGAGGAATAATGTAGATTTTTGGGATTTTGGGTGTGAAAAAAATTTCCAGTTATCTCTCTATCTTTGGTTATATTAAAAATATCCCTACACACATCTTTCCGAAAAACTGTAATTTTCTTGAAACTTATATAAGATTATGCTATACTACTCATATAGCTAAAAATCAGGAGAACATCATGCGTCGTGAGTTACTATTGGAAAAAATTGATCAGCTGAAGGAAATCATGCCTTGGTATGTCTTAGAATATTATCAGTCCAAGTTGTCTGTGCCCTACAGTTTTACCACCTTGTACGAATATCTAAAGGAATACCGTCGATTCTTTGAGTGGTTACAGGATTCAGATTTAGTCGCTGTCGAACGAATTGCTGACATTCCGCTGGATGTTCTGGAACATCTGACCAAGAAAGATATGGAGGCTTTTATTCTTTATCTGCGGGAGCGTCCCTTGCTGAACGCCAATACCACGCAGAATGGTGTGTCGCAGACCACCATTAATCGTACCCTCTCGGCACTTTCTAGTCTCTTCAAGTATTTAACCGAAGAAGTGGAAAATGAGCAGGGCGAGCCCTACTTCTACCGCAATGTCATGAAGAAGGTGTCCACCAAGAAAAAGAAGGAAACCTTGGCAGCGCGGGCTGAGAACATCAAGCAAAAGCTCTTTTTGGGCGATGAAACCATGGAGTTCTTGGACTATGTCGATAAAGAATACCAGGTAAAGTTATCCAAACGTGCCCTCTCTTCCTTCCAGAAAAATAAGGAGCGGGATTTGGCGATTCTAGCGCTTCTATTGGCTTCTGGCGTCCGTCTGTCAGAGGCGGTCAATCTGGATCTTCGAGATGTCAATCTCAAGATGATGATGATCGAAGTGACCCGTAAGGGTGGTAAGCGGGACTCGGTCAATGTGGCTGGGTTTGCTAAGCCCTATCTGGAAGCCTATATGAGCATCCGTCAGCAACGCTACAAGGCTGAAAAAACGGATACGGCCTTCTTCCTGTCCGAATACCGTGGTCTGCCCAATCGTATCGACGCTTCTTCTATTGAAAAAATGGTGGCCAAGTACTCTGCGGACTTCAAGATACGTGTGACCCCACACAAACTCCGTCACACGCTGGCAACACGGCTCTACGACGCCACCAAGTCGCAAGTTCTGGTCAGTCATCAGCTGGGCCACGCCAATACCCAGGTCACTGACCTCTACACCCATATCGTCAATGATGAGCAGAAAAATGCTCTGGATCAGTTGTAATGTTACGTAGAATAAATTATGTAAACAAGTTAAGGAGTAAGTACAAAGCCTACTCCTTTTTCCCTTAAATCTAAATCAATGCTTTCAATTTTTCCTGATTGACAGCTGGGTACTGGTCCAAAAAGACTGAGAGAGTTCGTAAAACGGCAGGAATATAGCCAGTCTGGTCATTCTCCACCTGCAAGACCAAGAGGGGCTCGTGGAGGCTCATACGGAGCAAGAGCCAGCCGTCACCATAAGGCTGAGTCAGGTCAAACCGCACTCCTTCTTCATTTTCTGGGTTAAAAGCAAAGCCTTCGATGCTGGTTTGGCGGAGGTCAGCAATCACCTGTTCACCAAGTGCTCGATAATCTGCCGCTTCTAGTTTGAACCGTACTTCTTGGGTTTCCAGCGGTTGTTTAAGCTGGGCAATCAAGTCGTCCAAGGACTTGATTTCTGCTTGCAGTTTTGGTAAGAGCATGAGAATCTTAGCCGCCACATACGTTCCATCATCAAGGAAGTAATTTTCCTTAAAGGCAGCGTGTCCAGAGGTTTCGATAGCCAACTGGCAATCAACCCCCTCTTGATTGGCTAAAATAGCACGGTTTATGACATTACGGTAGCCTGAAATATAGCGAATTTGTTTGCCTCCCAGGCTTTCTATAAAGACCTTAAGGTGTTCAGTCGTTGGGGAATTGGTCACAATGCTGGTTCCTGGATGTTCAGCTAGGACAATCTGGCTGAGAACGGCAATCAGGTTGTTACGGTTGAGGATTTGACCGGACTTGGTCACTAGTGCTGCACGGTCAACGTCGGTATCAAAGATAATACCAAGATCTGCACCTTGCTTCAAGACAGCCTGGCGAATGCTTTCCGTAGCTTCCTTGTTATCTGGGTTTGGAACATGGTTTGGGAAGGTGCCGTCTGGGTCTAGGAATTGTGAGCCTGTGGTATCTGCTCCTAGCTCTGCCAACACTTTCTCAGCAAAGAATCCTCCCGCACCATTTCCAGCATCAACGATAATGTTGAGATTGGCAAGTGGTTTTTCTTGTCCGTCACAGGCTGAACGAATTTTGCCTACGAGGTCTTGGGAATAAGGCGTCATCAGGTCTGCAGTAGTCACACTTCCAAGCCTGGAGACTGGCAAGTCTTCGCTATGTGAGAGGATGAAATCGATATCTTCATGTTCTGCTCCGCCATTTTCCGAAAAAATCTTAATGCCGTTAAAGTAATAAGGCAGGTGGCTGGCAGTGATCATGACACCGGCGTGGCACTTGAACTGCGGGTACTGGGTGCTCATGAAGAGGGCTGGCGTGGTGGCCATGCCAAAGTCAATCAGCTGAACCCCCAGACGAACGGCTTCTTCTGTAAAGGCTGAAACCAAATCTGGACCGCTGAGGCGGCTGTCTCGACCAATACCAATCTTGAGCTGTCCTTCTTGATAGGCTTGAGCAAGTTCAGGCTTCTGGGTCAGCCAATGAATTAGTCCGCGAACCACTTCCTTGATGGCCTGTGGAGTGAGATTGACAGCATATTCATCTGTAGCGATAGCAATTCCACGAATATCCGATCCGTTTTGCAAAACATGATGGTGTGACATAGTAGCCTCCTGATTTATCTAGTAGGTTCAGTATATCACAAAATCAAAACGCTTTCAAAAGAAAAAGTACAGCTTCCTACTGTACTTTTGTGATGGTTACGCTGGTACCAACTTCCAGTTGACTTTCCACGGAAATAGCTAGTTCCAACTGATTCAAGACCCGCTTGGTCAGATACAAGCCAAATCCTGTCGCTTTTTGGTGTTCTCGTCCATTAAAACCTGTAAATCCCTCGTCAAACAGGCGAGGAATATCTTCAGCCAGAATCCCAATTCCCGTATCGGAAATGGAAATTCCCTCATTCAGTTCAATAGTGACCTTACCACCAGTCTTATTGTACTTGAGGGCGTTGTCGATAATCTGTGATAGAGCAAAGGCGAGCCATTTCTTATCGGTTTTCAGCGACCAGTTACCGTCAATATGGACACTGATTTCTTTTTGCAAGAACTGATTGCGGTATTTTTTGACCAAGTCCACAACTACTTCTCTCACTTCTACCTGCTCAAATCGAAAATCGCTGGCATGGTTGGTCAGTTTGAGGTAATTGAGGAGATTTGCCATATAATTGTCCAAACGTAAGAGCTGGTGATTGACATCCTGCTGGTTGAGGTTGTCAGTCTGACTCATCAAAGACAGGGCAGCCAAAGGCACTTTCATCTGATGGGACCACATTTTGACCATGGCTTGCAAGTCCTCTTCCCGTGACTTATAATCCAAGAGCTGCTCCCGCGTCGCCTCCTTCTCCGCTTCAATCAAGTTGAGATAGGCAAGGTCCACAGGCTTATTCAGCAGGGGCAGAGCTTCTTCATGGACATAATCTTCCAAGGCTCTCATGCGGTTGCGAAACTTCCAGAAAAGCCCTGCAGTCAGTAGGATCAAGAGGGTTAGGGACAATAGCAGAGCGTTTTGCAGGAATTCGGTGGGCAGTTGGTAGAGAAAGAAAAGCAAGATAAAACTACCAGCCAAGACCAGATAGGCGAAATAAAAACTACGGTATTCTCGGATAAATTTTGCTATCATTTGACCAGGTACCCCACGCCACGAACAGTATGAATTCGTTCAAAGCCGACTTCACTCACCTTCTTACGCAGTCTGGTCATGTTCACATTGAGCGTATTCTGGTCAATAAATTCTTCATTCTCCCAGAGTTTTTCCAAGAGTTCTTCCTTGCTGACAATCTGTCCTTGTCTTTCTAGTAAGGTGGACAAAATCTTGGTTTCAGTCGGTGAAAGCTGAACCTGTTCCGATTCGCTTGAAAAACGCCCGTCCAAACTAAGTTGAAACTGGTCGATAGACAAGTCAGTTGATTTGCTGAATTGATTGACCCTACGCAAGAAGGCACCGATTTTGGCATCCAAAATTCCCAGTGAAAACGGTTTGGATACAAAATCATCGCCACCCATGTTCATAGCCATGACCGCATTCATCTCATCATCGCTAGAGGAGATAAAGATAATGGGCATGGTCATGGTTTTACGGATCTCCGTTGTCCAGTAAAAACCATTGTAATAGGGTAGGCTAATATCCATCAGCACCAAGTCTGGTTTGATTTCCGCAACTTCCTGACTGACAGCACGGAAATTCTGCACACTTTCTACCTGATAAGATTTTCCCAAATGCTGCTTCAAGAGTTGGACAATCATCTCATCATCTTCAACAATATAAATCTTCTCTTTTTTCATCATCTTCATTCTGCAAAAGCCAGGAAACAGGTCTTGGCTTTCTATATACTTCCATTTCTCATTTTTAGACTTGTCAAAATCAATTTGTCGATTTCAATACTGACGATGACCCGATAATTGCCAATACGGTACCGCCATTGGCCAGAACGATTGGCAGTCAAAGCTTTTCCGTATTGTCTGGGGTTGTCACACCCGTCAATATGCTTATAAAGATACCGCAAAATCAAACTTGCAGCAGTTTTATCCAACTTTCGAATTTGCTTTTGGGCCTTAGCAGACAAAATAACCTTATAACTCAATGCCCAACTCCTCAGCCATTTGTTCTAATGTTATCGGCTCAATTCCATTCGCCAAGTCTTCTTGGTATTCTGCCCAAGCAATGTCTGCCACACGGGCATCGTACTCATCTTCAAGTGCTTCAAGGGTTTTAGTCCGAATGAGTTCTGACAAACTGACACCTTCAAACTTTGCCATAGCCTGCATAAAGAGTTTGTCCTGCTCAGAAACCTTTAAAGTAATAGCTGCCATTTTCTCACCTCTTCTAGTATTCCTTTGGTATTACCATTGTAACACCACTTCCCTAAAAAAGCAAGAAATCTCGCATAAGCGAGACTTCTGCTATCGTTCAATAATACGATAATAGGTTCGACTAGTCCACTTGTAAATGACAAAGTAAATCAGAGCGACTGCCAGTAGGGTAATTCCGCTGACGGTATAAATCATAAGCGAAGAGGTGACACCAAGGGTCAATAGCATTTGCTTAAGCATAACAAGAGAAATCACGAAATGCAAGGTCGCCATAGCTAGTGGCATAAAGAAGACCGTAAGTGTTTGCGAGTTAATGGTCTTTTTGACCGCTGCTGCACTCATGCCCACTTCTTGTAGAATCTTGTAGGATTTCTTGTCTTCATGCCCTTCCGAGTACTGCTTGTAGTAAATAATCAAGGCAGCACCTAGCAAGAAACTAATACCCAACAAGAAGCCTGTGAAGAGAAATCCACCTCTGAAGCCCATGATCATATTGGTAAAGTCTGTTTTCTGCATGACGTATCCTAAAGATTCTCCATTAGCATCACTGATATTATAGGCATCGCCTGCCTGCTCACCAAGAGTGGCCACTTCCTCATTGGTCATATCAGTAAAGACACGGTAGTCCAGACTAACCTGATAGCCTTGCGGATTATTTGACTCATAGTAACTGCGAATGGTTTCCAAGACACTATCATCACTGACCACCATGACGGCAGCATTGAGCGTATTAGTAATATCAGGGAAAATAGCTGTATCAAGATTTACTACATTCTCGAAAGTACTATCTCCCAAAGTGACTTTCTCTAGCAACGGCATTTCACTTGGACGGATAAAAGCTACTTGATTGACAGCCAGCTCTGGCAGGTCATTGCCCAACTTCCTGAAATCATCTTGGGTGATGAAGTAGGTAAAGGCTATTTTGCTAAAGTCTGGATTGGCAATGGTTTCTGGACTAATGACAATCTCCTTCCCACCGTCATAGACCAGACCAGCTTGGTAGGTCAGGTAGGACAGACTATCCTCCGCTTTTTCTGGAAAATGGCTGAGCACCGATTGCTGAAAGGCCATTTCACCCTGACTCCTATCCGCAACAGGATAGGTAATGGATGTTTCCTTTGGATAAAGTCCACTGGTCATATTTGCCATCCCTGTATAGAGGGATGTCGTTGTCGCAATGGTGACAAAGGCCATGACCGCCAGCAATGTGATATTGGCCAAACCTGTTGCGTGTTGCTTCATCCGAAAAATCATCTGCGATGTGGTGATGAAATGCTCTGGCGTGTAAAAATAGCGTTTGTTTTTCCGCCGAGCCTTCAAAAACCAAGTCATAAAGCTTATGTAGAACAAGTAGGTCCCCGCAATGACAAAGAGTACAGCGATAAAGAAACGATAGATGACAGCTAGACCTGCAGATTGAGAAGAAAGTGACAGGTAGTAGCCAACACCTAAGCTAAGGACAGCTAGTGCTGCCAAGAGGAGATTCCCACGTGGCTCCTTCTCCCCCTTCTCGCTAGCACGAAAGAGAATCAGCGGACTGGTCTTGCCAATCGTCCGAATAGCCAGCAATTCCAAGATGAAGAAGATACCTGCAAAGAGAAAGGCCGTGAGGACAAATGCCAGAGGAGAAATGCTAAAGTGAAGATCGCCATAACTGGTCAAATTCACAAAAATCAAGTAGAGAACATTTGAAAATACACCGGCTAATGCAGAACCTAGCACAATGACCAAGAGGAAGATGAAAAACAACTCAATGCTGGCAACCAAGGCCACCTTCTTCTTGTTCATCCCTAGCATATTGTAGAGCCCGAACTCTCTAGTCCGTTGTTGCATGAGGAAATTAAAGCTATATATTTCCATAATCAGTGAGAAAATGGTTAGAACGATAACCCCCAGCCCGATAGATACGGCACCTGTTCCCATGGTTTTCATGACTGGACTGAGCATGAGCAAGAACATGGAACAAATCAAGGTAAAGAGGACCAGGCTGGCTAAAACAAAGGGAGCAAAGACACCCATAGATTTTCGGATATTTTGTCCAGCAAGTTTGAGGTAAAACATCTACTCACCCCCTAAAAGTGCAGACATATTGAGAGAAATTTCCTTGGCAAAGTCCTGATTGCTCTTACCTGCCTTGTACAATTGGTGGAAAATCCGACCATCCTTGATAAAGAGGACGCGTTTGGCATGGCTGGCTGCGTTAGCTGAGTGGGTCACCATGAGAATGGTTTGTCCATCTAGGTTAATGTCTTCAAACAAATTCAGCAAGTCTTCCGAATTGCGGTAATCTAGGGCAGCTGTCGGTTCGTCCGCTAGGACAATTTGTGGCTGGGTAATCAAACTACGGGCAATGGCCACGCGCTGCTTTTGTCCACCAGATAGTTCAAAAGGACGTTTTTTCAGCAAATCTTGAATTCGCAGTTTTGGCGCCAAGATTTTCAACCGTTTTTCCATTTCATCATGGCTGGTACGGGCCAATACTAGAGGTAAAAAGATATTGTCTTGGATGGACAGGGTGTCCAAAAGATTAAAATCTTGGAAGACAAAGCCTAGGTTACGCAAACGGAAATCCGCCAGCTTACTTTCCTTGATTTTCGTAATATCTTGATTGTTTAGGATAACCGAACCTCTCGTCGGCTTGTCCAGGGTTGCTAGAATGTTGAGCAAAGTCGTCTTACCAGAACCACTTTCCCCCATGATGGCAATAAATTCGCCCTCTTCTACCTTAAAATCCACATCTTGAAGAGCACGAGTTTCCTCTTTTGAAAAGCGCGTGCGGTAAACTTTTTCTAAATGATTGATTTCTAATAACATACAAACTCCTAATTGTTTTCTTTGGATAAATCAACTGTATCAAGTAATGCTTGATAGTCGATTCGGTCTGATTCAGCAATATTATCTTCTAAATCTACCTTATAATAACCATCCTGGACACCGATTGCCCAGTCATTGCTGGATGTTACATAGAGATTATTCAAGGATACTGTCTTTTTCACTGCCCCTTCTTCTTTGACAACGGGCCATTCCATAAACTTAACTTCTGTTCTCTGAATACTATCTTCGGCAACTTCCTGTTTGCTAACAGCATAGTCTTTTCCCTTGTAATGGAAAGTTTGATAGCCCTCATCAAAGCTAAGGCTTGCTGAAGAGGAAGAACAAGCGGTTAGCACTATACTGCCCAAAGTCAGCATGCCAAATACTTTCTTTTTCATAGTTTCCTCCCTCTAGTATGCCATAAATCGCATACTTTGCAAATCAAGTGCTAACTCCTCTAAAAATTCTGCTTGTTCCAAGAGTTCAGCCTTTTCTTTTTCTGAGAATACCTTTTCTTCGATTCTCTTTGCTTGTAAAAATTTGAATGACATATGATTTCCTTCTTTCTATTTCTTATGAGTCTATTATAGAAAATATTCCTCCTGCACTCTCTTACAGTTCTGATTAAAAAACTTACAGCTTTGTAAGGAAAGAAAAAAAGACACCATTTCTGGCATCTTTCAATCTAGTCTATTTTGTCTCCCCGATAAAGGCAATCATGTCGTCTAATTCTTCCTTGCTCTCAGTCACAAGAAGATAGGCGTCATTCCCTTGCAGCTCTGCAAAGGCATCTGGCATGCGTTTGACGGTCTTAATCTTGCCGGCAAATCGTTGATGAATGTCATCTGCTGAGTGAACATATTCGGTCGTATCTCGGCGAGTTGCTACCAAGCAGTATTGAGGTTCAAATCTACGCTCTTCAACTGTACCACCTGTCACTACATTGGCATAATCACGGAAAAGATCAATCGAATGCGCATAGTTGTAAGCTTCTACAGTGAAGCCACCTGCCATACGATTGTTGTATTCAATCGCGATGTAGTCTTTGCCGTTCTTGAAAAATTCAATATGGAAGAAACGCTCTTTCATACCAAAAGCTTTGATAATCGCTCGACCATATTTTACTAGTTTTGGATCTAGTTCTTTTTCGATGAAGTAAGCATTGTCCTTTCTAGACAACATCAGTTCCAGAGGAGTATGAACATAGGTCAAACCTGTTTCGAAAACAACATTTCCCTTGCTGTCCACCAATCCATCATAGGTTGTAATAATGCTTGAGTTGACAAATTTTTCAAAGAAATGAGCTGTTTGACCATCCCAGGCTTCTTTAAAGGTTTCCAAGTCAGCTTTCTTTGTGAGTTTAAAGGTACCGGATGCTCCAACACCATTGTCAGGCTTGGCAATCATTGGAAAGCCAATTGTCTTAACAGCCTTATCAATGTCTTTCTCCGATTTGACAACCATACCTGGCACAACAGGAACCCCTGCTTTTGAGAAATATTTCTTCATTTCAGACTTGAATTTTGTCTTTTTAAGATGACTTGGCTTTGCTCCAAAAATATTAAATTGTTCACGGAGTTCGGCATCATTTTCAAGCCAATGCTCATTGTGGGATTCTACACGGTCAATTGGACCATGCTTGTATATCAAGAAAGCAGCTGCACGCTTGACCTCATCTATATTTTCTAAATCATTGACACGGAAGTATTCTGTAAGAGCATTGCGAAGTTCTTCTGGCAATTGATCGTACGGTTCTTGTCCGATACCTAGAACCGTAACGCCTTCTTTTTTAGCCAATTCAATGCTGAATGGTTGAAAATTTTCTGGATAAAAAGGTGAAATAACGAGATAATTCATAGGTAGTCCTTTCTAGCTTAAAGTCCGATAGAATGAAGGAAGAATGGCATTTGCTTTCTCCACCACACCCAGTCGTGAGCCACATCTGTTCCCCAAGTATCAAACCATGCTGGGATATTCTTCTCTTCAAAGGCACGTTTGAGGTTGTAGAATGAGTCCAAGCCATCTTGTTCCCAATCACCCAAACCTGTGCAGACGATAATATCTGCTTGACGGTATTTATCAATAAACCAGCCGTCGTTTTGGTTCCAAATGTAATCTGATGGTGAGTTTTGATAAACAGCATCGTCATTGCCATAGTCTTGATTGTTATTGAAGAAACGAGCATCATAGACACCTGAAAGGGCGATAACTTTTGTGAAAACATCTGGATGCTGCAGGAAGAAATTCAGCGCGTGGTAGGCACCCATAGAACAACCAGTCGTCATCATGCCATCAAACCAGCCAGTTTTATGTTTGATAAATGGAATCGCTTCTTCAATCACATAGCGTTCGTAGGCGCGGTGAGCCTCTGCCTTATCATGAATGGATTTCCAGTCAGCCAACCAGCTCTCACTATCGTAGCTAGTTAGAGTAAAAAATTGGACCTGACCTGCCTCGATAGAGCCACGGCAAGCTTCAATCATCCCAAAATCTGCATACTCATTGTAAGAACCGCCTGATGAGGCAAAGACAACAACAGGAATCCCCGCGTGACCATAACGATTTAGATTCATTTCTCGGCCTAGATTTCCAGACCAATGACTTAAAAATTCTACATGCATATTCATTCTCCTAACTAATTCTTTACATTACCACTTTTCGCTTAAAAAGCGTAAGCAATCTGGCAAATAAGCTGCCCAAGCCTCTTCGTTATGGACAGCACCCGAAACGACTTCTAAAGCAATATTATCCAAAGCTACTCCGCCAGCAATCAATTGGCGATAGTAAGTCAGTGAAGAGTTGATATAGGATTGCTTGATATTGCCAGCCATGAGCGTTTTATCTGTATCATCCGCCTCTTCAGTTCCAACATAGATGTAGACCCGTTGGTCCTTGTCTAAGTTTTGACGTTCAATATAACGGTCAAATGCCTCCTGATGTAGCCAGTTGGCTGATGAAAATACTCCTAGACAGCCAATTTGCTCTTGGTAGGCCAATCCCATAAATTGTGTGATGTTGCCTCCTAAAGATGAACCAATCATTGCTGTATGGGCCTTGTCAGACTTGGTGCGATAGGTCTGGTCAATAAATGGTTTGACCACATCCATGACAAATTCGGCATACAAGGTTCCTTTTCCACCAAACTGAATGCCTGGAATGCCCATTTCGCTAAACTTCCAAGCAGCATATTCATGCATCCGTTCAGCACCATCATTGTCAATCGCTACGGTAATCATCTTGGCAATATCAGGATTTCGCTTAACAGTTGGAATGACCTTCCATGAATGCCCAGAAAAAGCTTCCTTACTGTAGAGTACATTCTGCCCATCGTGGAAATAGACAACGGGATAGGTCTCTTCTGTATTTTCAGCATATCCTTTCGGCAATAAAACACGGACACGGCGTTTCCGACCAGTGAATGGAACATCTAATTCATGGGTTTTCATATCCAAATAAAAATAGGACTTATTCATTGCTATCTCTTTCTAAACAGTGTTTTTAGTATTATACCATAGTTTTTCTGGAATATTCAGAAAATTTAGTTATTTTAGGCCATTTTTTCGGACTTTCCGAACAATATCCTTCCCATTTGAGACTATCTCGTCTTTAGTAAAACACAAAAGACACCCGAAGGTGTCTCAAAATTATTTCAACTTCTTATAAATTTCCGAGCGATGTCCTACATGAAGATTGAGGAGTACCAGTTCTCCATCATCAACCACAGCAATAATGCGATAGTTTCCAATACGAAAGCGGACATAGCCAGCTAAATCGCCCGTCAGATACTTTCCAGGAGAACGTGGAAAATCCACATCCACCAGATGCTTATCAATCCACCTAGCAATCTGCCGACTAGTTCCCTTATCGAGCTTGTCCATATCTTCGAAGAAACTAGGGGCATAGTCCACACGATACTTAGCCATAGCGCTTCATCATTTCTTCGTGACTATAAGTTTTCTTATCGCTGTCAGCCCACTCTTTGTAGGTTTTTTCTGCCTTTACCAGATCGTACATATCTTCTAATTTTTCTAAAACTGCTTCCCGAATGAAGTCCGTCTTGGTCATGTGCTGACCAGCAGACACTTCCTCGATTAACTGGACCAAATCTTCGTCAAAGCGCACCGCAATCGGTTTTGATAAGGTTGGCATATTGACACCTCCGAATGTTTACTCTGTAAACATTATAATCTGAAATGTAAAAAAAGTCAATGATGTACACAAAAAGACACCCGAAGGTGTCTGGAGTTCTCTGATTATCTTAGTAACCCAAAAACTCTTCCAGGTCCTTGAGGGAACGCTCTGCGATTGCCTCGTAACGCTCCTTCTTGTCGCGGATACGCGGTCCGTCCAGCTCCTTGATGATGCCAAAGTTGACATTCATAGGCTGGAAGTGCTTGCTTTCGGTGTGGGTGATGTAGAATGGCAGAGCTCCGATAGCTGTGGTCTGTGGGAAGATGACTGGGTCTTCGCCACGGAATCGGCGAACAGCGTTGATACCGGCCACTAAGCCAGAGGCGGCAGACTCGACATAGCCTTCTACTCCTGTCATTTGACCTGCAAAGAAAAGATTTGGATTCTTCTTGGTCGCAAAGGTCTGCTCCAATAAGTTTGGCGAATCCATGTAGGAGTTGCGGTGCATCACGCCGTAGCGGACAAACTCCGCATTTTCAAGTCCTGGAATCATCTGGAAAACCCGCTTCTGCTCGCCCCACTTGAGATGAGTTTGGAAGCCGACAATGTTGTAAAGGCTACCTGCTGCGTTGTCCTGACGGAGTTGCACAACTGCGTAAGGTGTCTTGTATTCGCCATCACGTGGTCCCTTGTAATCTTCTGGATATTCCAGACCAACTGGCTTCATTGGGCCATAGAGCATAGTTTTGATGCCACGTTTGGCCATGACCTCAATAGGCATACAGCCTTCAAAGTATTTTTCTTTTTCAAAGGAGTTAAGCGGTGCTTCCTCGGCTGAAATCAAGGCTTCATAGAAAGCGGTGAACTGCTCCTTGTTCATCGGAGCATTGAGATAGGCAGCCTCTCCCTTGTCGTAACGGGACTTAAGATAGACTAAGTCCATGTTAATGGTCGAGCTATCGACAATAGGTGCCGCCGCATCGTAGAAGTAAAAACCGTCACCACCATTAAGTGCGTGAATCTTCTCTGCCAAGGCGTCAGATGTCAAAGGCCCCGTCGCGATTACTGTAATAGCATCCTCAGGAATCTCTGTAATCTCACCACGAATGACCTCAATCAGGGGGTGGTTGTGAATCTCATCTGTCACTGCTTGAGAGAAATTCTCACGGTCCATGGCCATGGCACCGCCGGCAGGCACTCGGTGAGCCTCACCAGCACGCATGATAATAGAATCCAAACGACGCATTTCTTCCTTGAGCAGACCGACAGCGTTGGTCAAACTATCGCCACGGAAAGAGTTGGAACAGACCAACTCAGCAAACTTGTCGGTCTTGTGCTGAGGAGTCGGTTTGACACCCCGCATCTCGTAAAGTTTGACAGGAATGCCACGCTTGGCAATCTGATAAGCAGCTTCTGAGCCAGCCAAGCCAGCTCCGATAACATTAATGTGGGTTTGAGACATGAAACTAATACCTCTAGCCAGAAGATCTGACTACTGTTTGGGAATGACCCAAAACAGAACCTTTCTAAATTTTTTTAACCCATCTAGTATATCAAAAAATGGCTGGAATTGAAAAGAACTACTCTCATTGTTTGGAAGTAGTAGATTTAGAACCAAAGAAAAAACCTACCACATCAAGTGATAGGTTTTCATTTTGCTTGGAAACTCTATTATTTAAGAGTAACAATTGCACAACCTGTTAAATGTGCAGTATCAAGGGGTTTGAGTTCATAAATTTGAAGTTTGGCAGGAATTTTGGCATAAAATTGAATCCAATCCTGCACTTTTAATATTTTGTGTGATTTCTTCAGAAACTGTTTTATCTAAAGCATTAAACCAATGACTATATGTGTTCAAAGTTGTTGATTTATCAGCATGTCCCATTCGTCTTGCCACATATAAAATATCTTTTTTTAAAACATTTATTAGATAAGAAGCATGACTATGTCTAAGACCTTTCCCTGTAATAATTGGTACTCCTACTTGCTGCGCTTTACGTTTGATGATACGACAAATGGTTGATTTACAAAAAGGATCTCCAAATCTTGAAATGATAAAATCTGTATCTTGATTTGCAAACTGATTTTTTCGCCAAACTTGAAGTACTTCAATAGTAATATCATCCAATTCAATAAGTCGTTCACCTGCTGGAGTCTTTGTTTGGTCTTTACGATACCAATTCCCATTTTCATCTTTTTCTAAGGTTGTATGTACCTTTAGAAATTTTTTATCAAAATCAATATCCTCCCAACATAACGATAAACCTTCGCTCACTCGTACACCTGTCATATAATATAACCAGATGGCAGTAAATCGTTGTAATTCTTCATAATCATGTAAGTCAAATGATTTGACAAATGTCTGAAACTCCGCATAGGTCCAAAATGGAGTTTCTGGATGCTTACCTCTAGGATTATCTAATGCTTTACAAGGCATATCTGAAATATAGCCAAGTCTTTCTGCATAACCCATACAAGCTTTAAACCTTGACCATAAATTTTTCGCATAGTTTTCAGAATAATTTTCTATGATATGTAATCTAAAAGCCTCGCAATCTCTAGGAGTTATTGCTTTTAATGGCTTTGAACCAAAATATTGAATAAAAAGTTTATGATGAGGAAGAGCCGTCTTATATGTCACAGACTGAACTTTTTGCTTATAAGCTCTTACTTAAATAAATTGTGTTCATATAGTTTTCAAAAGTCATATTGTAATTTTCTAAACTGACTTTGTTGGCAAATTCATATTTTATACGAACTAATTCGTCATATGCTTCTTTCATTGTTTCAAAGGTTTTACCATATTGATTTTTTCTAGCTTTCTTTTGTACCCTTTTGCCAGTTACTGGGTCGATTCCAAGATCAATCTGATAAAATATCTTTCCCTTATAATCACAATAAACACCTTTGTATTTTTTACTACTTTTTGTTGCCATTTGGATTCTCACTTTCTAAATGTTATTTAGATAGTGGAATCCCTATTAATTGTTCCACAATTTCTGCTGGTGCGATACCTAGTCTTCGATTGTCAAAGGGCGATTTACTTAATTGTACCGCATTATGGTCAACTTTGCGAGCTTCTTCAAACTTTTTTACAGCAATTCTTTTAGCTTCTCTAATAATGTCTCTAGAGGTATGTTCAGGAAATCCTAAGTTCATTAAATCTTTATATGTAGCAGTTCTCATACATTTTCCTCCTTCAAATCTCTAAGTTTTTTACATGCTAGATGAGATTTGAATGGTTAGTTCAATCATGGGAATTTCACCCGCTGTCCTTTTACGATGGCAGCCTGAACGGTCAGAAGTATCATTATCATTATTTGTGTCATGGCAGATAGGTTACCATCCTATTTTTGAATAAATGATTTTCGCTCATTTCTTGGCGCATTACATTCTATTGCTCAACAAATAAATAAAGTCCCACCTAGAATTATTCAATTGTCAATGAACAAATCAGGAGGGACTATTTTTTATTTTTTAGGCGGTAGGGAGTGTCTGTAAGTCCAAGTAAATAATCCGTACTCACTTGATATAATTCTGAGATTTTTATCAAGAAATCAACAGGAATCTGACGTTTGCCAGACTCAATCTTAGAATAAGCTGACTGACTACATGATAAATATCGTGCAAGATACTCTCGCGAATAATCACAATCCTCTCTCAGATCCCTAATGCGCCTATACATTCGTTCACTCCTAAGAAAATTATAGTCAAGTTCTGAACGAATCTTAGTTTTTATTCCAAATTGGAATAAGTTTTTGATATAGACATTACTATTTCATATTTACTAATTAAGCCATATCTCCATAATCCAAATCACAATCAGAGAAAAATCATTTTGAACAATAATTTCATACACTCGTCAAAAATAATATTATTTTAATAGCACCCTATCTAATATATTCAAATGTGAATAAATCAGGTATGAGTGCTAATTGTTGAGATTTTGAAATAATTTTTATCAATATACTTACTTTCTGAACTTCATAGTATTCAAAATTACGATATCCAAGACTAGGTACAGTCACTATTTTTTATCGGAATAATTAATTTAACCATAGCCCCATTTTTCTTATTTTGGAGTTGTATATCACCAGAATGAATGCTCATTACTTGTTTTACAAATGCCAAACCTATTCCAAAATGTTCAAACTGTGAATTTCTACTAGTATCTTCTCGATAAAATAATTTTCCAAAATTTTCTAAAACATCATCCGAAAATTTGGAACCATTATTCCAAATACTTAAGGAAATACTACTATCTTCTAACTCCAAGATAACTCTGATTTTCTTTTTAACATCATCTGCATAAGCTATTGCATTATTGACAATATTTGATACTGAACGGATAATTAAATCTAAATCTAATTCAATATTACAGTCTCGCCATATCTTAGTTTCATATTTGTAATCTATGTTATCTCCAATAAGGTATGCACACTCTTGTTCCAGTATTTTTGATAAATTACTGATACTATACTGATGAAAGGAAATCTGATTAGAGTAAAAAGTTTTAGAGTAATTAATCAACTGATTAAAATAGTTATCTAATTGGTTGCTTGCTCTTTCAATGTCCCTAAGACACTGGACATCAATACCAGATAAAGGTGCAAATTGCAACAATTCCGAGTTTCCTTTGATTACAGTCAAAGGCGTTTTTAAGTCATGTGCCATCGCTGAAACCTTAAAGAGAATATCCTCCTTTTGGTCTTTCTCTACCTGAATCATATTTTTTATTCTTTGCTGCATTAGTACAATATGTTTGTTAGTTTCTATGAATTCGAGAATCGTTAATTTAGATGATGTGTTTACTGAGGTCAGCCACATACTACCATGATAGACAATCTCCATTTCTTGCTTTACTCGTTTCAACAAGGCTTTAATATTAACAGAAACTATAATAATCAAAGATATACAAATATAAACCCATGAAAAAACATTAAAGAATATTCCTAACAAATCACTAGCGATTGACTGAGTTTCTGAATGAATATCAATAGAAATAGTCGATATGGGGAAAATATATGCTACAATCACACTCAAACAAAATTGTTTAATAATCGTCCACTGCGTTTTTTTGACCAAAGTCTTAAAATCTAGTTTTCGTTCCAACTATATCCGCCTCCCCACTGTGTCTTGATTGGATTAATTGAAAAGGGTTTTAATTTTGACCGAATTTGATAAATATACTCAGCAATAGAACGAAATTGTGCCTCTGACTCCGACGGGTATATTCTTTCATAGAGTTCCTCTACGGAATATACTCTCCTCGGGTTGCTTGCTAAAGTATACAAAATTGTAAATTCTCGCTTTGTCAATGATATGATCTCTTCTTCAATCAAGATTTCTTGCTTGCTGGCATTAATTATCATTTTCTTTGTGCATATCTCTTTATTATTTTTACGATTTCTCTCCTCCCTTTGGATATGCATTCTAACGCGAGCAACTAATTCTGTAATACTAAATGGTTTTTTTATATAATCGTCCGCACCAGCCTTTACCCCTCTAGCCAAATCGCTATCCAATTGCTTGGCTGTTACAAAAATTATCGGTACATCGATTTGTTCTCGAATGGATTTACAAATTTCTAAACCATCAATAGACATCATAATATCTAGTAAAATTAAATCAAAGCCAACAAATGAACAAATATCTATGTTACCTACTTCTTTCCTTGTCGTCACTTCAAACTCTGAGCGTTCTAAAGAATTCTTTATCAAACGAAGAATACTTTCATCGTCATCAATTGCTAATATTTGATATATTTTTTTTTCTTTCATAATTAAATAATATCACAAAATACAAAATTTTTATCGTACTATTCTCTTCCTAAACTGCAAAATAGAGAAAGACAACAGCAAAATCCCCCATAAAAATTGAATTGCAATACCTATTGTAGAAGGTAGATAAGGTTGATTTTCAGTCGTAAAAAATGAATTCATGGTAGAGATAATCGGGAAGTAGAGAAAGGCATCGCTGAATTGCAGAAGCATTTGGCCTAACCCCAACAAGAAAGACAAGGATATCCCCATTGGAACAACTATACTCCTTGTTATAAGAACTAAACTAAAACATATTAATATTAAACCAATTGATACCAGCATTATTCTTACTGCAATGGTATAAATAAATCCGGGAATTAATAGACTATAAAAAATATATACCACAAAAATAGTACAGACGGTAACTAGACTCCAAACTAATACAGATATTGATAATATAACTATTAATTTTATAAAAAAGAATTTCCATCGTATTGGGTTAGCTAATAAACTGCTTCTTAAAGTTGAATCGTTAAATTCTTGCCCTATAAATAGTATTGTAATAATAATAATCCCAGCTTGTCCAAGATAGAAGCTTTCTAAGATTTGTGTTAAAGCATAATTCTCGGTTATATAACTTGGAGTTTCATGTAAAAAAATAACAAATAAAGGTACTAAAATTATAGTTGCTAGTACAGTCAATAATAGCCATTTATTATAAATGAACTTTAAATACTCACTTCTAAAAGAATTCATCTAACATTACCTACATCTTCCTTCAAAAATTTGCAATATGCAAAGCCACTAATTACTAGCACCCAAATACTCAGAAATAAAACACTGCGTCCTGGTGTTGTGATTTTCAAAGGAGACGTTGCAATTAAATCTTGCCCTAAAGATACTGGTAAATACTTGGCGAGCTGAATTCTGTCAGCAAGAAAACTACCTAAATTATAGACTTGTGGTAGTAAAAATAATAATGATCCAAGTGAAGATTTAAAATAAAAAGCAATTGAATAGGATAATGCCGTTAGTAGCGACCACGACAGTGATCCCAATAATATAAAATACCACACATTCTTATTCAGTAACAAAGGGTTCAACCCCTCTCTTCCTAAACCAAACTGTGCACTTACAATAGATAAATAGATTGAGACAAATGACACAACAAAAATAAATACACATGTAACAATAAATTTTATTACAAAGAATACAACTTTATTTGAACATAATAGCAAGCTGGTACGTAAAGAACTATTTTTATATTCCATACTTCCAAGAATTGCTCCTAAAATTATCATAGCAAACAAGCCCAATAGTATTGCATCAAAACCAATATACTCAATTGGAGGTATTGGTTCTGCTAAACTACTATTTGTTTCGGGTGTTGCATTCAATCCAACTGTTAAAATTTGTTTGGAACTGATATAAGACAATAACGGCTGAAGAATAAAAACAATTGGTAAAACTATTTGGGTTGATCTGCTATAAAAAATTTTATATAGCTCTGATAAAATATTATGGCTTTTTATACTACTCATCATAGTCACCCCCTGTTAAATGAAAGAAAACATCTTCTAGATTATCAAATCCGTTCATTATATTATTAAGTGTACCCGAAGCTATGATGCTTCCTTTATTAATAAAAACAACCTTATCAGTTACCGCCTCTACTTCTGAAAGTATATGTGATGATAACAATACTGTCTTACCAGCACTTGCTTGTTCCCTAATAAAATTTCTAAACCATCTAATTCCACTAGGATCTAGACCATTTGTAGGTTCATCTAAAATCAGGTACTGAGGTTTTCCCAACAGCGCTGTTGCAATACCTAACCTCTGCCCCTCTCCTAATGAAAGGTTTCCTATTTTTGAATATCTTTTATGTTCAATATCAGTAATGGATAATACCTCTGATATTCTGGATAAATCTATTCCATTACTAGCAGCAGCAATTTTCAAATGTTGAAAAACTGTTCGATCATTGGGAGCCCCCACACCATCGAAAGAAGCTCCTACAGTTAAAAGAGGACGTTCAAAATCACAATATTTCTTACCTCCTATTAAAGCAGTGCCTGAAGATGGCCTATCCAGACCCAAAAGTATTCGTAATGTCGAACTTTTTCCAGCACCATTCGGTCCCAAAAAGGCAGTGACTTCCCCCTCTTCAGCAGTAAAGGATACATTCTTTAATATATCTCCATCTTTATAAGTTTTTGTTACATCTCTTATTTCAATCTTATTTGTCATAATACGATACTCCTATACTCCTATACTAAAAATTGTTCTTTGGCCAACTCTTTATATAATGGAACAGATTCCAATAGCTCCACATGAGTCCCACTTCCTACAAGTCTTCCGTGTTCCAAAACAAAGATTTCATCTGAATCTAAAATTGTAGATAATCTATGAGCAACCATTATTATGGTTCTCTCACCTCTCATATTTTTGATAATATAAATTTCGGAAAAATATCAGAAAATAGATTAAAATTGAACATATTCGGATATTTTTCACTTCCACTCCGTGGATCACTTGATTTCCACAATAATTAATATATCACTTGGCAATATATCTGGGTAATATAATTATATTTTAATTAAAAATAAAGCCCTGCCTCCAAATATATCTCTGAAGCTACCTGCAACTAATCCTGCAGTACCATTTTTAAAAGTAGAAATTTTTTCTATAACTGGCTTTGTATAATTCATTTATTTTCCTTTCTAAGTCAATTTTTAATAGTCCAGACTGTTTGACTAATGAAATAGTAACAAAGATTATTCAGATTTTTTTCAGAAAAATTAAATTTATAAATAATTACTGATTTAAGCAAGCTTATTTTATATTTGAAACAAGGATAATTCCCAACAAATGATAAAGTTCGAGACTCTCTTCTTGTTTTGTTTAACTATCGCCACCGACAAGCTCCAACTGGTAAGGAAAATCTCCAAAGTTTCGAAATTCATAGCCCTGACAATCTAGATACTCTCATATCAAACCTGATAAATCAAAACCACCAGTCGAACTGGTGGTTTGTTCTGCGGCTATAAGCCGCTTGTTCCGGCCAGGGCCAAAGGCCCA
>NZ_JARQOZ010000021.1:0-36318 GCF_046032115.1 Streptococcus suis | reverse complement strand
TCCCAAGTATGACATAGAATAAATACTTGGGAGTAGACAGTGTAGATGTAATGCCGAATGTTAACTTAATGACATTGCCTTTCGGGGTCATTTTTTCTGTATTCTATTTTTAAAATATTGCGCCATTGCGGATTGTCCCAAGAAGTTTCCAAGGGCAAAGCCAGAGGTGTTAAGCAAGATATCGCTAAGGTCAAAGAAGCCCAGTGAAAAGAAGAATTGACAGGCTTCAACTAGCAATATGGCCCCTACAAAGAGAGAAAGTTTTTTCCAAGAAAATGAAAAAAGCAACCCAAGTGGTAAAAAGAGTAAGAGGTTAAAGACCAATATAGCAGGATTGAGAAGTAGGTCTTGAGAGAAGGTGCTAAGGAGATCCCAGTTGACACC
This sequence comes from Streptococcus suis, assembly GCF_046032115.1. Taxonomy (GTDB): domain Bacteria; phylum Bacillota; class Bacilli; order Lactobacillales; family Streptococcaceae; genus Streptococcus; species Streptococcus suis_AJ. The sequence continues at coordinate 35,934 of NZ_JARQOZ010000021.1, read as the reverse complement.
TCTGACGCCCATGCTTTTGAAAAAGAGGAGGTAGATCAGTAGAAAACCATAGCATCCATAGAAAAACAAAATAGTCAGTCGGGAAATGCCTGGCTGATAGACCAGTCGAAATAGGGTAAAGAAAAATCCGGTCATTAACAGGATTGCGGCAAGTGCTGGCCAAAAATCAACCGTCATGAAAATGTTCGAGAACTGGTAAAAAAGAAAAGTCATAAAGAGCCAGCGACAGAGCAGAAATGACAGAATCAGGTTAATACAGTCATAGATAACTTCTTTTTTCATAGAGGGCCTCCTTTTATTTCATTATATCATTATTTGAGGGGGAGGCAAAGGCTGTAAAAAATATTTTTAGTGACAGTGTGCTATAATGTCCACCCCTCAACGAGCAGTCCATTAGTTATTATTCTACGAGCGAGTTTTAGTTCGCTCGTTTTGTCTTATAGTTCTCCAATAAATCGGTAATGTAGTTCGATAGTGACTTGTCGTTTTTTGCCACGTCCAGTTGGTTGGTGAATGATAATTTTGTCAATTAACTCATTCACTAACTGCGTTGTTAAAGTTTCGAGTTTTGTGTATTGGCGGATAGTTCGCATAAACTTGTCAATGTTTTCCGTAGATTCGGTCTGGCTAACTAAGACTTTCTGGAATTTTTGAATCTGCTGGCTAAGTTCAGCTTGCTCGCTTTCGTAGCTATCTGCTAACTTTCGAAATCGTTCATCGCTAATCTCGTCCAAAAGTTGCTTTTCGTAGAGTTTTTGGATAATTGTGTCCAACTCTAGCGAACGCTTCTCAGCTTTATTTAACTGCTTGCGCAAACTATCCTGCTTTTCGCTCTCACGAACATCGAAGCGAGACTTCAATTTTGCGAGTAGTCTTCCTTCATCAAATTGAATGGAAGAAATCAGTTGTTGGAGGTCGCCTAAAACCAATTCTTCCAAAGTCTCCTTGCGTAGGTAATGCGAGCCTGAACAAGTGTCGCCAGCTCGACGATAATGGTAACACTTGTAGTGGTCGAGGTTGATGTCGTCCTTTTGTTGTGGGCAAAAACTGAGTTTATGTCCATTTTCGCAAAAAACCAAACCTGCGAACAGATTTTCGTGTCCAGCGGTATCTTTCCAGTGATTCTTGCGTTTTACTCGCTTATGACCAAGCATTTTGCGTGCCATTTCGAAATCCTCCTGCGAAATAATCGCTTCGTGTGTATTTGGAAAAATCAACCAATCTTCTCGAGGTCGCAATTTGCATCCTCGTTGTTTGTAGGAAATTTTTGCAGTCTTGAGATTGATTGTTGCACCAGTATACTCCTCTTTCTCGAGCATCTGGCAAATCATCTGACTTTTCCAATGACATGGGTCATTTTCAAGAACTCGATAATTTGAAATTCCCAACTTTTTCTTGTAATTGGCGGGTGTTAGAACCTTGTCCTTTCGGAGGTCATTCGCAATGGAAGCGATAGGTTTTCCAGAGAGATACTCCTTGAAAATTCGTTTCACAATTTGACTGGCATAATCGTCAATCAGCCACTCCTTGGGATTTTCTGGATTTTTGAGATAACCGTACGGTGCAATCCAGCCAATTTTCTCACCAGTTTTTGCCTTAGTGTGCTTAGACAACTTGATTTTTTCACTACACTGAAGCGAATACCAGTTGTTAAACAAGGAAACTAAGGGCGCAAGATAAGCATCTTGGCTGTTGCGTTTATTGCTATCCAGATTTTCGTTTAAGGAGATGAAGCGGATATTTTTTGACGGAAAAGTAATTTCGGTCAGTTGCCCAGTTAAGAGGTAATCTCGGCTGAGACGACTCAAATCTTTAACGACAACCGCTTGAATTTTTCCAGCCTCCACTAAGCTCATCATCCTCTGAAAATCTGGTCGTTGGGCGTTCGAACCCGAGAAACCATCGTCCACGAAGAAGAATGGATTTGGCAAGTTTTCACGCATAGCCACTTGAGCGAGAATCTGTTTCTGATTAGAAATCGAGTTACTCTCGCCTTCGTTAGCGTCTTCAGCGGATAAGCGACAATACAGAGCGGTTATCTGGTCTGGTAGATTTTCCAAATTCTGCGTTTTGATTTCTTCAAATGTCAATGTACTTTTGTTCATAGTGTGCTCCTTTCGATTCACCTATAACCCACTGACATGATAGCTCGAAGTGGGTAGGAAGTCCAGTCAATTAACGAATTTCGGCGGATAAAGTTTATATTTTATGATAGAATAAGATAGTAAGAGGGGGGATTCCATGAAGACTAAATACTTTTATCTATCTGTAATTATTTTATTTTACCTATTACTACCGCTATTAATACTGGTAGGATTACTGGATTTTAATCATAAATTTAATTATCTAACCATTGGTTCTATTTTGGTATATATATTAATGAGATCAACAGGAAACCGGAATAGTGAGATGGGACTTTCTTTCAATTCATCGGCTAAATCTATAAAGGATGTTACTGTTCTTACCGTAATTTTAGGAATACTGGGAGTATTTTTATATCTAACTGGTATTGGTGGTCGATTTTCACCTAATGAAACATTCTCCTTCTATCTTTTTTATATTTTCATTTCTTCTCCAGCTCAAGAGTTTTTATATCGTGGTGCGTTGGTAATAATTCTTACCAGACTTAATGCGAGCGAAAGAAGTAAAATGATTATATCTTCAGCTCTATATAGCTTTGTACATATTATATATAAAGACTTATGGACTCTGATTCTTACATTCTGTATAGGTATTATCTGGTATAGGTGTTACAGAAAAACTAATAACTTACTAGGAGTTTGCGTAAGCCATGCTGTATTGGGAATTGTGACAATTTTAGCTGGAGTAATAGATTGAGGTGAAGTAATTGGCTAGCAAAGATAAAGATAGACTTCATTTTAATGATTTCAAAGAAGTCTATCTATTTATTTTATCTATTGTTCATGGGGGATTATTTTTTATTCTCTTAGAACATTTAAACAAAATTCTTTATAGAGGTGTTAATCATAAAAATATCGCATTAATATTGTTTTTATTTACCTTATTTTTAAGGATATTCCAAAGTCAATTATTGGCGGCTTTAAAATATCGGTCTTGGAGATTGTACTTTATAGATTTATTTGTTGTATTTACTATAGCCACTTTAGAACATCAGATAATATTGTTTTCGAGCAATAATAATGTTAGCGATTTTATATTTTTAGTTAGAACCATGGCTGTTCTAGGCATTCTAGGGTATCTCTATACATACATTAAGATCAAAAAATATAGCTCGGGAAGAGAAGGTATCCTCCAGTCAATAAATATTTTGGTTATTCTATTTATTTTATTGCTAAGCTTCATTAATGCTGAAGATATGCATATTTTTTATTACCTATCCACCATATTATTGGCAGTAAATATGCATACATCTTTTCTGTTCAGTGGATATTTGAAATAAGACTCATCACTTCTCCAAAATCAACCGTTTCAGTTTCTTCTCAAGAGTCTCTTTTCCAGTAAACTTTCTCACAATCACGAATGTCGCTTTGCCAATTTTACGTTTCTGTTCTTGCGTCATCTCGTCCTCCTTGCATAAACCCTGAAAATTCGTCCAGTGTTACCACTTCAAAAAGCTCCCAGTAAGCGTCCAAATCTTCCTTGATTCGATTCAAAATGCCTATCTTCCGTTTTTCATCTGGCACAATCCAAACCACCAATGGGAAGACCTCATTTTCTCGCTGTTCGATACCTGTATTGAAATAGGCGATGTATTGCTTGCATTTGGCAATCACTCTGCCGATATGTTCCGTGGCGTTGTCTGCCTCGAAGAAGTAGGCATCTTCGAAGTCACCAATGATTAGTTTCGCGAAAGCGTCAGGCTTGAGCGTAAAATGTGAAAACAGGGTCGTAAAGCTCCGCCAACATTTTGGCTCAAAGGAAAAATTTTCCAGAAATAGCTTTCTTCCACTGTGAAGTTTGTAGAGTTCCACAAACAACTGTGTTACGAACAGCTGGTGTTTGAGGTGGTTGCGTGTTGGCTCATAACGATTTTTCAATTTGAGCTTTACACTTGGTTCAATTTCACGCAGAACCTTAATGCCTTTGTATGTGATATGCCAAATGTAGGAACCGCTCCCAGCTCGCACGCCACCGATTCGGCGTTCCAGATGATGGATGAGCCCAAGATTGGATAGTTTTTTGGTGAGGAGATTGGCTCTCCTTGTGGCGGTTTTAGGTTTATTTTCTCTGAAATAAAGTTCCACTAACTGTTTGGTTGTGGCGTAGCGACAGCGGTTAAATAGGCTTAGCACATCGTAATCTCGTTTAGTTAGTCTCATCCGACACCTCCTTTTTCTTCCTGCCGATACCATAAATTGGTTTTGAGGCTGGTTGGCTTGATTGTTCTTCAGGAAATGCTGAACCATATCGTTTGAAACTCTCGCCATAAATCTCGTCTTTCTTGCGAAAGGCAGGCGACGCTGGCAAAGTCCGAACGGATAGCCACTTAAAGATATTGGAGGTAATAGGGACTTTGGCGTAAGCCTGAAACGGAGGCAATTTGTAAAAATCCTCAGTAGAAAGTTCGGGCGCAAGCCCAGCCAATTCCTTGGCTTCATTCATTGAAAGCCCAAAGATAATCTGGTTGTGGCAGTTGGCGTAAATAGACTCTCGAAGCTGTTTCGGTAGTTGCTTCGAAAATTGATTTGCCAAAACATAGCCAACACCTAAACTTCGAGACATAGAGAGTGCGTCGCCCAGCGGAACAGGCAATTTCAAATAATCTGCGACTTCGTCAATGTAGATGAAGACAGGTTTTCGAACAGATTCTTTGGCTCGAAGGAGCGTTAGCTGGTACAAGCAGCCTAGCAGAATTGCTCCGATGAATTTGGCGTTTTCTGCGCCAATTAAGCCTTTATTCAGTGGAACAAGTAATAGTCTTGGTTTCTCGAAAATATCTTTCAATGAAAAATCACCAGATGATGTTCCTAAAATCGCTCGGAGGGCTGGACGAAGCAAAACACCTCGAAATTTGTTAAGGACAGGTGAAATCATGGTTTGGCGTGCGGAGTCGCTCAAAGTATCGTAACCTTGCCAAAAATCCAGCAGGAATGGGTCTGAAACACTTTTCAAAAGGTCGTGCCGAAAGGCTTTGTTGGTTAAGAGTTTTGGCAGGTCGATAAGTGTTAAACCATCTATTTTTGCCAAAGTGTGAAAACTATGACTGAGAATATCCTGCGTGTAAATCCCCCAAGATTCTTCGAAAATCTCCTGAAAGACACCGAGAAGCATGTCCGCAACCAATTCTGCTGGCACGCCAAATTTTACCAAGTCAAAAGGATTTATCGAAACGGATTGCCCAGTTTGACTAGGGTCTAAAATGACCACATCCTCATCCCGTTCTTTAGGCAGTCGTTCCAAAATATCTGAAACCAATGTTGCCTTTGGGTCAATCACTACCGCAGACCGCCCCTCATGAGCATCTGCTAAAATCAAGTTAAGCATAGTGGTAGATTTTCCGCTCCCAGTGCCACCCAAAAGCCAAGTATGTGATAATCCCTCTCGCGTTGGAATACCGATAAACCTCGGAGATTTCTCTAAACTGTATCCAAAGAGACGTTTGGTGTTTTGCGAAAAGCCAATTGGTGGTAAAATAGTTTTGGGCGACAGTGATGATACGCCTCTATATTGAGCTTCGCCAGCTGGCAGTAAGAAGAGGCTGGCGAGTTCAATGCTTGAAACAATTGTCTGGAAATGCCATGGAATGTTTCCGTGGTTTATTTTTTCGCTTGAAGTTGGCTTAGCAGAAAACTTAGCTCCAGCTCGCTCTAAAATCCGAAGCGAAGCCAGAATACTTTTTAGAAGTTGAATTTCTCGAGCTTTGGTGTCTGTTTGAATACCTAATCGCAAACAAATTTGAAATTGACTGTGGTGGAGTTTTTCTCGCATCAGTGCCTTAGAATCTGACGATAGCGGTGGGATATTACCTGTTAGCTTTTGCCAGAGTGTTGCGTCTGGATTGCCAAGCTCTTTAAGGATTGGCTTTGGCGAGGAAGATTTACCGACAATCAGTTGAAGTACAATCTCTTCATTTCTTTTTAAAGTGCCAGATTGCGACAGGAAACTCCGAACGAGATTGTCTACTTCTTTGGTTTTTAGGGCATAGTGATTTTTTGAAAGAGTGATGTCGTAGGCGGATGTCACTTTTGCTCGCTTAGTTTTCTCAAAACGAACAGCATTGTGTGAGGTTATCATTTCTTTCAAGAATCGCAAGTCTATTGAGTCGGCTCCGATAAGATGACTGACTTTTTCTGGCGTTAAACGAATTTCCCAGATAAAGGGCTGGCGACGAGAATAACCATTGAGTTGTGTCGTAAAATTGCAGACTGTTTCAAATTCGAATGGTCTCGTCCAGTCCATACTTTGCCACGACAGATGTTTTGGTCTTTTCATACTACCTCCAATCCTGATGATGTTTGATGAGTTTTATGGCGACGTAAAAGCCTAAAGACATTATAGAGCCAACCACCAACTCCAGCCAAATATCGACTAGAAGGCGAACAGAGTAGTTGACCAGTATTGCCAAAAGGCAGAAACCGACAATGTAGCTTATTAGCTTTTTCATTCATCTTGTCCTACCTTTCGAAAATCTCGGACATCTTTCGAGTATTTAGGAACTGGATAATTTGGAATAATGACATCGCTCACAATTTCATTGCCCCAAACACTCCAGTTTTTGTCTGAAGGCACTGGACGACGAGCGAAGACTTCCAAGTAGTCGCCCTCTGAACAGCGTTCAATAATGGAATAGAGTTCTTCAGGTTTATGACTGTGGTCTTGGACTGGAAATATTCCCCAGTTCATTTGTCCTTTGAATTTAATTGGAGCCTTTCCACGAGTAGCGAAAATGACTTGTTCGGTGCAGTTTCGAAGATAATTGCCCAAACCAAGTCGAGGTTTAACCCAAGTGAAGATGGATTTTGGCTCGAAGCCCCAAGCACGGACGACATCGAAAGATTGTTCGAGGACAGCTGGATATGTCCAGAGCCAGAGGTGGGCATCGTCTTCGGCGAGGCTTGAAACAGGCATTTTCTTGATTTCTTCAATCGTCATTAAATTATAATGTCGAATTGCACCGAGTTTGCCTTTTTGCGCCACATCCCAAGGCGGGTCGGCGAGGATAGTCTTGAACTTTTTAGGTGGATGTTGGTTAATTGTGTCTTGATATTTTGTCATTTTGAAAATCCTTTCTGTCTGTATCAGACGCTCCGACTTTACCTTAAAATATAATTTTTTCAAACCATAAGCAAGATAAGGTTATGGAGCGATGCGAAAGCTAAAAACAGAGGTCGGACGGAACAAATCCGTCCGACTTGTTCGCTGTTGTGAGAAATACAACAGATTGTCTTAAAATTTCCTCCTTTCGTAATTGAGATTTTCTAATAGCTTCTTCTGAGCTACCAGAAAATCTTCGTTAATAGCTTGGCGAGTTTCTAGAAATTCTGCTAAAGCGAGTTCTTCTTCAGTGAAAAAATCGAAAGTTTCAGACTCTTGGGGTTCTTCCTCCTCATCCACTAAGGTAATGAGAGCAAGCCCCAGAATACATAGAGCTGAAAGCAATACAAGGGCAATTGAATTCCAGTCCATACGAGCCTCCTATTTGAAACGACGAGCAGAAACGTAAGTGAATGCTTTAATGATGAAGTCCGTCCGTTGTTGGGCTTGCGGATTGTGAGCCAGAATCTGAGCCTCAAGTTCCGAGAGGCTGGCGACCTTGTTCAAGATGTCTTGAGCCAAAAGCTCGTTGGCTTGAACAATTGCCATATCTTGCGATAGGTTTCGAGCGATTGCCATTTTCTGTGGACTAAACGCAGAAGCTGGTAGGGCTTGAGGTATTTGAGATTTTTGTGGTAAATGTGACATAGTAGGTCTCCTTGAAATGATGATGCGAAAGTTGTTTATACTCTCATATTGCAGATTACTCGAGTTACTGCAATATTTTTAAGGTTGCTTCCTTATAGCTTTATTTTATGCTAAAATTGAACCATAACCAAGAACACGAAATGTAACAAAAATAACAAAAGCGAGGGTACGTTATGCATTATTTGTGTTTTTCTGTTTTAGTAGACTTCTTATATTTTCATAAACACAGAGATTGTGGGGGTCAGCGTAGATTTGCCCTTGATTTGCTGATGGCAATAGCCCCAGATATCGGCTCCAACCAATCAGAGGAGACAATGGGATATTTTCTGAGGCGTTCAAGAGAGGTTTCCAAATCAATTTGTCGTCACATCGATATAATGTCAATGAAAGATTGTACAATAGGAATCTCCGAGTTTGCAGAATTTAATTTATCTGGAGATATTTTAGCTATAAAGAATGAACTAAAGGATCTCATTAAACATTCTCGAAATATCCATAAGTCAGATAGAACTCAATTGATTGATGTTATCGATAAGAGTAGGAATTACAATTTTATAAAGGAAATACTGGTATTTGTTTTGAAGAATACGACTAATATGAAAAGTGACTTCAAGAGACTGTCTATTGATAAGTTAAAAAAAGAAATCATAAATACGGATAATAATGCTAAGTTAGAGCGACTTTGCTTAGTTGCTTTAGATATGAGAGAGGAAAACTTAGTGCATCTTTGCTTGGAGAAAATGGGAAACAATGTTCATATCTCTAGACTCGTTCAATACCTTATTGACCTTGAGTTTGATAATGATAAATTAGTTGAAGATATTGCGGATAGGTTGATTTTCCGACTCGATAATAATATCTATATTGAAAAAGTTATCAGAGCCTATATTACTAAGAAGTCATTCTCGCAAGAAGCCAAACAGCTATTTCTCGAAAAACATATTTCTCAGCTAGATAACAATAAGTATCTGTTTTCAGTATTGAAATTTCTTTGGGAAGAGGATTTTACTGACGAAGTAAGAAAATACGGTGAGTTATTAACGAATACGACGTATATAAAGAGACTCGACACATTGACAAAAAATGAATAATATACTAAAATATATTTATAAAATTGAATAATTTTCGTAAATTAATATCTCCTTGATATTATTTAATCCCTTGCGTTTTGGTAGAAAATTAAAAATCTACCAAGCAAGTGGTAGATTAAAAAATATTTATAGGAGTTTTTTATGCTTAATTTAACAACAGAACAACAAATCATTTGGAATGATACAATGAATGAACCGTATTCATTAGAAAGTGTCGCACGTAGACTTTTGGCTTTTGGAACAGATAGCGATATTGTAGAGCAATTAACAGGCTTCTCTGAAGAAGACCAAACCAAATTGATTGATAAAAATATCGAGGTCTATAAAAAAGTTAAAGATTTGGTTCAAAAAAACAAGTCAATCATGAGTGAGTTGTTTGATGCTGGAAGAGAAACGCATTTATTAAGTGATAATCCAGACTTTGCTTTTGTAGTTAGAACCTCATTATTACTTTCTCCAGATTCATATCAATTGTTATCTAAGTAGTACTTTTTGCCTGCAATCTTGCGGGCTTTTTATTTATGGTATTAGAAAATTCAAATCTCCAGCTTTTTATGACTGACAATATATAACCTAATTTTGAAACAGCCCCAATTTCTAAATTGTCTATCGTATATTAGAGTTTCCATATTACTCATCCCATTCTTTTACAAAATAAACTTCTATCCGCAAAACTTCAAGCAAGTTTTGACAAAATTCTTTTTCGGTTTGACTATCTATAACCGCTTGAAGTTTTACCATAAATTCCCAAAGTGTGGCGTTAATTTCGTAGATTTCGGTATGTTTGGTAAATTGTTCGAAACTCGTTACAGCGTAGCTCATAACACCATTTTTTACGGTTAGGCTAGCAATAAACGCTGGCAAGCTTATGGCTGGCAAATAGGCTCCAAGTTCGGTACAATCCCACTTTGCCGTTTCTGGTATCAAGCCCCAAAGTGTATGTTGGCGTATTTCCTCTCCAAGTGCTATTAATTCTTGTTTAGCTTTGTAGTCGTTCATAATTTCCTTATCTGTTATCTATTATTACTGGACAATGATAACTCTCTTTATTAAGGAAGTCCAGTCTATTTCGATGTAATATTTACAATCTGGAAGTGGGCTTCAAAATCAGAGTCTGATGAATATTTTAACGCTTAAACAGACGCTATATAGGCTGGAAATGACGATACGGGGCATTAATTATTAAGGGTGGCAATATAGATATTGATAGACTTATTTTTGATACAGTATGGGAAATTTATATTGAACTTGATTGATTTTGAGGGTGGCAATGGCTGGTTTGTCTTCGTATTTTAGATTCATCTCGCCCATCCATTATTGAAGACTATAGGGACTCTATACAGTAGTAGCAAAATATCTTGACCGCCCTAAAATAACCCAGAATAGATAATAAGTCGCCTGACGGAATACCACTGAAACGGCGGTGGTGCGCCAACAAAATCTCACTCGAAGCGAATAGTGATGCGAATAAGAAAACTAGAAAAATTTCCAGGCAAGTAGGTATAGTACTAGGTTTATAAACTTCGTATAGAAGTTAAAGTAACTATCTCGGAGAAGCAAAAAAGTCCCATATGTACGGGACTAATTAGTTACTTATTCCTTTTGTTAGAAAATACTATAAAAGAAATGGTAGATAGTACAATTAAGATTCCAATAGCCACTACCATTCCATTGACAGAATTTGATTTGGTTTCGGCTGGCTCTTCGTCAATATATTGAGTATCTTCAGATTCCTCAGCAGAAGTTGACTCCTCTGTCTCGGAAGCAATTTTATCGGCTTCTATTTCGTCTAATTTTTCTTGGACACCTGGAACCTTGTTAAAATCTAAAGCTTCCCAAGATTGTCCGTTAGATGATAAATCAAAGTTTGATGAACCTTCAGAATAAAGCATAAATAGTATGGCGTCATCATATTGATTGTGAATATCGCTATATACAATGTTATTTGTGTATACATCCGTAACTGCATATGCATATTCACTACGCACAAAAGCGATACCAGTAAGCGTTTGTCCATATAAACTCTCTGGTAGAGGTAAGACCTCGCCCTCTAGAACATACATCTTGAATGGAACGCTTTGAGCACCACCAGCATACCCCCAGCTGAAACTGTCAAATACTCTTAATGCGAAATCTGTATTAAATTTTGAGCCATCATAGTCTAATACATAGTAACCGTCTAAATGAATAAATGGGTCTTCGAAACGAGGGTCATTTTCTCCTCTGAGAATGTATCGATCCTGGTAGGATACTATTTGCTCATCATTATTAAAAGGACCTCTCTCAACCAGATCATCATAAGAGATAGTAAGCGGGAGGGGAATTTTATTATCTACTGTGACAAACTCGTTTCCACGAACTGAATCGTGAATAACGGAATCTATAGTTCTTCCAGGTATGGTGGGAGAGTCGATTGTGAAAGACTCCCCAGGTTTCAGATAAATTACGAGGTCTTTGACGTTAGAACCCACAACCCCTTTAAGCAAGAATGCGCGAACGTCATCATCATACTTGCGGTCTCGGTTTCCGATTATGCCGTAGAGATTGTCTGGATTCTCTGCACCTGTGGCTAGTGGCGCAAATCGTATATTGTTATCTTCGTAAAGTGATAGTGGCGTAGGTTCTGCGAAAACAGTATTACTATTCAGGGTGAGAAGTAATATACAGTAAGCAATGATGCTTGCAAGTATTTTTTGAATCTTTTTCATAATTACCTTTCTAACTAACATTGTGTTATTTAAATTGAAGAACTTCAATATATAATTTTCCAAAGAAATTATAATTTCTCACGTTTATCACTGTTTGTCGAATTTTGTTTAGTTTGGTTGCGTTTATTTTTATATGAGTCCTCTAAATGATATACACCTCTCATCAAAATGCGGTACAAAATATTTCCACCTATAATGATTCCGATAACGAGGATTACATAAAGTGTTTCTGCATTCATTTTTAATCTCCTAAATCATTTTATTTTGTTGTATGGTATTGGATGACGCGACGTTCAACCGTTGCATTGCTATCAAGTTTTTTGATAGCTCGCTCGACTTGAGTCAATAAGACATTGTAAGGATTTTCTATAATACTCTTATCACAATTATATGTGTTGGTGATAACGAGCACATACGCTTTTTCTTCATTTCTAATTTCAGACGCTAAAAGAGCGAGAACATAGCTTTCCTTGACAATGATATTATTCGTTATTTTGAAAACAGCATCACCGTCATCTGTTGTTTTTATCAATTGGATATGGTTATCTTTGAGACTACTCGTATCCAATACGGATAGTATTTCTTGAACAGAACTAATTTTGCTTGAAAAGAAGCAATGCTCTTGAGATAGAAATAATTTATCTCGCGATTCGATAGCTCCTTGATTGAGTAGCTCATCTCGGCGTTGCCCTATGAAGAAATTGCGGATACAATAGATAAAAATACCTATTATACAAGCAATTATTATCTTTTCCATAAAATCCCTCCATTTTTTTCATCAAAATCCCTGCTACAATAGGGTTTGAGTATGTTTTAGTTAACGGTCGTTAACTAAAACAATGAAAAATCAAAAAATGCCGACTTGGCAAGGCTTCAAAAAGCCCGTCAAATCAGCATTTCTAATATTTTTTATTGATAACTTTGATTGTTTTAACAAACGACCGTCTGCTAAAACATTTTTACGAGTTTAATTTACTATTTTTTCTTGCTTTTGTCAACGATTTTTGGGTTAATTTTTCTGTTTGTTTGGATATTATTACGCTTCAGGACGCTGTAAATGGTAGCAGTAGAAATTTTGAACTGGCTGGCAATGTCTCGAATGGTCAGCTCTTCTTCCAGATAACTTATTATAACTTGCTTTTCTTTGGATTTTGAAATGCCTTTATTTCCCAACTGAACACCGCGTTCTCTGGCTTTACGCAGTCCATCTTTTGTGCGTGTTGAAATGGCTTGAAGTTCCCACTCTGCCACATAGCCCAGTATAAGACAGAAGAATTTGCCTGTTAGCGAATCCGTTTCGATTTGTTCATGAATGGACTGAAGGCGAATGTTATAGCTGGTTAGCTCCGATATGATAGCGGATAGGTGGAGCATTTTTCTGGTTAGACGGTCTAGTTTATACACCACGAAACTGGTTTCAATTTCGCTTTCAGCACATTCTTTGGCGAGCTTGAGAGCTTTTTGAAGTTGTGGGCGGTCTTGATTGCCTCCAGATTCTTTTTCGATGTAGAGCTTGTCGCAGAAGTTTAGGGCTTCTTTTTGGACTTCCAAGCCTAATTCTTGACGATTATCTGTTGAACTGACACGGGCGTAGCCGATAATGACAGAGCCTTTTTCTTGATATTTCTCGATGATTTTCTTCACATTTTCCTCCTTGCTTTACTATTGTAGCAGGGTGGTTCTATTTTAGAAGAAAATTATAATTATGTAATAATTCTTTAGATTTCTTGTGCATTAAAAAGATGCTTTTGTCCCTATAATGTTGACTTTGTCCCAAAAGATTGTTATTATATTTTTAGGAGGATAGACAGATGAAAAAAAAACAAGTGATAAACCTTATTAGATATTTTACAGAGGGCAATACTTCTGGATTTAGAACTGAAGCCTATGAGATAGCTAAAGCCTTCGACAAAGCGGGAGATCACCAATTAGCAGAATATATTATAGCAATGCTTTCAGAAAACAATACATTTATTCCACAAGTAAGTGAAGAAAAATTTGAATCACTAAGAAAAATTCAGTTGACAAATTTCAACCCTTTACCACTTCCAGAAGCTATATCTTCAGATGTTATAGGAGTGGTGAACGCTGTGCGACGAAATATTGGGGTAGATAAATTTCTGTTTGAAGGTGCACCTGGGACAGGGAAGACAGAAACAGTAAAGCAGATTGCTCGCTTGCTGCAAAGAGAGCTATATGTTGTAGATTTTGAAACTATTATTGATAGTAAACTAGGTCAAACTGCAAAAAATATAGCTAATTTATTTAAAGAAATTAATAGTTTTACACACCCTGAACAAACGCTTATCTTGTTCGATGAAATTGATGCTATTGCATTAAACAGATTAGATAATAATGATCTTAGGGAGATGGGGCGTGCAACTACAGCAATATTAAAAGGGATGGATACGTTGCGAGACGGAATTGTTTTGATTGCAACCACTAATTTATTTAGCGCTTTTGATAAAGCTCTAATTCGAAGATTTGATGCAGTTATTAACTTTAATCGATATAGTCAAGAAGATTTGTTGGTGATTGCGGAATCTATGATGTCAACTATTTTGAACGATTCAAAGCATTCTGGTAAAAATGTGAGACTTTTCAAAAAGATAGTTGCGCTTTGTTCCCCTATTCCATATCCTGGGGAGCTTAAGAATAACTTGAAAAGTGCAGTCGCATTCAGTAGCCTAACAGATAAGTTCGACTATTTACGACGATTATTTTCAATTTTTTATAAACCGATTGATAACACAACCTTAAAAGAGTTGAAAGAATTAGGTTTTACGGTAAGAGAAATCGAAATTTTGACAGGAATATCTAAAAGTCAAACAGCTAGAGAATTAAAGGAGGATTGATATAGATGAATGATCTTTTACAATTGAAAGGGCGTTTTGAGCAACGATCGAGTAGTAGTAAGCCAGGAGCACCCAAACTCTTATCCAATAAAGTTGTGACGATTAATGAGTTAGTGGAGTTAAGAAATCAGCTAGAGTCACTAAGACAATACTGGGGAACTGTTACCTATTTTGAAGGAGCTTTTATAACAATTGTTTATAAAGACATAGTAGCTAAGAGTCGGCGAGCAAAAGAGCTATTAAAGAAGAATAGTCGTACTTCTCCAAATGATCTAATTGTTGGTGCTCGTTATATAGAAGGTGACAACATACGACATGCCATTACTTACTATGTTGATAACAATACTATTGTCGAAACAATAAATAAATTAGAGTTAGCGATAGAAATCCTTGATGAAGAATTTTCCGGCAAGATTACCACAGAAGTAGTTGATGCAATAAATGCTAAGTTGTATCCATATGGAAGTTCTAAGTTATCAAAGACAACATTCTTACAAGTCATTGTTGATGTTAGCTCTATCGCAGAGTTCACTATTCCAGAGGCAAATATTGATTCAGGACAACGGTCAATTGTTAGTGTGTTTAAAACGGAACTACAAACGTCCGAACTACTTCGTAGATTGGGATTAGATATTTCTATCGGTAGAGTAATAGATGATTCAACCATTTTATTAACTCCGGATGAGATTGCCTTAATAATGGAAAAGGCACCTTATCTCATATCTATGGCGACAGTGGATTTATCTCAATTAGATATTCTGGATTTTGATGAGGCAAATTCGAGCCAAATATTGTCCATTCCAGATCCTACCAATGAGCCTATCATCGGTGTTATTGATACTTTATTTGATGAGAGCGTTTATTTTTCGAAATGGGTAAAATATGAAGATAGAGTTGATAGTCAAATTGAAAAAATGTCAAGTGATTATGAGCATGGAACGGGCGTATCATCAATAATTGTTGATGGGGCTTCAATTAATCCGGATCTTGATGATAATTGTGGTCGTTTCAGAGTCAAACATTTTGGTGTTGCTACAAGCAAACAATTTAGTTCCTTTACTATTATGAAACACATAAAAGAGATAGTTGCTGAAAATAGAGAAATTAAAGTTTGGAATTTATCTCTTGGTTCTGCACTTGAAATTCATAAAGATTTTATCTCTCCTGAGGCGGCAATATTGGATAAAATTCAATATGATTATGATGTTATATTTGTTGTTGCTGGAACAAATAAGCCATCAGATTCGAATAGCCCGATGTTAATTGGAGCACCAGCAGACTCAATAAATTCACTTATCGTTAACGCAGTAAATAGGGATAATATGCCCGCTTCATATTCCAGAATAGGTAAAGTTCTATCTTTCTTTAATAAACCAGATGTTAGTTATTATGGTGGAGATGGTAGAGATAGAATTAGGGTCTGTTTCCCTCTAGGAGAAGGTTTTGTTAAGGGAACTTCATTTGCAGCGCCTTGGATTACGAGGAAAATTGCATACCTCATACATAAAGTGGGATTAAGCAGGGAAGTTGCTAAAGCACTAGTGATTGATTCAGCTATATCTTGGAGCCAAAATATGGCATCTTCAAATGTTATAGGTTACGGTGTTGTTCCTCAAGATATTAATGAAGTAATAAACGCAAAAGATGATGAGATAAAATTCATTTTGTCTGGGGAATCTCTCAAGTATGATACATATAACCACCAGTTACCAGTTCCTATTGTAAATGGACAACATCCTTTTGTTGCTAAAGCGACACTCTGTTATTTCCCAAAATGTTCCAGAAATCAGGGAGTTGATTATACTAACACAGAATTAGATATTTATTTCGGAAGAATGTTGCCTAATGGTAAAGGTATTAAAACAATAAATGACAATAAGCAAAGTGATAATGTAGCACTCCACGAAGAAGATGCACGGGAACAATACAGAAAATGGGATAATGTAAAATCAATTATAGAATATGTTAAACCGCGTGGACGTGCGAAGAAAGCTTATGATAATGGCTTATGGGGATTCAGTCTCAAGACTAAGGAGAGATTAAATACTGGAGACGGAGAAGGGCTAAAATTTGGAATTGTTGTCACTCTTAAAGAAATCAACGGTATAAACAGGATTAATGACTTTATAAACCAATGCTCAATGCGTGGCTGGTTAGTGCAAAGAATCGATGTGGAAGAACTGATTCAAGTTCACAGTATTGCTGAAGAAGAAATTAGTTTTGATGAGTAACGAGCGTCAAAAGTGTTCCTTTATATTTGGTAAATATTGTAGTATTTTTGCTTGAATCGGTTAGAAATTAAATTAGAAATTATTAAGAAAGTGTGGATAATGAATGGAAAACTTTACAATTGAATTTGAAGCCGATTCAGATGGCTATTTTACTTATGAGTGTCCATTTTGCGAAGAGCAATTTAAGCTATTGGCTTCCGAGGTGCAAGATGGAGATTTTGAACTCGAGGAACTATTTTGTCCGTATTGCGGATTAGTTGATAATGCTGATAAGTTCTATTCAAAAGAAGTATTAGCCTATATTCAAAATCTCGCCGAAGAATGGATGATTAACACTATAAATAAGAGTTTTGGTTCAATCAAAAGTTCAAAAAATTTTAAGGTTGACTTCAAGAAGATAAAGCATAACTCCATTGCTAAACCATCTGAAATAGACTCCGTTGAGGAAGTATTTACTTGTGAAATGTGCAAAAAACATGAAAAAGTTTTATTCAGTGCAGGAGCTTCAAAAGTTTTCTGTGCTTACTGTGGAGGTGATTTATGATGGAAGAATTACAAAAATATAGGAAAATCAGTTTAGATTTCAGAAGAAATTCATCAAATATGTTGAATACAAAGTATAATGATGGCTTACTATATCTCATCAGATTTAAAGAATTTATTGACAAGAACGATATTATACGTCAAATTTTAGAAGACCTATGGACTGATTTACCGAAAGACTTTAATGAAAAGCTCGTATCGGAAGATAATAATTCAGGATGGAGCAATTTCAGTATTCCCATAGATGAATCGAAACATTTAAAACTTTGCTATGATTATTTGAATAAAATTATAGAAGATGACGTTGATTTAGCAGGATTATCTTGTGCATTTCTTTTAACTTCTTCTAAAAAATTTAATGATAAAATACGAGAGTTTTTGAAGAAAGCATTCAAACCCTTAGTTGACTATATCAACGATCAGTTATCTCAAAAAATAATAGAATTAACCGGAGTAAATCAAGCCATGTCTCAAATTACACAAAATATTGAAAATAATTACGGAACAGCTTCAGCAGTGGGAACTGGAACTATATCATCAATAAATAATATCTCTACGACGGATATTGAAACTTTAAAAAATCTCTGTTCAAATATTTTAAAAGACTTAACTGGATTAAATATGTTGTCTGAAGATGACAAGGAAATGATTATTGATGATATTGAAACAATTCAATCGCAAGTCGTTTCCGATAAACCCAAGAAAATAAAGCTTAAGAAAGCGTGGTCTTCAATTCAAAGTTTTCTCTCTAAAATCCCAGCAGGAATACCTGTCGCATTACAATTAATGGAGTTGGGTGATAAATTATCCACATTATTTTTTTAGCACTACCATCTCTTGTTGTGGGATATATAAAAATCACGGGCTATTCCGTGATTTTTGTGGTTATAGGATTTGCGGTGATTTGGACTGCTGTCTGGAATGTGCTATAATAGTCCTATGAAAAAACGACCAACTTCTGCCTATATCCACATTCCATTTTGTACCCAGATTTGTTACTACTGTGACTTTTCCAAGGTCTTTATTAAGAATCAGCCTGTTGATGAGTATTTGACAGCCCTTATGGAAGAGGTCAAGTTTTACGACCTGCCAACCCTCCGCACACTTTATATCGGAGGCGGAACACCATCGGCTCTTTCGGCAGACCAGCTGGACTACCTTTTGACCAATCTGGAGGACTTGCTGGACTTGTCACAGTTGGAAGAATTCACTATTGAGGCCAATCCAGGTGACTTGACGGCGGATAAGATTGCGGTTCTGAAAAAATCCAGGTGCAATCGAGTATCGCTTGGCGTTCAGACCTTTGACGACCGTATGCTGAAAAAAATCGGTCGCAGCCACAACCAAGCACAGATTTATGAAACCATTGCCGCCCTCAAGGAAGCGGGTTTTCACAACATTTCCATTGACCTGATTTATGCTCTACCTGGTCAGACCATGGAGCAGGTGGTGGACAATGTCGCCAAGGCCTTGGAGCTGGACATTCCCCACATGAGCCTCTATAGCTTGATTTTGGAGAACCACACGGTCTTCATGAACCGCCAACGCCGCGGCAACCTGCATCTGCCCAACGAAGATGTGGAGTCCGATATGTTCGACTACATTTTGCAAGAGCTGGAGAAAAACGGCTTCGAGCACTACGAAATCTCCAACTTCACCAAGCCAGGATTTGAAAGTCGCCACAACCTCATGTACTGGGACAACTCGGAGTACTATGGTCTAGGAGCTGGAGCATCTGGCTACATCGACGGCATGCGCTACCGCAACCGCGGCCCCATCCAGCACTACCTCAAATCCATCCGCGAAAAAGGCCATTCTCGCTTACATGAAGAATTCCTCAGCCAGACCGAGCAGATGGAAGAAGAGATGTTTTTAGGTTTACGGAAAAAAACTGGCGTGTCCATTGAGCGATTCGAGGAAAAGTTTGGCATTTCCTTTGAAGACCGCTACGGTCAGGTGGTCAGAGACTTGAAAAATGAAGGTCTCTTGCAAGAAGAAGACCGTTGGCTTCGTATGACGAAAAAGGGATTGTTTCTTGGCGATACAGTTGCCGAGCGTTTCATATAGTCATTCAGTTTGTTTTATTATTTCGACGAGCGAGGAAACTTCGTTTCCTTATTTCCAACTTCAAACACTCCACTGGAGTATTTGAACTCGCTTTGCCGTACTTATCGTAAGTGTGATTTCCAAACTTCCATAGTCCGCTGGACTAGTGAAGCTACCTGCAGCTGTTGACGCGAACTTTGTTCGCTTCATTTCCAACCTCCAACTATCTCCCAGATAGTTGGAGCAAGTACTAAAAGCAAACTGAAAGACTATACTTTAAGACTAGAAAGATTAGAATTATGGGACTAAGCTACCAAGAAGAGTTCACCATTCCTTTTGATATGGTGGATGTTAAACAAGAAATCAAACTGCCTGACTTTATTTCCTACTGTCTTGGTGTGTCAGGTCGGCAGTCGGAAGAACTGGGGCGCAGTGACCTCTATGTTTTTCAGGAATTTGGCTTGATTTGGGTGGTGACAGATTATGAACTAACTATTCAAAGCCTGCCCAAGTACAATGAAACCATCACGATAAAAACAGAAGCGGTTGCTTACAACAAGTTTTTCTGTCATCGGATGTTCTATATCTACGATGCAGCGGGTAATCTTTTGTTGGACATTCTCTGCTATTTTGTCCTGATTGATTTTGAGACTCGCAAGGTGGCGCCTGTGCCAGAAGATTTGATTGCTCCTTATCAGTCTGAGCAGGTCAAGAAATTACCTCGGGCTCCTAAGTATCAGCTCTTGGAAAATCCATCTGTTCAAGAATTTCCTGTTCGCTATTTTGACTTGGATATGAATGGTCATGTCAATAATGGCAAGTATCTGGAGTGGATGTATGAAGCACTGGGCTATGATTTTCTGCTCTGCCATATCCCTAAAAAAATCCAACTCAAGTATCTTAAGGAAGTAGAGGCAACTAGCTTGGTGAGTTCACGTTTGGTGGCAGAAGCTGGTGTCAGCCAGCATGAGGTTGTGGTAGATGGGCATATTCATGCGCAAGCTGTCATAGAATGGAGGGAAAGTCATGTCGCAGGATAAGTGGTTGGAATGGGC
Organism: Streptococcus suis; assembly: GCF_046032115.1. Taxonomy (GTDB): domain Bacteria; phylum Bacillota; class Bacilli; order Lactobacillales; family Streptococcaceae; genus Streptococcus; species Streptococcus suis_AJ. The sequence continues at coordinate 15,521 of NZ_JARQOZ010000021.1, read as the reverse complement.
AGTGCGTTTACAAGCCTTGGCTCAGACAGGCTTGGCTTATGGAAAAGATGTTTATGACATGGAGCGTTTCGAAGAAATTAGACAGATTGCGGCAGAAATGTTGGTAGAGCCATCTGGACAGCCCTTTGAAGTGGTGACAGACTTGTTTTGCAATGAAACAGGCTATCAGACACCCAAGCTGGATACCCGCGCAGCTATTTTCCAAGAGGATAAAATCCTGCTTGTCCAGGAAAACGATGGGCTCTGGTCCTTGCCAGGTGGTTGGTGCGATGTGGACCAGTCCGTCAAGGAAAATGTTATCAAGGAAGTAAAGGAAGAAGCGGGGCTGGATGTGGAGGCTCTGCGAGTCGTTGCGATTTTGGATAAGCACAAGAATAATCCTGCCAAGTCAGCCCACCGCGTGACCAAGGTCTTCATTCTATGTCGACTCCTTGGCGGGGAGTTTCAGCCCAATTCGGAAACAGTTGCCAGTGGCTTTTTCAGTCTAGATGACTTACCACCGCTCTCACTTGGGAAAAATACAGCTGAGCAACTAGCACTTTGCTTGGAAGCTAGTCGGTCTGAGCATTGGGAAACACGATTTGATTAAGGAGAAAGTATGATTTATCAAGGTTATTTGATTGATTTGGACGGGACGATTTATGAGGGGAAAAAGCGGATTCCTGCCGGTGAGCGGTTTATTCATCGCTTGCAGGAACGTCAGATTCCCTATCTTTTCGTGACTAACAACACTACCCGTCGTCCTGAAATGGTGCAGGCTATGTTGGCGGAGCATTTTAATATCGAAACACCGCTGGAGACCATTTACACGGCTAGTCTGGCTACCGTGGACTATATGAATGACTTGGGTCGGAAAAAGACAGTCTATGTCATTGGTGAGGACGGGCTCAAGTCTGCCATTTTTGAGGCAGGTTATGTGGAAGACACGGAAAATCCTGCTTATGTGGTGGTGGGGTTGGATACTCAGTTGACCTATGAAAAACTGACCATTGCCACCTTGGCTATTCAAAAGGGAGCGACCTTCATCGGTACCAACCCTGACCTCAATATTCCGACCGAGCGTGGTCACCTGCCAGGAGCAGGCTCTCTGATTGCACTGCTACAAACTGCAACCCGTGTGCAGCCTACCTTTATCGGCAAGCCTGAGGCCATTATCATGGACAAGGCTCTGGAGATTTTAGGTACAGAACGCAGTCAAACGGTTATGGTGGGGGATAACTACCTGACGGATATTCGCGCAGGGATTGACAATGGATTTCCAACTCTTTTAGTATTGACTGGCTTTACCAAGCCAGATGAGGTTGCTAGTCTGCCTATAGCTCCAACCCATGTCCTCGACAGTTTAGATGAATGGAGTTTTGATGAGAACTAAGTTACAGATTATCGGAACGATTTTATTTGTCTTGTCGGCAGCAGTTCTAGGAACCATCTACCTAGCTTGGCTAGTTTATCCGCTTGAGATTTCTTTTTTGGGGTTGGAAAAAGTGGTCTACATGAAAGCGGCAGATATTTCCTATAATTTCAATATCTTGATGAACTATCTGACCAATCCATTTGCAAGTGTTTTAGATATGCCAAATTTTTCATCCTCAGCTGATGGTCTGAAACATTTTGCGGATGTGAAAGGTCTCTTTCATCTGGCACAGCTTATTTTCCTGATTAGTTTGCCTGCTGTTTTCTATTTTTGGAAAGAAGTGGTGCGAAAAGGATATGGCAAGCTCTATCGAACTGTTTTTATATGGATGGCATTAGCCCCTTTGCTCATTGCACTAGTAGGTTTGCTGATTGGCTTTGATAGCTTTTTTGTCCTCTTCCATCATCTGCTCTTTCCTGGTGATTCGACTTGGCTCTTTGACCCCTTGAAAGATCCGGTCATTTATATACTTCCACAGGAATTTTTCCTTCATTGTTTTATTATTTTCTTTATCCTATATGAGTTGCTTTGTTTGATGTGGCTTTGGAGAGTTAAAAAATAATATTAGCCAAGAAAAACCACTTGACAACGCAGTGAATTTACAGTAAAATAAGTAGGACTTTGAAATTGAGGGGAGTGAAAATAATGTCAAAAACAGTAGTACGCAAGAACGAATCACTTGATGATGCTCTTCGTCGTTTCAAACGTGCGGTTACTAAAGCTGGTACTCTTCAAGAAACACGCAAACGCGAGTTCTACGAGAAACCATCTGTAAAACGTAAACGTAAATCAGAAGCAGCTCGCAAGCGTAAAAAATTCTAATTGAATTTGAACAGCCTTCGGGCTGTTTTTTTGTTTACTTTTCACCCTATGTAACATATAATAGATATATAAAATTTTGTCCAAGTAAAAAGGAGAGCATACATGAGTATCTTGGTTACAGGCGGAGCAGGCTATATTGGTAGCCATACCGTTGTGGAATTGTTGAAATTAGGGAAAGATGTTGTTATCGTAGATAATCTATCCAATTCTAGCATCTTGGTTTTGGACCGAATCGAAGCAATTACAGGCAAACGCCCAACTTTCTATGAGCTAGACATAGCAGATAAGGTTGCCTTGCGTCAGGTTTTTGAAAAAGAAAACATTGAGTCAGCTATTCACTTTGCAGGCTACAAGGCAGTCGGTGAGTCCGTTGAAAAGCCAGTTATGTACTATGAAAACAACATCATGTCCACCTTGGCTTTGGTAGAAGTCATGGCAGAGTTCGGTGTTAAGAAAATTGTCTTCTCATCTAGTGCAACTGTCTATGGTCTCAATAATCCATCCCCTTTGGTGGAAACCATGCCAACCAGTGCAACCAATCCTTATGGCTATACAAAAGTCATGTTGGAACAAATCTTGCGTGATGTGGAAGTAGCAGACAAGGAGTGGAGTATTGCCCTACTCCGTTATTTCAACCCAATCGGTGCCCATGAATCTGGTTTGATTGGGGAAGATCCGGCTGGTATTCCTAATAATTTGATGCCGTTTATTGCACAAGTAGCCGTTGGTAAACGTGAGGAACTCAGCGTTTTTGGTAACGATTATGATACAGTTGATGGTACTGGAGTGCGTGATTATATCCATGTGATTGATTTGGCGCTCGGTCATATTAAGGCGCTTGAAAAAATTTCAACTACTACAGGTGTACATACTTACAATCTTGGTTCAGGTCAAGGAACTAGTGTCTTAGAACTTGTTCAAGCTTTTGAAAAAGTGAATGGTGTACCGGTACCTTATAAAATCGTTGACCGTCGTCCGGGTGATGTGGCGACCTGCTATGCTAATGCAGACAAGGCTCTAGCTGAACTCAATTGGAAAACAGAGAAAACGATTGAGGATATGTGCCGTGACACATGGAACTGGCAGTCTAAAAATCCAAATGGATATGAAGGATAAAACAATAAGGGAAGCCGATTGGCTCCCCTTTTTTGACAAGAAGAAAACAGGCAAGGTACCTGTTTCACTATCTTATTGATTATTTTTTCAACAAGTCGCGGATTTCTGCAAGCAATTCTTCTTGAGTTGGACCAGCAGGTGTAGCTTCTTCAACAGCAGCTTCTTCTTTCTTAGCCAAGCTTTGAGCTTTTTCCGCAGCCTTAACGATGAAGAAGAGAACAGTACCAACAATCAAGAAGTTGATAACAGCACTCAAGAAGTTACCGTATGCTACACCGTTCCATGACAAGTCAGCGATTTTTTCTGCACCAGCAGCTTTCAAAGCTGGCGTCAAGAACAATGGAGTAATTACATCTTCAACCAATGATTTAACGATTGCACCAAATGCAGATGCAATAATCACACCGACAGCCAAATCAATCATGTTTCCACGGAACAAAAAGGCTTTTAAATCTTTCAACATATCCTAAATATGTCCTTTCATAAATATTTTACTCTATTATATAATAACCGTTAAAAATTATTTTACAAGTAATTTGTTTCAGAAATTTTACATTTTCCTTCTTTTAGTATAAAATAGAGTATGTTAAACTAAGGGAAGAGTGTTCACTTTTTAAATTAGCTAGTATGATATGAGGAGGGAATGTGCTTTCAAAGGATAAAATTACTGAAATAAAACAAGCTCTCAATATCGTTGATGTTATTGGTGAAACGGTTGCTTTGACTAAGGCCGGACGTAATTATGTCGGTCTTTGCCCTTTTCATGGGGAGAAAACCCCGTCTTTCAATGTGATTGAAGATAAGCAGTTCTATCATTGTTTTGGATGTGGGAAGTCTGGCGATGTATTTAAGTTTGTCGAAGAAGTTCGTGGTGTTTCTTTTGCAGATGCGGCAGCTATCTTAGCTGAGAAGGCAGGGTTTCAAGTAGATGTAACTCCTTCCTATCGTCAAGAAGAGAAAAGGGTTAGTCCGCATCAGGTACTGTATGATATCCATCGAGATGCCGCAAAGTTTTATCATGCCCTTTTGATGACAACCAAAATGGGTGAGGAAGCTAGAGCTTATCTACACCAACGTGGCTTGACAGATGATGTCATAAAAACATTCCAGCTAGGCTTAGCTCCTGCCGAACAGAATATTCTTTACCAAAAACTATCTGGTCAATATGCCGAAGAAAGTCTATTGAATTCGGGTTTGTTCAATCCAAGTGAGAATAATATTATATATGATGCCTTTCAAGCGAGGATTATTTTCCCCTTGGCGGATGAATATGGTCGAATTGTAGCTTTTTCAGGTCGGATTTGGACAGATAAAGACTTACAGAATAAGCAGTTAGCCAAGTATAAAAATTCTCGTAGTACAGAGATATTCAATAAAAGTTACGAATTATATCATTTGGATAAGGCCAAGGCGGTCATCAAAAAGCAGCGGGAAGTTTACCTGATGGAGGGATTTCTAGATGTTATTGCTGCTCATCGTGTAGGGATTGATAATGCAGTGGCTTCCATGGGAACAGCTTTGACAAGAGAGCATGTTGCACATCTAGCTAAGTTTTGTAAGAAAATTGTTCTGACTTATGATGGGGATAAGGCTGGACAGGCTGCTACCATGAAGGCGTTGGACGAACTACAAGATTTTCAGGTTGAAATTGTGAGCTTGCCAGATAATATGGACCCAGATGAATTTTTGCAGAAAAATTCGGAAGAAGCCTTGCAACAGGTTTTAACCAAGTCACGAATCAGCGATGTAGAATTTTTGATTCAATACTTGAAACCTGAAAATCCTGACAATCTACAAATGCAGATTGAGTTTGTAGATAAGATTGCACCAATTATTGCCAAAGTATCATCCATTACAGCTCAAAATTCTTATATTTATAAGGTGGCGGATTTACTTTCTGATTTTGATTATAATCAGGTGGAACAGACAGTAAATGCTGTTCGTCTGAACCAGCGCCAGGAGCGAACACAACAGGTATTTCAATCACAGACTGGTCAGTCTTACTTGCCACCAGTCCAAACGATTGCTCGTATAACGAGTCTTATTCGAACAGAAAACCATTTACTTTATCGGATGGTTGAACATCCTTATATTCTCAATGAGTTCCGTTTACGAGAAGATTTTTATTTTGCGACGCCAGAATTGCAAGCTATTTATGATATGTTAAAAAAATCTGGGGAAATTACCAGTTTTGAACTATCACAGTTGAACGATTCCGCTCAACAGGCTTGGTATCGTATGCAGGAAGAACGTTTACCTAATGAAGTATCTCCACACGAAATCGAAGAATTAGAAATTCGGCGAGACAAGGAATTGTTAAAGAAGGAGAACCAGCACCTAGCACGGAAAATCCGTGAACATTCCCATGTGGGAAATGCAGATATTGCCCTCGATGAGTTGCAAAAACTCCTCGATAGAAGAAGACAAATGGAGTAAATATGACCAATAAAAAAGATAAAAAAACAGAAGTAACTACTTTTGATGTACAAGTTGCCGAATTTATCCGTAACCATAAAAAACAAGGTTCAGCTACAGACGATGAAATCAATGACCAACTGGTTATTCCATTTACGCTTGATGCTGACGGAATCGATGATTTGCTCCAACGTATTCAGGACGCAGGGATTTCGATTGTTGATAAAGAAGGGAACCCTTCTGCTCGTGCCATGCAAGTAGAGGAAGAACCAGGATTATCTGATGAGGAATTGCTCGGAAGCACTTCTGCAAAAGTGAACGACCCAGTCCGCATGTATTTGAAAGAAATTGGTGTTGTACCTCTTTTGACCAACGAGGAAGAGCAAGAATTGGCTCTGGCAGTCGAAGCAGGGGACCCAGAAGCGAAACAACGTTTGGCTGAAGCCAACTTGCGTTTGGTTGTATCCATTGCCAAACGCTATGTCGGCCGTGGTATGCAGTTTCTTGATCTTATCCAAGAAGGAAACATGGGCTTGATGAAGGCCGTTGATAAGTTCGACTACTCTAAAGGTTTCAAGTTTTCAACTTATGCAACTTGGTGGATTCGTCAGGCTATCACTCGTGCCATTGCGGACCAAGCGCGTACAATCCGTATTCCTGTTCACATGGTGGAAACCATTAACAAGTTGGTTCGTGAGCAACGCAATCTCTTGCAAGAATTGGGCCAAGATCCAACTCCTGAGCAAATCGCTGAGCGTATGGATATGACGCCTGAGAAAGTTCGTGAAATCCTAAAAATTGCCCAAGAGCCTGTTTCTTTGGAAACACCAATCGGGGAAGAAGATGACAGCCATTTGGGAGATTTCATCGAAGACGAAGTCATTGAAAATCCTGTTGATTACACAACTCGTGTCGTTCTTCGTGAACAGTTAGATGAAGTATTGGATACTCTTACTGACCGTGAGGAAAACGTATTGCGTCTTCGTTTTGGTTTAGACGATGGTAAAATGCGCACGCTTGAAGATGTTGGGAAAGTCTTTAACGTAACCCGTGAACGCATCCGCCAAATCGAAGCCAAAGCCCTCCGCAAACTCCGCCACCCATCCCGCAGCAAACCACTCAGAGACTTTATTGAGGATTAAAACACCACTGACGTGGTGTTTTAACCCGAGCCTAGAAATATGAAAGCGAGGAATAAGCCTACGGATAGGCTTTCTCAACGTCCGCCTAGAAAACCGAAATTGGCCAAAGTCTAGTGGACTATAAAGTTACTGGCTTCTCCCAGTCCTATTTTCATACGAAATGGTTCTATGGATGACTTGGATAAAATCTTGGTTTCTTTAGATGAAAATGAAATGGTGAAAAGAAAGAGAGAAAAATGACGTATACAGAAGAACAGGTAAAAGATATTCAAGAGCGTATTTTTCATGCTCTTGAAGATGTGATTGACCCTGAACTAGGTATTGATATTATCAATTTAGGGCTAATTTATGAAATCCGATTTATTGAGGGCAAGGCTGAAATTGATATGACCTTGACGACCATGGGCTGTCCCTTAGCTGATTTGATTACCGATCAAATTCATGATGTACTGAAGGATGTTCCTGAAGTAACAGAAGTAGATGTGAGACTGGTTTGGTCACCAGCCTGGACCGTTCAAAAAATGAGTCGTTATGCTCGAATTGCATTAGGAATTAAATAAAAAAACAAAATGGTTTCGAACGTTTGAAGCCATTTTTTTATTAATGTTTGGATTTTTTGCAAATAATATTAAAAATTATACTTGTCAAAGAGAAATTTCCGTGTTACAATAAACAGGCCTAGGAAAAGTAGTCATACCTATTCTAGCAAATATCAGACCTATATGGGATGAGTAGCTCTGCTATTGATCATAACCAAAGCCTACGGACAGGCGGGTCGAATGCCGAAGCGTGGCGTAAGCCACATTATTGATAGGGTTAAAAGCCTACATTTTATAAGTTGATTTTAGGGTTCATCCCTAATTCGTATATCAAATTTAGTGTGGTGAAAGCACACGTCATCTTGTGAAACGGTCAATAAAGTACGTATATATTTGCACTGGAGAGTAGGAAACGGTAGGCACATAAACTCAAGAGAAGAATAAAAAACGTCGATTTGGATTGTAGAGCAGGATGCACCCTGCTCTTTTTACTTGTTTAAAAAAGGGTAGGAGTCCATCAAGCAAAGGAGTTTTTCAATATGAAAAATCAACACCAAGCCCCTATTTATCAGGGGTTGGTACAGTTACGCCGGAAACGGATTGTTCCCTTTGATGTCCCAGGACACAAACGAGGGCGCGGAAATCCTGAGTTGGTCGAACTGTTAGGAGAAAAATGCGTGGGGATTGATGTCAATTCCATGAAGCCTTTGGATAATCTAGGGCATCCTGTCTCCATTATTCGAGAGGCGGAGGAATTGGCGGCAGAAGCCTTTGGTGCCAGTCATGCCTTTCTCATGGTTGGAGGAACCACTTCTTCCGTCCAGACCATGATTCTGGCGACCTGTAAGGCGGGCGATAAGATTATCCTCCCCCGAAATGTCCACAAGTCAGCCCTCAATGCCCTTGTCCTTTGTGGCGCCATCCCTGTCTATGTGGATATGAGCGTGGAGCCACGGATTGGCATTGCTCTTGCCTTGGAAAATGCTGCCTTTGAACGGGCCATTAGAGAGCATCCTGATGCTGTTGCTGTCTTGATTAACAATCCGACCTATTATGGTATTTGCTCGGACCTGCGTAGCTTGACTGAGAAAGCTCACGCAGCGGGCATGAAAGTTTTGGTAGATGAGGCCCACGGAGCTCATTTGCATTTTTCGGACAAATTGCCAGAGGCGGCTATGGATGTGGGGGCTGATATGGCAGCTGTTTCCATGCATAAGTCAGGTGGTAGTCTGACCCAGAGCTCGCTTTTATTGGTCGGTCCAGATATGAATGTGGAATATGTCCGCCAGATTATCAATCTGACCCAGTCAACATCCGCTTCCTATCTCTTGTTGGCTAGTCTGGATATTTCACGGAGAAATCTAGCCCTTCGTGGGAAAGAATCTTTTGAAAAAGTCATTGAAATGTCTGAGTATGCTCGTCGTGAAATCAATGCTATCGGTGGCTACTATGCCTATTCTAAAGAATTGATTGATGGCAAAACGGTGCATGATTTTGATGTAACCAAGCTCTCCATCTATACGCAGGGCATTGGTCTGACAGGGATTGAAGTCTATGATTTGCTGCGGGATGAGTACGACATCCAGATTGAATTTGGCGATATTGGCAATATCTTGGCTTATATTTCAATCGGTGACCGCTTGCAGGACATCGAGCGGCTGGTGGGAGCTCTGGCAGACATCAAGCGTCTTTACTCACGAGATGGTTCGGATTTGATCTCAGGAGAGTACATCCAGCCGCAGCTGGTCTTGTCACCGCAGGAAGCCTTTTATGCAGAGCGGGAAAGCCGTTCCCTGCAAGAAGCAGTTGGTCAGGTCTGCGGGGAATTTGTTATGTGCTATCCGCCAGGTATTCCTCTTTTGGCCCCTGGAGAACGAGTGACCCAGGAAATTGTTGACTACATCATCTTTGCCAAGGAGCGCGGTTGCTCCGTCCAAGGTACGGAAGATCCAGATGTCAACTACATAAACGTTATAAAGGAGGGCTAAAGATGGAAATGTGGTTTTCAGAAGTCCAAACGCCAGATGTTAAGTTATCCATTCGCACCAGTCAACAACTTTATGCTGGCAAGAGTGAGTTTCAGGACATTGCTGTGTTGGACTCGCCAGCCTTTGGAAAGATTTTGACCCTTAATGGTCGGGTTCTCTTTTCAGATGCGGACGACTTTGTTTACAACGAAATGGCCGTCCATGTGCCCATGGCCGTCCATCCCAATCCCAAGAAGATTTTGATTTTGGGTGGTGGAGATGGTGGCGTTGCCCAAGTTCTCAGTATGTATCCTGAAATCGAACGCATTGACGTAGTAGAGCCAGATGAACTACTTGTTGAAGTGTGTCGTCAGTATTTCCCTGACTATGCATCAGGACTTGAAGATGAGCGTGTAGAGGTCTATTTGCAGGACGGTTTGCGGTTCTTGCGCAATTGTGAAAATGAATATGACATTATCATCAATGATGCGACAGATCCATTTGGACACACGGAAGGGTTGTTTACCAAGGAATTTTATGGTAATGCATATAGGGCTTTGAAGGAAGATGGCATTATGGTCTACCAACATGGTTCCCCATTCTATGATGAAGATGAGTCGGCTTTTCGTTCCATGCATCGCAAGGCTAGTCAATCATTTCCCATTAGTCGTGTCTATCAAGCCCATATCCCAACTTCAGCAGCAGGTTATTGGTTATTTGGATTTGCTTCTAAAAAATACCATCCAATTGAAGATTTTGATAAGGAAAAATGGAAAGCGCGCCAGCTTTTTACAGAATATTATACTGCTAACCTCCATATCGGAGCATTTCTCTTGCCCCGCTATGTAGAAGACATTTTAGAAGAAGAGGAGAAAAAATAATGAGTCGTTTGTTAGTTATTGGATGTGGCGGAGTTGCCCAAGTTGCCATCAGCAAGGTGTGCCAGGCAGAAGCTACCTTCAAGGAAGTCATGATTGCCAGCCGTACCAAGTCCAAATGTGATGATTTGAAGGCTGCCTTAGAAGGAAAAACTTCCGTAAAAATTGAAACTGCCCAAGTGGATGCGGACAGGGTAGAAGAAGTGATTGCCTTGATCGAAAACTACCAGCCAAAAGCTGTCTTGAACGTTGCCCTGCCTTACCAAGATTTGACCATCATGGATGCCTGCTTGGCGACTGGCGTGGACTATATTGACACGGCCAACTACGAGTGCGAGGATACAGAAGACCCTGAATGGCGGGCCATCTACGAAAAACGCTGTGCTGAAGAGGGCTTTACGGCTTACTTTGACTACTCATGGCAGTGGGCTTATAAGGAGCGTTTTGAAAAAGCAGGGTTGACAGCTCTTTTGGGATCCGGATTTGATCCAGGCGTGACCAGCGTTTTCTCAGCCTACGCATTGAAACACTATTTCGATGAAATCCACTATATCGACATCCTAGACTGTAACGGTGGAGACCACGGCTATCCATTTGCGACCAACTTTAACCCTGAAATCAACCTGCGTGAAGTTTCAGCACCAGGCTCCTACTGGGAAAATGGCAAATGGGTGGAAGTTGAAGCCATGTCTATCAAGCGAGAATATGACTTCCCAGAAGTGGGGCAGAAGGATATGTACCTCCTCCACCATGAAGAAATCGAATCTCTTGCTAAAAATATTCCAGGTGTCAAACGCATTCGCTTCTTTATGACTTTTGGTCAATCCTACTTGACTCACATGAAATGTTTGGAAAATGTTGGTCTCTTGCGGACTGACCCAATCAACTTTAACGGACAAGAAGTCGTACCTATCCAATTCCTCAAAGCATTATTGCCAGACCCTGCCAGCCTTGGTCCACGTACTGTTGGGAAAACCAACATCGGCGGTATTTTCAAAGGTATCAAGGACGGTGTGGAGAAGACTATCTACATCTACAACGTATGTGACCACCAAGAGTGTTACAAGGAAGTTGGCTCACAAGCTATTTCCTATACAACTGGTGTGCCAGCCATGATTGGAACCAAGCTTGTCATGGACGGAACTTGGAAAAAACCAGGCGTTTACAACTTGGAAGAATTGGATCCAGATCCATTTATGGACCTGCTCAACCAATATGGTTTGCCTTGGCAAGTAGTAGAAAATCCTGTTTTGGTGGACTAGATGAGAATCGATCAAGTCCCAACACCAGCTTACGTCATTGATGAAGCCAAGCTGGTAAAAAATCTAGAAATTCTCAAGTCTGTCCAAGACCGCACAGGCTGCAAGGTGTTATTAGCCCAAAAAGCCTTCTCCATGTATGCCACTTACCCCCTAATCAGTCAGTATCTGGCTGGAACAACCGCATCAGGACTTTACGAAGCCAAATTAGGTCGTGAAGAGTTTGGAGGTGAAGTCCATGTCTTTGCTCCAGCCTTCAAGGAGGCGGATTTGGAGGAGATTTTGGAGATTGCGGACCATATCGTCTTTAACTCAGAGCGCCAACTCCGCAAGCATGTGGACAAATGCCGAGCAGCTGGAGTCAGTGTCGGCCTGCGAATCAATCCAGAATGTTCGACCCAAGGTGAACATGCCCTCTATGACCCCTGCGCAGCGGGTTCTCGTTTCGGTGTTCGTATTGACCAGTTTTCAGAAGACCTGCTGGACTTGGTGGATGGCCTGCATTTTCATACCCTCTGTGAGCAAAATTCGGATGATTTGAAAACCACCTTGGATGCTGTCGAGGCCAAATTCGGTCCATACCTACACCGTATCAAATGGCTCAATATGGGTGGAGGCCATCATGTGACCAGAGAAGATTATGATCTAGATTTGCTGATTTCTTCTATCCAGCACATGCAGGAAACCTATGGATTAGAAGTCTACATTGAGCCTGGTGAGGCCATCGCCCTCAATGCGGGCTATCTGGTGACAGAAGTTTTAGACATTGTTGAAAATGGCATTGAGACGCTGGTTTTGGATACTTCGGCTACTTGCCATATGCCAGATGTCTTGGAAATGCCCTATCGCCCACCGCTGCGAAATAGCTTTGAGGCTGGAGAGAAGGAGTTTACTTACAGACTGTCTTCCAATACCTGTCTGACGGGCGACATCATCGGCGATTATTCCTTTGAAAAGCCTGTGGAGATTGGCGACAAGCTCTACTTTGAAGATATGGCAATCTATTCTTTTGTCAAAAACAATACTTTCAATGGCATTGGTCTGCCAAGTCTGGTCTTGATGGACAAGACTGGTGACTGCCGAATTGTTAAGAGTTTTGGTTATAAAGATTTCAAGGGGAGGTTGTCATGATAGAAAGTCCAAAAGCAGCTGGCTACCGCATGCCTGCTGAGTATGAGCCTCATCATGGTACCCTAATGGTGTGGCCGACTCGCCCAGGATCCTGGCCCTTTGATGGTCAGGGGGCAAAAAAAGCCTTCAGCCAGGTCATTAAAACCATTGCTGAGAGCGAGCAGGTCTATCTCTTGGTCGATGAGGCACACCGTGAGGAGACCCAATCCATGCTGGGTGATGTTGTAACCTACCTGGACATCCCTACCAACGACACTTGGGCGCGTGACACAGGTCCGACGGTTTTGGTTCATGAAAATGGCAGAGCTTTATCTGTCGATTGGGCTTTTAACGCTTGGGGCGGAAGCTATGATGGTCTTTATCAGGACTATGAGGCAGATGATCAGGTGGCTAGTCGTTTTAGTCAGGCCATTGGTCTGCCAGTTCATGATGCCCATCCCTTTGTTCTTGAAGGCGGAGCCATTCACAGTGACGGTGAAGGAACCATCTTGGTGACCGAATCCTGTTTACTGAGCCCAGGCCGCAATCCCTATTTAACCAAGGACCAGATTGAGCAAGTGCTTCTAGATACTCTCGGAGCTGAAAAGGTTCTCTGGCTTCCATACGGAATTTTCAATGATGAAACCAATGAACACGTGGACAATGTTGCGGCCTTTGTCGGCCCAGCTGAGATAGTTTTAGCCTGGACGGATGATGAGGCAGACCCCCAATATGCCCTGTCCAAGGCTGATTTGGACTACTTGGAAAAGCAAGTGGATGCCAAGGGCAGAAAGTTGACCGTTCATAAACTGCCCATTCCTAAACATCCCATTCTGGTAACGGAAGCGGATTTGCCAGGCTATGTCTATGAAGCGGGGGAGGAAGAAAGGACTGTTGGAGAACGCTTGGCGGCTTCCTATGTGAATTTTTACGTCAGCAACGGTGCGGTTTTAGTGCCCCAGTTTGATGATGAGCATGATGCGCAGGCATTGCATCTCCTAGCGCAGCTTTTTCCAACCAGAAAAGTTGTCGGCATACCAGCCCGCGACATCCTACTTGGAGGTGGGAATATTCACTGTATTACCCAGCAAATCCCCCTTTATGGGGCTAAATGTCCCTGATATAGCGTCAAGTCGGTTTGGCATACTCTAGTATAGCCTGTACCGCCTTTCCTTATCTCAGGTACATTCTATCTCCCATAAAGAATTTATGAAAAGGAAGAAAATATGAGAAATGTTACTGTAGCAGCTATCCAGATGCAATGCAGTCAGGACCTTTGGGAAAATCTGGCAACTGCAGAGCGTTTGGTCAGACAGGCTGCTGGTCAGGGAGCGCAGATTATTCTCCTGCCTGAACTCTTTGAGCGTCCTTATTTTTGTCAAGAACGTCAGTATGATTATTATAACTATGCTAAGTCTGTAGAGGAAAATGATGCTGTTCAGCACTTTATTCCTATTGCCAAGGAATTGCAGGTTGTCTTACCTATTTCATTTTATGAGAAAGAGGGGAACAATCTCTATAATTCTATTGCGGTCATTGATGCGGATGGTAGTGTTTTGGGAGTTTACCGCAAGACCCATATCCCTGACGATCATTACTATCAGGAGAAGTTTTACTTCACGCCTGGAAATACTGGTTTCAAGGTCTGGGAAACACGTTACGCTAAGATTGGCATTGGCATCTGTTGGGACCAATGGTTTCCAGAAACAGCTCGCTGTTTGGCACTGAATGGAGCAGAATTACTCTTTTATCCAACAGCTATCGGCTCAGAGCCGATTTTGGATACAGACAGTCAAGGCCATTGGCAGCGGACTATGCAGGGCCATGCGGCGGCCAACATCACGCCGGTCATTGCAGCCAACCGTATCGGCTTGGAAGAAGTGCAGCCTTCTGAAGAAAATGGTGGTCAATCGTCTAGCTTGCGTTTCTATGGCTCCTCTTTCTTGACAGATGAAACAGGAGACATTTTGACCAAGGCTGGACGTGAGGAAGAGACAATCTTACTTGCCACTTATGATTTGGACAAGGGAGCGCGTGAGCGTTTGGATTGGGGACTCTTTAGAGACCGTCGACCGTATATGTATCAGCAGATTGTAGAATAAACAAAACACCCTTGTCCGAAGATAAGGGGGTTCATTTTCATCCTAATAATTGCTGCAACCATTGGCTTCCATAGATCCAAAAGAAGCTATAGGCCACAACTGAGAAAGGGCGACAAAGTAAAGTGATAATAATAAATTTCCGATAACTCATGCTTGTTAATCCAGTAATCATCACCACTATGTCAGCTGGAGAAATGGGAGAAAGCATGCAGAGAATAAAGAAAATTTCATAACTACGTTTATTATCAATTTTGCTTTCATATTTGTAAAACGTATCTTCAGACATGAAGAGGAGACAAAATTTCTTTCCATAGCGACGAGCCAACCAGAAAAGGATGATACTACCGATTGAAATTCCAAGATAATTGAGAAAGAATCCCCACCAAAAATGAAATACGAGGAAACCCACAACAGTCGTAACACCGCCTGGAATAATCGGAAATACAACCTGAATAATCTGAATAGCTAAAAAGGAGAGGCTACCTAAAGCACCTTGGCTTTTGATTAAATCGCTTAAGACATTTTGGTCGTTCAAAATGCCAATCTTATAGAGCCAAAACAGAAAAATAGCAGTCCCGATAAGGGTCAAAATACTTAATACTTGAATGGTTTTTTGCCAAAATTTATACATACTTTCATTTTACCATATTTCGAAATTTTTTTAAATTGTAAGGAAAATGTGAATCATTCCCGTAGTTCGTATTTTATCCAATTTGTTACCGTCCAAAAGAGGATAGTGACGACTTTCCTTATCTCA
>NZ_JARQOZ010000020.1:2095-37090 GCF_046032115.1 Streptococcus suis | reverse complement strand
TTTTTGTGTGTCCTGATTGGACATAGGCAATAACGCGTTTTCTAAAATCAATTCCGTAAGTCATAAGTCTATTTTATTATATATTAAATAAAAAACTAAATAACTATATCTGGCAAGCTATCGCATTTGCTAGATAAAAAAAGAATGCTGGATAAGATTCCAACATTCTTTCTAACAATTTATTTTCCCAAAACAGCCGCAGCCAGAGCTTTTTGGATAGCAATAACACTCTTGTCACTCTTGAATTGGAGGGTTTCAGCAGGCTCTGCCGCAGAAGAAATCCAAATCTTGAGCTCAGCATCTAAATCAAAATGACCAGAAGTTTCGACCGTAAAACGTGAAATGGACTGGTAAGGAATAGACTTATAGGCTACCTTCTTACCAGAAATCCCTTGCTTATCCACTAAAATCAAGCGATACTCGGTAAAGACAATCAGGTCGCGGACCAAACTAAAGGCCATCTCTACTTGTTCATTAGCCAATAAAATATTCCCTAGCTCCTGCTCTACCTTGTCATTATTCATCTGTGAGGCATTGCCCATCAAACCTGAAAACAAACCCATGTGATAACTCCTTTTTCTAATTTTCTACTATTTGTACCGAAAAACTTACAGGAAACAAAGTAAAAACCAGCCTATAATACAAGCCTCTCGTCAAACAAGCCTAGAAATTCTTCATTCTGCGAATGGGTGACGACGATGACCAATTTATCCTCAATCTTGGACAAGGTTTCCGCAATTAAACTTTCATTTCTAGTATCTAAGCCCGTCGTTGGCTCATCAAATAACAAGACTTCCGCATCGCGATAGAGAGCTCTAGCTATATCAAACCGCCGCTCCTCACCTCCCGATAATTGCTGGGCAGAGGATAGCAGGGTGGCGAAACCATTTTCCTGTCGTTCAAACCAGTCTAGCAGACCAACCCTGCTCAAACAAGCTAGGGCTTTACCCTTATCCAAGGGACCAAATAGGCTCAGATTTTCCCCGATACTAGCTGAGAAAATAGCCGTTTTTTGAGGAAGATAATAAATTTTTCCAAAGACCGAAGTTTGTTCCAAGCTCGCAAGATTGGTCTGGTTGACCAAGACCCGTCCCTCATCTGCTTTCTGAACACCCAGCAGCAGACGGAGTAAGGTCGTCTTCCCACTGCCGCTTTTGCCTAGAATGGCATATTTTCTATTAGCAAGAAAACGATAGGAAAACCTATCAAAGAGGCGGTGATTATTCTGCTCATAGGTAATCGTTTCCAAACTGATGCTGTCAATGGTTTCAGTCAGTTCTTCCTTGGCTTCATTTTCCTGGAATTGCCCTTGTAAAATCGTCGTCAAATCTGCCACAACAGTCCGACTAGCCAGGTAATCCGTTACCAGTCCAGACATGGTTTGGATAGGGCCAGCCACCGTTCCCATGAGGGTGGTCATGGCAATCAGGTCTGAAATCTTCAGCAGGCCTTGAAAGACAAAGATGCCGCCAATAATCCAGGCACCCGAATAAACCACACTACTCAAACCATAGGACACGGCGTAGGTCTGAGATTGTTTTTTGGAAAAATGGTTGGCTCGCCTAGCATATTCCTGACTGGATGCTTGGAGTTTCTCTTCAAAAATCGGTGTAATGGTGCTGATTCGGATAAAGGTCAGAGAATGGACAAACTCACTAAAGAGCTTGAGATAGGCATTCTTCTCCGACTGAGTATCCTGAGTGGCATGAGCAAGGATGCGATTATTGATCAGGGGTGCTAGGAAAGGAATGAAGCACAGAGCCAGCATAATCAGCGTCATGGTCCCTTGCAAATAAAGAGCACCAATTAGTGAAAAGGTAAAGACAAGAAGACTGGTCAACATGGACAAGAGCGGTGTTAGATAACCATTTTCCAAGACATCCATGTGGTTGACCAAAATGTGAATCTTGTCAGCACTCTTTTTGTCATCATTTCCTGAATCATCGCCAGCTGCGTAGACAGCCACCAGCTGATTGCGAGTCCTTTCCATGACACGATTAACCAACTTGGCCTTGAGATAACGAGGCAGGTAGTCAAAGTAGGTATCGCAGATGAAAAAGCCCACCGCTATGAGTGAACTGGTCACAAATGCCTTTTGGTTACCGGACAGAGCCGCCTCTGAAACCCTAGCATAAACAAAACCTGTTGCTGCCAAAATCAGAGCATAGACAAGAGCTACTAAGACATAGGCCAGCACCTCCGACTTACACTTTCTAAGGTAGTAAAACATGGGATAAGACCTCCAATCCATTTCCATTTATATAACTATAGCATATAATAAAAATACTTTTTTTGCAATGATAACAAAATTAAAAAAAGCCAGGACTTGCCTGACTTCTTATGGTATTGGATTGAATTAGTCGAAGATTGAACTTGAGGTTCATCAAAGCAACTTAACGAAGTTTTAGCTTGATTTTCGAAGCTGAATACTGACTTTAATACGCAAAGAAAATCAAGAATAAAACTAGGCAAGGAGCTGAAGATTGAACTAGAGGTTCATCGAAGCAACTTAACGAAGTTTTAGCTTGATTTTCAAAGCTGAACAGCTGTAAGCTGATACCATCAGCTCCCATCTCCCACCTTTCACCTCGCTTGACATCTCTAGGCTCAGGCTGAAACAGTTCCCCGAACTGTTTCACTCCACTGAACCTTAGGCATTGGTAAACTGACTACCGTCAGTTCCCATCTCCCGATAGCAAACATCTCCCAGATGTTTGCTACATCTTCTCTTCCAACGCCACATCCGGATACTTGTCCGCAAACCAGCGGAGGGCGAAGTCGTTTTCAAAGAGGAAAACAGGTTGATCAAAGCGGTCTTTGGCTAGGATGTTGCGGCTTGATGACATGCGTTCATCCAGGTCTTCTGGCTTGATCCAACGGACAGTCTTTTTGCCCATTGGGGTCATGACTACCTCAGCATTGTACTCGCCTTCCATGCGGTGTTTGAAGACTTCAAACTGGAGCTGACCAACGGCCCCCAGCATATACTCGCCTGTCTGGTAGTTCTTGTAGAGCTGGATAGCCCCTTCTTGTACCAGTTGCTCGATTCCCTTGTGGAAGGATTTTTGTTTCATAACATTTTTAGCGGAAACTTTCATGAAAATTTCAGGGGTGAAGGTCGGCAGTGGTTCGAATTCAAACTTGTTTTTGCCTACGGTCAAGGTATCGCCTACCTGATAGGTTCCTGTATCGTAAACCCCGATAATGTCACCCGCCACTGCATTTTCCACATTCTCACGGGACTCGGCCATAAACTGCGTCACGTTGGACAACTTGGCTCCCTTACCTGTACGAGGTAAGTTGACTGCCATCCCGCGTTCAAATTCGCCCGAAACCACGCGCACAAAGGCAATGCGGTCACGGTGACGAGGGTCCATATTGGCCTGAATCTTAAAGACAAAACCTGAAAAATCTTTGTTGAGCGGGTCAATGACATCACCTGTCGTTGTCTTGTGACCATGTGGCTCTGGAGCAAATTCCAAGAAGGTGTCAAGGAAGGTCTGCACACCAAAGTTTGTCAGGGCTGAGCCGAAGAAAACAGGTGTCAAATCGCCGTCCAAAATCGCCTGCTCTGAAAATTCATTCCCAGCTTCCGCCAGAAGTTCAATATCATCCAGAACTTGTGCATAAAAGGGGTTAGAACCAAAGAGCTTGTCACCCTCGTCCAAGTTGGCAAACCGCTCGTCACCACGGTAGAGTTCTAAACGTTTGTTATGGAGGTCATAGAGACCCTCGAAAGATTTCCCCATACCGATTGGCCAGTTCATCGGATAGCTGGCAATACCCAAGACTTCTTCCAACTCCTGCAACAAATCAAGTGGCTCACGGCCGTCACGGTCCAACTTGTTGATAAAGGTGAAAACAGGGATGTTGCGGTGCTTAACAACCTCAAAGAGCTTTTTGGTCTGAGCCTCGATACCCTTGGCAGAGTCCACCACCATGACAGCTGCATCGACCGCCATCAAGGTCCGATAAGTGTCTTCTGAGAAGTCCTCGTGCCCTGGTGTATCTAGGATATTGACCCGCTTGTCTGCATAGTCAAACTGCATGACAGATGAGGTAACAGAGATACCACGTTGCTTCTCAATATCCATCCAGTCAGATTTGGCAAAGTTACCAGTCTTTTTCCCCTTGACCGTACCTGCTTCACGAATCTCACCCCCAAAGTAGAGCAACTGCTCGGTAATGGTGGTTTTACCCGCGTCCGGGTGAGAGATAATCGCAAAGGTGCGGCGTTTCTTAATTTCTTCTTGTAGTGACATAATGTTTCCTTTTCTTTTTCTTATTCTTTTTTTGATACATAGCAGAGCTTAGCTCTTATCCTATTCGATTTACATTGGATTCATCCTTATTCTTTACTAGACAACTCTCTTATTATATCGGAAATAAGGGAATTTTTCAAACTATTGAAGAATAGGTCTACAGACCTATACTATTGTATTATAAATATGTTACAATAAGTATGAGATGTATTCTATATACTAGAAAAAGAAAGATAAAATAATGAACAAACAAATAAAAGGTTTATCAACCAAGGAAGTACAAGAACGTATTCAAAACCAGCAAACCAATCATTTTAAGACAAAGACCAGTGCCAGTAATTGGGAAATCTTCAGACGAAATGTGTTTACATCTTTTAACGCACTCAATTTTGCCATTTTCTTAGCCTTACTAGCTGTACAGGCATGGTCCAACCTTTTCTTCTTCGGAGTTATTGTCCTCAACGCTGTTTCAGGAATGCTGACAGAATGGCGAGCACGACGAATGATTGACAAACTCAACCTGATGAACAAGGATTTTATCCGAGTTGTTCGCGACAGCGAGACAATCTCTCTTGCACCAGAAGATATTGTCTTAGATGATGTTCTCTTGCTGTCTGCTGGCGAACAAGTTCCTAGTGATGCTATTGTTTTAGAAGGTATAGCCGAGGCAAACGAGGCCATGTTAACCGGTGAAAGCGACTTGATTGTGAAAAATACTGGGTCTGAATTATTGTCTGGTAGCTATCTAGTTAGCGGACAGATTTATGCAAAAGTCATCCATGTTGGCGCAGAAAACTATGCCAATAAGCTCATGCTTGAGGCGAAAACTCACAAACCTATCGTCTCTCGTATTCTTTACAATATGGATAAAATTGCTAAATTTACAGGAAAAATTATCATTCCATTCGGACTTGCTCTTTTTCTAGAAGCCTTTTTCATCAAACTTCTTCCCTTAAAAGACTCAGTTATTACCAGCTCTACTGCCCTACTAGGTATGTTACCAAAGGGAATCGCTCTGCTGACCATCACTTCTCTCTTAACTGCCGTTATCAAACTGGGAATGAAAAATGTCCTCGTACAAGAAATGTATTCCGTCGAAACACTTGCCCGAGTTGATGTTCTTTGTTTGGACAAGACCGGAACGATTACTCAGGGGAAAATGACCGTCGAAAACCTGCTCCCCTTAACCAACCATTATTCACTTGACACTATCCAACAGATACTCGCTACCTATATCCAGACAAGTGAGGATACTAATTCAACAGCTCAGGCCATTCGAAAAGAATATGGTGATTTAGAGCACCACTATAAAGCTAGTCACATCATCCCATTTTCTAGTGATAGAAAATGGGGGGCAATGACAATAGAAAACATTGGTCACATTTTTCTAGGGGCACCAGAAATGTTACTAACACAAAATCCTCCTTCTGTTTCTGAGGCACAGGCTCGTGGTTCCCGTGTCCTGATTCTTGCGCTTAGCCAACAGTCCCTTCCTTCTTCTCAAAATCAGCTACCTGAGAATATTGAACCTCTAGCTCTATTAGAAATTGCCGACCCAATCCGAGAAGACGCCGCAGAAACACTGGCCTATCTTCGCTCGCAAGAAGTGACTCTAAAAATAATCTCTGGTGACAATCCTGTGACGGTCTCACACATTGCCAGGGAAGCTGGATTTGCTGACTACGATAGCTATATCGATTGTTCCAAAGTTGACGACGAAGAACTAATTGCCAGAGCTGAAACAACCGCCATTTTCGGTCGCGTATCCCCACATCAGAAAAAATTGCTCATCCAAACCCTCAAAGCACAGGGACATACTACTGCAATGACCGGTGATGGGGTCAATGATATTCTTGCACTACGCGAAGCTGATTGTTCCATTGTCATGGCAGAAGGTGATCCCGCTACCAGACAAATCGCTAATCTAGTCCTCCTAGATTCTGAATTTCGCGATATTCCTGAGATTCTCTTTGAGGGACGACGCGTTGTTAATAACATCTCCCACATTGCTCCCATCTTTCTTATCAAAACAATCTACTCTTTCTTACTTGGCCTTATCTGTATCGCTAGTATCGCCCTAGGTAAAGCAGAATATTTGTTAGTTTTCCCATTTATTCAAGTACAAATGACCCTCATTGGTCAATTTGTCGATGGCTTTCCTCCTTTTATCCTAACTTTTGAACGAAATATCCGCCCTGTAGAAAAACATTTTCTCAGAAAATCTCTTCTCTTAGCCCTACCAAATGCCCTCATGGTTGTTCTCAGTGTCCTTATTTTCCATTTAATGCAAGTATTTGGATACTTAAACTTGCATGACGTGCAAACCCTCTCTTATTATGTTCTTGGTTCAACAGGTCTACTGGCTGTCATTCGTGCCTGTTTGCCACTGACAAAAGCTCGACTGGCTCTTATTATTTATTCCGTTTTCGGTTTCTTCATCAGCTCCCATTTCCTACATGGTCTGATTGAAATCCACCCCCTAAACAGTCACACATTGCCAATCTATTCTGGATTAATGCTCATTTTTATCCCTGTCCTTTTCTGGATTAGCTACAAACAAGGCGCATTTAAAAACTAAAAATAAGACTTGAAAAACTAATTTCAAGTCTTATTTTTTTAATATATGCGAATTCATTTGTTTGCTTTCTTTTTTCAAATAGGCAATTAACATAGCTTGTATACTCAAAATAGAGAAGCAGAGTAGGCAGGTTACCAAGAAGAAATTCAAAGGAAGATTGGTACTGTTCACTAAAGGTGTCTGTCTCAAAAATCCATAATTTCCGCCAGTTAAAAGAGCTACTCCTAGAATCAGCATATTCATAATAAGCGTATATTTCACTACCTCTTTTCCCTTCAACATCTCTCCTTCTAAATCAGATAACAGGTACAACATACAATTAACCGTCAAGGCGTAGTGACCAATAACAAAAGTAAAGAAGGTCAGATGTGGAAATGCAAATGGGTCAAATACTGGATGAATAAAGGCCGCAAGCGATCCAAAAAGACCCAGATAGGCAAAATAACGTTTCAAAGGTCCAGGCTTCGCCCAAAGAATAAAGAGCATGGCCAAGCGACAATGATAAAAAGGAAGACTCTCAGAAAGAGGAAAATCAGCTACGATATACCAAGTATAAAGGGAGACAATCTGTATAAATTGAAGCCACCAAAAAACAATATGAAACCATCTTTTTTGATAGCAACGAAAACAAAGATGGAGCATGAAAAACCAAATAATCATGAGAAACAGGTGTTCCAATACGTTCAGGTTCGGTGCTTCAGAAATCTGATTGCTAAAAAAATCACTCATCTTATTAAAATCCTCTCTTTCCCCAAAAGTTAGTATATCAACTTTTCGATATTTTGACAAGACTTGCTAAAAAAGAGAGGTCTTGCCTCTCTACTTTTCTATTTCTTCCACCACTTTTCCAAGATTCATGGAATTGGAGCCTTTAAAGAGGATTTGGTCTTGAGCTCCGAGGACTTCCTTAACTTGTTTGACCAGGTCTTCAAATTGATCCTCTTCCTCATTTTTCCTGAAGAAATAGACCTTTCCAAGCGGAAACATTTGACTAGCCAACTGGGCCAGACCTTCAATATCCTGACCGTAGAAAATGACGGTGTCTAGCACATCAGGCGACAGGCTCAGAATCATCTGATTGTGGAGGTCAACGGACTGACTGCCAAGTTCTTTCATGTCTGCTAACACAGCAATTTTCTTACCGCCTTCATTGGCAGGAATGCTAGAGAAGGTTTCCAAAATCAAACGCATAGCCGTTGGGTTGGCGTTGTAGACATCGCTGAGAATATCTGCTCCGTTTGCTGCCTTCTTCCACTCGGTGCGGTTGCGGGTCAAGTTTAGACTAGCTAGGGCTGACTTGGTTGCCTCATCAGGCACACCCAAGGTCTTACCTACGTAGCTTGCTACCATGGCATTGGTGGCATTGTACTTACCCGTTACTGGGAGGAAAATGTCGCCGTCCATAAAATTGACGGTGAAAGTCAGGCTATCTTTTGACTCGACCAGACTAGTCACCTGCAAATCAGCCTGCTCACCGAAGCGAATGAGTTCTACATGGCTCGGCAAGAGCTTATCCGCAATCGGATCTGCTGGGATCAAGAGTTTACTACCTGGCTCCATTCCATCTGCAATCTGTAATTTTCCTTTGGCAATCTCTGCTCGTGAGCCGAAAAATTCCAGATGGGCTTCGCCAAATAGAGTAATAACCGATAGACTTGGTTTGGCAATTTCAGATAGGAGATGAATGTCTCCCAAGTGGTCTTGGCCCATTTCCAAAACCAGTTTTTCTGTATCATCAGGCATGTGGAGGACGGTGTATGGCAGACCGATTTCGTTGTTGTAGTTGCCTTGTGTCTTGTAAGTCTTGTAAGTCGTCGCCAGAACATCGTGAATCATGTCCTTGGTGGTCGTTTTACCATTTGATCCTGTCACAGCAATGACTTCTACCCCTGTTTTCTCTAGGTAGTAGGCCGCTAATTGTTGAAGCGCAGCCAAGCAGTCCTCTACTCGAATGTGCGGAACATCAAGGCTGATTTCAGACAGGGTTACTGCGCAGCCATTTTCAAAAGCAACAGGAATAAAGTCATGACCGTCACGCGCTCCCTTGAGGGGAACAAAAAGATCCCCTTCTGTAATCAGGCGACTGTCGAACTCGACCTTGTTGAGTGCTGTATCGGGATAAAGACTAATTTCATTTTTTGCGCCCAAGACCTGAGCGACTTCGTGTAGGGTTAATTTCATTGTTTTCTCCAATAAACTAAAAAAGAGCTTTCGCTCTTTCTATTATACCACTTTTTATCGAACTTGAGTGAGGACGCCATCTTTCATCTCATATACCTTGTCGCATTTTTCAATCATGCGCTGGTCATGTGTTACCATGATGATGGATTTGTTCCGCTCTTTGGCTTCCTTAGCTAATAACTCAACCACTTCAAAAGCGCGATTACTGTCTAGACTGGCTGTTGGTTCATCAGCTAGAATCAAAGCTGGATCGTTATAAAGTGCACGGGCAATAGCTACACGCTGCCGTTCTCCGCCTGACAAATCCTTAGGGAACTTGTTTTTGAGATGGTCCACACCCAATTCAGATAGGAGTTCGTTTCGCTTGCTCGGTTCAGCTTTCTTATTGACCTTATCAACCAAGGTTAATTGTTTTTCGACTGTTAAAAATGGGATCAAATTGGAAGCCTGCAAGACAAAACCAATGTCCTTATAGCGCAATTTGGCACGTTTTTTCTCAGGTAAATCAGAATAGTCCGATTGATTGATTAAAACACGGCCCGTTGTCGGTGTTTGTAAACCACCTGCCAAGGTCAAAAATGTTGACTTCCCAGAACCAGATGGTCCAATGATGGCAACAAATTCGCCTTCTTCAATGCTAAAATTTGTTGGCTTAAGAGCCGTAATGGTTTGGCTGCCATCTTGGAAGGTCTTACTAATATTTTCAAAAATAAGTGTTTTCATAACAACCTCCTAAGATAGATTTCGTAATGGATCTACCTTAAAGATAGAACCTACAGAGAAACTAGCACCCAATAGGGCAAATACAACTAGTGCTAGGCCGATTGCAATATAGAAGGTCCAGTTATTCTCAAATGGAACAGCGCTTGGCAAGACAAGGGATGACAAATAAGTCCCAGCCAATCCAAGGACTGTTCCCACACCAGCAAGTAGGAAGGTTTGAGCCAATACAGAACCTGAAATATAGACAATATGTAAAGACCCCCAGTTGAGAATTCGTGGATTTACCTGTACACTAGAATAAAAAACAATCAACTTCTAACAGGAATTACCACACTCAATTGGAGGTCTTATATGTTTCATTTTACCACACTTTTCATCGGAATGGATGTTCACAAAGAAAGTTTTTCACTCTGCTATTATGATATGATGGCGAATCAATTCAAACATAGCACTAAAGTTGGTCCAAATGTTAGCTATATTGTGAACTATGTGAATGAGCTTCGTCGTTTATATGGTCAAGATGCAGAAGTGTTATGTGGCTACGAAGCCGGATGTCTTGGATTTACCCTATATCACCAGCTACAAGCTCACGGGATTCCCTGTATCGTGATGGCGCCTACAACGGTGATGAAGGAAGGATCTAAGCGTGTTAAGACTGATAAAAAAGATGCAGCTCAGCTCGCAAAAGCTCTGGCCTTTCGTAGCTATCGGCCTGTTCATATTCCTACTGTTGAGGATGAACAAGTCAAAGAATATATCCGCATGAGAACAGACCACAAAGTGGCTCTGAAGAAAATCAAACAACAAATTCTTGCCTTCTGTCTCCGACATGATTTTCGCTATACCGAGGGAAGCAGTAATTGGACACAGAAACATGTCCGCTGGCTCCGTTCCCTAAATCCTGATGGACTTTACGCAGAGATTTTGACAGAATATCTATTGACCTATGAGAAATTAGTAGATCAAATAGAACGGTATGATGCACGAATTGAGCAACTGGGTCAAAGCGACAGTTATCAAGAGAAGGTCTCACGGCTTTCTTGCTTTATTGGCATTAAAACACTAACTGCTCTTTCCATTGTGACAGAAATCGGTGATTTTAATCGCTTTGCGACAGCTCAACATTTTGCTTCTTATCTTGGGCTAACTCCTAACGAAAATTCTAGCGGTGACAAGGAGAGAAGAGGTGCTATCACCAAAGCTGGGAATAGCCATGTGAGACGACTTCTGATAGAAGCTGCACAATCATTGGCTAAGGGGACGATTGGGTATAAATCCAAAGAATTGAAAAGGAGACAAAGTGGAAACCGAGTGGAGGTGATTGCTTATGCGGATAAGGCTAATGAACGCTTAAGAAGACGTTATCGCACACTTGTTCTAGGAAAAAATAAGAAACAAAATGTTGCTAAAACAGCTATTGCACGAGAATTGTCTGGTTTTATTTTGGGGATGATGACAGGAAGAATAGCTTGAAGTTAGCGCTTGTTTTCATGTACACTTTTGACAATTAAGTTTTATCATCGCAGAGCGATGAGGAATCCCTATTTCTATCCAAAATCACTGGGTGAATTTGGACAGAAATAAGGATTGAAATCATGTTTGAATGGAAAGTATCTTGAAGGAGTTTAGGACTTCAAGGTTTGAGTCATCTACGAAATGACTAAGTGGCACAATTGTGATCCACGCTTATAGAGAGTAGGACTCGCGGCAGAACCATTGACCTGTAGGTAACCAATCCACGAATATCAGAGTGGCCAATGCCCGAAGCTAAGAACTAGGCTCTTTCTAGATACTTTTCATTTTTTAATCAGTTCGATTGTTTTTACTTGACAAAGGGCTTTACATATCAGCCATTTGAAAGACCTTGAATTTTCATCAAGCCAAAAATCGGTGATTTCTGTGTTGTCAAAACAAAGATAAAAATACCAATAACAATGGCTGAGATGACAATCAAGAATCCTATCATAAAGCCAAAGGTCATATTTTGTGCCTTATATCCTGGCAGATTTTCAATAAAGTCTGCAATAGCAACTTTTTCCAGCTCATCTGGTAGAGAAGCGACATCTCCACGAACGACAATGGCACTGGCAAGATTACTCGTTGCAGCTTGTTGTTTATCAGCCTGCATCAATTCTGCAAATGCCGTAAAGTCCATATATACAACAGGTGCCACACCAAAATAAGCATTGTCTGTATAACCTACAATGGTCACTTTTTCATCAGAACCTGATAGATAGATTTGATCTCCAAGCCCAAAACCTTCTACCTCTGACAAGGTTTTGTCTACAAGGACTTCTCCCGTTTTTTCATACAAACGACCTTCTACAATATTTGGGACGATAAAACTATCAGACTCAACGGCAAAGATGTTTACCTTTTCTTTTTCGTCTGAGGTGGCATTTTCATCCACATAGGCAACTCCTGCCTGTTGGCGAATCAAGGCCTTGTCACTAGCATCCACCTGATCAAGCAGGCTCGTATCAATTTTTGATGCTGTAATCAAGCGATTGCTTTCTGAATTGAGCAGAACATAGTCTGCCTGCCATTTATCAACTGCTGTTCTATTTTCCTGCATGAGTCCGTAAGCCAAACCAGTCAGGAAAAAGACCAAGTAAGAAATCAGGATTAATAATCCTAAAATCAAGCCGTAACGCAGTTTGTTCTGTCGCATTTCTTCGATTGCTAAAAACATCTTACTCCACACTTTCTAAGACATAAAATCTTGTCTCAAACTGCAAGTCTTCCCTCAAAAGAGCTTTGACTTTACATTTCTTTTCCACATAGGAAAGAATCTCTTTCTGCTTTTGCGCTGAAACCGACTCACCAATTCCAATCAACACCTCAAAACGCTGATTGTCCAAGCGACTCTCCACCTGAACAGGCATGGTTTTATTGCCTTCTTGGCTGGTATAGTAGCCTTGCACACACATGGTCACACAGGCAGCCAATCCTATATTGACCAAACTAACTGGAGTTTCCCCCTTCTCCGTCACCCCAAAGGTCCGAACCGGTTCACCATAACCTTGAGAAACTGCCTGAAACAGACCTTCCCCTTTTACTGTCGTTTGATACATAAACACCTCCACATATTTGAAACCATTCTATTCTTTTTCGCAAACCTTTGCAAGAATGTGAACTAGAAAAAGATTGGAAATTTTCCAATCCTTTTCATTATCATTAAATCAAATGGCTTTCGCGTTTTTCAAACATTTCTTTGGCCAAACGAACTAGCTCTTCAATCAAGTCTGGATAAGCCAGTCCCATGTTGTCCCAAAGAAGTGGGTACATAGACCACTGGGTAAATCCTGGCATGGTGTTGAGCTCGTTGAGGAAGATGTCGCCGTCTTCTGTCAGGAAGAAATCACAGCGAGAGAGACCACAACCACCGATAGCACGAAAGGCCTTGGCAGCATTGTCCCGCATAGTATCCATGATAGAGTCATCAATCTTAGCTGGGATTTCCATGGTAATCTTGTTGTCGATGTATTTGGCATCGTAGTCATAAAAAGCAACGTCTTTGACTACTTCGCCAGGAAGTGTCGTTTTCACGTCAGCATTTCCCAAAAGACCAACCTCAATCTCACGCGCATTAACACCCTGCTCAACGAGGACACGGCTGTCATACTTGAAGGCCAGATCAAGTGCCTTACGCAAGCCAGCTAAATCCTCAGCTTTTGAGATACCGACACTTGACCCCATATTAGCTGGTTTTACAAAGACTGGATAAGTTAATTTCCCTTCAATCTCTGCAATCTTATCATCGATATTTTCACCCTCGATAACTGCTACATAAGGTACTTGGGAGATTCCGGCTGATTCAAGAACGCGCTTGGTTGTAATCTTGTCCATGGCAACGCCGGAAGACAAGATATTGGTGCCAACATACGGCATACGAAGCACTTCCAAGAAGCCTTGAATTGACCCGTCTTCTCCCATTGGTCCATGAAGAACAGGGAAAACGACTGCCTTTTCTTCATAAATATCGCTCGGACGGATTTTTTGCTCTTCAACAATCGTCGCGTTTGTCATGAGTTTTTCATCGGCAGACGGTGTTTGAGAAAACTCTTGTGTCTTTACAAAGTCACCTGTCTGGCTAATGAAATAGGTTTTGACAAAAAATTTATCATAATTGATGGCACGCATGACGCTTTCGGCAGACAGAACAGATACCTCACGCTCTGCAGAACGCCCACCATATAGTAAAATCAAGGTTTCTTTTGACATATATTTTCCTTCCTGTACCAACGCTATTACTCTTAGTATAGCATAATTTAACAAATCATATCTATCCTATCTTAAAATTAGGAACGTCTCTAACTACAGAACTGCTATAGCTCTGTACGATTTTCAATAGCCCTCAACAGGGTCACTTCATCTGCATATTCAATATCACTGCCTACCGCTAAGCCACGAGCTAGTCGGGTTACTTTGATTCCCGCAGGTTTGAGGACTCGTGAGATATACATGGATGTAGCCTCTCCATCTGCTGTTGCATTGGTGGCCACAATCACCTCTGTCACCTCATTTTCCATCAGGCGGGTCAGCAGAGTTTTCAGGTTAATATCATCTGGTCCGATACCATTCATGGGAGAAATCAAGCCATGCAAGACATGATAAAGACCGTGGTATTCTTGAATATTTTCCAAAGCTGTAACATCTCGGCTATCCTCTACAATCAAAATAGTAGATTGGTCTCGCGTTGAGTCCTGGCAAATGGCACAGGGGTCCTGATCCGTCAAATTACCACAAATAGAGCAATAAGATAGGTCTCGCTTGGCTGCCAATAAATTTTTTGCAAACTCATTAACGACATCATCCTCCATGCCAATAGTATAAAAAGCTAAACGGGTAGCCGTTTTTATACCGATACCTGGCAATTTAGAATAGCTATCAATTAACTTGGCAATAGGTGTAGGGTAAAGCATAAGCCTCCTTAATTCATTGGGTGAAGTGATTGATATAGATTGATAATTTCTTGAGTAATTGTCTTAGTAGTTGTTGAACTTTGATTGGTCAAGTTTGGAAGTACGACTGCAACTGCGATTTGTGGATTATCACTAGGTGCATAGGCAACAACGTTGGTATTTACTGCAGTTACTACTTCACCTGAAGGAGTTGTAGTATAAGTTTCGGCAGTACCAGTCTTGGCACTGATGGTCACGGCCGCACCACGACCGATAGCACTACCTGTATTAAATCGTCCTCCACCATTTACAAGTTGATAAAATCCTTGACGAAGGAGAGCCATTTCATCAGCTGAAATATTGACTTGATTCATCTCTTTACCAGAAACTGTTTCAATCAAATCTCCCAATCCACCTTGGGGATTATTTCCATAGATACCTTCTACAAGATGAGGAGAAATCCTTTTTCCATTATTTGCTACTGTCGCTACATATTGAGCCATCTGCATCGGTGTATAGTTATCAAACTGTCCAAATGCATTCATAATAAAGTTTGCGGTGGAATATTCTTCTGGTAAGAAACCTGTTGATTCAAGTGGTAAGTCAATTCCTGTTGGAGCACCTAAACCATACTCTGCAAAAGTCGAACGAAGCTTAGTCATGGCATTTGTCAATGTATCGCCATCATTCAAATACATGTTAGCTGAGTAGGTCTGACCAAGTAGTCCCAAAGCAATCTTAACCATGTAGACGTTAGAAGAATATTCCAGAGCCTCTGTCGCATCAATATTAAAACTACCATAGGCCCACCAAGATGTAATTGGTGCTGAACCTGCAAAATAAATCGGTTCATCTAATAATACCTGATTTCCTGAGATAATGCCATTCTCCCAACCAGATGAAATAGTTGCACCCTTGACAATAGAACCTGGAGTAAAGACGCTTGTGATAGTTCCAAGAGCATCTTCCGTAATCTCTCCTGTACCTTTTTCATGACTATATCCTGACATTGCAAGAACAGCACCTGTCGTTGGCTCCAAAGCTACAGCATAGACACCTTCTGAATACAATGCACTTCCTGTACTAAGTTCACTCTCAAAATACTTTTTCAAAATAGCATTGACACCATCTTGAAATTCCAAATCAATTGTTAACTTGATATTATTACCTTGTTGACCTTCTTGAATAGTTTTAATACTTTCAACATTTCCGTTTCTATCCAGGTTAATTTCTTTCTTTTCACGCTGCCCTTGCAATACTTCTTCATATTGTTTCTCGAGGTAGGCAGTTCCCACACGGTCATTTGATGAGTAGCCCTTGGAGAGATAGTATTCCGCATCTTCCGCAGGCAAACCAGCCTGTTCACTCGTTACTGTACCAATAATAGAGCTGAGGGAAGTTGGTAAAATCGTCCGTTGCCAGTTGTTAGTCGTTGAAATGCCTGGAAGTTGACTTTCATTGGCTACGATATGAGCAACTTGTTCAGCAGTTAGAGTATCTGTTACCAAATTAACAGTAGAGAAGTAAGTAGCTCCATTCATCTGCTTAAATAGCTCAATCGCCTTGCTATCTTGCTCAGAATATTGCAATGCTTCAGCAGGGATACTATCAACCGCATTAGAATAAATTGTCGATTCACTCAGGTAGTTGCCATCAGAATCGTATTTTTTATCTTCTGGTAAGGCCTCGACTACCTGACGATAAACTTCTTCATCCGCCAAATAATAATCAGCCTTGTCACGTTGAGTAATTGTTACGTTCGACACATTGACCCACTGCAAGAGTTTATTAGCTACTTCTTTCATTTCCTGAGCAGACATCTTGTTGGAACGTGTGAAGGAGACAACCTGCTGAATCTCGTTTTCAACCAAAGGTTTTCCTTGCGCATCGTAAATCTGCCCACGGATAGAGCCATTGCTGATGATTTTCTGACTGGCAGTAGACAGCTTATTACTATAAAAATCATGATTGATAATCTGCATATCTGCCAGACGCAATATCAAAACTAGGAAAAGGAAAATCACGATAGAAAATAAAATATTTAGACGAAGGGAAATAAAATTTCCATCGTGTTCCAAAGGCTTGTTCTTTCTTTTTTTCACTTCAAAGACCTCATTCTAGAAATATCCTTCTTATTATACCACAGGCAAAAAATATTTTTTAGACTCAACTGTCGATTCAAATAATATTTTCTCTATAAACGTTGAACAAGCTGACAATTCTCGACCAGCCACTTTCTATGCACAACACTCTCAACAAACCGCTGATCATGGGAAATCAGGAGGACACTTCCTTCGGATATATCTATTCTTCCAAAAATGAACAAGAAAAAAGCCATGCAAAACATGACCTTTCCCTATGGAAAAAGTCACACGAATAGTAAGCCCTTATGAGCAGTCTTATCCCTTGTGTAGTCGGTTCATATGACCTCACTACAAGTTTTAAGAACGACTAATAAGTAGCTTAATTATTCATGTAACTTCACCTCACGTATTTTATATATTTATTCTAAACAAGTTCAATGAATTTGTCAAATCTTGGTCAAGGGAGTCGCTGTATCTGGCGATGTGTCATAGACTTGGAAATCCACTCCAACTCCTAAATCAGCCTGAGCCAACTGATTAACCATGGTCATGTGAGCCAATTCCTTGATATTGTTTTCCTTTGACAGATGCCCTAGGTAAATCTTTTTGGTCCGATTTCCTAGTGAGCGAATCATGGCATCAGCTCCATCTTCGTTACAAAGGTGGCCCTTATCTGACAAAATCCGTTGTTTGAGGTTCCAAGAGTAAGAACCCGAGCGCAAAATTTCAATATCATGGTTGGATTCAATCAAATAAGCATCGGCATTTTCTACAATTCCAACCATGCGGTCACTGACATAGCCTGTATCCGTCAACATAACAAAGGATTTGTCATCCTTCATAAAACGGTAAAATTGCGGACATGCAGCATCATGGCTAACTCCAAATGACTCAATATCTAGGTCGCCAAAAGTCTTCATAGCACCCAATTCGAAGATATGTTTTTGAGCCACATCAATCTTGCCCAATTTGCTCTCCATAGCCTGCCAGGTCAATTCATTGGCATAAATGTCCATGCCATACTTACGTGCTAAAACACCGATACCATGGATGTGATCGCTATGTTCATGCGTTACCAGGATAGCATCAATATCCTCAGGCTTTCGATCAATTTCCGCCAAAAGACTGGTAATCTTTTTCCCTGATAAGCCAGCATCCACTAAGATTTTCTTTTTATCTGTTTCCAGGTAAAAACAATTCCCGCTGGACCCCGAAGCTAA
This sequence comes from Streptococcus suis, assembly GCF_046032115.1. Classification (GTDB taxonomy): domain Bacteria; phylum Bacillota; class Bacilli; order Lactobacillales; family Streptococcaceae; genus Streptococcus; species Streptococcus suis_AJ. The sequence continues at coordinate 19,138 of NZ_JARQOZ010000020.1, read as the reverse complement.
AATACTATAATTAAAACCTTTTCCGATCATATTCTCCTATTCTTCCTCATCTGAATCATCCCACTCATCTAGTGCGATGTCCTTGCTGTACGGCAAGACAATTGTAAACGTTGAGCCATGACCATACTCACTCTTAGCCCAGATGAAGCCTTGGTGTTGTTTGACAATTTCTTTGGCAATAGCCAATCCGAGACCTGTACCACCTTGAGCACGGGAACGCGCCTTATCCACACGATAAAAGCGGTCAAAAATTCTCGGCAAATCAGCCTTTGGAATTCCCAAGCCCTCATCCGAAATCGAAACAATTAACTGATTGTCTGTTGTTTTCATACTAAAAGTGATGGTACCACCGTCAGGAGAATACTTTATGGCATTGTTTAAGATATTGTCCAAAACTTGAGTCATCTTATCTGTATCAATCTCTACCCAGATTGGACTAATCTGATAATCACGAACGATGGTATAAACTTTTTCTGACTCAGAATGCTTCATCTGATCAAAACGGTTAAGAATAAAGGTCACAAAAGCAGTAAAGTTTATCAGTTCGACATCAATTTCACCGACTTGATTATCAATTCTTGAAAGACTTAACAAATCCGTAATCATCCGCATCATACGGTTGGTTTCATCAAGAGATACCTTGACAAAACTTGGGGCAACCGATTCTGTCAAAGCACCCTCATCCAAGGCTTCAAGATAGGATTTGACAGAAGTCAAAGGCGTGCGTAGCTCATGACTAACATTTGAGACAAAGAGACGACGTTCCCGCTCTTCCTTTGCCTGCTCAGTCATATCATGTAAGACGACAACCAAGCCAGAAATCAGACCACTCTCACTACGAATCGTTGCAAAATTAGCGCGTAAAGTCAAAAATTCTTCGTTTTCATTGGTGTGATCAATCACAATCTCAGGTGTCTGAGCCAACAAATCTCTCAAGGTATAACGGTCTGATAAATCTAAAACCTCTAGCAGGTGATACTGCTCCTGCTTTTGGCTAGAAAGCCCCAACTGTTTCTGGGCCATATCGTTAATCATGATAATCCGTCCGATACGGTCTGTAGCAATAACACCGTCACTCATATAGGACAGGATGGAAGTCAGACGTGTCTTTTCTTGTTCTAAATTATCATGAGTTAAGCGGATGACCTCCGACAAATCATTAAGAGAATTCGCCATGTCTGTGATTTCAGGACTTCCCCTCATGTCTAACACATCTGCATAATTCCCCTCAATTAAAGCATTGACTTTTTGATTGAGTTGTTTAATTTGCTTATTATCCCGATAGTTTTCAATCAAAAGGACCGTCAGAGTAATTAGAAAGCCAATCAAAATGACAACAAACCAAAATTCTGCCGTGGTCATTAAATAACGTAATTGATTAATCATTTCCTTTTATAAAATATCCCACTCCGCGACGAGTAAGAATGTATTCTGGTCTGCTTGGTGTATCTTCAATTTTCTCACGCAGACGACGAATCGTTACATCCACCGTGCGGACATCACCAAAGTAATCATAACCCCAAACTGTTTCCAATAGATGTTCTCGAGTCATAACCTGACCTAAGTGTTTGGCCAGATGGTGGAGCAATTCAAACTCACGATGGGTCAGCTCCAGCTCTTTGCCATGCTTCTTAGCGACAAACGCATCAGGCAGAATGACCAAATCGCCAATCACCAACTCTGGAGTTCCTGTTGACTCAATATTTGTCTGCGTCTCTGCCAATTCACTACGACGAAGAAGAGCCTTAACACGCGCCTGCAATTCACGATTAGAGAAGGGCTTGGTCACATAGTCATCCGCTCCAATTTCAAGTCCGATAACCTTATCAAATTCGCTATCTTTAGCAGATAACATCAAGATTGGAACATTGCTGGTCTTACGAATCGTTCGAGCGACCTCTAATCCGTCCAATTCTGGCAACATCAAGTCCAAAATGACAATGTCAGGAAACTCAGCCTCAAATACTTCCAAGGCTTCACGTCCATCGAAAGCTGTCACAACTTCATATCCCTCACGCGTCATATTAAACTTAATAATATCTGAGATTGGTTTTTCATCATCAACGATTAATATTTTCTTCATTTTTTTATTACCTTTATTTTATTTCTTCTATTATATCAAACTTACCTAAAAAATTCATATTTCAAAACCATCCGACACAGTTATGTCACATTTTCTAACATACGACACATTAAATTGTCAGAATTTACTTGACATTCCTAATCTACAGTGCTACTATATTCATACGTTAGAAAACTTTACATAAGGAGAATTTTATGGCTTTAGTAGAATTTAAAGATGTTAACAAATACTACGGTGATTATCACGCCCTTCGCAATATAAACTTGGAATTCGAACCTGGACAGGTTGTTGTTCTCCTTGGACCTTCCGGTTCTGGTAAGTCAACCCTTATCCGTACTATTAATGGTTTAGAATCAATTGATAATGGAAAACTTGTAGTTAACGGACACGATATCTCTTCTACTTCTATCAAAGAATTAGTTGCCCTCCGAAAAGAAGTCGGCATGGTCTTCCAGCACTTCAACCTCTACCCACACAAGACTGTGTTAGAAAATGTTACCTTGGCACCTACGAAAGTTTTGGGAATCGACAAGGCGACTGCGGAGAAAACAGCTCAAAAATACCTCGAATTTGTAAACCTATGGGATAGAAAAGATTCTTACCCAGCAATGTTATCCGGTGGACAAAAACAACGTGTCGCCATCGCTCGCGGCTTAGCTATGAAACCTGAGCTTCTACTCTTCGATGAACCAACATCTGCCTTGGACCCAGAAACTATCGGCGATGTACTTGCAGTTATGCAAAAATTGGCACGTGACGGGATGAACATGATTGTCGTAACACACGAAATGGGCTTTGCCCGTGAAGTAGCTGATCGCATCATCTTCATGGCCGAGGGAGAAGTTTTAGTTGATACAACAGATGTGAATAGCTTCTTTGACAACCCGACAGAGCCTCGTGCCCAACAATTCCTCAGCAAGATTATCAACCACGAATCTGACAAAGTAAAACTCTAGGAGGAAGTCTATGGATAAGAAAAAAATCAACATTTTCTTTGCAATTAGATTATTGGTCTTCGGACTTATTCTTCTCGTTTTCGCAAAACAACCAGTAGCTCAAACAGAAACACCCGCATCCATTACCAATAGTGATCAGGTTCAAGCTATCATCGATAGGGGCGTGCTCCGCGTCGGAGTGAAACAGGACGTCCCAAACTTTGGCTACAAGAACCCTGATACTGGTGAATTCGAGGGAATGGAGATTGACATTGCTCGCAAAATTGCAGACGAGTTAGGGGTGGAGATTGAATTTACCCCTGTTACGGCACAAACTCGCGGACCACTGCTTGATAACGGTCAAGTTGATATGGCCATCGCAACTTTTACCATCACTGAGGAACGTAAACTCCTCTACAATTTCACAACTCCTTACTACACAGATGCCGTTGGCTTCTTGGTCAATAAAGATAGCGGAATTAAGACCTTTACCGACCTAGATGGAAAGACAATCGGTGTAGCTCAGGGTTCCATTACACGCACTCTCATCTCTGAATTGGCAGACAAGTATGGCATTTCAGTAAACTTTGCTGAACTTGGTTCTTATCCAGAACTTTCCGTATCCCTTAGAGCACATAGAACCGATGCCTTCTCTGTAGACCAATCCATTCTATCCGGTTACATTGGCTCAAAATCAGAACTCATGGACTTTAGCTTCTCAGCTTCTGACTATGGAATTGTTACTAAATTATCTAATAAAGACCTTAACAACTACTTAAATAGTCTTGTTGAAGAATGGACAGCTGACGGTAGTCTTCAACCTATCTATGATGCCAATGGTCTAGAACCAGTAACAGAAACAGACGAATAGAAAGGTGAAACAATATGACAGTTTTAACAACTAGTCCTTACGCTTGGGAAAATTGGGTCAGTTACTTTAATGATTTTCCAACCTTTTTCCAAGGCTTTCTCTTTACCTTAGCCATTTCTGTCGGAGCCTTTATCATGGCTATGTTTTTAGGAATTGTCTTTGGTAGTCTCTCTTCTAGCAAAAATAAAGTTTTAAAAATCATCGCACGTGTCTATGTTGAATACTATCAGAATACACCGCTTTTGGTTCAGTTCATGATTGTTTATTATGGACTTCCGTTGATTTCAAATTATGTTCTCATGCCGTCCATCTACTGGACAGCTGTTATCTGCGTCGGACTCTATCACGGTGCCTATATCGCAGAGGTCATTCGTGCAGGGATTGAAGCTGTGCCTACTGGGCAAACTGAAGCCGCACTTTCACAGGGATTTACCCAGACTGAAACCATGCGGATCATCATTTTACCACAGGCCATTCCGACAATCTTGCCACCTTTGACCAACCAAGTAGTAAACTTGATTAAGAATACGGCTACTGTTGCCATTATCTCAGGTGCGGATATTATGTTTATGACAAAATCGTGGTCTGCCATGAATGCCAACTACATTCCAGCCTTTGCTGGTGCTGCTTTCCTTTACTTCATCATGTGCTTCCCTGTTGCAAGCTGGGGTCGCCGCATTGAAGAAAAGAATAAGTCAGCTTTTTCACACTAATAGGAGGTTGAACGATGAATTATGTTTTAGAATTACTCAAACCTTCAACCTTCCAACTCTTGTGGAGCGGTTTGAAGTTAACCCTTTATATCTCAAGCATTTCGGTAATCTTGTCCATTCTTTTCGGAATGATTCTCGCTATCATGCGCAACGGAAAAAATCCGATTTTCAAGTGGATTGCAACCATCTATATCGAATTTGTGCGTAATGTACCAAACTTGCTTTGGATTTTCACTGTCTTCTTGGTCTTCCAAATGAAGTCAACGCCTGCTGGTATTACTGCTTTTACTATTTTTACCACGGCAGCCATGGCCGAGATTATCCGTGGTGGTCTCAACGCCATCGGACCGGGCCAGACCGAAGCTGGCCTATCACAGGGTTTTACCCCAGTGCAAATCATGGTCTATATCATCATGCCACAAGCTATTCGGAAGATGTTGCCGGCTATTATCTCGCAGATTGTAACGGTCATCAAGGACACTAGTTTCCTCTACTCCGTTATCGCTCTTCAAGAACTCTTTGGTGCGAGTCAAATCCTTATGGGACGTTACTTTGAAGCAGAGCAAGTCTTTGCCCTCTACATCATGGTCGCCTTGATTTACTTTAGCATCAACTTTGCCATTTCTAGCCTGTCACGTTATGTGGCCAAGTCTTGGGCGAATTCGATTGAATAAACAATCTGAACCAGTTTTCTTCGGAAAGCTGGTTTTATGGTATAATCAAAGAAAATATACTCGAACCGTTTTGGAAATCACTCTGTTCCCAAATAGTTTAGAGTAAAATAAAGGAGAAACTTATGAAACGACTCATCTATATTGACCAGCTGAAAGGATTTGGAATTTTGGCTGTCTTATTTCTGCATACGGTCGGTTATATCCGAAACGCTCTTCCATATACCGATGTCACCCTTTGGCGACTAGAAGCCTGGCTCCATTCTTTTCTTATGCCCTTCTTCGTGTTCGTCAGTGGCTTTAGCTTCTATCATTTTTACTTAAAACCAAGAACGATAAATAATACTTATATATATATATATATATCGGTTGTTACAAATCTACGCAGTATTTGGTAGCGGTATTGTCATTAGCAAAATCCTCTTTTCAAGCCATACCGTTGATAAAGTAGACCCAAGTCATTTTCTTTCTAATTTTCTCCTACCAGATACCTCTATGTGGTATATATGGTTTTTAATCCTTATAACCACCGCTACTCTTATTCTCCAAGGGGTGCAGCTCAGCCCTGCCGTTTACTTAATCAGTAGCTGTCTCTTTGCACTCTTTGCTGTCCTATGGGGTGGTCCGCTCAATATCAGCCAGCTACCAATCGGACTACAACACCTAACTTCTTTACCACTATTCTATGGTTTAGGTCTTTATGTTGCCAAAAAAGAAATCCACAAGAAAGTGATTATACCAATAGTTTTTCACAGATTGACTAGTCTGATTGCCATCTTCTATCTAATCTATTTACAGTCCTACCAAACCTATCCAAATCAGCACCTAGCATTCCACACCTTCCTAAGGTATGCTAATGGACTGGCTATGACCTACCTGATAGTCTCTATCATAATCACTTTTGAGAAAAGATTGCCTACAGTCATATCCTGGTTTGGCCAATATTCACTATACTTTTATCTAATCCATACCTATATCCTAACTATTCTCACTCTTTTCATTAAGAAATATTTTTTAGATTCTTCTACACCTCTCCTTATCCTCCTAAGTTTTGGAATACTCCTTATCATCAATACCCTAGTCTTGTTAATCATAAAAAGAATTCCTGTACTGGATAAAGTATTTCAAGGGAAATTGATTTCCTATCCCCAGAAGAAGCAGGAATAGTATGTAATACTAGCACTCCCAGCCAGTTGGTTGGGATTTTTTGCTGTCAAAAAAGAAGCCCTTTCGGACTTCTTACTTTATCATTCTTATTCAGTTTCAACTGGACGTGATTTGCGAGCAATATCTGCTAGGATATGGTCCACAAATTCTGATACTGACTGAGTTTGCGTTGCCTTGCTTCCGTAGCGACGAACATTGACTGCATTGTCTTCCATTTCCTTATCACCGACGATGAGTTATCAATACTAAGTTAGAGGCCTATCTAGTATATCAGAGATGGTTCGAGTAGATCTATTCCTATAATCTGTCTCATACTCCGCCGCGTCCCCATATCTAGACTCTATATAATCACTTATATAATCTGAAACTCCATAATCAAAAATATCCCTCAAATTATCTTCTAATTTCTCAAAATCTAGAGCCTCTAATTGGGTAGTTGTCAATACACTCTCTACATACTCAGAAATATAAAATTCTATTACCCTACTATTTAACTCAGTAGAACTTTCTATATAATCTTGTACATCAACTCCGTAATTATTGTCAAAGTACTGTTCAACCCAATAATACGGATCATTGTCAGCTTCCCTCTCTATCCACATTAGCGCCACATCCATAAATTCTGAAAATAGATTTACTCCTGTCTCTTCTTCTCCAGAGTCAATCACTTCATTTTGATCAAAATCTACAGAATACACTTCATCAAACAAGGAACTAAGACTTCTTCCTAGTTTCCCTATATCTACTTGCTCATCAAAAATCTTTTCAACCAAGTGTTTATTTTGCTCTGAGTACAGTAACTCATGCAAGAAATCAACTTTTAACGATGGCTTTTTAGAAATCTCAATTTCATAAACCAAATCAGTCCAGTCCCTGGAATAGAAATTATTTAATTTAGACCCTTGTGTATAAAAAGTTCCATTAAACTGATAGATAAAATCTAAAAAGAGTCTTCTATTATAGGTTTCATCACCTCGAATTATTGACAAGAGTTTATTTCCAATAAATTCATCTGTATCCCTAAAACCTTTCCAACTGATAATAGCAGATTGGAATTTTCCAAAATCTAAATTTCTCAACTGTTGAAGGTAGATAGAATTATCAATTAGTTGATTCTTTACATAATTATCATTATTAAGCCGATGAAATAGATAGTCAAATATCGACGGATTCTTAAAATCTAGCATCATAGAACCATCATCATAATGATATAAATTGACCCAAGAATCTTCCAATACCCTTATAATGTCTTGGATAGTCCCCATCTCACTTTGAATTTTCTGAAAGGCAATTTTTACTTTCTCAAAATTTATTGGATACTCATTGAACGAAGCAAAAAGGTATAAAAATCGTTGCTGATTACTGGTTAATTTTTCAAAGATTTCATCATATAGCTTAGTGGGGTTTGTTAAAATATCTATAATGTATTTTCCATAGTCTTCGTGCTCTTTCCGCGCCTCTCTAACAATTGCCTCCATCAATCGTGGAAAATAATTTTTATGTTTAACAATAGATAAATAGGTTTCCTTCTCCCTTAATTGTTCATAATTGGATAAAATCGTCTGTTTTTCGAGATTTTGATGAAATTCTTTCTCGAAATTCTTTCTCAAAATCAGAGCCTTCTCCTCATCAGTGAATCGAGAAACATCTATTGTAACCTTTTTACCTTCTAAGTCCTCAATATAATTTCCAAACTCAATATTTGCTTGGCTCGCCACCTGTAATATCTGAGTCCGCGTATTGAAAATCAAGTATAAATTATCCACTCTTCGTGCTAGCTTCACCAATTTACTAACTTTACTCAAGTGGTGTTCAGCTTTATCAAAAGTATTTCGCCCTAAAAAATCATCGAAAATAACTAATAAGACTGCATTCTCATCCTTGTAAGCTGAACTATATAATTCAACCACATCATCCACATCATCAATACTTCTTTGAATAACAGATGCCGATGTATCAAGTCTATTTGAAAACAAAAAACCTAAATACCTACTTGTTTCCGTCTTACCTACACCCGGTTGACCTGTTAGAAAAACTAAGCGATGCCTCATTAATGTTTCATAAACTAGTCGGCCAGCTCTTGTTTCAACAAAGTAGTGTCTATCAAAATCATCGAAAAATAATTCTGATTCTAAATCATGTATCTCCCTTCTCATTTCCCTAAACTCTTGAATTAATTTACCATTTAATAAATTATATTGCCTAAAAATGTCTTGATAATTTGTATCGTTTGATAGTTTTTCAAGCTCGCCTGCATCAATAATGTGTTCGTCACTCTTTATCCATTCTGGTTTTAATTCTCTAATTTTCTTCCTAGAGTCGGGATTCAAAGAAGCACTCGTAACTACGATATACTCAAACTGATTGACAAAATTTTTTTCATCTTTCAATTTTTCAAGTTTCTCAACCTCTTCCGAAATCAATTTAATCATTTTGGAAGGTTGGGTTGAACTCTGATATCTTTTTGATTGTACTATTATTGTCGGATTCACCGAATCATCCATTCCATCTATACCGCCATCTGGACCTTCACCAAAATCAATGATGTTAGTATTAAATCTTTTTTCAACAATTCTATTAGAAAATTTTTCAAAATCATCTGGTGATAAAAATTCTGTAGGAACCCTCATAACAATCTCCACTCCAAACATCTTTTATTATATAAATTATACCAAAAAAGAAGCCCTTTCGGACTTCTTGCTAATTATTCAGCTTCAGCTGGACGTGATTTGCGAGCAATATCTGCTAAGATATGGTCCACAAATTCTGCAATAGACTGAGTTTGCGTTGCCTTGCTTCCGTAGCGACGGACGTTGACAGCATTGTCTTCCATTTCCTTGTCACCGACGATGAGTTGGTATGGAATCTTGCTAGTCTGGCTCTGACGAATCTTGTACTGCATCTTCTCATTCCGCTCATCCACATGTACACGAACGCCACGGTCTTGCAATTCTTTAGCAACCTTCCAAGCGTAGTCCAAGTGAGCCTCCACAGAAATTGGAATCATGGTCACTTGGGTTGGAGCCAACCAAGTTGGGAAGGCACCTTTGTAGGTTTCGATCAAGATGGCAGTGAAGCGTTCCATAGTCGAGATAACACCACGGTGAATCATGACTGGGCGGTGCTCCTCACTGTCAGCACCAATATAGGTCAAACCAAAACGTTCTGGCAATAGGAAGTCCAACTGAATAGTTGACAAAGTTTCCTCGTTACCAAGGGCAGTTTTCACCTGAATATCCAACTTCGGACCGTAGAAGGCTGCTTCACCCTCTGCTTCAAAGTAGTCCACGCCCATTTCATCCATGGCACCCTTCAGCATACGCTGGGCATTTTCCCACATCTCATCGTTGTCAAAGTACTTCTCTTTGTCCTCTGGGTCACGATAAGACAGGCGGAAACGGTAGTCGTTTAGGTTGAAATCTGCGTACACATCGATAATCAACTGGAGAGCTTTTTTGAACTCTTCTTGGATTTGCTCAGGTGTCACGAAAATATGACCGTCGTTAAGAGTCATCTCACGTACCCGTTGCAAACCAGTCAATGCACCTGATTTCTCATAGCGGTGCATCATACCAAGCTCAGCGATACGCACTGGCAGTTCACGGTATGAACGCACATGGTTTTTATAAACTTGAATGTGGTGTGGACAGTTCATCGGACGTAGAACAAACTCCTCACCGTCGCCCATATCCATAGTTGGAAACATATCTTCATGGTAATGTTCCCAGTGACCTGAGGTCTTGTAAAGCTCAACCGAAGCCAACGGTGGCGTATATACGTGCTGGTAACCAGAAGCCAATTCCTTATCTGTGATGTAACGCTCCAAGGTACGACGGATAGTCGCTCCATTTGGCAACCAGAATGGCAAGCCTTGACCAACTTCTTGGCTGATCATGAAGAGATCCAATTCCTTACCAAGTTTACGGTGGTCACGCTCTTTGGCTTCCTCACGCATTTGAATGTATTTTTTAAGGTCTTTTTTGTCAAACCAAGCTGTACCATAAACACGTTGCATCATTGGGTTTTCGCTCTTACCACGCCAGTATGCACCAGCCACATTGAGCAATTCAAAAATCTGGATACGGCCTGTTGACGGAACATGTGGGCCACGGCAGAGGTCAATATATTCACCCTGGGTATAAATAGTCAAACCACCCTCGTCATCAGAGTGCTCGTGAATCAATTCCAGCTTATATGGATCATTTTTGAAAATCTCAAGAGCTTCTTCCTTGGTCACCTCACGGCGTTCTGAAGGGAAGTTTTCCTTGACAATCTTCATCATTTCTTCCTGAATGCGTGGCAGGTCTTCATTTGAAATCTGACCAGCCGCATTATCCGTGTCATAGTAGAAACCGTCCTGAATAGCTGGACCAACCCCCAACTTGATGTCTGGGAAAAGACGACGAGCCGCTTGGGCAAACAAGTGAGCAGCTGAGTGACGCAAGATGTCCAAAGCATCCTCATGGTCGGGCGTTACGATTTCAAGCGTGCCGTCCTCTTCGATAGCACGAGTGGTGTCAATCAATTTACCGTTGAACTTACCAGCAAGAGCCTTTTTCGCCAAAGACTTGCTGATGCTCTCCGCAATTTCAAAAGTTGTCACACCAGCTTGGTACTCACGAACAGCACCATCTGGGAAAGTAATGTTAATCATATTTATCTCCTTTTTATTTATTTTTTATCCCCAATAACTCTTCTTTTTGAGTTAAAAAGGTTTCCATTTCTTTTTGAATGTCAATATCCAGGCGGTCGGCCAGTTCAATCAACCACCAGATATTTTCAGCCAGTTTATGCTCCAAGGTATAGGGCGTTTCATCATAGTAACGACCCTGCTTGGTCATAATCAGGCGGTTCATGTTGCCAATATCATTGGTCAAAGCCAAGAGGTCCTCTTCAATAGACCACTCTTTGTCGTGGTGCTTGACCTCCAACTCTCTGTAAGCCTTGCGAATGGCTAGGCAACGGTCAATCGTTTCTTGTGGAATGCTGGTCAACTTCATCTCCTTGTTTGGTCAAAAAAGAAAATACGACGCCCTCGTAAAAGGACGTCGTAACGTGGTTCCACCTTCATTCGCAGTCACGCTAAAAAGCCTGACTACCTCAGATTGGCGATAAGGGAACCACCCTTTTATGTTTGCATAAAATCATACCGAGTAGTGTCAATCCTATCCTCTATGTGCTTGCACCCACCGCACACTCTCTCAAAGATTTCCTAGAATTGATAAATCTCTACGCACTATTATAGCAGTTTTTTCTGATTTTTCAAGGATTTTTTATTTTTTATGCATGACATACACTTGGTTCATTTCTTCGTTTCTTCACTGCATCAAACCAAATCAACTATGTCTACTTTAATACTCTTCGAAAATCAAACTCAGCCCTTGTTGACTTGATTTGATGACTGAAAAGCTCCTGAGGAGGTTTTCAGTCATCAAAGTAATAAAAGTCAACTAAATGACGATATATCCACTTGACAGCATGCTGTTATCTAGAGCTTTGGTTGAAAGCAACGACTTACAGATAACTTTACAGTCCTAGAACGATAGGAGGGACAACCGTTTACCATATAACCAGTTCGCTCCTTCTTCTCATACTATTTAAAAATAGAAGTTCTGAAATCATCCGTATTTCTCAAAAGAGCATTATAAATCCGTTGTTTGAGGACATTGACCCAACTTGACTCATTGTGTGCAAGTACAATATCAATGCTCTTCATATCTTGAGCCACAGCTTCATCCATAAGCTTTTCTAAATCTGCAAAAGAACTAATCGTAACTTGTTTTGTTGAGTTTGGCTTATCCAATTCGTAGGTCATTGTGAAGTCAACCAAGTTGTCAAGTTGATTAATACGATTTTGGTACATAGCTTTCTTAAATGTTGCCCAATCAGCATACTCATCTTTAAAAATATGTTTAAAGACTCTGTCATCTGTGATGAGCCCAACATTTCGTCTAAACCAACCATCATACACAAGTTCCCCAGCCGCTTCCGCTTCTTTACCAAGTTGATTAGATACATAAGGAATGAAGCCCTCTACATAGCCTTTTTCTGCCATCAATTCATAGGCCATACGACGGAACATGAAGTCTCCTGGAGAACCATTTGGATTAGATAAGGCGGAATAAACTGGAGAAAAGAGACTTACGGTATAATAACCATTACGAGTTAAGCCAGCATGCGTGTCCCAATATTCACGACGGTTGATAATGCTGTTGTCAACCAAATCATCGATGGTATTCAGTTTTGCAGCTTCCTCAATTGTCAGCTGACGGATTGTATTTCCTGCATGCGTGTTCTTTTCTTTATCCTTGATATAGTAATTATCAATGACCCTATACCATTTCTGCTTGACAGTATCGCTTTGCTTCAAAACAGACTTCGCTTCTAAATAGTCTAGCAAATAGATAACGTCAAACATATTGTGAACGTAGGTATTTAAATCTGCTACATTTTTATAACGCTGTGCAGGGTTAGCAGCATGATAGCGGGTTATAGAGTCTTCATTTCCAGAGTAAACAGTATTAATTCCTAACGAACGTGCCTGATTACCATTTGGAGCTTGTAAAAGACCAAGGGCAAATAGTTCCGCACCTAAACCTTGACGACGACCATTTCCTTCGAAATAAATTCCTCCATCAAAGTTATGAACCATTTCGTGAGTGAAGATGGAAGTGCCATATTGATCGAGCATTCTATCAACAACAAAATGCGTCAATGAGCCTGTTGCATACGCACCTGATCCATTCGCTGCATACCATTTACCTACTGGACCAAAGAAGTTAGCAATAGAAGAACGCTCCGTATTTTGAAGACTCTTCCAAGTAGCCTTACTTGCTGAGTCACGGAAATTAAATCCATCATAGTTCAAGACTGACTGGAATAGTTTTTCACGTGATTCCTCTGTCAAAATGCTATACCAATAATCAAAATGATCTCGTTGCCAAACAGCTGCTCTATCAACAATCTGATGCATATACTCTTCAAATTTCATACCATTTGATGCGGAATCATACAAGTAACGATCGTAAGCCCCAAACGATAGTGTTGACATGGTAGAAATGATATACATACTTTCATCTGGGAGAGTCAGAAGAGGTAAGAGCATGTTTTGATGTCCCCAGCTCGCCTTGGTGATGCGATCGTAGACTCCTAGTGCGTAGCGACTATCCGGTGTCGCTTGTGCTTGCTTCTTAGCAGCCTCTTCAACATTTGAAGCCATTTCTACAATATAGGCCTTACTTGTATCTTTCAACCATTCATTATTTGTTTTGTTTGGTACAAACAATTGGCGATAACTTGAAAGATAATCAAATAGAGTTGCTTTTCCTTTGGCCAACTGTAAAGAATTAGCATAGGTCTGAACGTTATTCTTTGGACGAAGATTGTCATAACCTGAATTCCCTAAAGCAATAATAACATCCAGTGTAGAAGTTGCCTGATTACCAAAGAAGTCTTGTTTAAAGACTGTCAAATCTCGAGTATTTAAATCGCCGAAATCAATATTATACCAACGTTTCAGATATGCAAGACCCAGCACCAATGCTTCTTTATTTTGAGAAATCTTCTGAACTAGATAATTCTCAACCGATGCACCTAGGCTATTGATAGCTTTATCAGAAGCCAACACTTTCCGTAAATCTTCCGCGAGATGATCCCGCACACTATTGAAACTATCTTCCAAATACAGTGCCCACAATGGTTTTTGTTCAGTAGTTGATGGAACTCCCAAATCCGATGCCCAGTTCTTCAACTCATTTTCTGTTGGTGGTGTCGTAGGCTCTACAATTCCCAACACCGCTTTCACTTTATCAGAGTTAAATACTAAACTCGAAATATCATTTGTAAGGCGATGTACCATTCCATCGTAGTTTGATAAGAATGTTTCTGGAGTATAGAGTAAATCCGTTCCTACAATTGTATAGTCAGATACATGGCTATTTACAAAATCTTCCTTGAAAGCAACATCTAAATAATCAATTGTATTATCAGCATAATGGAGCATAATACGGTTGATAGCTTGCTTTTGACTGTTTGGATCCGTCACAATAGTATTATCTACCATTGGAATAACATCTAACAATCTAGTTTTAGCTAGTTTGTCTGTCAAGACCATCTTGTTAGCTTGGTAAACAATATATTCCTTGTTGTAGAATGGTAGTAATTTCTCCATATTAGCATAAGCAATAGCACGTTCAGGATTTGCTTTATCTAACGAGCTATAGTCCACACTATACAAATTCTTAGCTTGGTTGTTCAGACTATCTGCTACCGTAGCAGTAATTCCCATAGCTGCAATTTTACTTGCCGCCTCCGTTTCTGAAATTTCGGTACTCCACTTATCTGCAGCACCGCTAGCCGAACCAGTAACAAATGTATTGGTAATAGGGGCCGAACCATAGGCGGTATCTCCATGAACTCGCTTACCATTGGTTACTTGCACAGTGCTGACAACATTATTTACAAATCCAGAACTCCAGGTTGAGCCAACTACTCCGCCGACCTGACCAGCTGTTGTCAAGTTTACAATTGTTCCCTTGGCTACTCCATCTTGCAAACGAGCACTATTTTGGACATGTCCTACTAAAGCTCCTGCTCGGTAGTTGTTATTCTTAGCAGAGAGAGTTATAGCTACATCAGCTTGTACTTGACTGAGCGTAGTATGGTTGTCCTGTGCCCAGCCTGCAATTCCTCCGATATTGGAACCTCCTGAATTGGTTCCTATTGCTACAAGCTGACCTTTAAAGGAACTATTCGTAATCTTAGTTGCACCATTTGCGAGATAGACAAGCCCTCCGATACTTGTAGGAGCTGAAATGCTACCTTCTACTGAAACGTTCCTTATCTGACTTCCAGTTGCTGTTTTAGCAAGTGCACCGACTTTTTCTGTCTTAGAAGTAATCGCAACGTCAATCAAGTCTACATTCTCAACCGTAGCATTTTTGATGATATTAAATAGTGGCTGAATAAGGTTATAGATAGCGTACGATTTGCCATTATGAGCACCATTCAAACGACCTGTAAAGGTAGATGTAACATAAGAGAGGGCATCTGTAGCTAAGTCAACTTCGTCAGCAGTCATATCTGCACCAAGTGTGTAGGTTCCTGCTGGGTCGTTTTCTATTGCTGTTAACAATTCTTTGAAAGAAGTGTATACACCGTTCTGGCTTTCTACTCGTTTGTCCACATAAAAACTATGATTTTTATTGTATTGGTTTCCTGTGTCCTGAACCAGTTCATCAGTTTCGACAGTCAATTTAAACTTGGTTTGACCATCTATCTCTACTTCTTCAATTTTAGAGATTGGAAGAAGTAATTCTTTGAAACGATCTGATTTGATTTTTACAAAGTAGTTGTCCAAATTGACCGATTGGCTAGTTAATGACAATTGCCGACGATAATGACCATTGTCAAGACCATATAACTCCACTTGGTCGATATCCTTAATTTCAATCTTCTTATAATCCAAGCGGAAATCTTGTGTACTTTCTTGCAGTTTTGTCTCTGGACCCTTGCCCACGTTATAGGTAACAATTGTTTTTAGAGTATAGTCTGTATAGTAATCCAAACCTGTCAATGCGAGAGGTGCAGTCACATCTGCAATTTGAATTTCTCTTACAAGCTGGTCTCCCTGATAGAGCTGAGCAACCGCTGAAATGTATGATTGAGTCCTATCTGATAATTCAAAACTAGCCTCTGCCGATTTTGCATTTTCATCTTTTGTAATAGAAGTGATTGTAATTGTTGGTATTTCTTTTACCTTAGTACCGACTTGGACAATCTTTGGTCTTGGATCTGTAGTAATTTCATTCGAAATTTCTTTGGTCTCAACAACCTTACCATCAATAATATAGCTGCGGGTGACAATGGTACGTACGCCATCTACGCCTTCTTGGCTGACAACCGTCTCACCTGCTAGGAGTTCGCTATTCGGAACTTCTTGGGTTTCATAGGCGACGGGTTCGGTACGGGTCGTGTCACGTTCTACAATATCTAGACTTGGCAGTTCAAGACTTGGGGCATCCTTTGGAACTTCTTCTACTACCTTAGTACCGACTTGAACGATTTTTGGAGTGGCTGGGGTCGTTATCGTATTCGAAATTTCCTCAGTCTTAACAACCTGACCATCAACAATATAGCTGCGGGTGACAATGGTACGTACGCCATCTACGCCTTCTTGGCTGACAACCGTCTCACCTGCTAGGAGTTCATTATTGGGAACCTCTTGGATCTCATAGGCGACGGGTTCGGTACGGCTTGCATCACTTTCTACAATATCTAGGCTTGGCAGTTCATGGCTTGGGGCATCCTTGGGAACTTCCTCTACAACCTTAGTACCGACTTGAACGATTTTTGGAGTGGCTGGGGTCGTTATCGTATTCGAAACTTCCTCAGTCTTAACAACCTGACCATCAACAATATAGCTACGGGTGACAATGGTACGCTCGCCCTCTACGCCTTCTTGGCTGACAACGGTCTCACCTGCTAGGAGTTCGCTATTGGGAACTTCTTGGGTTTCATAGGCAACTGGTTCGGTACGGCTTGCATCACTTTCTACAATATCTAGGCTTGGCAGTTCATGGCTTGGGGCATCCTTGGGAACTTC
>NZ_JARQOZ010000020.1:0-1995 GCF_046032115.1 Streptococcus suis | reverse complement strand
CTCTACGACCTTAGTACCGACTTGAACGATTCTTGGAGTGGCTGGGGTCGTTATCGTGTTCGAAATTTCCTCTGTCTTAACAACCTGACCATCGACAGTATAGCTACGGGTAACAATGGTACGCTCGCCCTCTACGCCTTCTTGGCTGACAACCGTCTCACCTGCTAGGAGTTCGTTATTAGGGATTTCAAGGGTATCATAGGCGACAGGTTCAGTATAGCTTGTATCACTTTCCACAATATCTAGGCTTGGCAGTTCATGACTTGGGGCATCTTGTGCCACTTCCTCTACCACCTTAGTACCGACTTGAACGATTCTTGGAATGGCTGGGGTCGTTATCGTGTTCGAAATTTCCTCGGTCTTAACAACCTGACCGTCGACAGTATAGCTACGGGTGACAATGGTACGTACGCCCTCTAAGCCTTCTTGGCTGACAACGGTCTCACCTGCTAGGAGTTCATTATTGGGAACCTCTTGGATCTCATAGGCGATGGGTTCAGTTTGAACACTATCTACATGCTCAACGGCCAAACTTGGTTTAGTCGTATTGACAGCATTGTCTGTACCCGGTAACTCAGAGTTAGGATGAATCGGTTTTACTATTTCATCACTCTTACTTTCCTTTATGTAACCAATATATCTATAGCCCTCAATGGCCATCGGTTCTGGCAATTGTTCACCTACACTGATAGATAATTCCTGATTAAAGCGAGCCAAGGTTTGATTGGTTAAAGAAAAGGCGGGAGGTGCTAATAACAATGAGCCTGTCGCCCCTAAAATGAACAATCCCGCAAACTCTTTTTTCCCCTTACGACCTTTACGGATAGCCAAAATCAGCAACCCTGCTCCAACAAGTGCTCCTGTTACTTGCCCCAACCATTCATCTCCAGTAGCGGGCAATATTTCTCCCGATACTGACTGCTTGGGCTTATAAATCAAGTAATAGGTATTGTCACTTTCTTCTACTAATTTCGGTAATTCATTTACGATTAATTGCTTTTCTGACGCTGTTAATTCATCTTCTGCAACATAGCGATAATGCACTGTTTTGGCACTATCTTCAGCAAATACCTGTCTTTCTGAAGAAAATGAAAACAGCATGAAAAGACTAGCAATGGTAGCAGATACTAGTCCAAACGATGTTTTTCTCAAAGAAAAGCGATGGACGGTCTGTCCAGAATTTTGTTTCATATAATACTTCCTTAATATTTTATAGAAAAATCAAAAGCAAACATTTTCGACCTCACGTGCATTTAGAGAAAAGAAAGGAATTGCGTGCGAGCCATCCCAACTTTCCTCTGCGAAAGCTAGTCTGATTTTGATTAAGTGGTCAGTTTGTTTCAGTAATCCACCTTGGACGAAAGATGGTTGGCAGTTGAGCTAGCACTTAGTTAAACTATTAAAGTAAAACTGAAGGACTATAATACACATATTAAAAAATCTCTCTAATCCAGTATTAAAAAGATTACAGAGTTCAATTTTACCTTTATACCACCAGTACCTATTCTCAAAATCTATGCCAAATCTCAGTATAGCGATTGAATCGCAATAATACCAACTACTGACTGACAATTCGCACACCTTTTTTTAGATTGTGCATTCCCCCTTCACCAGTTCCAAAAATCTTGTTGATCCCGCTACGGTATACATGGGATATGATATAAAATCCTCTTACAAGTACAGCAAAAATAAACAAAACCTATCTCACTGGTTAGAGTCGCAATTAGCTAACGGTTCCTGGTCTTTTAGCTTGGACGTTGGTAAGCTAAAAACTCCTCAGGAGCTTTTCAGTCATCAAATCAAGACAACAACGTCTGATTTTCGAATAGTATGAAAACTCCACTGGAAATCTTCACACGTCAAAGCAATAAAAGACCGACTGAATAGCTATCTGTCGACTTCTGGTTTCACGCACCATTATAGTTGTTTAGTTTTTATTTGATGTATGATAAAATAGACTTATGACTTACGGAATTGATTTTAGAAAACGCGTTA
>NZ_JARQOZ010000019.1:0-38403 GCF_046032115.1 Streptococcus suis | reverse complement strand
CTTCGTCGCGCACCCGCATAGCGGGTGGTTTATTTGTCACGCACCTTACGGAGCGTGACGGACTAAAAGTCACATAAAAAAAAGAACCTCCTTTCGGAAGTTCTTGAATTGTCGAGCAGTCTTTCAGTTTGCTTTTAGTACTCGCTTCAAAGGTTTGGGGAACCTTTGAAGGCTGGAGATAGTGCGAACCAAGTTCGCCTCAAAAGAGCCGTACAGCTTGTACATGTATAAGATTGGAGATCGAACTTGCGAAGTAAGTCATATTCGTGAAGTAATACCCTCAATACAAAAAGAACCCCCTTTCGGAAGTTCTTGAGTTGTCGAGTAGTCTTTCAGTTTGCTTTTAGTACTCGCTTCAAAGGTTTGGGAAACCTTTGAAGGCTGGAGATAGTACGAACCACGTTCGCCTCAAAAGAGCCGTAGGCTGTACTGAAGTACGGCAAGGCGAGTTCAAATACTCCAGTGGAGTATTTGAAGTTGGAAATATGGAAACAACGTTTCCTCGCTCGTCGAAGTAATAAAAGATAAAATGAAGACTACCAATTATTTACCAAGAGCTGCTGCCATCGTAGCTGCAACTTCTGCTTCGAAGTCGTTTGAAGCTTTCTCGATACCTTCACCTACTTCGAAACGAGCAAATTCTACAACTGAAGCGTTCACTGAGTTCAAGTAAGCTTCAACTGTTTTGCTGTCGTCCATGATGTAAACTTGTGCAAGAAGTGTGTAAGCTTGGTCAACTTGAGTGTTGTCAAGCAAGAAGCGATCCATTTTACCTGGGATGATTTTGTCCCAGATTTTTTCTGGTTTGCCTTCTGCTGCCAATTCAGCCTTGATAGCTTCCTCAGCTGCTGCAATCACTTCGTCAGTCAATTGAGCTTTTGAACCGTATTTCAACAATGGCAATGCTGGTTTGTCAACCATTGCACGGCTTTCGTTGTCTTGTTCAATTTTGTGGTTGATTTGTGCCAACTCATCTTTAACGAATTGCTCATCCAATTCAGTGTAAGAAAGAACAGTTGGTTTCATCGCAGCGATGTGCATTGAGATTTGTTTTGCAAGAGCTTCGTCGCCACCGTCAATTACAGAGATAACACCGATACGGCCGCCGTTGTGTTGGTATGCACCAAATGCTTGAGCATCTGTTTTTTCAACCAAAGCAAAGCGACGGAATGAAATTTTCTCACCGATTGTTGCAGTTGCGTTTACGTATGCTTCTTCAAGCGTTTTACCTGAAGGCATAACTAATTTAAGAGCTGCTTCGTTGTCAGCTGGTTTACCTTCTGCAATTACTTTAGCAGTAGTGTTTACCAATTCAACGAATTGAGCGTTTTTCGCAACGAAGTCTGTTTCAGCGTTAACTTCAACAACTGCTGCTACGTTACCATCAACGTAAACACCAGTCAATCCTTCAGCTGCTACACGGTCAGCTTTCTTAGCTGCCTTAGCCATACCTTTTTCGCGAAGCAATTCAATTGCTTTTTCGATATCGCCTTCTACTTCAACCAATGCTTTTTTCGCGTCCATAACGCCAGCACCTGATTTTTCACGCAATTCTTTAACGAGAGCTGCTGTAATTTCTGCCATGTCTATTCTCCTTGTTTGTATTTATAAAATAGAGGAGCGGGCTCAGCCCTGCCCCTCTAGGATTGTTTTTTTGATGTTTGAAATTGTACACGATTTAAAATCCTATAGATTTTAAATCGCCTTCGTTACTTATTCAATTGTACTCAGGCTAAAATCTTAGTGAAAAAGATAAACTTCCTTGTATGCAAGCATACTGCGTCAGTTTCCTATTTTCGCTTTTGAGTTTTTAGGCTCAAACTTTTACAGTCCACTGGACTGTAAAACTCATACAGATTTCTAAACGCCTTCGTTACTTATTTACCTTCTACAACTTCAACCAATTCTTCGATTGATTCTGTAGATGCTGGCTCAGCTGCCAATTCAGCTTCAACTGCGGCTACGCTGTCTTCACCTTGGTTACCTTCGATGATAGCGTCAGCCATTTTAGCTGTGATCAATTTAACAGCGCGGATAGCGTCATCGTTAGCTGGGATGATAACATCGATATCATCTGGGTCTGTGTTTGTGTCAACCATCGCTACAACTGGGATTCCCAATTTTTTAGCTTCTTTAACAGCGATTTGCTCTTTGTGTGGGTCAACAACGAACATTACGTCTGGAATGCGTGGCATGTCAGCGATACCGCCCAAGAATTTTTCAAGACGAGCACGTTGTTTGTTCAACAATGCTACTTCTTTCTTAGGAAGCACTTCGAAAGTTCCATCTTCTTCCATGCGGTTGATTTCTTTCAAACGGGCGATACGTTTTTGGATTGTATCCCAGTTTGTAAGAGTTCCACCCAACCAACGGTGGTTGATGAAGTATTGACCAGCGCGGATAGCTTCGTCTTTAACAGCTTCAGCAGCTTGTTTTTTAGTACCTACGAACAAGATAACTGCGTCGTTTGCTGCAGCGTCACGGATGAATTCGTAAGCTTGGTCAGCCAATTTTACAGTTTGTTGCAAGTCGATAACGTGGATACCGTTACGCTCTGTGAAGATGTATTTAGCCATCTTAGGATTCCAGCGACGAGTTTGGTGACCGAAGTGTACACCAGCCTCAAGAAGTTGTTTCATTGAAATTACTGCCATGAGTATTTCTCCTTTTTGTTTTTTCTCCTCTCCCGAACTTCGACTTGCAGCCCAACCTTTCGGCAACAAGACCACAATTGGTCCGAGATGAGTATTTGTTGCACAGCAACTCTATTAGTATATCAGAATACCTGTATATTTTCAAGTAAAATAGCAGAGAAATTCACGAAAATCTACCTGCTAAATTCTCAAAGTAAGTTCTAGTCTAACCCAAAAACTGGAAATTAGACTGATACGAAAATTTCCACTTGACCAAATTCACTATTTAAGATACAATATTCTTTGTTATGGCGGTATAGCCAAGTGGTAAGGCACGGCTCTGCAAAAGCTTGATCGTCGGTTCAAATCCGTCTACCGCCTTTATTATAGGATTTTATCCGAATTTATACAAGTCAAAAGCCCGATTTTTCGGGCTTTTTTGATTTTTCATTCGGTTAAATTCAGTTAAATCTGGTAAAGTTGGTGGACAAATGGTGGACAAAATCTTTTCAAACCATCAAAAAACTCCCCAAAGGCTTATTACCTAGGGGGAGTAGAGTAGATTTACAACTCAGCAATCTGGCTCAAGTTAACCTCTGCAATGGTATCATTACCAAACATAGAGATAACCATCTTAACCTTGTTGTTGTCGATTTCTGTAATTTTACCTGTATAGTCTGCGAAGGCACCGTCGATGATACGAACTGTATCGCCAACTTTGACATCAATATCAAATTCTTGAACAGTTTGACCCATAGATACCAAGATTTGACGGATTTCTTCTTCCAAAAGTGGGGTTGGTTTTGAACGGTTACCGTGTGAACCCACGAAACCTGTAACGTTTGGCGTGTTACGAACCACAAACCAAGCTTCATCGGTCATAACCATTTCCACCAAAACATAACCAGGGAAACGGTTTTCTTCCACTTCCTTGACCTCACCGTTCTTTTCAACCTGAACAGTCTGAGTTGGAATTTCTACACGAAGGATGTTTTCCAACATGTTATAAGTGTGGGCACGTTGGAGCAAGTTTTCCTTGACCTTGTTCTCATATCCTGAATAGGTTTGTAAAACAAACCAGCCTTTATCAAAACTATCGTACATTTTAACTTCCTTTCTTTGGAAACACTGCATTTTTTAGACGCTAAAAAAAGCCCGAAGGCTTTCGCTTTTCCTTATTATATCACTTCCATTTTACAAATGGCAAGTATTTTCTAGAAAAGATTGATCAAGCTCATGATTCCTCGTGACAAAATCAAGTCAAAGAGGTAAACCACCGCTACGAAAAAGGCAGTATATTCCACTACAGACACGAAATCCGTCCAGCTCTGCTTACGAGTTGGCCAAGACGTATCTTTTAAAATGCGGATAATGTCTTTGATAAATTTCATGCGTGACTCCTATCTGGTTTCCTTGTGAACAGTGTATTGTCCACAGTGTTTACAAAATTTATTTACTTCTAACCGTGTTGGCTTGGGATTGCTCGAAAGGCTGATTGAATAGTTTCGAGAACCACAAACAGTACAGGCTAGGCTTGCTTTTTTTAGTGCCATAAAGCCCTCCATCCTTTTCATTTTACCATGTTTTTATGGATTTGACAACTCTCCAAACCAAGACGTAATGTTATCCCACAAGGTTTTTGCTCGTTCTGGTAACTGGGCATCGATTAGATTTTGTTTGGTTTGCTCAATCAAGTTTTTCGCCTGATCTGAAATTTCTTGTACCTGCTCTTGACCAAGGCTTGATTCAGTTTGCGCAGCTTCATCTGGAGCTACTTCTACAATACCATTTTGTGCATAGGCATTTTCTACTTCGAACTGAGTTCCTGCAGTATATGGCAAGATTGAATTGGCTACAGTCTGGAAGACCGACGGAGCCATCCAGTAGCTACTGCTATCTATATAATGATTTTCATCTGTCTGCTCAAAACCAACCCACTGACTGATGACCAAATCAGGTGTGTAGGCAATATGCCACTGATCATTGACAAGATTGACATCAAAACTCGTTTCGGTTGTTCCTGTTTTCCCAGCAATATAATAATTGGCCGCATCTGCTGTCACTCCCGTACCATTGGTATAGGTTCCAAGCATCATTGCTGTCATCTTATCTGCGACAGAGCGGTCAATCACCTTGGTACTTGTTTCACGATGCTCTGCTAAAACCTTTCCACTAGCCGTTTCAATACGAGTGATGAGGTGAGCATCCTTCATCACCCCCTTATTCGCAAAAGTAGCGTAGGCCTGGGCCATTTGCAGAGGATTAGTCTCCACTCCAGAACCAATTGACACACCCAAAACTTTCTCAACATTTTCCATATCAAGCCCAAACTTTTGTCCATACTCGAAGGCTTTGTCAATCCCCAAGGTGTTCACTATATAAGCTACTGGTAAATTATAAGAGAGAGCCAAAGCTTGATACATCGGAATGGTATCAGAAGTCGAATAATCATAGTTATGCAAGGTGTAATCGCCGTAGGTTTCTGTATGGTTATCCAGAGCCATATCAATCGACCAGCCCGCCGCTACTGCTGGAGCATAGGCAACAAGAGGCTTGATTGTTGAACCAGGACTGCGCTTGGCTTGTGTCGCAAAGTTAAAGGTCCTAAAGGAAGCATTTTCAGCACTATTGACACGTCCAACTAGGGCTCTAACACCACCTGTTGTAGGATCTAATGCCACACTAGCAGCCTGAGCATGGGTCCCATCATAAGTGGAGGATGGGAACATAGATTCATCATCAAAAATGACCTGCATACTAGCCTGTGAATTCTGATCCATCTCTGTATAGATCCGATAGCCATTATTGATAATATCTGATTCCTTCAAACCATACCGATCAATAGCCTCTGCAATCACAGCGTCAAAATAGGACGGATAAGAATAGTTACTCTGTTTGCCAGAATAGGTATCTGCCAATTGACTGGCCAAATCCACCTGAAAACCTGCATCTGCTGTCGCCTGATCAATAACTCCAGCATCCACCATGGCCTGCAAGACCGTATTGCGACGATTGGTCGCATTTTCAAGTGAATAATAAGGGTTGTAAATTTCCGGTCCCTTCAACATCCCTGCCAATACGGCTGATTGCTCAATCGATAAATCGCTGGCTGGAATACCGAAATATTTTTGACTGGCATCTTCTACTCCCCATACTCCATTACCAAAATAAGCGTTATTGAGGTACATGGTCAATATTTCTTGCTTGCTGTATTTTTTATTGATTTCAAGGGCAAGGAAATATTCTCTAGCCTTACGACTAATGGTTTGTTCCTGGGTCAAAAAGGCATTTTTGGCCAGCTGCTGGGTGATGGTCGAACCTCCGCCTGAACGCCCCAAAGTCAAAACTGCCAAAATCGTCCGTTGGTAGTTGATCCCTGAGTTTTTATAAAAACTTCTATCTTCTGTCGCGATAACAGCATTTTCCAAATTGTCCGAAATAGCGTCCAATTCAACATAGGTCCCTTTTTGTCCCGACAAGGTTCCGGCTTCCGCCCCGTCCTTATCATAGATAATGGTTGTAGCCTTCAAGGCCTCCTGCAAATCACCAACATTAGCTGTTTTCGCTAGGAAGAAGAGGTAGCCACCAACTGTCAGCACCATAAGCCCGACCAAAATCATCAAAATCTTAGTCAACTGGTAACGACGCCAAAATTTGCGGACGGGTTCCGGAATGCGGGATTTTTTCTTCGGCTTATCTAACGACTTACCACTCCCTCGTCGACTGCGACGGGAAGGTCCCTCTTGTCCTAGACTGTCTTGTCCAGACTGGTCTGGTCTATCCATTGTTTCTTTTTCATCTAATCCCTTTATCTGGATGGTTTCTTGTAAATCTTGGTCCATCATCTCTTCCTTTCTGTTTGAATTTTTTCCATTATACTACATTTTGCACATTTCCTTAAGAAAAAGCCCCTCTTGACACTTGTGACAGCTGAGAGAGGAGAGAAATTTTCTCAAAAATATGATAAAATAGGGTCATTCTGAACAAAGAAGAGGATTCCCATGACACAAGTATATGACATTACCATCATCGGTGGCGGACCAGTCGGTCTATTCGCCGCCTTCTACGCCCACCTCCGTCAAGCCAAGGTCAAAATCATTGACTCCCTGCCCCAACTGGGTGGCCAGCCTGCCATTCTCTATCCTGAGAAGGCTATTTTAGACATTCCCGCCTTTCCCAGCCTGACAGGACAAGAGTTGACCGACAACCTCCTCGCTCAACTGGCTCCCTTTGACACCACCATCTGCCTCAATGAAACCCTGACTGCTATTGAACCAGGAGAGGTCATTTCCCTGACGACTAATAAAGGTAGCCACCAAACTAAGACCCTGATTATCGCTATGGGTGGCGGGGCCTTCAAGCCGCGTCCACTAGAGATTGACGGTGCCGACAGCTTTGACAACGTCCACTACCACGTGTCCAACATCCAGCAGTATGCCAACAAGGACATCGTCGTCTTGGGTGGCGGTGACTCTGCGGTCGATTGGTCCCTGGCCTTTGAAAAAATCGCCAAGTCCACTCACATCGTCCACCGTCGTGACAACTTCCGAGCCCTCGAGCACAGCGTGGAAGAGCTCAAGCAGTCCAGCGTCAGCATCCACACACCTTTTGTTCCTAAAGGGCTTTCTGGGGAAAATGGCAGAGCTTCTAGCATTCATTTTGACAAGGTTAAGAGCGAGGACAAACTCAGCCTGTCTTTCGACCACCTCTTTGTCAACTACGGTTTCAAATCATCTGTCGGTACGCTGAAAGAATGGGGATTGGAACTCAATCGTCACCGCATCGTGGTCAACAGCAAGCAAGAAACCTCTGTCCCTGGCATCTATGCTATCGGCGACTGTTGCTTCTACGAGGGTAAGGTTGACCTGATTGCGACTGGACTGGGCGAAGCCCCAACCGCCGTCAACAATGCCATGAACTACCTCAATCCAAATGAAAAAGTGCAACCCAAGCACTCGACCAGCCTATAAGATGAAAATTGATATTCGTATTCCCCAAGCCTTTCCACAACTGACTGTCAAGGAAGTCTTGGAAGATTATTTTCTCATTCCCAGAAAAATCCGCCACTTCCTCCGTACCAAGAAGCATGTCCGTGTCAACGGTGAGTTGATAAACTGGCAGAGTCCAATTGCTGCAGGCGACCTGCTGGAATTGACCTTTGACCAGGAAGATTATCCTGAAAAAAGCATCCCTCTGGGGCAGGCGGACTTGGTGGAGGAACTCTACCAAGATGAGCATTTGATTATCGTCAACAAGCCTGAGGGCATGAAAACCCACGGCAATGAACCGACGGAGATTGCCCTGCTCAACCATGTGTCTGCCTATGTGGGCCAGACCTGCTATGTGGTCCACAGGCTCGATATGGAAACCAGCGGAGCCATTCTCTTTGCAAAAAATCCCTTTATCCTGCCCATTCTCAATCGGCTTTTGGAGGACAAAGTCATCTACCGTGACTATCTGGCCCTCTGCCAAGGACAGCTAAGAAAGACAGACTGGACTATCACTGATAAAATCGGACGGGACCGACACGACCGCAGAAAGCGGGTGGTCGATAACCGCAAGGGACAGGCTGCTCTGACCCAGGTCCGCCTCTTGAAGAGCCTTGGTAAAAATAGTTTAGTTACCTGTCGCCTCCAGACAGGGCGAACCCATCAGATTCGGGTGCATTTGGCTCATCACGGCCATGCCCTGATCGGTGACCCACTTTACAGTCGAGTTGCCGCCCCACGCCTCATGCTCCACGCCCAAAAACTCATCCTAACCCACCCACTGACACTTGAAGAAATCAGCGTGGAAGCACGATCGGAGAGTTTTGATAGAATAGTAAAAAAGAGCTGAAAAAACCAGCTCTTTTTTGCATGTATGTTATTCAAAAATATTTCCCAACTCTACATCCACTCGGTTTTCCTTGACATTGATGTCTGTAACAGCTAGCAGGGATTTGTAGTTAGCTACGTTGCGGTCACCTTTTTGGTTTTCTGCAAAGACAGCAACGCCTACCAATGTTGAGTCAAACTCAGATAAGAGGCTAATCATACCATTGATGGTACCACCATTTTTCAAGAAGTCATCGACGATCAAGACACGGCTTCCTGCCTTCAAACTACGCTTAGACAGGAACATCTTTTCGATACGGTCGCTAGATCCTGACACATAGTTGACAGAAACAGTAGAACCTTCTGTGATTTTCAAATCACGACGCACAATGACAAAAGGAACATTAAGGACATTGGCAACGGCATTGGCCAAAGGAACCCCCTTAGTCGCAACCGTCATAACGGCATCAATCTTTTCTTCTTTGAAGGCATTGGCAATAATGCGACCAACATTTTTCAAAATATGTGGGGTAGATAACAAATCAGACGAGTAGATGTATCCACCTGGCAAAATACGGTTGCTTTCAGCCATTTGGTCACGAAGGGCTTGTGCAATCTCGATAGACTCTGCCTTAGAGATAGATGGGGTGAAAACAACTCCTCCACTAGCTCCAGTAATGGTTTCAATCTGACCGATAGAGCTTTCTTCAAAGGCTTTTTTGATGATGGCAATATCTTCTGAAATCGAAGACTTGGCAGACTCATACTTTTCAGCAAAGGTATTCAAACTAGTTAATTCATAAGGGTGGTTGATGAGATAGTTGGAGATGACAACCATTCGTTCACTTCTTCTTAATTTCATACATTCATCCTCTTTCACTTTTTTCTATTATATCATAAGAAACGACAAAAGGCGAACTTTTTTTCTTAAAAAGTCCGTCTTTTTCGTATTTTGTTTTCTAGTCACCTGTACCATTTGGGAATATGTAAACAAAAACCTTCATACCATTCCGAAATGGCAGCTGATTGCTTAATCATCAGTGGAATTTGTTCGGAATCTTGATGTTCTGCCCAAGAAAGAGCGCCTAGACTGTTTACTGTTAAGTATAGAGCTAAAAGTCTCCAAAATTCCTCTGGAATAACGCCGTCAAAATAGGCATCTACCTGACCACGCGCAAAGGCTGGAGACAAATCTGCCGTGAAAATCAAACGGTTGAATTCTTCCCAGGGATCTCCTATATCGTAGCGATCAAAGTCTAAGATTTTTAGTTTTCCATCTCTTCCCAGTAGAAAATTCCCTGTGTGAAAATCTCCATGATGGTAGGCAATCGGTCGCCCTTCAAGCAAGTGACGATTGGCCTGAACAAAGTCTATCATTGCTTGACCATTTGGATAGGAATGTCTAGCTGCTTGGTAGGCCTTGATTTTACTGTCAATCTTAGCCTGATAAAAACTGTTCCAGTCCCGTTGACTTTGATCAATCGGTAGGGCATGTAAGGTTCTCAAAAACTGCCCTGACTGACAGCCCAAATCATACAAGACAGAATCAGACAGGCTAGAGGCCACTTCATTCATGTCCTGACCTTCCACCCATTCATAGAGGGTGTAGACTGACAAGTCATCCGCCCAAAAACTTAGTGGCTCTGCCACAGGCAAGTCTTTCCCAAACAAGCTTTGGACCAATCGAAACTCTAATCGCTTAGCCTCATAGGCTGGTCGCTCTGCTATTCTCAACAGACCAAAGCGACCATCTTCTAGCTGGACCTTGTACTTTCGGTCAGTGGACCAGCCTTTGGCGAGGGGCTGTCGAGATAAAATCTTAACTACCATTAGTCGATATTAGGCTTATAGAAGGCACGGTTATCCATGGCAAAGATACGATTGGTCATCTCGCCTGGGCCGACCTTGTCCAAGGCCGATAGCATCATCATCATTTCCGCATCTATGTTGTCAATCATGTGGAGGATTTCCGCCTCCATAATCTGTGGACGGACTGGGCTACCATACTCCAAGAGACCGTGATGGCTAAGGATAACATGACGCAGAACAGTCACTTCTTCCTTGCTATCGTCGATGCCCAATTCCATCAAAACCTTGGTAATCTCTTCATCAATCAAGGAAATATGCCCAATCAGATTGCCACGGACAGTGTAGCCTGTGTTATCAGGACCCGTCAGTTCAATCACCTTGGCTAGGTCGTGGAGCATAATCCCTGCAAAAAGCAGGCTCTTGTTGAGCTGGGGATAGATGTCACCAATTTTATCAGCCAAACGGACCATGGTCGCTGTATGGAAGGACAAACCTGAATAGAAGGCATGGTGATTGGTCTTGGCTGCTGGATAGGAATAAAATTCCTTGTCGTACTTGCTGTAAAGAGCACGGACAATCCGCTGCCAAGTGGCATTTTCAATACGGAAAATCATCTGACTCAGATAGTCCTTGGTGTCCTTAACATCTACAGGTGGCTTTTCCTTGAAATCAGCAGGGTCGTTGGGTTCGCCAGCTTTTGGCAAACGGAGGACCAACTGATTGACCTGGGGGGTATTATTGTAAACTTCACGGCGTCCCTGCACGTGAACAACTGTCCCAGCAGTAAAATCCTTGATTTTCCCTGGTTGGGCATCCCAGACCTTGCCTTCAATCTCACCTGTATCATCCTGGAAGGTCAGAGCAAGGTAGTCTTTGCCAGCTCGTGTTTGACGGACATCTGCGGTCTTGATGAGATAGAATCCTTCGAAGAATTCATCTTTTTTCATTTGGTTAATTTTCATTGTCTTCCTCATCTAATGGGGACAGGCCAAGCAGTCCCTTGGTTTGGTCATCTTCGTACAGGTCAATGGTACGAAGACTACGCTCGATAGCGTTGGTGCGAGTGGTTAGGAGTTTGTCAATATTGCTGCTAGCCTGATTGAGCTGTTTCTGAGCCTTAAGCAAGAGGTCAGAAAACTTGCCAAATTCCAGCTTGACATTGCCCAAGACCTTGGAAATATCATCGGCCGACCGTTGAATGTTGAGGGTCTTAAAGCCGACGGAGAGGGAATTGAGCAGGGCAGAAAGGGTGGTCGGTCCTGCTACCACGATATTTTCCTGACGGCGTAAGTCATCAAAGAAAATGGGATTGCGGACTACTTCTGAGTACAGCCCTTCGGTTGGCAGAAAGAGCACACCAAAATTAGTCGTTTCAGGTGGATTGAGGTACTTGCTCTGTATGTCCTTGGCAAAACGTTTAATAGCCGCCAAGAGATTTTTGCGATGGAGGTCAATCTGGTCCTTGTCCCCACTTTCGTAAGCATCTTCCAAGCGGTAGTAATCCGCCAGCGGAAACTTGGAATCGATTGGCAAGTAGATATAGTCGCCTTCAGTCCGTCCTGGTAGCTTGACAGCATACTCCACGCGCTCACTAGAGCCTGAAACCGTGGCAAACTCTCGCTCATATTGGCTAGGTGTCAAAATATCCTCGATAATCTGTCCCAGCTGCAATTCACCCATGATGCCACGGGTTTTGGCGCCAGACAGCACCTTGTTAAGACTACCCACATCACGCGCCACCGTCTGCATTTCACCCAGACCACGATTGACCGATTCCAATTGCTTGGACACCGTTTCAAAGGAGGCTTGTAGGCGGGTTTGCAGGGTTTTCTCCAGCTTTTCCTCAACCGTCTGCCGCATTTCTTCTAGGCGTTTTTCATTGGACTCCTGAATGGCCTGCAAACGGCGGTCGGTGGCATCTCGCGTTTCCAAGTGGCTCTTATTCAACTCTTGACGGATGTCTGTTAGCTGTTGGTAAAGCTCCGTTCGGAGTCTTTCCACTTCCTGATGAATAGCCTGTTGCTGTTTGAGAGTTGCATTTTCTAGTTGATAGCTGAGCTGATCAGACAAGTTGTCTGCTGTGTCTTCTGCCTGATCTTGCAAAAGTAGGGCCAAGCTCTGCCATTTTCCATAAAGAAAAACCAAGGCAAGCAAGACCAGTATCAGCAAAATAAGTAATACAATATCCATCTAATCCTTGTCCTTACTGTAGATAAGGACCACGTAGCCCTTATCCAGTTGAATGTCTATGTCTCTATCTATAAATTCGTTAGAGGAATAGCATTTTTTGAAAAAATAATTGCTGGCATCCAGCGGGTACTTGGCATGACGAATGGTCAGGCGGCTTTGGTCCGACGGCATAAAGGAAATGTACTTCATACCAGCAATCGGTGACAAACGGTGCTGACCTGCCGGTCGAAAACGGACGATATTCTGACTGTCCACCAGTTCAATCTGCTCCATGTAGGGTGCCAAGTCAGGCTCTGCAGCCAGAAAGAGATTGGCCATCATATGATCCATGCGTCCACCCAAGGCACCGTATATGCGAACCTGGCCCTGCGGATATGCCTTGAAGATTTCCTTTAAAGCCAGCTCCAAATCTGTATCATCTTTTTCAGTAGGAGCTTGCAAAAAACGCTCTGCTCGATCCTTTATCCGCCCTAATTCTTCAGGCGTGACCGAGTCAAAATCACCCATAGCCCAATCAAGAGGCAGGGAATGGTCCAGAAGACGAAGAGAGCCTGCATCTACCCCCACATAGAGGTCGGCAGGCTCAGGAAGGCAGTCAAATGAACCACCTGCTATTAGGGCAATCTTAATCATGGAGGGCAGCTCTCAATTTGGCAACGTTGGCATCCAAATCACCTTTGAAGAGGAAGGAACCTGCCACAAAAACATTGGCACCAGCATCTTTTGCAGAATGAATGGTCTTGTCGTCAATCCCGCCGTCCACTTCGATGTCAAAGTTCAAGCCCTTGGCTTCACGGAGTTTGACCAAGGCCTCAATCTTCTCAGCCACTTCTGGAATGTAGGCTTGTCCACCAAAACCTGGGTTGACCGTCATGAGCAGCACCTGATCCACCAAGTTGAGCACAGGCTCAATGGTCACAAGAGGTGTACCTGGATTGATGACCACGCCCACCTTCATACCAGCGGCACGAATTTTTTGCAGGGTCCCATGCAGGTGAACCGTTGCTTCTGCATGAATAGTTAAAATATCCGCACCCGCACGTGCAAAGGTCTCAATATGATTTTCAGGATTGGACACCATGAGATGGCAATCAAAAACCAGCTTGCTATGAGGACGCATAGCCGCAACCACATCCGCCCCAAAGCTGATATTTGGCACGAAATGACCGTCCATGACATCAATGTGCACATACTCCACACCTGTCTTTTCTAGACGCTTGAGCTCTTTTTCAAAATTTGCATAATCTGCCGCCAAAATAGACGGTGCAATCTTATAATGTGACATACAGAACCAACTTTCTATTTGAATTTCTTACTTACCTTGGTATAGGTTTCACGCTGATTTTGGATTTCGCTGAGGAATTGGAGATAATTGTCAAAGCGACTTTGGGAAATGGCAGAGCTGGCAACAGCTTCCTTGACCGCACAATCCGGCTCATGGGTGTGGGTACAGGTCCTAAATTTGCAGGCCTGGCTGCTTTCCGCAATCTCTGGGAAACAATCTGTCAGAGCCTCAGCCTCCTTGACTTCATAGTCTAGGGATGAAAAACCTGGCGTATCCGCAATTTTCCCACCGAAGACATTGTAGAAGCTGACCGCACGAGTGGTATGGCGACCACGCCCCAGACTATCTGAAATCGCCCCTGTTTCCAAGGCTAATTCTGGCGCAATGCGATTGAGAAGAGTCGATTTACCAACCCCTGTCTGCCCCATAAAGACCGTCACCTTATCCTGCAATAATGGCGTCAATTCCTCCAAATGATAGACAAAAGGATAGCCAATTTTCTCATAGATAACCTTGAAGGCATCCATTTCCGTCCGATCTTCTACCAAGTCCATCTTAGAGATATAGATAATGGGATCCATGTCCTTCTGTTCCAAAAGCACTAGGAAACGATCTAGTAGATTGGCATTAAAATCAGGTTCCTTGGCCGACATGATAACCACCGCCTGATCGATATTGACGATAGGAGGTCGAACCAAACTATTTTTCCGCTCATGGATTTTTAAAATATAGCCTTCTGAGTTTTCCTCCGCAGAAAAGTCCACAAAATCACCCACGTAGGGCGTTTGGCCTTTCTTACGAAAATTTCCCCTGGCTCTGGTTTGATAAATCTGTCCATCCGCCTCGACATAGTAAAAACCAGCCAAGGCCTTGATAATTCTTCCTTGCAATGAAGACTCCTTTGTGTGTACTTGTTCCTATTATACCAAATTTCCTAAGAAAAAAGGAGCAGGAAAGAACTCGAACCTTAATAAAAGAGTGCGTCACCCATTTCACGTTTCAAGTTGTTGAGCTGAAACAGTCTATTCCCAGACTGTTTCAGTCCCACCCCCGCACAGATCAAACTGTCTGGGAGACAGTTTGAGGTTGGAGATGAAGCGAACTTTGTTCGCAACAGTCGTTATGGTTAGATTTGGAGTGTAAAACACGAACAAATCTACCAATCAACCACTGCGCTGAGATGTTGACACTAACCTTATGAAGTAGGATGGTCTTTTACTCAGACTCTGAGATTTTACACTTTACTCTAGTCATTTCAATG
Organism: Streptococcus suis; assembly: GCF_046032115.1. GTDB lineage: Bacteria > Bacillota > Bacilli > Lactobacillales > Streptococcaceae > Streptococcus > Streptococcus suis_AJ. The sequence goes on along the minus strand of NZ_JARQOZ010000019.1, from coordinate 23,409 downwards.
TAAAAATAGTATAATAAAAAGTAAGCGGAGGTGGTGGAACGGCAGACACGCATGCTTCAGGCGCATGTGCCCATCGGGTGTGAGGGTTCAAATCCCTTCCTCCGCATTATTTATAAAGGATGACCCCAAGTCAAAGTTGATGGCTTGGGGTAATTTTTATATTTTCTAGCTCAATTTCCCATCCCGCATTTCCAAAACCACATCAAACATGTCTAGGATGGCTGGGTCTGATTCATGCAAGATGGTAATGATGAGTTTGTCCTCCAGCTGCAAGAGGTTGGTCAAAACCTGCTTGGTCAGGGCAGGGTCTAAATGGGCGGTCGGTTCATCCAAGAGCAAGATGTCCTTACCACTCATCAAAGCACGGAGCAGACACAGGACATTTTTCTCGCCACCACTCAAGAGACTAGGGTCTGTTGTTGTACGCAAGGTGTCCTGCAAACTCTCTGGCAAGCTCCTTAACAAGCCAAGCATGACATCTCTTCCCTTCTCATAGGTTCCAAAAACAGACACATTGCTTTCAAAATCGGTATGGTAAAGATGCTCAAACTGGCTAAGATAGAAGGCGGTAGCTGCTTCCATTTCATGTGAAACATCATGTTCCAGATAGGAAACACTCCCCTTGTCCAGAGCCAATTCTCCTGCCAACACTCGTAGAAAAGTCGATTTTCCGCTAGCTGACGGACCAATGATAACATACTTTTTCCCCTTGTCAAATCGATAGGAAACATCTGCTACCGCAAATTCTCCCACGTGATAGGCCACATCCCTGACTTCTAAGGCTGTCACATTGGGATAGCTTGGCACTTGCTCAGACAAGACCTGACCAGCAAGATAACCTTCTAGGTTGGCAACCGTTTCCTTGGTCGAATGGATATAATTGACATCCAAGAGGATGTATTTCATAGGATAGATGAAATTTTCAACATAGCTAAAAGTCGCAATGGCAGCACCGATGGTCAGCTCTTTTTGTAGCAAGAGATAACCAACTAAGCCAAAGGCTGTTAATTGCACCAAAAACATGGAAAATCCATTGACAACATTGGCCAGGGTTTTGAATTGCCCAAAGCGAAAACGGGCCTGTTCACTTTCTTCTACCGACCGATGGTGGACACGACTGATGGAGCCGAAGGTTTCACTATTAACGCGGTTCTTAGCAGAAAAGAGGTCAGTCACCACCTGAAAATAGCGTTCCAAACTCTGTAAAAATGACCGCTGACGCTGAGAAAGAGGACCCGAAATCCACTTGGGAATGAAAACCGCCAAGGCAGATGACAAAATAATGCCTACCGCAACCAGCGGATGAACAAAGAGAAAGAGGGAAACCGCATAGATGAACATGCTCAAACTAGAGCGGATAATGTCCATGAGGGGACTCAGGTAACTCTCCTCAATGGTTTCCAAATCGTTGTCAAAAATGGATAGATAGGCAGAGACATTCTTCTCTGAAAATTTGGCTAAAGGCTGTGATAACAAGCTGTTTGCCAGACCTTTTTTAGCCGTGACATAGAATCCCTGAGACACCTTCCACTCATAAACCTGGGAAATGTACTGAAAGACTGAATTGGCAATGATGGTCAAAGCGTAGGCCAACAAGAGCCAGACAAGTCCTGTCCAGCCCATCTGAAAAATATGGTCAAAAAGATACTTATTTAACTCAGGTAATACGATATTGGTCAAACTATATAAGATATGGAAAACCAACTGAATAGCAATAACAAACCTCAATTGATAGATGATTTTTTTCATAACTCCTCCTAGATAGGAACAAACGGACAAAAATTAATTGCTCTCCCCAATCCGTACCACCCCATCATAACGAGAAAGAATCTCATCGGACACGCGGTGGGAAATATGAATGAGCGTCTTATCAGCTAGAGAGGTAAGGTAGGCTTCAATTACTGTATAGGTTTCCTGATCCAAGGCAGACAGACTTTCATCCAGCAACAAGATATCCTTATCTTGCAGCAAGGCACGGATCAAGAGCAGGCGTTGCTTTTGTCCGCCAGACAGGCCGCTATCATCACTAATTTCCTCGCTCAAAGAAGCATAACTTGGGAAACGACTGTCAAGGTTCATGGTCTTAATGAGAAACATCAGCCTATCTTCTGGAACTTCCCGTCCCATTGTCAAATTGTAGAGAACCCTATCATGGAAAAGGGCTCCCTCTTGTGGCAAATAGGCAATCTTGTCTTGAATGGCTTGGTAGGATAAGTCTGAAAGAGAGGTTTTATCAAAGTAAATATCCCCTGTTTGCAGTTGGCTATTCTTGGTCAAAATAAGAGCCAAGGAAGATTTGCCAGAACCACTTTCCCCAAGAATTAAATACTTCTTACCACGTTCGAACGCTACGGTCAGGTCTTCAAAGACCTGTTTCTCACCGACAGCATAACTAGCCTTGACCAGTTGAATACTCTGGAAAGCTGAAGCTAGTTCCTGTCCCTTCGTTTCTTGACCCAAAGTAGATAGCTCAAACTCTTGCTTCAATTCCTTAACGGCATGCCTGTCCAAAAAGGCTGCGGCAATGCTGTTAATGGGATCCACCAACTGCTCTGAAATGGTCAAAATAGCCGTCAAACCTCCGATGGTCAAGGCGCCAGAAAAAACCTGAAAACCACCGATGAAAATAATCGAAAGAGTGGTCAGATAAAAGACAAAACCGACTAAGAGCCGCATGGTTACTGTCGTTCGATTGGCCTGATTGACCTTGTCATTGACTGCTTGATAGCGATCGTTCAGACCATCTAAAACTTGCTGTCTTTGGCGGCTATTTTTCACTTGCAAATAACTCAGAAAGACATCTGAAACCCTTGTATTATAGACCTGCTGACTGTCCGAAATCGCCTCCTGATTGAACCTTCTCCTCTTTTTAAACAAATAGGGAATCACAACTGGCAAGAATGAGATCAGAATCAAGAAAATAGCTGTCAGACCATCCAAGCTAAGCAAGGCTAGACTGGCAATGCCAAAGGTACAAGCACCTTGAAAAATCGTAAAGAAAGCGTCGTAATAATCTTCTTTCACCGTCTCCAAATCATTATTGAGCTGGGAAATATAGGCCCCTGCCCCCTGGTCAACAAACCGCCTAAAAGGTAAATCAAAAATTTTCCCAATAAAGGTCGCCTGCAATTGGAAACCTACTTGATTGAGATAGCTGACATTGGCAATCTGACGAATGTATTCAAAGATCAGCATGACAAGGACAGTTAGCCCCATCAGCACAAAATAAGACACAAAGGCTTGTCTATCTCCAGCTGCAATAGCATCAATAATGTAGCGATATTGGTACAGAAAGCCAACATTGAGCAGGGCTACTGCAAAAATACAAGTTAAGGTTAGCCAAAAATTCCTCTTTTTCATTTCTCCTCCACCATTTTATAGATTTCTTCGCAAATATTTTTAGTTGATAACCCAACCGTCTGGAGCAAACCTTCCCAATCATTTATTTTCTTTACAATATTCTGTTCGTGATTTTGCATTGAATATTCTTCAAAATTTTGAAGAGAGTAAGAAGAAAACTCACCATCCGGAAAGAATGTACACGGCTTAATATGGCCACTCTCATTGATTGTCCATTCAATAACACCTGCTCCGCAACGCATTGTACCATCTACAATGTCTTCAAAATAGTTAAAACAATTATCTTCTTCCCATGTATGTATATTAATTCTGCTCCCATACTCTTTACTTTTTTCTATAAGCATCTCATAAAATTCTTCTACTTTAGCGGGACTTAAAAACCAATCTGATCCGACTAACTTACCTCTACCCAAATGACTAAATAGCCCAAATCTCACCGCTTTTACTTGGTTTAGTATTAAAAATTCTATAAAATTATCAAATTCATCGATAAGACTGTTTCGGACAATATTGGTCACTGAATAGTCTAAATTCTCATTGTTTAGAAATCTTATTCCTCTAATCGTTTTATTTAATGTATCCTTTCCATTGGTAATTTGGTCGTTTAGACTCGGATTATGATGATATAAAGAAATTTGAATGTAGCTCATTCCCTTCAAATAAATTATACTTTTGGAATTAATTAAATGACCAGTGGTTGTCATTGTTACTTCTTGAAAGTTTTCCGTAGCATATTTTGAAATCTCTTTAAAATGAGGATGTGCCATCGGCTCCCCACCCGTTAACTGTATTTCATAAACCTTTCCTTTGATCCTATCTAAAAAATTTATTAGCTCTTCATATTTCAAAAAATTCCTGTTAATTGGTCCAGCTTCCTTAAAACAGTGTGTACACTGTAAATGACATTTATTCGTTAATTCTATAACTATTTTCCTAGGGTAAAATTTCCCAACTTCACCATAAATATGCTTCGGATAATCAGAAACTCCTTTAACAATAAACTCTTTCTCCAAGAATAATTTTAATGTATCCAACAATAGCTTTTTTATTTTTGTTTCACATTCCCCCACTATATCAGAGAAGTAACCTATCAAACTTTCTACACTACCCGTTTCGTTTATCTGTTTTAAAACTAACGCTTGATATTCATTTAATAAGTATTGACCGTATTTTCCTATAACCATCAAATCTTCACCAAAATAATGGTAGTAGTAATCACAATTTAGCATAAATTTCATTATCATATTCTCCTTAAAAATACGTAAATTTATTTAATGGAATCAATACACTATTATGTTTTTAAAATACAATAAGTTTAATCAACGAAACTTGTAGCGATAATAATATAAAAAAGTCTCTATCAACTAGACTAATTTTACCAATCGAAAAACCAAAAATTAATACCATCCTTTTGTTTGCTGTGTTCTTTTTGTTCCACATCCACTGAGGGTTTCAATTTTACTTACTTTTAATAATTTTGAAGACAACTTTTTAAATTCAATTACAGACATATTCTTCTCCTTTTCTTGTCCAATAAATAAATTTACGCATTACTAATAATAAATTATAAATATAGGACAACAAAATACGTCCCTTATACGCAATCACTACTCAATAAGTATCTTTTCCAATATACTTTCATACCAATCTGCAATCTTTCGGCTATCAACCGCCCGAAAAAGTCCAATACACTTTCTCATCTCCAAAATAGCATTAGAGGTTCCTGTATTCCGATAATCATAAAAAGCCTTACCAAATTTAAACAAAATCCGTTCAAAGATCTCTGTTTCATCAAAAAACAGACTTTTTAGGGTCTTTTCAAGAAAGATTGCATCGGTAAGTTCCTTATTTTGAACGCTGACTAGATAAGCGCTAAGGAGAACTTGAGAAACTACCAATCGATGTTGTTTCATTTCACGGTAAAACTGTGTACGATGAAGTAACTCTCTACAAAAAAGCATCATTGTTTGATGACCCAATTTGTCAATCGTATTCGCAAATAGTAAGATTTCATAGTAACTCCAATTCTCAACTCGAAATAAGTAATCCGTTAAAAAGGCTGTATCTTCTTTCGAAACAACTATTGTCTTATCTAAGTTTCTTAGTTTATAAGCGATTAAAATAGCATTCAACCGATGAAACTCCCTACGAGAATCTCTTTCTGCTTTTGCTAATTGTTCAGACAAGATTTTCTTTATGGTTACAACATCTCTGATATAGATGGATTGTTTTAGTTGTTCCAAAATTCTAGTCAGCTCATCTTTTTTGAAATCCTGACTAGCATACACGAACTCGTCCACATCCACATTCATTTCCGCCAGCACACCAAATAATTTACTAACAGTAATGTCGGATTCCCCATTTTCAAACCGAGAAAGTTGAGAAGTAGAAATATGTCCCTTGGCGACCTCCGCCAGACTCTTCCCCTTTCCCTCTCTGATAAATTTCAACGTTTTCCCAAAACAACTCATATCCAGACCTCCTTTTGTATATAAGGGATTTGTTTAAAACATGACTTGATAGATGTTATCATGATTTTAAAATAAATATTATCTATATTCAACAATGGGGAATATCAATGAAACAAAATTATCTAATTGCAAACATTACTATTGTTTTAATTTTACTTATTAGTATCCTAAAAGACATTCCACCAATCATTGTTATAAAATAATAATACTCAACGAAAATCAAAAGTAGACCACCTTCAACTATCTTCCAGAGAGTTGAAGGTGGAGAATACAGAAAACAATGTTTGCCTCTTCAAGCCGATGATAGAACACTGTTACTTTCTTATTTTAAGGTAACAGGCTGAAAAGATCCACTGAAGCTTTTCATTCATCAAGTCTCTTGACAACGGATAATTTTGATTTTCAAAGAGTATAAACACGTTTATTATACCATAAATTTCATGACTTTGTGTCCTTTTTCACATAATGAAAAAACCAAGCCAGCTATCTGACTTGGTCTATTTTTATTCTGTCGTTTCAGTCGCTACTTTGAAAAAGTCTTTGTATTTCAAAAGGTAGCCTTTTCCTGTGGATAGGTCATATTGGACCAGTTTGAGTTCTTCTGCAACTTTCGCATCTCGCTCAGCCTGTCCTACTCGGTCCTTATGAAGCACTTCTGTCAAGAGGGCATAGTAAGGACTGACCTTGTTGTTGGTCGTCTCCAGCATCAGCGCATTCATGTCGCTAGAATTGACCAAATCATAATGGTAGTCTTCTGTTTCAAAATTACTCCACACGAAATAATCTGTCTTGTACTGCGCACTTGGATCCGTCACGAAAGCAGACTCTGGATACAAACCTGGTAGGTGGTCACCGTAAAAAACAACTGTCACTTTCTTATCCAAGGTCTTAAGCTGGTCTAGAAAATCCCTTGTTGCCTGATCCGTAAAGGATAGGAGGCGAACATAGCTGGTCAAGTTTTCATTTTCCTCAGCCGTGAAGCCCTCACCCGAAGCTGTTATACCTGCAGGCTCTAGAGAATTCCACTGAACATGGTTCTGCATGGTAATAGCAGAGACAAATGTATTTGTTCCTGAACGTACCTGCTCCAAAATCAAGTCATAGGTCTTCTTGTCACTGACAAAATTCCCCTGATAATCCTCAGCCGTCACAGTAAGAGGATACTTGGCACTATTGAGAGTGTAAAATTGCTCAATCCCCAGCTGCTTATAGATAGAATTTCGGTTGTAACTGGTATCGTAGTAAGGATGGATGGCGATACGATTATCTGCCGGATAGAGGTCACTGATACTTGGCAACTTCTTCATATTTGGCGCCACATCCAAATAGACTGAAGAAATGGACGAGCTGTAATTGTAGAAGGGCAGACCACTGTAGACCTGAAACTCGATGTTAGCTGTACCACCACCATAGTGGTCACTCTTCATCAAGCCACTGGTGGTCTGACTCATGATGTACTCAATATTTGGAAGGACATTTTGACTAAGGGTCACGCCTGGAATCCGACGCGGGTCAGCCAAACTCTCACTAAGAATGTAGATAACCGTCTGGTCAGTCAATTGACCTGTCCGTTCTGCATTGATTTCCTCGGCCAGAGCGGTGTATTTCTTCACAATCGCCTGCATGGTCTTCTCAGAGTAATTTTCAGGCTTTTCCATACTGGTCTTGCTGAGCTGTTGCAACCAGAGGAAGGATAGGGTGCGATAGCGCGCCACAAAGGCATAACCCTTCCAGTCTACGTTACGCCAGTTATTGACCTGAGAAAGAATAGGAATCCAACCAACAATCTTGTGGTCTTTCTCGTTGCGAATGGCCCAACCCATTCCCAAAATCAAGGACACAATAACTGAAACTCCTGCCAACCGTTTCCAGATGGATTTGACAATCTGCCCTTGGAAGTACTTCTTATGAATCCGCCTATAAACAAAGAATAGGATGACCAAGAAGACAAGCGATACCAAGACAACACGCAGACTGATAAAGCTGAGAATCATCCCCATGTTTCCAATCCATTTGAAATCGTTGGGGGTCATTGGCTCCGAACGGTAGCGGAATTTGAGAAAATTGGCCGTAATCAAAATGACGTTTAGACTAGCAATCACGGCAACAGATAAGATCTGACGGTTGATAACTAGGCTAATGATGACATTAAGGAAAAAGAGGCAGGCAATCTGGAAGACAATAGCCCCTGGAAAAAGATGACGTGTGAAATAAGAACCCGTTCCCCCAGCCATGGAAGCCTGATAACCAATATGCGACAGCGTAGCCAGTGCCAAACTGATAAAGAGCATGCTGTGGACATTGGTTCGATTGGCCTTAAATTCCCCAAAAGCCTTATAGAGATAGCGAAGAAAAATGTAGGTCCCTATAAAATGAATAGGGGCAAAAATTGGTGTTTGAATAAAGAAATCCACATAGGAGCCATTTTCAACCAAACTCTCATAATGGCTATCTTTCCAATAAGATATAGCTAGTGGGCTGAGAGAAAGCAAGCTGGTCAAGAGCAAATAGCTATCCGGCACCAGATGACTGGCTGACCACTTGCTTAATTTATCTCGAATTCGACTATTCTTCCGCCATAAGAATGCCAACAGGATAGGAAGAAGCAACATCAAAAGCAGTTCAAACTGAAAGAGATTATTACGGAAAATATTCCAGGGTTGGTACTTCTTAGCATTGAGCCGATAGACCAGAGTGACAAGATATAGAAAACCTAGAAAATAGCCGACATACTTGGCAAAGGTTTTGGTCTTTACAAACTTCTCATATTTATTAAGCAAGACCAATACATAAAAGGTAAAAATAAGATAGGCAAGCAAGGTCAGAGGGACAAACCAGAGCGGAAAAGATACCCCGCTTAGCAAGAGGGCCCGTCCCATCGCCAGCAAAACAGTCATGACCATGACCAGAATGAATTGCTTGCATGCCTTGGGATTGATTTGTTTCATAACATTTCTCTCTTAGGAAAGATTTGATTTTCGGTAGGCAAAGACATAGTAAATCAACCAGAGTAGCCATCCAGTCAAACTGATAATGATAACTGGCCATAACCACCACTGTTGCTTGTAGGAGAGGACAAGGGTATTCTGCCCTTTTTGGCTGGCAACCGTTGGCACACCGATAGTAGAAAGTTCCAATTCTTCTCTATCCAAGATCTGTTCATTCAAAACCAGTTGACTATCTTGGTAGACGATGATTGGTAGGGCTGTTTCTTCTGCTTCAGACGCCGTCCAAGTCACCACCAGCTGATTGCCATCAACTGCTTTGGTAAAGTCTTGATTTGGCAAAATCACTTGGTCACGATAGGTAAAATAGGTATTGTCCGACTCTTCATTGGTAATGTGACCTGTGCTATCTGACAAGTCTGGTACATAGTCTGGCGTTGATTTCTGAGCAATGTGGATAAATTCGCCCAAGTCTTTAGAATGGAAAGAAGCTCGTAACTCTTCCGTCGTGCCATACAAGGTCGTATGAATTCGTTTTTGCAAGAAGGTATCGCTATAGTAATGCCCATTGATTTCCTTAAAACTTTCATTCCAGAGGAAACCAACCGAAACAAGCAAGGAGGCAAGAGCCACAGCTGTAAAGATTTTCTGCAGTTTGTCAGACAAGCCAGACACCTGGACTCCTACGACTGCCAGTAAAAGAGCATTGGCGTAGAGGAAAAAGCGGAAGGGAAATTGAATCAATTCGACAAGTGTAATTCCTTTCCCTGCAAACAACTGCCAAGGGAAGAGGTTGGTTGACAAGATCAAAAACACTGCATAGGTCAAAGCAAGACCAGCCAGAACCAGCGATTGTTTCTTCCAGTTTTTCACCAAGAAATAGAGATAGATTCCAAAGAAAATTGGCAAGGGATATGGATAGTATAGAAAGGCTGTTTTGAGCCATGTTACAGTATTGAGGACAAATTTTTTGTTAACAAATGGTGGCACCAAGGTGTTGGTCGCGTTGATATAAATAAGCGGCAACCAGATGTTGATGGTCAGAAGCAAGAAAATTCCTACCGATAGAGCTACTTGCCCAATAATCTTCATTTTTTGGTCTGATTTCCACCAACCAATAAGGAAGAGAACACCATAGGCAATGACCAAGAACAAGGTCGATAGCATGTGAACCTGCAACATGAGCCCTACCGCTCCTGCCATGAGGAATATCGGCACTTTTTTGGTCTGTAGGAAACGAACCGCAGGAATCAAACAAAGCGGAAAAAGGGCCACTCCCCAGCTGGTAAATCCTTGAGTTGCCCACCAATACTGGATGGAGTAGGTGGTTACAAAGAAGAGGGCCAAGAGAATGGAGTGAGCATATTTGACCTTGACCTCACGCATGAGGAGATAGAGGGAGGTCGCACTCAGAGTTCCCAAGAGAAGGTTGGACAAAATCTGATAGCGGAACCAGGTCCCACTTAAAAGAACAAGAGCTCCTTGTAGATAGGCAAAATAAGGCCCATAGAGAGCATTAACAATCCGTCCTGACTGCTGATAACCATACAAACTGATAATATAGGAGAAATTCCCCTCCTTCATCTGCATAGCCGCATCATAGAAACGATTGTAGTGGAAAATCAAGTCCGCACCTGTCACCATTCCCTTGGTCAGCAAGTGGGGAACCAATAATAATAAAGAAAAGCCCACAAATAGGCCAATGGCAACTAAATGGGGATGCTTTTTTAACATGTTTTTGAACATAAGGATACCTTCATAAAAAAAGAGGGAAACCCTCTCTTGTTTTTGTAAATATTCTGCCAATTTGCAGACAATATTTTTCAAAAGTTAGTCACATTTCAGTATAGCAAGCTTTCTCCCCACTGTCAACGAACAAGGCAAGGTCATTCCGATTTCACTCTGGACTGGCAAAGTTAGGATTGGCTTTACGGCTGGTTAGGCCTGTCTTTTCCTGGACCAGTTGGTAGCTTTCTTCCACTACTTCTGGAATGTCGATATGTGTCAGATAGTTGGCTCCTTTTGGTCCGTAGCCCTCTTCGTCATCTCGCAAACGGGGAATTTCGCCTAAAAGCAGGCTGAGGTAGCGATCCATGTCCCACATGCCAAAGGGAGCATTTTCAAACTGGATCTGGCCCTCTTCCTCCCTGACAGTCACTTGGTAGCTGGCGTAGTTGAGCAAGAGCTTATCTGCTGCGTACTTCTTCATAGTTGCCCACATCCGACGCTGCATGGTGGCATCTTGCATGAGCAGAATGGACTGAAAATCAATGTCCTTCTCAGCCAGCAAGTCCAGCAGATAAGTAATATTATTACCACAGTTGGTGGAACTGGTTTCTAGCAAATCAGCTGACAGACCATACTTTTGCTTCAAGTAGGCTTGAAAAATCTCTGCCTCAGTCAAACCAGTCGGATCCATCTGGGGAAAACGGTCCCGCACCTGTTGGCGAAGTCCGTCGGTCGTATGACCTGCCCCACCTACGATGACGTAGGTCTTGGCGAGCTTGTTTCGAATAGCTTCTGCCAGTTGGTCACCACCAGCTGGAATGGAGCCGCCAAAAAAGGCTAGAACATCTACTTGTCCTAGTCCTTGCTCTGCTTGGAGAGCTTGTATTGTCAAGGAAGACAGATCCCGCGGTCCACAAAACTGGGCTAATTGATTAACTGCCTGCGATAGTTTCATACTAAACCAACTTCCTGAAGGCTGTCAGACAACCGTGCGAAGTCAGCCATAGAAAGTGCTTCTCCACGGACACTGGCTTCCAGCTCTGCCATGCCAAGTGCCTGCGTCAGCTTGTCCTTGACTTCTTCGGACTTGCCGAAATGGTTGGTCAGGTTGTTCCACAGGGTCTTGCGGCGGTGCACAAAGCTGGCCTTGGACACCCGGAAGAAGAAATCTTCGTCTTTGACGCTGACCAGGGGTTGCTCGCGGCGGACCATTTTGAGAATGGCGGAGTCCACGTTTGGTGCGGGAACAAAGACGGTGCGAGGCACGATGAAGGCCACCTTGGCAGTCATGTAGTACTGGACCGCAATGGACAGGCTACCGTAGGCCTTGGTATTTGGCTCGGCAGAAATGCGGTCAGCCACCTCTCGCTGCATCATGACCACGAACTCGCTGAAAGGAATCTTGCTCTCAATCAGGTGCATGAGGATGGGGGTGGTGATGTAGTAGGGCAGGTTGGCCACGACCTTAATCGGCAGGTCAGGATTTTTGAAATTCTGAATCTGGGTCTGCAGGTCGGTTTTCAGGATGTCTTGGTTGACTACGGTCACATTATCAAAGCGACCCAAGGTGTCCGCCAAAATCGGAATCAGGCGGTCGTCAATTTCAAAGGCCATGACCTCAGCAGCATTCTCCGCCAAAAATTCGGTCAAGGCCCCGATGCCAGGCCCAATCTCGATGACATTGACATTCTGGTCAATCTCTGCCGTGTCCACAATCTTCTGTAAAATATTGGTATCGGTCAAAAAATTCTGACCGAAGGATTTCTTAAAGGTAAACCCGTGGCGCTCAAGGATGGCACGAGTAACGTTTTTGTCTGCGATTCTCATGTGTGTTCTTTCTATACTACATTTATAACCAAGTACAATAATAAATCATTTTTGAATTAGGGTCCTCAGTTATAATATTAAAACATTTTTGATTTGAAATTAAATCAATTACAACTTCTTTGTGTGGATGCCGATATCTGTTATTTTTTCCGGCTGATACAAAGTAAGTTGCGTGATTCATTTTCTTTCTAAACCCCTCATTATAATTATATTTTGATCCGTGATGAGGGATTTGAACAAGGCCTATATTTCTAAAATACTTAGAATAAACAACTTCAATAGAATTCCATTTTTGTTTACAACTGACCCACTTATTTTTATTCTTACTGTATTTACCAGCTTCATAGTCACCTGTATAAAGACAACCATTGAGAGCTAAACTTCTTTCATTTATCGGATAAATCAAACATTTCCAATTGTACCTACAATAAGGTCTATAGCAACACCTAAAATAAGAACTATCTCTTGTTCCCGAATATAACGTCATTGAATTTACATTTAAACTTCCAGGAACTTTATAATAAGCTTTTTTTAGCGCAGATCTATCTGTATTTGTTCCTAGCTGCCATAAATCTATTAATTTTTGTAAGTCAACTTCTCCCCTTAAATCTAAAATACTCATGCTTAGATTCAATCTTTTTAGCTCTGCATCCAGGATTTGTTTTCTCATATCCTCGCGAAAATTATGCGGAAGATAAATCCATTCAAATGTTCCGTGATTACTACCAAGTATTACTTGAGATACTTCTATTGCTCTATTTTCACTATTTGCATCTTCAGAAATTGGATGTAATTGTACCTCTATGCCCCCCTCTAACTCTCGAATACTATTCCCATCACTATTTATAAATTGAGTTAAAAATTGAGATTGAGGATTTATGAGGTTTCTTAACCTATAAAATTGCTTTGCTCGATTGGTTATTAAAGGAAAGAATAGATTCTTAACGCGACAATAGTCTAATAAAAATTTCAAACCATTCACATGGTCATCATCTAGATGAGATATAAATACAGCGTGAATTGTCTCTCCTTTATTTAAGTTAGATTTTATTTGAGTCTCCACATAAGTTACACCAGTAGCTGAACCACAATCATATATAACTCTATATTCGTTTCCTCTCAATCTCAAAGTTTCTAAATAAAAAGCACCTTGACCAACTGGTAAAATTTCTCTCTTAACGAAATTCATTAGTAGCATCCTCCTATTTAGGTTCGTTTTATTAAATTATGTATGTAATCGTCGACATCTCTCCCCCTCACTTCAACAACTTCACATAGTCACTCTTAGTCACAAAGAGATGACCGACACGAACTTCGTTGTTCACCACACGATAAAGGGCATTCCGATCTTTACTTATAATGATCCTTTAAAGACAGGATGCACAACCGATCAGCCTCCACCATATAAATCAACCGATTCTCCGCATCAATCCTTCTTGACCAGGCACCTTGATAGTCATACTTCAAAGGTTCTGGCTTAGCAATTCCTTCAAACGGGTGTCGTTGCATATCCTTGATAATATTATTGATTCTCTTCAGTGTTTTCTTATCCTGACCTTGCCAATAAAGATAGTCTTCCCAAGCATCGTCTGTAAAATGGATTCCCATGCTACTCTGCCTCTATCAGGTTTCGTTCTTGGGTTTGTCCCGCTTTGACTTGAGCCATACCACGCAAGACTTTCTGAGATAGGTAGGTGTTCCGGGCAACAGCGAGGGTTTCTTGTAAACTATCCCACTCACTCTTTGAGAGTACAACAATATCTTCCTCTGGATTTTTATTAACCACAACCAAAGGTTCAAACTCATCATTGACCTTTTTCATATAGTCCTTTAAGTGATTTCGAAAATGGGAATATACAATAGCTTCCATAAGCAATACCTCTCATCATTTCTAGGCTTACTATAGCACAGAAAAAAAGAGTTGTCAAACTTATTGTACAACTCTTTAACGATTCTCCATCTTCCACTCGCCGTCTTCAAACCAGTAAAAATTCTCCGTCAGCTGTGGCTGTTCAAAGATTTCCAGCATGGATTCAAAACCGTCTGCCAACGGAAGATTCTTCAAATCCTCACGGTCAACCCAGAAAACCTCTCCCTCATCTGAAGATTGGATAGAAGTATTAAGAAAAATATTACTTGTCAATAACATCCTTTCAATCCATCCCTCAACTTCCAGTTTTTTTCATACTCAGCCATCTACGTACTGATTAGGCAAAATTCCAGAATAAATTGTCAGAGATTTACTTTAAATTGATTTAATTTGTTCATATTTTTAAAATGATTTCATGAACAAAAGTTCCGTTTATCATCTATTATTGAATTCTATTTTCCTCTCATCAAGCAACCTAACGATAAGACTATTCAACCGTTCCTTGTCTTCTTCAGTTGTTGCATAGTATTTCTTAATATCACTAGGTGTTCTATGTTCTAATAGCCTTTTCATTACTCTGTCACTACGGTCATTAAACCACTTCCAATCAACTTCAGGAAAAATCCCTTTAATATCTTTTTTAATATCCTGAATCATATCAGTTATACTAATTTCTGCAAAATAACCTTTATTTTTTAAATTAAACAAATCAGATAGTGAGGTTTTCAAAGGATCTGGATATGATTTAGTAGCTGATTCCTCAGCATTTATTCTCCCCATCAAATATGTATATACATCCTTTTGGATTTTAGAGAAATCAAAAATTTCTGAAAGCATCAATTCAATAATTTCGTGATACCTTATTTCTATTAAGTCCTCTTCTTCATATTTTGCGAAAAATTCAAAAATATCTCCTTGTGTCTCAACGCTTAAAAATTCAAAAAAATTAACAAAAAATTTCGTATACTTAAAAATCCCGCGTATATCTATATCTTCATATTTAAGTTTTAGAATATCTACTCTTAGTTTCTCAACGGATATAGTAGCATTAGTTCCTTCTAATTTACACAAATGAAGCAATTCAGCATATAATTCAAAGTTATTATAATGAATCTCTAAATTATCATTAATAATATCATTAATATGTCTCTCAATAATCGTAATTAATTGTTTTTTCTCCAAATCACTACTTATGCATTCAATATTAAGAATAATAGTTTTTAATATTCCTTTTATCTCGTCACTCAAGTCAAAGTACAAAATTTGTCTATCCAGAATAGTAATCAATTGAGAGATGTTATCGTCCTTATATTCAATAAACGAAAGAAAGCTCAATAAACGTTTACATTCTTGATAAATTTCAAGATTATCTAATCTGTCAATTTGTTGAAGCTCCTCAATTTTATCAAATAAAAATCTTCTTGTTTCATTACTAATTTTTATCTTACTAAATGAATAATTACGTAAATACATTCTTAACAATTTAAGATTTAACCTTGGAAGAATTATTTTAGCATCATTCAATTCAAGCTCTTTAATAACAGATGATACATTATAAAATACATCACTTGAATTTGATTTTTTTAAGTTTGAGTTATCATAACTTAGAAGTAATATTTCAAAATATCTATTAATGATAGCTTTATATGGTCTATACTGTTCAACACAAATACAGTTTAACTCAATAAAATCCTGTAAATTTTGTATTTCATATTCTGCGTTCCATAGATTATTATTATACGAAGAACCACCTCTTTTATACAAGTTATGTTCCTCTCTAATTTTATCAAACAAATCATTTATGCACTCTAGTTTTCTATCCAGAAAGCTCATATTTAATATTGTATCTCTAAAATATTCAAGAATCTTTTTGTCATTCCCAGATGTTGAATCTATTATCTGTTGAGTTAACTCACTTAATTCCTCTAAGAAAATTGGTTCTTGATAATCTTCCTCATCACGCCAAAAAGTATGGATATGTTTAAAATTAAATTCACACAGTAAGAAAGTAAAGTAATCTTTCCTGCGATATGAAGCATTCGCTAATTCTCTAAATTTAGCCTTTGCTAGAGAATACTTCTTTTCTTGATATAGCACAAATACCTCTGCCATATATTTGTTGGCAGTCAGATTCCTACTCTCATTCAAATCTAAATCAAAAAAATTATTGAGTATTGATTTTTTTCAATTAAATCTTTTATTTTTCCATGATTATCGATTTCAAAACCGACTCCCTCTCTCGTACTCCAAAAGTATCCACCGGAATCTATATATACACTTCCTTTTAAGTTAGAATACTTTAAAAAATCCCTAAAATCTATAAAGTATAGCTTATCTAAAAATGAAATCTGATTCCATAAGTCATCTGCATTTCTTATTTTTTTTCTTTTCGAATTAGTAATATCTTCTAAAAAATTTTTCGTTCTTTCAAATAACTCATAATCCCTATTCCCTTTAGATGAAGAATTATCTGATATACAACTCTCCTTAAAATCATTAGAAATAATAAATATTCCTTTTTTCTTATAATAGTCTCTAACAATTGTTGACAGACCATCTGGAGTATAAAAATAGGCAACTTTTGCATCCAACTCAAAATTATTTTGTATTAACCTAAAGATAGAATTAAACGTAGAATCGCTTAAAGAATATCCTACAAATAGAATTGTATGATTCATTATGAGTGATTGGATGAGTGTAGAAATCATGGGAAAGTTTAAATGATAATCAAGATAATCATCTTCCTTCAATACAATATTTTTCTTTCTAAAATCTCCATGCATTTTAATTAGATATTTCTCTGATTTCACGTATGGAATATCTTTGTCCGAAGCTACAACATTATACCTTAACATACCATTTTCAAACTGTTGTTCAAGTAAAGTATCATAATTTGTCGTAATAATGTGTTTAGGAGAAAGAATCTCTATCAACTCGTGTAATCTGTTTGGAACAGTCGCCCCCTTACTTGAAAAAACTTCCTCAATTCTTTTCATGTATTGATTCTTACCAAAAGTATCATAGTAATATTGTGCTATCCTTAAATAATCAGATAAGTCAGGCGATTCTTCGGAAATATTCAATTCAGCGGAGAAAATATCTATCAATTCTCCCCATGTAGGTAATCCAGAATTCTTCGAAATGCCTGAACCAACGAACAAAATTAACGAATCATCTTTTATTGCATCTATTAGTTGATTTTTAGCTAAATAATAATTCCCTTTCATTTTATCTCCTTAATTAGATAGTTATTCTCCTACTTTTTATTTCTACTAAAAATATCTGAATAGTCTGATGTATAAACCATTTTGAAAGATACGTAAAAGAGTTAAAGCACTTTGACAAAAACTCTAACACCTTGATAAGTCTATATTACTTTTCCCTTCCTTCTCCACTGCTGGAGCAAGTATCACTGAATAAGACTCAAATTCCATACTTCTCTTTGACACTTTCTAGGCTGATTCCTTGACCTGCCTCTATCACCTGCTGATTTTCCTGAATTTCCTTCTGAAGCTGGAAAAACAACTCTTCTTCTGTCAGAATTGTAAACTTATTTTTTACAGCAATGTTTTGTAGGAAGAGATTGAAGCCAGCAGTCAAATCCAGCTGGGTCATAGCAAATACTTCCTTGCCTGTTTCCAATTTACTCACACTCCCCCATAGCCTCTTCCACTTCCGCCAGACCAATCCCAAACAGCTCTAGGCGTTTGAGCAATTGCTTACCGTTGCAATAGCCGATGCGGAGCTGTTCTCCCAGATGCTCCCTCCGCTTGCGACTGTCTCCGCCCATAAGCAAGCCTAGGCGCATCAGATCGGACTTGGTGATGTCAAAGTTATGTTCATCATCGTAGTAACCACGCACGCCTGCGAGAGCTTTTTCCAAGTCCTCAAAGCTGGCGTGCTCAATGCCCAAGGACCGCCCTTTTGTCTTGGACTTTGGCCGAGCCTCGTCCCGCTGTAAAAAGGCGTGTTTGACCGTGGGAATAGCCTGCATAATTATCTTCCGAATCCGCTCCCCATTGTAGTCTGGGTCGGTAAAGACAATGACGCCACGCAGGTCATGGAGTTTCTCGATGCATTCCAAGTCATTGTCTGATATGGCAGAGCCTCTGGTTTCGTAGGTGTCCACCTCGTAAAATCGTTTTAGGTTGGCTGTATCGTCTTTTCCCTCAACAACGAGGACTTCTTGTATCTTAATTTTCTGAGTCAATTCTGAACAGGCTCCTTGCATTCTCGTAGGTCGCTTTCGCCACTTCTTCGACCGACTGGTTGCGAAGCTGGGCCAGCATATCCACCACATATCTGGTGTAGCCGGTGCGATTTTCCCGACCACGCTTGGGAACTGGAGCCAGGTAGGGAGCATCTGTTTCGACCAGGATCTTTTCTAGGGGCAATGCTTGTGCCGCTTCCTGAAGTTCGACGGCTTTCTTGAAGGTCACCACTCCCGAGAAGGAGATGTGCATCCCCAGGTCCATGAAGGCCTGAGCCTCCTCTAGCGTACCAGAGAAGGAATGCATGATGCCTCCACGCGAGCCGACGCCAACTTCCTTGATGATCTGATAAGTATCTTCTAAGGCATCGCGAGTGTGAACCACAAAGGGCAAATCCAACTGCTTGGCCAACTCCATCTGTCGCTTGAAAACACGAGCCTGGGTTTCCTTATCCGCCGTCATCCAGTAGTAGTCCAGCCCAATCTCCCCCAGGGCAATGACCTTGGGATGTCTGAGTGCCTCAAGCAAGTAGCTTTCTACTTCCTCGTCATAGGTGCCAGCCTCTGTCGGATGCCAGCCCAATGTCAGATAAATTTCAGGGTGCTGGTTAGCCAGTTCCATAGCCTTGTCAATGGTTGCTCGGTCAAAACCGACCACATTGTGGAGGGTGACCCCCATTTCCTTGGCAAAGTCTAATTCTTCTTGGACCCGACCGTCAAACTGCTCTACGTTGAGGTGGGTGTGGGTATCAAATATCTGTATCATGGTTCTATTGTACCACATTTCAAGCCATTCTTTTCCAACGAAAAAACCAGCAGACTCGAGTTTCTGCTGGTTTTAGTTGTATTCTTATGCTACTGTAAGAACTTTACGTCCCTTACGGCGACGAGCTGCTAACACGCGACGGCCGTTTTTAGTTGCCATACGGCTACGGAAACCGTGTTTGCGTGCGCGACGGATTTTACTTGGTTGAAAAGTACGTTTCACGATGAATACCTCCTCTTAGATTCTTGTATTCGTTTAGCCGGCTAGTTTTGATCAGTTACTAAACATACCAAACTATTTTATATAAATTCTGGGGTTTTGTCAAGCTACTTAACAAGTATTTTTTAATCCCCAAATTAAATCTAAGTCTCTTGTAAGCATCTCAAGCACTTACTCTTCTCTTTTTTTCTGTACAAATGACGCCAGTGTTGCCAAAGCCAATCCCAACACAGTCGCTACTACGCCTGTCTGTGCAGCTGTATTTGGCAAAGCATTCACCTTTCTGGCTCTTGTAACTTTTGAATCAGCATGCTTGGTTGGTTCAACTGTAGTATTAGTTGGTTGAGTAGATACTTCTTCTCTCCTATTTGCTCTCAGTTGTGCAACATTATCAGAACTACCAACTAAAGTGCTATTGACTGAGCCAGCTGTGCTAGTGTTATTACCAGAAACTGAAGCCGTATCATCAGCACTTGTGCTACCTTCACCAATTTCTGGACTTGCGCTATTACCTGAAACTGAAGCCGTATCACCGGCACTTGTGCTACCTTCACCAGTTTCTGGACTAGTGTTATTGCCTGTTCCTGAAGTTGTGCCACTTGGTTGAGGCTTTTCATCATTTCCTTCATAGACAATAGCATAGTTAGAGAAATGGCTTACTTTGAAAGATACCAGATTGAAAGTTTTATCCCACTCGTATTCCAACTCTTCTACTGCACCTGTTTGTGGTAAGTAGTAAATCACCTTGGTCACCTTACGATTTGGTGAAACAGGTAGGGTAACAAAGGCACCTTTACTGGACTGGATTTGAACAAATTGGCCATCTTTATCAAGCGTCTTGATGTCAAACATATCCACATCTTCACGTTTGAAACTCTCAGGTAATTTTTCAAAAACAGTAGCATCCTCTACCTTGACAACTTGAATGCTACTTACTGCACTAACATCTGCCTCTGAGAAACTTACATAAACATCCTCAACTTGACCAGATAGAACCTTAGTCGTACCGTTCGCATTCTCCGTAGGTTGGCCCCCATCTTCTTCTATCGCCATCGCAAATACATAGAGACCCTTACTGTCCTTACTTCCCTTCACTAATCGACGACCATCTTCCAAGACTGGTTTTAATTCTGTCAATTCTCCCGTAGAAGGCAAGTAGTAATAAAGACGATCTCCCTCTCTCAATTCATATTCTGATAAGACCCAATCAGCATTTACTGTCGGTAGATTATTTCCTTGACGGTCATAGAATTGAATTTTATTTACACCTAAACGACGGTTTTGCAACTCTTTTGGCAACCGCCCTAATGATCCATATACCCAACTACGCCCAATCGAACCAACCTGTGTCCGTTCCTCTCCTGATAGAAGGAAATTGGATTTGAAGACCTTATCTCCACTGATCTCCAAGGTCCAATTTGGAAGATCGGTAATCTCTTCTTTCCAGCCATCAAAATAAATTTCCGCACGTTTTAAAGAATAGCTACCAATGTGCTTTTCTGTCACAGAATCAAACAGAGAACCTGTAAGCCAACCTGTCACAACAGGATTTGATGAATCGGAATAGTCCTGTTCCACAGATAAATAGTAGTCAAATGAATCCCCAAAATTTTCCGAAGTTGGTTGAATATCAAAGTCCAATTGAGTTGTTCCAGACGAGATTAGGCTCGACTTCGAAGTTTTTACTTTTATAGTAGCATTTTCACCAACATAAATCTTGTCAGATTTTTTTATTTCCGATAAAGTTGGCAAGCTATAAGTTGGATTCTCAATCTGGAACAAATAACCTCCAAAAGCCAAGTGATAGTCATCATAGGCGCCCGAACCCAGACGATTTAAGTTCAGATAACCATGCATATAGTCTTTGACTGTAAAGGTCAGATCTACCTCGCCTGTTTCCCATTGGTCTGAACTGAGATACAAACTATCTCTTTCATCAAATTCAAAGGCAGTGCCACCTAAAGCTTGTACATTGAACACCCTATCGAATTCCAAAGAAACCGTTTCTGTATAACTCTGCTCACTCTTTTTCTTTTTCAGCTCTGCCAAGTACTCGGGACTTATTTTCACCTTATAGACCAACTGGTCTCCCACTTGGAGCTTGTGCAGTACCCTATTGTGATAAAATCGGTCCGAATTATCAGGATTGGCATAGATAGAGTGGCTCCAAGATGAGTCAAGGGCAGCTAGTTCATTTCGGCTACCATCGGTACCAATATGGGTTAGGGAGGTAATTTCAATGTGCTTATAGTCTTCATCTAGGACTGTCACTGTCGGCATCAGTTGGGCCAACTTATTCCTATTGGCTTCACTAATGTCTACTTGCTTCTTCCAATCTTTTGTAGAGAAATAACCATAACTAGTATCAAATTCTAGTTTCTTCTCTCCAGCCTCAGAAAACTTCCCTGCAATTCGGAGTATGGAACGCCCTGTCTGTTTGCCCGTCTTATCATACTCGGCGGTGAAAAATCCATAATCAAAGTCCTTCAACATAACTGCATAAGAAACTTCCGGTAGGCTGTCATAAACCAAGGTATAGACAACATTCTCCCCTTTTTTCACAGTCTTCTTATCAATTGAAGCCTCTATTAAATTCGGCTCTACAAATGTTTCTGTAGCCTTGACATACGGCTTGATCACAATATCTGGCAGATTGTTTATCTTCTCAAGACTAGCTGCATCCAATTCGTAGGGTTTGCTTTCCAAATCTGTCAAACCGATTTCCAGGCGATAGGTTCCAGCAGGTACTTCTCTAAAATAAGCATAGGCTATTTGGGTAGTTTCTGGGATGCTTGTATCAATTTCAGTACCAATAAAATCACCATTAGACCGATAATGTGGACGCTTCTCAATCGTTGCTGTTTCAACATAGGCCTCTCCACTATCTTTATTGATTAGCTTATGAGTAACGACTGCTGGTTGCTCAACTTGCTCAAAAGTAATTTCCAGACCGACGTTCGCCTTCCTGTACTCCTGCTCATCCTCTGCATTCACAGCAATATCCGCTATGATTGGAGCAGCTTGTTCGGAAGTTTCTATGATCAGTGTTCTTTCCTCTGGCACACTTCTCTCTGTTGGCACCCCAGCTTGCTCTCCCTCTAGTTCAGAAAGACCTGCCTCGACTTCCGTCTGTGGTGCAACTTCTACAGGAGTTGGAGGTTCGGTCTGGTCAGAACCTGTTTGTCCTTCTTCACCTACAGTTGGTGCCTCGGTCACTACAGAGCTATTCTTAAGCTCGGTAACAATAGGTTCTGGACTGGTCTCTTCTGCGTGGACAGACAAGACTTGCCCCATCGTCACCGTACCTACAGCCATCGTCGTAGCCCCCACCATCAACATCAATTTTCGCTGACGTTTATAGGCATACTTGTATTTCTTTTTTCTTTTCATGTATTGCTCCCTCTTTATTGTTTGGTTTCACCTATCCCGTCTACTCCTTTCTAGTGGACAGGCATTTTTCATCTATTATTATATATATCCTCCCCCCGAAAATGCAAGAAATTATCGGCTACCAAGCAAAAATTTTTGCAAAAAACGAACAAGAAAAAGCCAGCTCCTTATTAAAAAGAAACTGGCTAGCAAATGATAGTCATTTCGTTCATCGTTGATTACTCGGTTTCCTTATTTCCAACTTCAAATAGTGTCATCATTATTTGAACTCCCCTTACCTGATTTTGCAGAAGTGACTTGTTCCACTCTTTTATCTCCCCAGTCCATTGACTGGGCAAGTAATCCGAGGGATTGTTTCAAATCAATAACTAAAAATAAGAAAGCATAGCGGAAACCATTTGTTGGAAGGAAGATATTCTGGAACAGGCAACATCTTTATCTGGTTCAACGACACAAGAAGAATTGTGAGATATAGTCATTTAGTTTTAAAATAGTATTCCAAACAATATTCTACCGAATCAAATCTCCTTAATAGTTCCGCCACTCTTCTTTTCAATCCAGCCCAGAATCGTTCAATTGGGTTAAGTTCAGGGGAATAAGGTGGAAGCGGAAGAAAATAGTGT
>NZ_JARQOZ010000018.1:0-46667 GCF_046032115.1 Streptococcus suis | reverse complement strand
CAATAGTCAAGTTAACATTATTACACTCATTAAAAATTTGGGATTGAAAAATCCCCATAAACTTATTTTACGAGGAGAAAAAGTATGTCAGTAGTAGGAAAAGCAAATGGGAAAATCATTTTGATGGGAGAACATGCGGTGGTTTATGGTCAGCCTGCTATTGCCATGCCATTTTCTGCTGTGGAAATTACAGCCCAGGTGACTGCCCAAGGCCAGGCACTTAGTGTAGCCTGTGACTTCTATGAAGGACTGGTTCACAAGATGCCCAAAATCTGGGAAAGCCTCAAGCACGCCATTCGTTTTTCGCTCTATCGCATTGGTGCGCCGACAGACCCAGCGATTCATATCGAGATCAGTTCGACTATTCCCGCCGAGCGCGGCATGGGCTCCAGTGTAGCCGTGGCAGTTGCAGTGGCACGCGCCCTCTTTGCCTACTATGAAAAAGAACTGACTGACAACGAACTCTTGGACATCGTTCAGTCTTCGGAAAAAATTGCTCACGGCAACCCATCGGGGATTGATGCGGCGACCACCAGCGGCAAGTCCCCCGTCTTCTTTATCAAGCACCAGCCCATCGAACCCTTGGAGCTGAAACTCCATGCCCACTTGGTAGTGGCTGATACAGGCGTGACGGGAAATACCTTAGAAGCCATTTCAGACGTGGCGGATTTGTTGGAGAAAAAGCCAGAGGCTATCAAGCTAGTAGAAGAACTGGGTAACTTGACCCGACAGGCCAAGGAAGATTTAGCCACAGACCAGGCAGAGCTTCTAGGCAGCAGAATGAACCAAGCTCATGCTCTCCTGCAAAAATTAGGCGTGTCTGATCCCAGCCTGGATAAGCTGGTCAGCCTTGCCCAAGAAAATGGAGCTCTCGGAGCCAAATTAACTGGTGGCGGCCGTGGAGGATGCATGATTGCCCTGGCAAGAACAGCCCAGGATGCCCAAAAACTTGCATACATACTTGACCAAGGTGGTGCCCGCCAAACCTGGATACAGTACTTAGGAGAAACCAATGACTAAACAAACAGGCATAGCCCGTGCCCATACCAATATTGCCTTGATTAAATACTGGGGAAAACGCGATAAGGAATTATTCCTACCTATGAATTCCAGTTTATCCCTGACCCTTGACGCATTTTATACGGATACCAAGGTCGTTTTTGACCCGGAATTAACTGCTGATGAATTCTATCTCAACGGAATCTTACAAAAAGAAAAAGAAATTTTAAAAATTTCTCGATTTTTGGATTTATTTTGCGAATATATAGGTGAAAGGGCATTTGCCCGAGTGGAAAGTCTAAATTTTGTTCCGACTGCGGCTGGTTTGGCCAGCTCAGCATCAGCCTTCGCAGCACTTGCACTTGCAACCGCAACTGCCTTGGATTTAGATTTGTCACCAGCCACCCTATCCACCCTAGCACGTAGAGGCTCTGGCTCCAGTACCCGCAGCCTATTCGGTGGATTTGTCGAGTGGGATATGGGAACGGGTTCGGAAGATTCTATGGCTCATCCCATTGACGATGCCGATTGGGATATTGCCATGGTCGTCTTAGCCGTCAATACTGGACCGAAGAAGATTGCCAGTCGAGAGGGAATGGACCACACGGTTGCTACCTCGCCATTTTATTCCGCCTGGGTAGAAACCGCCAAACAAGACTTGGTGGACATCAAGGCAGCTATTGCCAACCGTGATTTTGAAAAACTTGGTCAGATTACGGAACACAATGGTATGAAAATGCACGCAACGACGCTCTCTGCCAATCCGCCATTTACCTACTGGTCAGCCGATAGCCTAGAGGCCCAAGAGGCAGTCCGTCAGGTTCGTGAGACAAGTGGCTTATCAGCCTACATGACCATGGATGCAGGACCGAATGTCAAGGTCCTCTGCCGAGCAAGTCAAATGGATGAGCTAGTAGCTGAATTGGCCAAAGTCTTCCCAAGAGAGAAAATCATCACCAGCAAGCCTGGTCCTGCTGCCTATGTCCTCAGCGAAGACGAGTGGCAGGCCTCACAAGCAACGTTTGAAAAGGGCTTGTAGCATGAGAGTACAAGTAAAGATACCTGGAAAACTCTTTCTAGCAGGGGAATATGCAGTCGTCGAGGCAGGCTATCCCGCAGTGATTGCGGCCCTTGACCAATACCTGACTGTCACCATTGAAACAAGTGACCACGGCCTTCTTCATTCCAGCCAGCAAGCAGACCTCTATCTGACTTGGGAACGTCAGGAAGGTGCCCTTCATGTCCAAGGGGACCATCCCTATGCTCTGATTGAGACAACCATGCAGGTGACAGAAGCCTATCTGACAGCCAAGGGCTATACTTGTCAAGCAACCTATAGCCTAGCGGTCCAATCTGACCTGGATGACCAGACTTCAGGTGCCAAGTACGGCTTGGGCTCGTCAGGGGCAGTGACGGTTGCGACGGTCAAGGCCCTGCTAACTTACTACGGTCACCGACCAGATGCCCTCCTGACCTACAAGCTGGCAGCCTTGGTCCAGACCAAACTAGGCATGACGGGTTCCTTCGGTGACTTGGCGGCTTCCAGTTTTGGTGGCTTGATTGCCTATCATTCCCTGGACCGTTCTTGGCTGTTAGGGAAAATGGCAGAGCTGTCCCTGCTGGATCTGGTGGAAAGTGATTGGCAGGGGTTGTCCATCAGCCCTATCCAGTTACCCGAGGGCTTAGACCTCTTGGTTGGCTGGACAGGGTCGGCGGCTTCGACAGATCGATTGGTTTCCCAGATGGAAAGCCAAAAAAGTCAGGCAGAAAAAGAGTACATTCATAGCCAGTTTCTAGCCGACTCTAAGACCTGTGTAGAGCAGTTGATAGTAGCTTGTCAGACAAATGACTCAGCGTCAGTAAGACAGGCCATTGCTCAGAACCGCAAGCTCTTACAAGACTTTGCGAGAGGAATGGGCTTGGTCATTGAAACGCCTCGACTGAGCCAACTCTGTGATCTGGCCCAGACTTATGGAGCGGTGGCCAAATCATCTGGTGCAGGCGGTGGTGACTGCGGCATTTGCTTGGTAGACAGTAAGGAACAAAAAGTAGCTATTGAGAAGGCTTGGCAACAAGCCGGCATTCTTCCACTCCAACTAAAGATCACAAGTAGAGAATAAGGAGAACCCTATGTTTTATCTAGGAGAATTTGGTTTAGACCGCAAGGATCAACACGTTGGCTTGGCCAACCAGCAATATAGTGCCACACCGGCCAAGGACTTTACGGAGACCTTGTTTGTCCATCATTCCCTACCTCAGACCAAGGTAGATGAAGTGGATATTTCGACCAGTGTAGCTGGTTTGGACTTTGCCTTTCCTTTCTTTATCAATGCCATGACCGGTGGAAGCAAGAAGACGCGGGAAATCAATCGCCTCTTGGGAATTATGGGGCATTTTGGGAAGATTGCTCTGGCTTCAGGTTCGGTTAGTGCGGCGATCAAGGATCCGTCTGTTGCGGAAACCTTCTCCGTTATGCGTCGGGAAAATCCTTATGGCATTATTTTTGCCAATCTAGGTGCCCACCACAGTGTTGAGAATGCCAAGCGGGCGGTGGATTTGTTGGAGGCCAATGCCATCCAAATCCATGTCAATGCACCTCAGGAGATTGTTATGCCTGAGGGAGACCGTGATTTTACCATGTGGTTGAAGAATATTGAAACTCTAGTGCGGGAGATGGAAGTGCCGGTCATCGTCAAGGAAGTTGGTTTTGGTATGAGCCGTGAAACGGTTGCCCAACTGGCTTCTGTCGGTGTCAAGACCATTGATGTGTCTGGGACTGGGGGGACGGATTTTGCCAAGATTGAAAATGCCCGTCGGACCTTCAATGATTATACCTATCTAGAGGGTTGGGGGCAGTCAACGGTGACATCCTTGGTGGAAGCTATGTCTGTCCCTGAAGAAGTTCGCCCAAGTCTGATTGCATCTGGTGGTATTAAGACGCCACTAGATATTGTCAAATCATTGGCCCTCGGTGCAGACCTTGTTGGTATGTCCAATCATTTCCTCCAGTATGTCAAGGATGGTAAGGGACATCGTTTTGACGACGGCTTGCAGGCTATCAAGACCTTCCAATGGCAGATGGCAGAAATCATGACCATGCTGGGTGCTAAGAACATTGCGGAACTCCGTCAGAAAGATTTGGTCTTGGCTCCAAATGTACAAAACTGGTGCGAAGCGCGTGGGATTGACTGGAAAGCCTATGCCCGTCGGTCGCAAAGTATGAAATAAACAACCAAACTCGCGAAAGCGAGTTTTTTGATTTGATTGGGGAGAATCCCCAATCAAATAATCAATAATGTGAGTAAAAGAATGGATTACCAGATACTACAAGTAAACATACAAATTAGTACAAAAGAGCTTTTGTTTTGCTTATTTGGGCTATACTAAAAACATCAACTTGATAAAGCTGAGTTTACTTTAGATGAACAATCATCAAAAGTAATAGCTTATAAATTTTTGGATCCAGAAAAATATCTTAATGATTTCTTATAATTTAGATGAATCTCTTTTGAAAAGATTGAGTTCGATAATTATTTAGTGCATACCGCACCTGGTGGAGGTAATATTCATGAGTACAATACTACGAGCGTGTAATTTAAGTAAATCGTTTGGTTCACAAGAAGTGTTAACTAATGTCAATTTTGACATCCAATCAGGAGATATAGTTGGCTTGATTGGAAAAAATGGATGTGGGAAGACTACTCTTATGAAGATGATATTGGGTCTCACATCACGAACTGAAGGTGATATTCAATTTGAAGGGGATTCGAATTATCATACTAAAAGAAAGGCATTGAATAAAATTGGTTTCCTCCTAGATTGTAGATTGTTTGAAGATTTCTCTGCATATGATAATTTAAAATTGTTCTCTATGTACTCTTCAACATTCAGTGAAAAAGATTTAGATGACCGAATTGATGGGTTGTTAAAATTTGTTGGTTTAGATAATAGTAAAAAACCAGTAAAATCTTATTCATTTGGTATGAAACAGAGATTGGGTTTGGCTTTAGCATTGTTGGATGATCCTGAATTTTTGATTTTAGATGAACCATTTGTTGGTTTGGATCCCGCAGGAGTTAGGATTCTTCTAGATTATATTGTAAAGCTACGTCAAGAAAAGGGGGTTACAATACTAATCTCATCACATCAGTTACACGAAATTGAAGAAATTTGTGATTATTTCTTATTTATAAATGAAAAGCGTGTTGAAATGCATTCTAAACTGGGAGAAAATAAAATAATTATAACCTTGGATCATGTAGTGCCAGAGCTAGAGGAATGTTTGAAAGTTTTAGTCGATATAAAAGAAAATCAGATAATTCTACCGCAGGATGTATCAACGCTAAATTCAATTTTAAAACTTATTTACAAGTATAACGGTGAAATCAAAGATATCACAATAAAAGATTCTATCGAGGAATTATTTAGGGGGTAAAATCATGAAATCTATTATTTTAGCAGAACTCTATAAATTACTGAAACGGAAAAATTTTATCGTATTAACAGTGTTATCCTTATGGTCCTTAGTTTACGGATTGGGTATTTTCTTACATTGGGATTTTGTGAAAATCGGTGCTAAATTAGATTTAGTTACCTTTATCACGACGATGTGGACGTTCTTACTAATCTTAACCATTCCCTTATTGTTAATTTTGTATACTTCTTCCTTTATTTTAGGTGGAGAAATCCAAGGTGGGCAAATTCTACTAGAAGTAAACCGAGTATCTAGTAAGAAAACATTGATTATTTCTAAATATATAGTTGTCATCTTATCAATCTTATTTTTGTATGTACTGAACTGCTTATCATCACTAGCCACTTATATTTGTTTTGTATCTAGAAGTGAATATGGCTATGAGAATTTTTTGGAATTACATGCTACGAATGTACAGTCAATAGTCATTAGTTTGGTAAATTTAGGTTTTATTATTTTGCTTGCTAGCGTTGCTTTTTATTTATCACTACATGTTTCAGCGATAGTAGCTGCATTTATAAGTTTAGGTGTCTATTTTTTATGTCAACTGTTGTCGTATGTTACTGTTATTTCTAAATTTATCCCTGGATATTTCTTTGTTGTACCTAATTATCAATTTACAATTAGTTTGTCTATTGCTCATTTGTTAAGTTATTTTTTAATGTGTATATTATTATTGATCGCTACCATGAAAGGATTTGAAAAGAAAGCATTGTGAGTGATATAATATTCCAAAAAGGAATTTATAGAAATAGATGTATAGAATAGCAATTTGTGATGATGATAGCTTACAGGTTAGTCATTTAGAGACTCAAATTTCAACCTATTTTGATGAGAGTCACATTCAATATGAGATTGATGGTTATTATAAAGGGGAGCGTCTAGTGAAAGCGATGAGGACTCAGAAGGATAGTTATCACTTGGTGTTTTTGGATATTGAAATGGAAGGAATTGATGGGATTGAGACTGCAAAACTATTGAGGGATATTGATCGGAATTTTATCTTAATTTACGTTACAAGTTATGAACAGTATGCTTTAGAGAGTTTTGAAGTCTCTCCTTTTCGTTATCTAATAAAACCTGTATCTATTGAGAAACTGAGAGCTGTTCTTAAGGATGTTCTTGTAGAATTGACTGCTAAACAGAAATTCCTATTCTATCAAGTAGGTAAGGAACACTTTCAAGTGATTTTAGAGAATATTGTCTGCTTATATTCTGAATTTGGTAGAAAAATTCATCTTGAATTAGTTGATGGTAGTAATGTGTCATTTTATGGGAAGATATCAACAATTGAAGAAGGGTTACCACAAACACATTTCGTTAGAGTTAATAGTGGTACAATAATTAATTTAGATTATGTTGCATCTTTTAATAGAAATGAAGTAACAATGGTAAATGGCGATTGTATCGCTATCAGTAGAAGTCGAAAGAAAGCGGTAGTTACAGCCTATAATCAATTTATTGAGAGGAGTTTTGGATTATGATTGGTTTATTTAAAACGACTGGTCTCCTCTCTCTTTTTTTATTTCAAAGCTTTATTATTTGGATCTATTTACAGCATTTTTTTGTTATCAGAATTTCTAAGCTGAGATTCTATTGCTTTATTGTATTCATCTATTTTATTGGCAGGACGTCAATAATTGTGAATCAGAATACCTTTATTGATTTGAAAATTTTTTCCCTGTTCTTCACTTTTTTGATTCTCTTCTTCTTTTTATCTGGAAATATAGTGAAAAAAATATTTCATTTCTTATTTCTGATTTTTTGGTTATTGATTCAAGAAGATATTGTTGTTTTACTATTTAACCATGCACCACAAACTAAAACATTTGCTATCTTCTTTGTTCAATTTTTCCTGATGGTGCTGACTCTGATATTTGTATTAGGCTTGAGACGATTCAAAGTAGACAATTTAATAGGTCTGAATAAAATAGAATATGGTATTCTTTCAGTCACTCCTTTTATTTCGATTGTCTTGCTATTACATAAAATACCGTTATCTCTTGGTAAAGTTCTCTTATTTGACAGCTATTTGTGGTTAATTAATATTGTTATCATTGTGCTTTATAATTACTTGAGTGAAAAAAACTACAATATTATCAAAAACAAAATAGCTTCTGATGAAAATAACATGACGAGTGAGATCATAAAGCAAGAAAATGAGTTGGCTATCCTTAGACACGATTTGAAAAATATTATTTCTTCAATTGATTTTTATGCTGCTAATAATGAATGTGAGAACATCCAAACAATAACTCAAGAGATATTGGGACAGGAAGTATTTAATCGTAAAATTACAGGATGTATCCCCATTGATGCAATATTAAATCAAAAAATATCTAAGATGAAAAAAGATGATATCCTATATAATTTAGATTTACAAGTTCCATATAATTTAGATTTAAGTACTATTGCTATTGATTTGTGTGCCATTCTTGGGAATATTCTTGATAATGCTATAGAAGAAATTGAACGTAACGGCTTAAAGACCCCAATTGACATAGTATTACGCTTTAAGCATAACAAATTGGTTTTTAAAATAGCTAATTCTATCGCAAAAACTAATGTGGCTATTCATTATGATGGTATGAAATCTATCAAATCGCCAGATAGACAAGGTATAGGAATAAAAAGCATTTATGATAGGGTTACGAAATTGAAAGGACATCTAAATATTAGTGTTAAATCAAATCAATTTATTGTATTGGTTGTCATTCCAGTGCCATACTAGTAGATCGGACTCTCTCATCTTCGGATTGGGGAGTTCTTTTCTTTGGCGTAAATTGGTAAGCACAAGTCGCCAAATGTCATTCAACTTTTTCTGTCAGAGGTCTATAATCATTCTTGTAAAACAAATTAAGGAATGAGGAAATCATCATGGTACTCACAGATCAAGAAGCATTTAACCACTTGGACCCACAAGCTTGGACACAGTTTCAATCGCAGAACGCTTGGAAATCTTGGCAGCTATTCAAGAAAATATGCGTACGTACGGCGAAGAACTTGGTTATGCTCAAAATACCAGCTTCAAACAGGAACTGCAAGCCGTCCAAAAGGCCATGACCTTCTCCTATCTCAAGATGAAATTACCAGCAGAGGAGATTTCCAGCTTGATTGGCTACAGCGAGGTCAATGCTTTCAGCCGTGCCTTCAAGAAATGGACTGGCATGACTGTGACCGACTACAAGAAGCAACAAGGACTATAAAGACGTATGATGGAGGTAGAAAGCAATAGGATTTCTACCTTTTTCTGCATATTTATGATAAAATAAATGAAAATTTAGAAGAGGTGTTCAGATGAAAGCTATTGTTACAGTTGTCGGTAAGGACAAGTCAGGGATTGTTGCGGGTGTTGCGACTAAGATTGCGGAATTGGGACTTAATATTGATGATATTTCTCAGACTGTTTTGGATGAGTATTTTACCATGATGGCGGTGGTGTCATCAGATGAGAAGCAAGATTTCACGCAACTTCGTGCGGAATTGGATGCCTTTGGTCAAAGTTTGAACGTGAAAATCAACATTCAAAGTGCGGCGATTTTTGATGCCATGCACAACTTGTAAGGAGAGCAATCATGGATATTAGACAGGTTAGAGAAACCATTGAGATGATCGAGGAGCAGCACTTCGATATTCGGACCATTACCATGGGGATTTCCCTCTTGGACTGTATCGACTCGGACATCGATAAGGCTGCGGAAAAAGTTTACACCAAAATTGTGACCAAGGCTAAGAACTTGGTAGCGGTCGGTGATGAGATTGCGGCGGAGCTGGGGATTCCCATTGTTAATAAACGGGTGTCGGTAACGCCGATTGCTTTGATTGGTGCGGCGACGGATGCGACGGATTATCTTCCCTTGGCTCATGCCTTGGACAAGGCGGCTCATGAAATCGGCATCGATTTTATCGGAGGTTTTTCAGCTCTCGTTCAAAAGGGCTACCAAAAAGGGGATGAAATCCTCATCAACTCTATACCGCAGGCATTGGCCCAAACGACAAAGGTCTGCTCGTCAGTCAACATCGGATCGACCAAGACGGGTATCAACATGACGGCTGTGCGGGATATGGGGCGGATCATCAAGGAGACGGCGGAAGCTTCTGAAATGGGGGCGGCCAAGCTGGTGGTCTTTGCCAATGCGGTCGAGGACAATCCTTTCATGGCGGGTGCCTTCCATGGTGTCGGCGAGGCGGATGTGGTTATCAATGTCGGTGTGTCTGGGCCTGGTGTGGTCAAGCGTGCCCTTGAAAAAGTGCGTGGCGAGAGCTTTGATGTGGTGGCGGAAACCGTCAAAAAGACGGCCTTCAAGATTACCCGTATCGGTCAGTTGGTCGGCAATATGGCCAGTGAACGCCTGGGTGTTAAGTTCGGTATCGTGGACCTGTCCCTTGCTCCGACGCCAGCCGTTGGCGATTCAGTGGCTCGGGTTTTGGAGGAAATGGGCTTAGAAACCGTAGGTACGCACGGAACGACCGCTGCCCTGGCTTTGCTCAATGACGCAGTGAAAAAGGGTGGAGTCATGGCCTGCAACCAAGTCGGTGGCTTGTCAGGTGCCTTTATCCCTGTGTCTGAGGACGAGGGCATGATTGCGGCGGTGCAAAATGGCTCGCTCAACCTTGAAAAATTGGAAGCTATGACGGCTATCTGTTCTGTTGGTTTGGATATGATTGCCATTCCAGAAACAACGCCTGCTGAAACGATCGCAGCTATGATTGCGGATGAGGCGGCGATTGGGGTTATCAACCAGAAAACTACTGCGGTTCGTATCATTCCGCTTGGAAAAGAAGGGGATATGATTGAATTTGGTGGGCTTCTGGGAACGGCTCCTGTTATGAAGGTCAATCAGGCTTCGTCTGCTGACTTTATCAACCGTGGCGGACAAATTCCAGCACCGATTCATAGCTTTAAGAACTAAAAACGTAAACCGATTGCGACAAGCAGTCGGTTTTTTGCTATACTATAGTCGAGTGAATTAGCTTTCAGATAAGGAACCGAGGTGCAGGTAGTACTAGAGTACAGCAAGCCGAAAGTGACGATGTATCAAAGCTAATTCAAATGACTATATAGTAAGAAAAGACAAGGAGAACACTATGGCAGACGTAAGATTATATATTTCTCGACATGGGAAAACCATGTTTAATACCATCGGGCGCGTGCAGGGCTGGTGTGATACACCGCTGACCAAGGCTGGTGAGGAAGGAATTCGTGAGCTGGGCTTGGGGCTCAAGGATGCAGGCATTGATTTTAAACTAGCCGTATCCAGTGACCTAGGGCGGACCGTTCAGACCATGACCATCGCCCAGCGTGAATTGGGAATTTTAGGAAAAATCCCATATTACCAAGACAAGCGTATCCGTGAATGGTGCTTTGGTAGTTTCGAGGGCATGTATGACGCAGAACTTTTTCAAGGTGTTTTACCACGCTTGAAAGGGACGATTGATGTCGTTGGCATGAGCTATGAGGAAATTGCTCATGGTATCCAAGAGGCAGATACAGCTGGTTGGTCAGAGTCTTGGGAAGTCTTGCGTGACCGTATCTTGACAGGTTTTGAATCCATCGCACAGGATGTAGAAAAACAAGGTGGAGGAAATGCTCTTGTAGTCAGCCATGGTATGACCATTGCAACTCTTGTAAATCTACTCAATCCAGAAAGTCCAACCAATCTCTTCTTGGACAATGGTTCTATTACTGTCCTCAAGTATGAAAATGGTCAATTTACTATTGAAGCAGTCGGAGATATGTCCTACCGTCACCGTGGAGCAGAATTGATTGCTCAAGGGGAATAAATGTGAAATGAAAACATGTATGTCATACGTTTTTTCTGATGTGTGACATACATGTTTTTATATATGAAATCTAAGCTACATCATTTTAACTCTTTCCTACTGAAAATGCCGTAACTCAGATAGAGATATAATAGAGTAGCCATAAAGCTAAGACCCATGGATAGCCTTGAAATATGTTCCCCTTGTTGAAGCGAAAGAAATAGAAAATAATCTGTTGGTAATGTCATATGGAGTAGGTTACTGGTAATGAGGTTAGTGATATTGTCAAAAAGAAGGCTAATTAAACTAAAGTCAAGATAGGCTTGATTGACCTTATTGGACTTGACAAATATCAGGATGGATAACAGAGAGATACAGATAAATAAAGGTGTTTGAACAATGAAACTTTGTATTATCACTGCAAAATCAACACGATCACCTAGAAGTAAGCCAACACTGCTACTCAATAAATAGGATAGAAGGATATAAGCGAGATCTAGTACAAGGGTTGCTAAGACTTTATAGAAAAATACCCCTTTTCTTGTTTGTTGCTTGATAATAATATGATTGATGGTACGGTAAGTAAAATCTTCTCCAAAGAAAAGGTTGGCTGGAACGATAAAAAATAGTGTGATAAATTGAGAAAGCAATTGAATAAGAGAGCTAGTGAAGTCTTCGTTGCCATGCAACAAAAAAGCGGATAAAAAGGACAGTAAAGCCAATATTCCCAATGAAACCGTTAATCTCTGTTCTTTTTGAATCTTAAATAAATCAGCTTTAAAGTAATGTATCATGCTCTTCTCCTTCTTGAATCAATGTCAGGTAATAATCTTCAAATGACATTTGTTGTTTAAAAATTTCTTTGACCTCCATCTCATGGTTTATCAAGAGATGAATGAGGCTCATAACATTTGTATCTGATGACAGACTGATATAATCCTTATCTATTTTGTAAGCGATGCCCTGCTCTTCAAGGATAGTAAAGGTCTTAGGATGGTTGTTCGTTTGTAGATAGAGCTGTTCTTCTAAGGTTTGTTCAAGTTCTTGTCTTGAGAATTCTTTGACGATAAGGCCCTTATGCATAATAATGTAGCGATCAACCACCATCTCAAGCTCTGATAGGATATGACTGGAGATAAGGATGGTCATCCCATATTGATTGCGAAGATTTAAAATAATGCTTCTCATTTCTTTGATTCCAACAGGGTCAAGACCATTAATCGGTTCGTCTAGGATTAAAAAATCAGGCTTATCTAGAATAGCTAAGGCAATGGCTAAACGTTGACGCATTCCCAATGAAAAATCTTTGGATTTTTTCTTAGGATCCACATCCTCTAAACCGACAATTGCTAATGTCTCTAAGATTTTTTCATCCGCTTGCTTGAGATTTAATTGCAGAGCCATGTAACGAAGATTATCGATCGCAGATAAATTAGGTTGTAGAGCAGGGGATTCAATTAAAGCTCCCATACGACAATCTTTTGAGCTAGTAATGGTACCTGAAGTTTGGGAAATGAGGCCCGATAACATTCTGAGAAGCGTTGTCTTCCCAGCACTATTTTCACCGACTAAGCCACAGATTTCTCCTTTATTAATCGTTAAAGAAACCTGATGAACTGCTTTTTGTTTCCCATATTGCTTTGATAATTCTTGGGTAGATAAGAGAGATGACATAACTACCTGCCTTTCTATAAAAAAATGATAAATTTATGATATACTAGATTCAAAAGTTGGCAAATTTCGTTACATAAATGTAACGCGTGGAGAATATAATGGGAAATTACGGAAAAATTTTTAAACTCATTCGTGAATCAAAAAATATGTCTCTCAAAGAAGTGGCTGGGGATTTCGTGACACCTGCTCAGTTATCACGCTTTGAAAATGGAAAGAGTAATCTTTCTGTAGATACATTTTTTCATTGCTTGAGACGGATGAATGTGGTAGAGGGCGAATTTTCTACCCTCTACCAGTCCTATTTTCAGATAGATAATTTGTTTTCCTCAGAAGAATTCGTCCGTGCAGTTTATAGTCACAACGCTCAGTATATGGATGATAGAATTTTGTACCATCAAGCAGAGTATGATAGGGATGGACGTCCGTTTGATAGGGTGATGGTTGCGGCCTTTCATATATTCAAGCAGCAATGGTGCGATCCTGATTATGATGTTTCTGAGGATGAAAAAGCTATTCTATCGGACTATTTAATGTCCATAGATGATTGGGGTAAATTTGAACTCTGGATTTTCGGAAATTGTAGCAGAGGTCTTCCTAGCAAAATGTTGGAAGTTCTGGGAATGGAAGTTCTCAATCGAACAAAGTTTTATATGGATATCACAGAAAACAGAGATAATGTTTATAAGGTACTCATCAATATTTCGAGTAGTTTGTTAGATAGGGGAGAGGAGATTGCTGCGATTCGCTTTCTCAAAATTCTTGACTCTGTCAATATCATGGAAAAGAATATGCGGGATCGCTTGCTGCTTAAGCTCATAAAAGCACGCT
This sequence comes from Streptococcus suis, assembly GCF_046032115.1. Classification (GTDB taxonomy): domain Bacteria; phylum Bacillota; class Bacilli; order Lactobacillales; family Streptococcaceae; genus Streptococcus; species Streptococcus suis_AJ. Next base: position 32,929 of record NZ_JARQOZ010000018.1, on the reverse strand, counting down.
TGTCCTACATGAATGGAAATGATGGTGGCCTAGAAATAATGAAGGAATGCCTGCATATTGCCAAATTTTTAGATTGCTATGATTTAATCTACCAGATCAATAAGGAAATTGAGAAAGTTACAGATATGTAATGAATTTTAAGTGGCTCGTCATTTCCTGTAAGATGATACTTGTAAGTTTTACAACTTTACAAAACAATGTTTATAGACATTTAGTTTTTCTTTTATTACTTCGTTAACTCGCTTTGCCGTACTCCAGTACTGTCTGCAGCTCGTTGCCTAGTACTAAAAGTAAACTAAAAGACTATAATTATCTTGGAGGAAATAATGATGAAGAAATTACTTGTTCTAGGTGCTCTTACAATGCTTGGTTTTGTAACTTTTGGGCTTCTAACAACTAATAGCAGTTCAGCAAGTGCTGAAACGGAGGGCAAGGTAGTTCTGTTTGGGAAAGTCGATTTTTCAGATGATGAAGAACAGGACACGGATGAGGAAAGGGAAGAAGTAGCGACAGAGAGCGATGATGCTAGCTGGCTTGAAAACTTTATCACGACACATAAAACACCATTTTCTAAAACAATCAAGAAATGAAATCAGGGATTTTCTCTGATTTTTTTCTTGACAAGTGTATCGAGGTGCGATATAATTTATACATCGAAGTTCGATGTATCGTAGTGCGAAAGGAGTTTTATGGATGATAAGTTAAAACGCGTCTATGTTCCCATGACAGAGACAGCCTTCTATATTCTCTTTCATTTACAGGAAGAACGGCATGGTTACGATATTACACAGAAGACCAAGGAAGTCACGGCAGGTCAGGTCGTGATTAGCCCTGGGACCATGTACGGCACCCTGTCGAAAATGGAGAAGGATGGCTTGATTGCCTTTGTCAGAGAAGAAGACAAGCGAAAGTTTTACCAAATAACAGCAACAGGTCGGGAAATTCTAGACATAGAATTGGCTCGAATTGAACGCCTTTATCGAAACAGTAAGGGAGAAAGTTATGGAGACTAAGACAGAATGTAAAGTATTTTTTATCACAGATTTCAATCAACAGGCACGCTACCTTAGTGAAATGCATAAGAAGGGGTGGAAGCTAGTTAAGATTAGCTGGAGCTTGTTTTATCATTTTGAAAAATGTGAGCCAGAAGATGTCGTTTACCAGGTTGATTTTAAAGAAAGTAAAAACAAGGATAGAGAATCCTATCTACGCATGTACGAGGACTATGGTTGGGAATTTGTCACATCATGCCAAAGCTTCATTATTTTCAGGAAGCTAGCTAAGTTGGGGGGACTTGAACTATATGGTGATAGGGAAAGCAAAGTGGAATTTGTTAAAACAATCATCCAAAGACGTTATTTACTATCCTTAGGACTTTATTTCATTTTGATAGGGGTGAATCTGAATGAGCATCATTATGTACTTACGCTTATTCTTTCTGCTATCTATATCCCTCTCTTGCTGTTGACTGGATACCGTTTTTACCGACTTGTAAAAAACAACTAGGTCCTCAGACTGATTTTTAGCACTCTAGGTAAAAGAGTGCTAATTTTTTGGTTTTTTCTCTTGACAATCCATTTTTTCGGCGTATAATGGGAGTATAAAGTTTAGCACTCATCGTTATAGAGTGCTAAAAATATAAAAATCAACACTGTTCATGAAAGGAGCGGAGATGATTACCCAACGTCAAAATGATATTTTGAATCTGATTGTTGAATTGTTTACGCGCCATCATGAGCCGATTGGTTCTAAGGCCTTGCAGGAGATGATTGCTTCTAGTTCGGCGACCATTCGTAATGATATGGCTAAGCTAGAGCAGTTGGGCTTGCTAGAAAAGGCTCACACGTCAAGCGGTCGGATGCCCAGTCGGGCTGGTTTTCAATACTTTGTCAACCATTCGCTTAACTTGGAACACATCAATGAAGAAGATGTTTATCAGGTGGTCAAGGCCTTCGACTTTGAAGCCTTCAAGTTGGAAGACATCTTGGAGCGGGCCAGTACAGTCCTAGCGGATTTGACAGGCTACACCTCGGTCATCTTAGATGTGGAGCCGACCAGTCAGCAGTTGACTTCCTTTGACATCGTGCAGCTCAGTAGCCACGATGCCTTGGCAGTCTTGACCCTAGACCAGTCCAAACCTGTCACCGTCCAGTTTGCCATTCCCAAGAACTTTTTGACCAGGGACTTGGAAGTGCTCAAACGCCTGGTGGATGAACGCTTCGTTGACCAGACGGTCTTGGCAATTCACTACAAGCTGCGGACGGAGATTCCCCAGGTGGTGCAGCGTTACTTTACCACGACGGACAATGTCTTGGATCTGATGGACTACATCTTTGCCAATCTCTTCCAAGAATCAGTCTTTATCAGTGGAAAGGTCGCCTCGCTGACCTATGGCAATCTCGCCACCTATCAGCTCTTGGATAGCCCACAACTATTAGCCCCAGAGTTGCGGCAAGGCTTGGCGCTAAACCAGCAGACCAGTATTTCCGTGGCGGAACATAGGGATCCTGCCCTGGCGGATGTGACAGTCATTCATCATCGCTTTCCAATCCCCTATAGGGGCATGGCCCAGATGAGTTTGCTTGGTCCTGTTGACATGGACTACCGTAGGCAGATGAGCTTAATCAACATCATCAGCCGCGTCCTATTTATGAAATTAACCGATTACTACCGATACTTAAGTAGTAATCATTATGAGGTCAATTAAGATGTGAGGGCGTGAAGGAAACGATTGAAAAATAGGAGATTGACGCGGTGTCATCAGACACAAGGAAATCTATCTTTTTTCTGAGTTTCTAGCCCGAACTCAATTTATTATTTGTCAAAGTAATAATAGAAAATGAAGAGGTGAACAACTTGTCAGAAGAAATCAAAAACGAAGAAATCGTAGAAGAGGTTGAAACAACAGAAGAAGTTGTCGAAGCTCCTGAAAAATCAGAATTGGACTTGGCAAATGAGCGTGCAGAGGAATTTGAAAACAAGTACCTCCGTGCCCATGCTGAAATGCAAAATATCCAACGCCGTGCCAACGAGGAACGCCAGACCATTCAACGTTACCGTTCGCAAGACTTGGCTAAGAAAATCTTGCCGAGCTTGGATAACTTGGAGCGTGCCCTTCAAGTCGAAGGTTTGACAGAAGATGTCAAAAAAGGCTTGGAGATGGTACAAGAAAGTTTGATTCAAGCCCTCAAAGAAGAAGGGGTGGAAGAAGTCGCAACCGATGTTTTTGACCCAAATCTTCACATGGCCATTCAAACTGTTCCAGCAACAGACGACTGCCCAGCAGAACACATCGCACAAGTCTTCCAAAAAGGCTACAAGTTGCATGAACGTCTGTTGAGACCGGCTATGGTGGTGGTGTCGGAATAACTTAGTCTTCCAGTTTATCTTTTATTACTTCGACGGCAGAGGAAACTCCGTTTCCTTATTTCCAACTTCAAATAAAAGAGATTATTTGAACTCACCTTGCCGTACTTCAGTACAGTCTTCGGCAGTAGTACGAATTTCATTCGTTTATTCCCCACCTTTAACAGTCTATTCAAAGACTGTTAAAGCTAGTAATAAAAGCAAACTGAAACACTAAGGTCGCTCTGCTATTTCCCAAAAAAGAAAACTTGACCGAAATGTCGTTAAACTACTTGAAAAGAAAGTAAATTAAAAAGAGGTAAAACATATGTCTAAAATTATCGGTATTGACTTAGGTACAACAAACTCAGCAGTTGCAGTTCTTGAAGGAACTGAATCAAAAATCATCGCAAACCCAGAAGGAAACCGCACAACTCCGTCTGTTGTATCTTTCAAAAATGGTGAAATCATCGTTGGTGATGCGGCAAAACGCCAAGCGGTAACTAACCCAGATACAATCATTTCTATCAAATCAAAAATGGGAACTTCTGAAAAAGTTTCAGCAAACGGCAAAGAATACACACCACAAGAAATCTCAGCAATGATCCTTCAATACTTGAAAGGTTATGCAGAAGAGTACCTTGGTGAAAAAGTAACAAAAGCGGTTATCACTGTTCCAGCTTACTTCAACGATGCCCAACGTCAAGCAACAAAAGACGCAGGTAAAATCGCAGGTCTTGAAGTAGAACGTATTGTCAACGAACCAACTGCAGCAGCCCTTGCTTACGGTTTGGACAAGACTGACAAAGACGAGAAAATCTTGGTATTCGACCTTGGTGGTGGTACTTTCGACGTATCTATCCTTGAGCTCGGTGACGGTGTCTTTGACGTACTTGCAACAGCAGGTGACAACAAGCTCGGTGGTGACGACTTTGACCAAAAGATTATCGACCACATGGTAGCTGAATTCAAGAAAGAAAACGGCATCGACTTGTCAGCTGACAAAATGGCCCTTCAACGTTTGAAAGATGCGGCTGAAAAAGCTAAGAAAGACCTTTCAGGTGTAACGTCAACCCAAATCAGCTTGCCGTTCATCACTGCAGGAGCAGCAGGTCCGCTTCACTTGGAAATGACATTGACACGTGCGAAATTTGACGAATTGACTTACGACCTTGTAGAACGTACAAAAGTTCCTGTTCGTCAAGCTCTTTCAGATGCAGGTCTTAGCTTGTCAGAAATTGACGAAGTCATCCTTGTTGGTGGTTCAACTCGTATCCCAGCCGTTGTAGAAGCTGTAAAAGCTGAAACTGGTAAAGAGCCAAACAAATCTGTAAACCCTGACGAAGTTGTTGCTATGGGTGCGGCAATCCAAGGTGGTGTCATCACTGGTGATGTCAAAGATGTTGTCCTCCTTGACGTAACACCATTGTCACTTGGTATCGAAACAATGGGTGGTGTATTTACAAAACTTATCGACCGCAACACAACTATCCCAACTTCTAAGTCACAAGTCTTCTCAACTGCGGCAGATAACCAGCCAGCTGTTGATATCCACGTACTTCAAGGTGAACGTCCAATGGCAGCAGACAACAAGACTCTTGGTCGTTTCCAATTGACAGACATCCCTGCAGCACCTCGTGGTATTCCACAAATCGAAGTTACATTCGACATCGACAAGAACGGTATCGTTTCTGTAAAAGCCAAAGACCTTGGTACGCAAAAAGAGCAAACTATCGTTATCCAGTCTAACTCAGGTTTGACAGATGAAGAAATCGATCGCATGATGAAAGATGCAGAAGCAAACGCTGAAGCAGATAAGAAACGTAAGGAAGAAGTGGACCTTCGTAATGATGTGGACCAAGCAATCTTTGCGACTGAGAAAACTCTTAAAGAAACTGAAGGCAAAGGCTTCGACGCAGAACGTGACCAAGCTCAAGTAGCTCTTGATGAGTTGAAAGCAGCTCAAGAAGCTAACAACTTGGACGACATGAAAGCGAAACTTGAAAACCTCAACGAAAAAGCCCAAGCCCTTGCAGTGAAACTCTATGAACAAGTCGCAGCAGCACAACAAGCAGCTGCAGGCCAAGAAGGTGCCCAAACAGCTAACAACGCAGGCGATGATGTGGTAGACGGCGAGTTTACTGAAAAGTAATACTCTTCGAAATTCTTCACTAGGCTTTGTTAACTCTCCTCGATGAACTCTAGTTCAATCTTCGTCCAGTTGCCTAGCCTAGTCTTGAATTTCTTTGAGTATCTAGGGTTCGGAAAATCATTTTTTCCGAAGTTCTTAGCCCGAACTCAGTTCTCATCTTCTCGAGAATAGAAATCATTCATCAATAAACTTTCCAATCACAGAGGTTGCAACCCAGCCTCTGTTTTTGGGTAAATAGCTAATGAGGAGGTTTTTCATGAAAAAAGTTGCTTGTTTGCTTTATCCTAATTTTTCTCTCTATGAGATAGCTCCGTTGACCAGCACATTAGTGTTGAACTTTGGGAGAAAGATTGATTATATTGCTTCCACTAAGGAAACGATTTATTCGGAGGACGGTCTACCTTGTTATGCCAATAAAACCTTAGAAGAGGTAAATATAGAGGAATATGATTGTATTCTTTGCCCAGGGATGATTGACTTTACTCAGGCTTTACGAGATGAATGCCTCATTCGATTTCTTGCAGGTTTAGATGGTAAGCCAATCAAAATTGCAGCAATTTCTTCAGCACCTATCCTACTTGCCAAGGCTGGATTGTTGAAACAGACTCTTTACACAGGTGGTATTTGGCAAAATTTTATCGACTATTTTGATTTTTTGCCTAGGGAAAATTTTCGTCCCTTACCAGTCTGTGAGGATGGCAATATCATTACAGGAACAGGTTTTACAGTCAATGCCTTTTCTCGTCAGGTTTTGACCAGTCTTGCTTTGGTTGAAGATGCAAGTAGGTGTTTTAAAGAGTTGGACAATTACTCTGAGGAAGATTTTATTTTTGAGCTATCTGACAAAGAATTTGAAGAGTTCAAAGTGACATTTGAAAAAATGCCTTAGCTAATTTTTATAGAAAGGAAAGTGTTCTCGACTGAACACGGGCTACTTTCTGAAATTCGTCTATTATTTAACGAAAGGAATTGAACCCGCCCTAAAAGCTGTGTGAAAAGTCAAAAAGTCTGGGGATAGACTTTTTGAGAAATACCTGTCGCTTATTGTTTTTGTGCGACAGGGCTGAAAGTGTCCACTGGACACTTTCACTCCCTATTTTTCTTTGAGTCGCTTAACGGCTTAATATCTTCATAGAAAGGAAAGTGTTCGTAATTGAACACGGGCTACTTTCTAAATTCTAAGGAAAGGAATACAAGTTCGGTAATTCGAACACAGGCTAAAAACCTAGTGAAAAAGATAAACTTCCTAGTGTGTTAGGCACACTGCGTCAGTTTCCTATTTTCACTTTTCCCAAACCATGATAGAAAGGAATGTGTTCGTAACTGAACACGGGCTACGGACTGTGCCAAAAAGATAGTTTTTTCCTAGGACGGTGGCGTCCTGCGTCAAAACTCCTATTTTGGCTGTGTCCGCTTAACGCCCTTAGTATCTTATATGAACAATACTGAATTTTACGATCGTCTGGGGGTTTCTAAGAATGCTTCGCCAGACGAGATTAAGAAGGCTTATCGGAAGCTTTCAAAGAAATACCATCCAGATATTAACAAGGATCCGGGTGCGGAGGATAAATACAAGGAGGTCCAAGAGGCTTATGAAACCTTGAGCGATCCGCAGAAACGGGCAGCCTATGACCAGTATGGTCCTGCTGGTGCCAATGGAGGCTTCGGCGGAGGAGCAGGTGGATTTGGTGGTTTCGACGGAGCAGGTTTCGGTGGCTTTGAAGACATTTTCTCTAGCTTCTTTGGTGGAGGTGGTGCGACGCGCAATCCTAATGCACCTCGTCAAGGGGATGATTTGCAGTATGCAGTCAACTTGAAATTTGAAGAAGCGATTTTTGGTGTGGAACGTGAAGTTTCCTATAACCGTGAGGCAACTTGTCGAACCTGTACAGGTTCAGGTGCCAAACCTGGAACAAGTCCAGTAACCTGTGGGCGTTGTCATGGTTCTGGAGTGATCAATGTGGACACCCAAACTCCACTTGGAACCATGCGCCGTCAAATGACCTGTGATGTCTGTCATGGTCGCGGAAAACAAATCAAAGATCCATGTACAACCTGTCATGGAACTGGTCATGAAAAACAAGCCCATACGGTAACGGTTAAGGTACCAGCTGGTGTGGAAACTGGTCAACGTATTCGCTTGGCAGGTCAAGGTGAAGCTGGTTTCAATGGAGGTCCTTACGGAGATCTCTACGTTGTCATTCAGGTCCAACCTTCAGACAAGTTTGAACGTGAAGGAACCACTATTCACTATAAACTGAACCTCAACTTTGTCCAAGCAGCACTTGGTGATACTGTTCATGTACCAACGGTTCACGGTGATGTAGATATGGTCATTCCTGAAGGTACCCAGACTGGTAAGACCTTCCGACTCAAAGGAAAAGGTGCCCCAAGTGTCCGCGGTGGTGCCATCGGTGACCAATATGTGACGGTCAATATCGTTACTCCGACAGGTTTGAACGACCGCCAACGTGCAGCCCTTAAAGACTTTGCGGCAGCGGGAAATATTGATGTCAAACCCCATAAAAAAGGATTCTTTGACAAGGTAAAAGATGCCTTTGAGGATTTATAATTCTAAGATGAGACTGGAAACTCCAGTCTCCTTTCTTTTTCAGAAAAAACTCTGGGCATTTTCTCCGACGCATCACAGGCTCTGTGTTAAAATAAGATATAGTAATTTGAAAGAGAACGCTTACGGATGAAATCTTGGGTTGAGAATGTGACCATAAAAAATATGAAGATTGGTCTGGCTTGACAGGTTTGAAACAGGGACCATTGGTGTGGACTGAGGTCTTTTTGCGCGAAGTCAATCGTCAGTCCAATACAGGGATTTTACATTTTTGGCCCATGGACCAAACAGTCATTCTGGGGATGATGGACAGCCAGGTTGCTCAGCTGGACAAGGGCTTGGCCAGTATTGGTCAGGCGGGATACAGTCCTATAATTCGGAGTTTGGGCGGTTTGGCAGTTGTTGCGGATGAGGGGATTTTAAATGTCACTCTGATTTTGCCTAATCCCTCTGGTCACAAGGTTGATTTGCGGGAGTCTTATCAGGTCATGGTGGATGTGATTGTTCAGGCGCTTTCGGATTTTCCCTTCGAGGTGGTCAGTGGTGAGGTGGCAACTTCCTATTGTCCTGGGACCTACGACCTTAGTATCAAGGGGCGGAAGTTTGCTGGATTGGCTCAGCGGATTTACCAAGAGGCCATTGCCATTTCTGCCTATATCAGTGTGTCAGGCAATCAAGTCAAACGAGGGCAAGTGGTGGCTGACTTTTATGCAGCAAGTTTTGCTCCGCAAGAAGTATCTGACCGATTTCCACAGGTGGATCCGGATTCGATGGCCAATCTGTCAGACTTTGTCGGTCGGGATTTGACAGTGGAGGATATGAAAACACGAATTGAGCATGTCTTGATTGAAAACGGGGCTTTTCTGACTACCTTTTATCCTTCGTCGGACAACATGGCTGATTTTATGGCGCTCGGAAAGACCATCAAGCAGTCTATGGAAAAATATGGAATTTAGGAGAAAATCTATGAAATGGAAAGATGCGACAGCTATGGCCCAGGCTGTCAATCAAAAACAGGTTTCTGCCAAGGAGTTGGTGCAAGAATCCATTGACAGGATTGAAAAACTCAATCCCGACCTCAATGCGGTTGTCAGCAAGCAATATGAAGAAGCCTTGAAAGAAGCGGAGAAAGAAGACTATCTGGGCAAGCCATTTGCTGGAGTTCCTTTCTTGCTCAAGGATTTGGGGCAAAATGAAAAGGGGCAGCCCTCTTCTGCCGGTTCTCGCCTATTTCAAAACTACCGAGTAGCTCATACAGACAAACTGGTGCAGGCTTTCAAGGACCTGGGTTTTATCATCTTGGGACGGACTAATACGCCAGAGTTTGGATTTAAGAACATGTCGGATTCTAGCCTACATGGTCCTGTCAATCTTCCCTTGGACCCTAGTCGCAATGCTGGTGGATCAAGTGGTGGTGCAGCCGCAGCACTGGCTTCAGGCATGGTCTCTATTGCTGCTGCATCGGATGGTGGTGGCTCTATTCGTATCCCAGCCTCTTTTAATGGCTTGATAGGCCTCAAAACCAGTCGTGGTCGAATTCCAGTTGGACCCAAGTCCTATCGTGGCTGGCAGGGAGCTTCCAGCAACTTTGCCCTGACCAAGTCGGTTCGCGATACCAAACGCCTCCTCTATCACTTGCAGACCTATCAAGTCGAGGCTCCCTTTCCTTTGGCTCTTCTGCCTGAGCAGTCTCTCTTTTCGTCTACGGACAGGTCCCTGAAAATTGCCTACTATAGCAAGTCTCCAGTAGGGAGCAAGGTCAGTCCTGAAGCGGTAGAAGCGGTTCAAAAAGCCTATCATTACTTGGCTGACTTAGGGCATGAGCTGGTGGAATTATCAGAATATCCTCTGGATGGAGTGGCACTGATGAAATCCTTCTACCTGATGAACAGCGTGGACACAGCCCAGATGTTTGAAGAGATAGAGGCAGGGTTGGGTCGGTCCATGACACCTGATGATATGGAAGCCATGACCTGGGCCATTTACCAGAGTGGACAGACCGTTCCAGCCAAACTCTACTCCAAGGTCTTGCAGGATTGGGACCGCTACAGTGCCAGAATGGCGGACTTCCACCAGCATTACGACCTCCTTCTGACACCGACCGTGGCAGATGTGGCTCCCATGCTAGAACAGTTCACTCACTCGCAAGAGATGCTGGACCGCTTGTTGCACACGCAGGAGTTGACAATGGCAGAGCAGCAGAGTTTGATTTGGGAGATGTTTGCAGAAAGTCTGGCCTGGACACCCTTTACCCAGCAGGCAAATATCACAGGACAACCTTCGATTAGTCTGCCAACTTATGTGCGGGCTGATGGCTTGCCAATCGGCATCCAATTGACAGCAGCCAAGGGACGAGAGGATTTACTCTTGCAGTTGGCAGACCAAATGGAGGCAGCAGGTTTACTCAACTTGTAAGGGAATTCATTTTTTCAGTTCAATTATTTGCCAAAACGTTTTCAAAATGTTAACCTGTAAAAGTTGGTGGGTTAACACCGAAAAAGTAAAAAGGAAGCTATGGCTTCCAAAGGAGATTGTTTTATGTTGAAAAAAGTTTTGGCCTCAGCTCTCTTGGTTTCTACTTTGACCTTGGCAGCATGTTCTAGCTCAAGTTCTAATACTAGCAGTTCTTCTGCTGAACAAACTCAATGGAAAAAAGTACAAGAAGCAGGTGTCTTGAAGGTTGCAACACCAGGTACCCTCTTCCCAACTTCTTACTACAATGATGCTAAAGAATTGGTCGGTTATGAAATTGACATGATCAATGAAATTGGTAAACGTTTGAAATTGGAAATCGAATACCAAGAAATTGGTGTAGCAGAAGCCTTTACAGCTGTGGACAGTGGCAAGGTTGATATTTCTGTGAACAACTTTGACATGACAGCAGCACGTAAGGAAAAGTACAACTTCTCTATCCCTTACAAGTATTCAGTTGGTGGCTACATCGTCCGTGAAGATGGTTCATCAGGAATCGAAGCAGCTGACTTGAGCGACTGGACTGGTAAAAAAGCTGGTGGTGGTGCAGGTACTCAGTACATGAAAATTGCTGAAAAGCAAGGTGCAGAGCCAGTTATCTATGACAACGTAACCAACGATGTCTATTTGCGTGATGTATCAACAGGTCGTACAGACTTCATTCCAAACGACTACTACACACAAGTCATGGCCATCAAATGGGCCAATGCCAACTTCCCAGACATCAAGGTCAAAATGGGTGATGCAAAATACAATCCAACTGAACAAGGGATTGTCATGAGCAAGGCTGACACAAGCTTGAAAGAAAAAATTGACGAAGCTCTTGAAGCGATGAAAGCTGACGGAACTTTGAAGGCAATTTCTGAGAAATACTATGCAGGACAAGATTTGACAATCCCTGTTGAAAATGCTGATAAATTGCCAGTTATCGAAGTTGAATAAGAATTAGCAACAAATTATAGTCTTTTAGTTTATTTTTAGTACTCGCTCCAAAGGTTTGGGGAACCTTCGGAGGTTGGAGATAATACTTGCAAAGCAAGTCACTTTTACAAAATCAGGCAAGGCGAGTTCAAACAGTCCAGTGGAGTGTTTGAAGTTGGAAATAAGGAAACAGAGTTTCCTCTTACGTCGAAGTAATAAAAGAAAAACTAAATGACGATAAATGCATCTTGTATAGACTTTGTCAGTCCCAGACTGGCAAGGTCTATCTGGTTTTTAGGAAAGAGGAGAAGATATGGATATTAACTGGCAGGCAGTTTTTAATGCAGATATTGCAAGAGAGGCTATTCCACAGATTTTGGAGGGACTTCCCTACACTCTATCCCTATCCCTAATTGGTTTTGCCTTGGGGACTTTCTGTGGATTTTTTGTAGCCCTCATGCGGATGTCTAAGTTTGGCCCCTTGCGTTGGTTGGCTATGGCCCATATTTCTCTCATGCGTGGTATTCCTCTCATGGTTCTTCTTTTCTTCATCTATTTTGGTCTGCCCTTTATGGGCTTGCAGTTAGATGCCATAACAGCCTCTATCATCGCCTTTACTTCCATGTCCAGTGCCTACATTTCTGAAATTATTCGTGCATCTCTTTCAGCCATTGATAAGGGGCAATGGGAAGCGGCGCGTTCCCTGGGGTTGCGGACCAATGTGATTTACCGAAAAATCATCATCCCCCAAGCCTTTCGCATTGCCCTTCCACCCCTTAGCAACGTTCTCTTAGACATGGTAAAAAGTACCTCTCTGACAGCTATGATTACGGTGCCAGAGATTTTCAATAAGGCCAAGATAGTCGGCGGAGCCAAGTCGGACTACATGACCGTTTACATCTGTGTGGCCCTTATTTATTGGGTTATCTGTACCCTATATGCTGTCGGACAGGTGCATTTGGAAAAACGCTTGGCGACTTATTAAAAAATTCCTCGGTTCTTTTGAATCGAGGAATTTTTGCTAGTTTGGATAGAACACAAGAATAGCGGAAGTGGGAGAGGATTTGGTGTATTCGAAATCCTCCAGATCTTGCACGGATAAGCTTTGAACAGTGAAGTAAGTCTGTTTTTTATAGCGAATATTAAAATCATTGCTACTACCAGAATCGATAGTTGAGAAACTATGTTCATTTAGAGTAAACTCTTCTTTTGAGAGTTTCTCGAGATTTTCTTTTGTTGCCATTAAATAGATTTTGCCAGAGAAAGGCGATTCAAGAGAGAGCTCTCCTTTGGATGCCGCGATTTCGACAATTTGTTGAAAGTTCTCAATCTTAGCCAGACTTTCGTCTGTTTTTAGAGCTTTTTCTGTTTCGATGGAAGCTGCTGTTAGCTCGTTTTGCATTTCTTTATTAACTTCTGAAGTGACAGAGTGACAAGCACTTAAGCAAGGTATCATCATGCAGAGTGCAATGAGGGAAATATACTTTTTCATCATGGGCTCCTTTATATAATTTCATCGTTTTCAGCTTGTAAAAGTACACCTTTTTCCAATATCATTTTTGCTAGTAATGCAATAATAATCAGCACACCATTTATGAAGTAATCACTGAGTGAAAAATCGTATAAATCACTTACATTCTTTAAGTCTAGGTAAGATAGGAAAAAAGCACTTGCAAATTGTATGCTAGTCCATACGATCAGAGTTCCTAAAATTATCTTTGTATAGACTACATTTTCAGTTGAGAAAATAGTTCCTTTCTGAAAGTTGATGATCAATTTTTTGAGTATGGTAGCTAGGTAGATGAAGCAAACTACCAATACGATACTTATGATTAGAATGATAACAATGATAGACAAAGGGACAGTTAGTTGTAGGCTATTTTGAATAGGTTTCCCGCCTATAAGTAGAATAAGAAGTGCCAAAATTATCAATCCTGTTAAGGCAATCAATCCATAACGAATAAACGTTAGCAATTGTATGACGATGTTGAAAAATATCTTTTTGTTCATGCTATTACCCCTCATTCACATATTCCAAAATATCTCCTGGTTGGCAGTCTAGGATTCGGCAGATGCTCATCAGGGTATTAAAACGAATGCCTTTTGCCTTGCCTGTCTTGAGAATGGATAGGTTGGCCTCAGTAATGCCGACTTGCTCCGCCAAGTCCTTGGAAGTCATTTGTCGGTCTTTGAGGACCTTGTCTAGGTTTACGCGAATCATTTCCATATCAGATAAACTCGCTGTTCTCGGTTTCAAGTTGTTGCCCTTTTTGTACTAAGGTCCAGACAAAATAAGTCAGGAAGATAAAGAGAGCATTGAGGATAAAATCAGACCAACGTAGATTGAGGAAGTTGTTTGGTCCAGCAGCATTTGTCAGGGCAATCAAGCTGGTTAGTCCGAATTGACCAGCAGTTAAGACTATCAAACTGATGAAGAGTTTCTGATAAAGGGCAAGGCTAGCTGAAGCGAAATAATCTTCTTCCAAAAGCAATTTACATAACTTTTGAAGCAAGTGGGCAATGTGACTGAGTGCCGCTAAGACGATTAAGATTAATCCACTTGTTAAAAGGATGAGCCAGACACCAATCTGGTCAATGGGTTTGTTAAAAGTGTATTCCCAAGAACGTGTTACAAAAGAATCCCCGCTAAAACCTGCCAATGTAAAGAAGGCATAGAGAGCAATCAAAAAATAGAAGAAATAGCGAACACATGCAGCAACCAATCCTGCTGTTTTGAGTAGATTCGTTTTCATAGCAAACCTCCAATTATTATTGTTTTATGATAATATCATCTTCAAAATTATTATAAAACAATAATTCTTGTAATGCAAGCGTTTTTTTAAAAAAATAAGAACAAAACCGCCGAGCAACTGGCGGTTTGATGTTATTTAAAATACAGTAATCTCAACCCATTCAAAATCACCAAAATCGTTGATCCTTCGTGGCCCACCACACCGACTGGGAGGTTGATAGACTGGAAGAGGTTGGAGATGATGAGGAGGGCAATGACAGACAGGGCAAAGATGATATTTTGCTTGATGATACCCCGCATTTTCTTAGAGAGGCGAATGGAGTAGGGAATCCGTGTCAGGTCTTCCATGAGCACGATGTCGGCTGACTCCATAGCGATGTCCGTTCCGCTTCCCATGGCATAGCTGACATTGGCTTGGGCAAGGGCAGGAGCATCGTTGATACCGTCGCCCACCATGCCGACTGACGCAAACTCGTTTTGCAGTTCTTGGATAACAGCAGCCTTATTTGTCGGCAGACAGTTGGCAATCACACGGTCGATACCGACCTGACTGGCTACATACCGAGCGGTCTTTTCTTGGTCACCCGTCAAGAGAATTGGCGTCACGCCCATCTCTTTCAACTGGGCAATTAGCTGCTTGCTCTCAGGTTTCAAACTATCTTCCACCATGAAGATCGCCACAAGGAAATCATTTTGGCTGATATAGACCAGGGTTTTCCCAGTGCTTTCCGCCTCATCGATCTGTGCCAGCAAGCCAGCAGACAGGGGACTCACCAGGCTGTCCACCACAAATCCCGCCTTACCGATTTTCCAGCTGTCGCCCTCATAGCCAGCCACCAAGCCTTTTCCGGTCACGTCTTCTAGGCTTTGGAGGTCAATGGCAGAGCTGTCAGCCGTATAAGTCATCAGAGCCTGAGCGATCGGGTGGCTTGATTGTTTTTCAACTGCCTGAACAACCTGTTTGACAAGCTCCTCATCGCCAAGATAGGTCGCACCTACAACTTCAGGTTTACCAATGGTCAGGGTACCCGTCTTGTCAAAGACGATGGCTTCTAGATTGGCGATGTTATCCGCAATATCACCGCCCTTGATAATCATGCCCTTGCGTGCCGCACGGCTGATGGCAGAAAGTGTTGCGGGTGAAGAAGAAGCTACGAGGGCACAAGGAGAAGCGATGGTCAAGAGAATCATGCCACGGTAGAAGGCAGTTAACCAGTCCCAGCCCAGTGCAAAATGGGCAAAGAGAATGAAGAGCGGTACTACCACCAAAACAACCTTGACATAGGTATCTTCCATATTTTCAATGAAAGTCGCTGTTTGTGATTTAGATTCTTGGGCGTTTTCAACCATTTGGACGATTTTATCAAAGAGAGCATTGCCTTTCTCAGCCGTAACTTGAACGGTCACAGTTGGCCCTTGGTTGATGGTGCCACCGATAACAGCCTGTCCAGCCATTTTTTCCGCAGGAAGCGGCTCACCAGTAATCATGGACTCGTCAAAGATTGATTGCTCACTGATGAGAGTGGCATCCAGTGGGACCGTGTCGCCCTTGCGAACTTGCAGGAGATCGCCGATGCGAATGGCTGCGGTGTCTAAGACAGTGATGTCACCATTTTCCTCGATTTTACGAGCCGTTGGAGGGGTCATGTTCATCAGAGCTGCGATGGCATTCTTACTTTTTTCCATGGCCAATTCTTCCAGAGTAGAAGAAAGGGAGAAGATGAAGATGAGTAGAGCCCCCTCCATCCAGTAGCCGATCAGGCCAGAGCCGATAGCAGCCAAAATCATGAGCAGATCGACCGACAGGTGCTTGTCGAAAATCAGCTCAGTCAGACCTTCTTTGGCGGACTGGTAGCCACCGATGACAAAGGCTGAAATGAAGAAGATAGGAGCCCATCCCTGCCCAGTCTGGAGCAGAAGGATACCCATTAGAATGAGCGCCAAGCAGAGAGCGGTCGTGATGATGTGACTGTGTTGTTTGAGGTTGGTTACGAGTGTCATAGTTTGCTGTTTCCTTATTTAGAATTATTATCATTTAATCAAGTTAATTATAACAATTATAAAAAAGAAAGTCAAGGTTTTTAGAATAATTCTAAATAAGATTGTTCTGATAATTCAAAAGGAAATAAAAAAAGCGACAGAAAGCCGCTTTGATATTCGTCTTTTATCCCTGACAATCAGGACAAATGCCGTAGATGGATAGCACCTCTTTTGTAATTTTGTAACCAGTTTGGGTATGAGCTTCCTTCTTCAAGCTCGGGATTTCTACATCCATGAAATCAGTGATTTTTCCACAGACTTCACAAATAACATTGAGGTGCTCGTGCCCCATGAAGTCGTAATAAGTAGTATTATCATTGGTCCGTTTCAATTCAGTCACAAACCCTTCTTCCAATAGAAGTTTGAGGTTGTTGTAAACAGTCGCCAGGCTCATGTTTGGGTAGTTAGGTAGTAGATCTTGATAAATCATCTCAGCACTAGGATGGTCATCGCTTTCGATAATGTAGGCAACGACTGCTTTTCTAGTTTCGGTAATGCGTACACCCTTTTCTTTTAGATGTTGGATGACGTGTTCAAAAGCAGTTTGGTTTTCTGCATTGAGGTGAGAATGGAGTTCCATAGTTTCCTCCTTTCGTTACTATTTTATAAAAATTCTAAGATACAATATTCAGTTTCATTATAGTGTATTTGGGAGGTTGTGTCAATTTTGAGACAGGAAATCTGTCATAGGACAGTTTGGTGTCTCATGACTTGTTTACATACTTTTCCTGTGCTACAATCAAAACATGACAAGATATAAGGCAATTATTTCCTACGATGGACATGATTTTTCTGGTTTTCAGCGCCAGCCCCATGCTCGTACAGTTCAGGAAGAAATCGAAAAAACGTTAGTAAGATTGAATAGTGGCCAGCCAGTAACCGTTCATGGTGCGGGTCGGACAGATGCGGGAGTACACGCCTACGGTCAGGTTATACACTTTGACTTGGCTGGCAGTCGAGACACTGAGAAGCTCCGCTTTGCCTTGGATACCCAAACCCCTGAGGACATTGATGTGGTCCAGGTGGAGCAGGTGGCGGATGATTTTCATTGCCGCTATGCCAAGCACAGCAAGACCTATGAGTTTTTGGTGGACATTGGCCGACCCAAGAATCCCATGATGCGCCACTATGCGACCTTCTATCCCTATGATTTGGACTTGGGCTTGATAGAAGAAGCTATTCAGGACCTAGTGGGGACCCATGACTTTACAGGCTTTACGGCATCAGGGACTTCAGTCGAGGACAAGGTGCGGACCATCACGGCGGCGACCATGGAGTACGACCAGCGGCGCCAGTTCTTGATTTTTACCTTTTCAGGCAATGGCTTTTTGTACAAGCAGGTGCGGAATATGGTGGGGACCTTGCTGAAAATTGGCAATGGTCGGATGCCTGTGGGGCAGATTAAGCGGATTTTGGCAGAAAAAGATCGTGGTTTGGCAGGTCCAACTGCGGCGGGAAATGGTTTATATTTAAAGGAGATTATCTATGAAGACTAAGTATATTTTGGCGCTTTCGGGCAATGATATTTTCAGCGGTGGCGGCCTCCATGCGGACCTGACCACCTACACAGTCCATGGCCTGCATGGCTTTGTGGCGGTGACCTGCTTGACAGCTATGACGGAAAAAGGTTTTGAGGTTATTCCGACAGATGCAGCGGTGTTTGCCCAGCAGTTGGCTAGTTTGAAGGATGTGCCCTTTTCAGCTATTAAGATCGGCTTGCTTCCGACGGTGGAAATAGCAGAGCAGGCCTTGGAATTTATCAAGGCCCATCAGGATATTCCAGTGGTTTTGGATCCGGTCTTGGTCTGCAAGGAAACGCATGATACCGAGGTCAGCCAGCTGAGGGATGAACTCTTGAAATTCCTTCCCTGTGTCAGCATCATCACGCCAAATCTGGCAGAAGCTCAGCTATTGCTCCAAAAAGACATCCAAACGGTGGAAGAGATGGAGCAGGCGGCGGTGGCGCTTTATGACTTGGGTGCCAAGTCGGTAGTCATCAAGGGGGGCAACCGCTTGGGAGGTTCACAGGCTGTCGATGTTTACTATGACGGGCAGGAAGTGGTAGTGCTTAAGTCGCCCCTGCTTTCAGAAAACAATGTGGGGGCAGGCTGTACCTTTGCGTCCAGCATTGCCAGTCAGCTTTTGTTAGGTCAGGACTCTTTGGCGGCAGTCAAATTGTCCAAGGACTTTGTCCATGCAGCCATCTTAAAATCAGATCAATATGGGGTAATTCAATATGAGAAATAAAAAGACGCAAGAACTTGTATTACTGGCCATTCTAACGGCTTTGACCTTGGTTCTAGCATTTATCCATATACCAACTCCAAATGGCTTTACATCCTTGCTGGATGTTGGGGTTTTCTTTACCGCCTTTTACTTGGGCAAGAAAGAGGGGGCTATTGTCGGCGGACTGTCAGGGCTTCTGATTGATTTCTTGTTGGGCTATCCCCAGTGGGCTTTCTTTAGCTTGCTTTTCCACGGTGCACAGGGCTATTTCGCAGGATGGACGGGTAAGAAACGTTTGATTGGAGTTGTTCTTGCCAGTCTTTCCATGATTGGTGGCTATTTTGTGGCATCTAGTTTCATGTATAATGTAGCTGACGCTGTTACAAGTCTGATGAGTAATACTCTGCAAAACACAGTTGGTTTGGTAGTTGGTTACATCTTGGCTCAGGCAATAGAAAGAATTGGTGCAGTAAATCATGTCATTAAAGGAAATTAAACAGCAAACCCAGCAAATTGTGGAGGAAGTCTTAGAGCTCAGCAATCTTCAAAGGGGCCAAATTTTCGTATTGGGTCTATCCTCTAGTGAAGTAATCGGTGGGCATATCGGCAAAAACTCCAGCCTGGAGGTCGGTGAGGTGATTGTTGAAACGATTTTGGACATTCTGGAGCCGAAGGGTATTTATTTAGCAGTCCAAGGTTGTGAACATCTCAATCGTGCCTTGGTAGTGGAGCGGGAATTGGCTATCCAGAAAGATTGGGAAATTGTCAATGTCTTGCCCACCCTTCATGCAGGAGGCTCTGGACAGTTGGCAGCCTTCAAGTATATGAAGGACCCGGTCGAAGTGGAATTTATCATAGCTCAGGCGGGTGTGGACATCGGTGATACGGCGATTGGCATGCACATCAAGCACGTCCAAGTGCCAATTAGACCGAGCTTGCGTGAAATCGGTCAGGCCCATGTTACAGCTCTTGCCAGCCGTCCTAAACTGATTGGTGGTGCCCGTGCGGCTTATCTGGAAGATCAGATACGGAAAAATTAATCACAGCCAGAGGGTTGTGATTTTTTTGAACAAAGTAGTTGACAAATGCAAAACTTTAAAATACAATACGTTTAAACATTTCAACACGAGGTGGAAAATGAGTCAAAAAACAATGCAGTATTTGCGGAAGGCTATTCCAGCTTTTACCATGTTACAAGATGAGAGTCGGCAAGATATGTTGATGCTCTTATTTGATAAGGGAGAGATGACGGTCAATCAGTTGACAGACCATATGTCGCTTTCTCGTCCAACAGTCTCGCATCATCTGAAATTGCTCTACTCAGCAGATCTTGTCACCTATCGAAAAGATGGGAAGGAACGCTACTATAAAGTTTGCTTAGAAGAAGCACTGGTTATCTTAAAAGACCTAGTGCAGTCTATAGAGGAGGATTTAAAGTAAGACTTTAAATTTTCTTACCACCAATATGTCGAAATGTTTAAAAATATAAAATCAAAAAAGAGGATAAAAAAATGACCTATACAACACAAACAACTTGGAAAGAAATCATGAAATCTTTACCAGCTGATTATCAGTTTACAGCTTCTTATCAACCTAAGGAAGAGTGGTGGGACTACAAAGGGCACCGCTTGCACTTGGATACTTTTAGAAATCCAGCTGCACCAGCTAAAATCATTGCCTTTCATGGTGTAGGGACAAATGGCCGACAAATTTCTATGATTCTCGGTGGTCCACAATCAAAAAATGGCTATGAAACCATTATGATTGATATGCCAACTTATGGTGTTTCCCAAGTTCGCGATCGTAAGAGTGTTACATATGATGACTGGGTAGAGATTGGAGCGGCCTTGATTGATAGAGAATTGACACGAGATGACCGTCCGATTTTCTTGTATGGCCTGAGTGCAGGCGGAATGGAAACCTATCACGTTGCTGCCCGCAATCCAAAGGTAAAAGGGATTATCGGCATGACCTTCTTGGATCAAAAGGCTCAGATTGTCCGAGATCAAACGACCAGCCATGTTCTCATGGGGCGAATTGGAGTTCCTATGTTGACACTTGGAAAAGCCTTGGGCTTGGGTCGTCTTCAGCTACCTATGTGGTTTGCTTCCAAAATGTCAGCTCTTGTTAATGACAAGGACTTGCTCAAAGTCTTTATGAAAGATAAGACATCTGCTGGCAATCTTGCTTCTATCAATTTCTTGCAATCGTACATGAACTACGTTCCAGAGATTGCTCCTAAGGATTTCGCGGTTGCTCCTATTTTACTAACGCAACCAGATGCGGATAAATGGACACCGTATGAGTTGAGTCGTCCTGTCTTGGACCAGATTTCAAAAGTACCAGTGGAAGTTGTTCAGTTGCCAAACGGTGGACACTATCCTGTGGAACACCAAGCCCTTCGCGTGATGAATGATAGTATCAATCGCTTTATCAAACAGAATCTATAAAATCTATCACAGCCAATTTTAAGTTTTTTAGTTTTTGAGTTTTTTAGCTTTTTGTATCATAAACACCCCTTGCCCAATTAAGATAGTGAGCACACTTAGTCCAAGAGCGTAGGTCAAAAATAGTTTACTTTCATGGCTATCTGCTTGTCCAAACTGTTTTAACATCATAGTTTGGAGAAAGAATAGTGCAAATAATGAATTAGTGAAACTTATCTGTTTACTAGATTTTTCTCGAGGAGATGGATTTTTTCTATAACGAAACAGACTAGAAAAAGAATTAATAAAATTGATGAATGTGATTAGTGCAGTAAGATAAACTAACAAAGGAAAAGCTGAATTAACCTTGTCCATCCCTTTTGTAACAAAATAGAATATTGATAAAAATACTCCTGATGAAAAGATGATGAAAACTCCCACTCTGCCATAGTTATTCCAGTCTTCTTCCTCGACTTCTTTACGGAAACGTTTTCCAATTAAAAATTTGACACAGGCAAAAGTTAAATGATAAAAAGCAAATATCAAATACCAAACTGATTGATGAAGGTACCCCGAAATCAGGGATAATAATACATAGACAGCATTATAGAATGTCCCAACTAAAAGTGAGACACGGCTGGTCAAATATGTATTTTGAATAAGAGATACACTATTAACTAGTCTTCGAACAACTTGTACTAGTAGAAGTACGTCAATAACAGCAACTATACCTGATAAAACACTAGCAAGAATGTTAAATAGACTTCTATCTGGAAGGATTTTAGTGATAACTAAAGCGCCAAAGATGAGCATACAAACATTGGCTAGTAAAAAGTACTGCCAATAATCTTTAACGAACTGTAACTGCTTATCAATTTTTTCCAAAATGATGCTCCTAAAATACAATTTCATGAATGATGCGAATAATGTCATCGACATCGTCTAAACAATCACTTAGCACCCAATCATTTATTATTGCTCGTAGACCGGCTACGTAAAAGCGCGCAGTTAATTCTATTTGCCTAGAATCTTTTATGCCTTTGAATTTAAGTCTTTTTGAAAATGTCTTTTCCATGTGGTAGGAAAACGTTTCTTCTTTATTAAATTCCCGAGACCTTTCTAGATAGATACGATATAACTTTCTATGTTTTTTGATAAAGAGGAGATATGGCTTTAAATAATAAGTATCCAAAATACTATCTATATCTGAAGTTTGTTGTAGTTTCGTTTGCTCTAACTCATATTCCTCATCGAAAAGTCTAGAAATTCCTTGTAAAGCATCTTCTAAAAGTTCATATTGATGATTATAGTAGGAATAAAATGTTGAACGATGAACGCTAGCTTCTTTACAAATCTTGCTTACTGAAATTTGATCAAGTTCTTGTTGGTCTAATAATTTAATTAGGGCTTGTTGCAATCTTAATGGTGCTTTATTTTCCATAGTTCACTCAAAATTTTGATTAATTTTGATTAATTTTGATTAATTATAACAAAATCCAACACTTTTTTCAAAACTTGTCGTGTTGCCAGGTGTTACACTAGCGTATAATAGCTACCATAATCGAAAGGAGCTCACAATGACAAAATCACAAAACTTTTATCTAAAAGATACCATACAGAGCAAAAATATTTTTGTTGGAAAATATACCTACTTTGCTAAGGAGAATATTCATGAGGACTTTGAACGTGACTATGTTCTATATAACAAAGAAGGGCGATCAAATTTAATCATTGGAAATTTTACTAGTATTGCAAACGGAGTAGAATTTATTATGCCTTCAGCAAATCACTCTATGACATCCTTTTCAACCTATCCATTTATGTTAGTCAAAAATGAATGGGCTGATAAAACTAGTATGACTGTACAGGATATGCCACAAAAAGGAGATACTATCGTCGGTCATGATGTTTGGATTGGTCGAAATGCAACGATTTTACCTGGAGTGACTATCGGAAATGGTGCAGTTATTGGCAGTAATGCAGTTGTTTCAAAAGATGTCCCAGACTATGCTATTGTTGCAGGCAATCCTGCACGAATTATTCGTTATCGGTTTTCTACTGAAATGATTACATTTCTAAACGAACTAGAATGGTGGCACTTTTCTGATGCTCAATTAGACCAGGCAGTCCCTTATCTGACAAATTTAAACCTAGAAAAATCAAAACAAGCCTTACTAAACATTAAAAATAGTCAATAATTTCTGTAGTAGAAATGATAAAAACAGTAACCGACACTTTGTCATCATCTTGTCGTTCAAAATACTTAATATTAACTTTATACTATATATCAAATAAAGAAAGCGAGTTTATCTCATGATTAGTACAGCTATTACAATTTTATTCGGACATGCGGTGTCCATGCTAGTGACTTTTACAGCTTATAAATTAAAATTTAGAGTCACTCTTGCCCACTGGATAGTAAATTGGGTTTTGGGAGCTATAGGTGCAGTAGCAGCTAACCATTTACTCTTTAGACAATATGGTCCTGTAATCTTTGGTCAAACCATCTTACCAATGCTTGCCGGTTCAATTGTCCTTCCAGGTGTTGGGAGTTGGATAGTCAGTCGTTTACAAACTAAAAAATAATAACCGACACTTTGTCATCATCTTGTCGTTCTAATTACTTAATTAAAGAATTATACTATTTTTATAAAAAAAGAAAGCGAGTTTATCTCATGTTATCTATCATTTTATCTGGATTTTTCGGTCTTTTCATTTCAGTAGCAATCACATTTATTGCCTCAAAACTGAGCAAGAAGGTTTCATTGGCACATTGGATTGTTAATCTTCTCCTTGGAGTTTTAGGAGCAATTGCAGCAAACTACCTACTTGGTGGTCAATATGGTCCTGTAATCTTTGGTCAAACCATCCTACCAATGCTTGCCGGTTCAGTTGTCCTTCCAGGTGTTGGAAGTTGGACGATTAATTTCATTAATAAAAAATAAATATCAAAACAAAATAACATCAAAATATACTTGTGTTCAATTTAGAACCAAACAGTACTATCTTTTAAGTATTAGTTTGGTTTTTTTTGTGAGCACGAGTTTAAAATGTTTAAGCATAATAGTTGCCAAATTCAATATTATCTGATAAACTTGTCCTTGTAATTGATACATGAACAGAAAGGAATATCTTATGATGGATACAAAATTTTCTGTTGCCCTTCATATTCTTACCATGATTAGTGAGAGCAAGGAAGTCCTCAGCTCGCAAGCCTTAGCAGAAAGTGTTGGCACCAATGCTAGTTACATTCGTAAGGTGATTGCACTTCTGAAAAATGCAGGACTCATCACTTCGCAACAAGGGCGATCAGGATACCAGTTAAGTAAGTCGCCAAAAGAGATGACTTTATTGGAAATCTATTTTGCCACCCAGGAAGTAGAACATATTAATCTCTTCCAAATTCACCAAAATGCTAACCAGGCATGTCCAGTTGGTCAGCACATTGAAAATGCCATGTCCCCTATTTTTTCCAAAGTTGAAGAACAACTTGAAAAAGAACTAGGGCAAGAAACCTTGGATAATGTCATTACCAATCTCTACCAATCAGCCAATCAAAAACGCATCTGACCAAGTGTCAGATTTTCTAAGAATAAACATTAACTTGTATCAGATACAAGTCTTGAAATAAAAGGAGTAAACCATGAAAGCAGCACAACACACATCTTATAACAAAAACAATATCGTACTTAACCTAACTGACATTGCTAAACCTCAAATCAAACCCAATCAAGTCCTTGTCAAAGTGACCGCGGCAGGTGTCAATCCCTTGGACAACATGATTTCTCGTGGAGATGTCAAGATGATTGTCCCTTACAAATTGCCACAAACAGCGGGGAATGAAGTCGTTGGTATGGTTACAGAAGTTGGATCAAGTGTCACCAAGTTTGCGGTTGGTGACCGTGTCTTTGGTCGTCTTCCTCTCGACAACATCGGTGCCTTTGCGGAGTATGTAGCGGTTGAGGCTACAGCCCTTGCCAAAGTTCCTGCCTACCTGACAGATGTGGAAGCGGCAGCTGTTCCTCTGACGGCCTTGACTATTATGCAAGCTCTTAATCTCATGGGTGCAGAAGCTGGCAAGACCATTTTCATCTCAGGCGGGACAGGCGGTGTCGGTGGGATGGCTATTCCGATTGCCAAAGCCAAGGGTTTGACGGTTATTACCAACGGTGACGGGGCAAATGCAGAGCGAGTATTGGCATTGGGAGCAGACCAGTTTATCGACTACAAGACAGAAGATTATACTAAAACCCTCTCCCAAATCGACTATGTGCTGGACACGCTTGGCGGTGCAGAAACCGAAAAACAAATGTCGATCATGAAAAAAGGTGGTCAGTTGGTTTCCCTCCGTGCCATGCCAAATGGCGAATTTGCCAAACGCATGAACCTGCCAAAATGGAAACAAATCCTGCTTGGCTTGGTTGGTCGCAAGTTTGATAAAATGGCGGAAAGCTACGGAGTACACTACCATTTCATCTTCGTAGAAAGCAATGGGCAACAGCTGCAAGAAGTGGCAGATATTTTCAGCAAGTTAGAAATCAAACCATCAATCGACACCGTTTACCCATTTGAAGAAGTTAACGCAGCCTTGGACAAGGTCGCAAACGGTCGCTCACGTGGAAAAACTGTCCTCAGTTTTAAATAGTAGGAGTACTTATGTCTTATATCACAACTAAAAATCAATACATTACTGTCGCTGGCAATCAGATTGCCTACCGTGAACTAGGTAAGGGCAAGTCCAAACTGCCCTTGGTCATGTTAGTCCACTTGGCCGCAACCTTGGACAACTGGGATCCAAAATTGCTAGACTTACTAGCTGAAAAAGAGCATGTCATTGTTCTTGATTTGCCTGGCGTCGGAGCCAGTCAAGGCAAGGTAGCTCCAACTATTCCAGGAATGGCAGAGCAGGCTATTGCTATTATCAAGGCTTTGGGGCATACGAAAATCAACCTTCTCGGTCTTTCTATGGGGGGCTTTATCGCTCAAGAAATCGTCCGACTTGACAGTCAGTTGGTCAACCGCTTGATTCTTGTAGGGACAGGTCATCGCGGTGGTCTTGAAGTTGATAGGGTAACAGGAAAAACCTTCCGCTATATGCTGAAGGCTGGTCTGGAGCGTGTGGATCCAAAACGCTACATCTTCTACAATCACGATGAAGCAGGTCGCCTGGAAGCTGAAAAAGTTTTGGGTCGTATGGGAGAAAGAAAAGCTGCTGATGCAGACAAGGACATGAATGTCCCAGGATTTTTGACACAGCTGAAGGCAATCAAACGTTGGGGCAGAGCCCCTCAAGAAGATATGGCCTTTATCACGCAACCCACCCTGATTGTCAACGGCGACAAGGATATTCAAGTTCCGACTGAGAACTCTTATATCATGCATGAGAAAATCAAAAACAGCCAACTGATCATCTATCCAAATGCGGGTCACGGATCTATCTTCCAAAATGCAGAGGCCTTTTCGACAGCCTTGATAGCCTTTTTGGAGGAATAGTCCCTATTACTCTTGATGATACAAGGCCTGCAAAGTCCCCAAAATCACCTCAGCTTGTTCTTGAAAGAGCTGATTGAGTTACTTGTCTTCCTTATCTTTTGTCTGTATAATAATCTAAAACGAAAGGAAAGCAAATGAACACGAAGAATTTTTACTGGGTGCGAGAACCAGAAAACTACCAGATTTCAGATAAGGAAATCAGAATCACAACCCAAGCTCATACGGACTTGTGGCAGAAGACCTATTACCATTTTGTCAATGACAATGCCCCTTTGCTCTTGATGGATACGGAGGAAGAGTATTTCTCCTTTACGGTTAAGACGGATTTTTCCAATAGTCATACCCGCTTTGACCAGTGTGGTGTCGTGGTTTATCAGGATTCGGAAAACTGGATTAAGGGCTCGATTGAGTATGAAAATGAAGACTTTCAGCACTTAGGCAGTGTCGTGACCAATCACGGTTTTTCAGACTGGGCAACTCTGGAAATACCTGCTTCTGTCAAGTCAATCTATTACCGTTTGAGCCGACGGGGTAGCGATTTCTGCATCGAAAACTCTAAAGATGGTGTCCATTTTGAGCAGATGCGGATTTGTCACCTACATGAAGGCGGTGGAAAAATCCATTTTGGAATCTATGCCTGCTCGCCAGAAGATTCTTCTTTTGAAGCCGTCTTTTCGGAAATGAGTTTGACTGACTGCAAGTGGCTGGCCCACGACGGACAACAACCAGATTAGAAGATTAGCTTCCAGCGCTGCCATTTCCCAAAAGTCCGCTATAAAATCGTTGAAATCCTTGTCATTTGTGGTATAATGAAGAGTATGCAATAAAATTTTAAGGAGAATGACAGAATGTCTGTATCATTTGAAGCAAAAGAAACAAACCGCGGCGTTTTGACTTTTACAATCGGTCAAGATGCAATCAAACCAGAATTGGACCGCGTTTTCAACAAAGTTAAGAAAGATATCAATCTTCCAGGTTTCCGTAAAGGTCACTTGCCACGTGCCGTTTTCAACCAAAAATTTGGTGAAGAAGCACTTTACCAAGATGTAGTAAACGCTCTTTTACCAGCAGCTTATGAAGCGGCAGTTGCTGAAGCTGGTCTTGAAGTCGTTGCACAACCCAAAATCGACGTTGTATCTATGGAAAAAGGCCAAGACTGGACAATCACTGCTGAAGTTGTGACAAAACCTGAAGTAAAATTGGGTGACTACAAAAACTTGGCAGTTTCAGTAGAAGCAACTAAAGAAGTATCTGACGAAGAAGTAGATGCAAAAATCGAAGCTGCACGCAACAACTTGGCTGAATTGGTTATCAAAGAAGGCCCAGCAGCTGAAGGCGACACAGTTGTTATCGACTTTGTAGGTTCAATCGACGGTGTTGAATTTGACGGCGGTAAAGGCGAGAACTTCTCACTTGGACTTGGTTCAGGTCAATTCATCCCAGGTTTCGAAGCACAATTGGTAGGCCACGCAGCTGGTGAAGAAGTAAACGTTGAAGTGACTTTCCCAGAAGACTATCAAGCAGCTGACCTTGCTGGTAAACCAGCCCTCTTCGTGACAAAAATCCACGAAGTAAAAGCAAAAGAAGTTCCAGCTTTGGATGACGAATTGGCAAAAGACATCGACGAAGAAGTAGAAACACTTGATGAGTTGAAAGCTAAGTACCGTAAAGAATTGGAAGCAGCAAAAGAAGTTGCCTTTGACGATGCAGTTGAATCAGCAGCTCTTGAATTGGCTGTAGAAAACGCTGAAATCGTTGAATTGCCAGAAGAAATGATCCACGAAGAAGTTCACCGTGCAATCAACGAATTCTTGGGTGGTATGCAACAACAAGGTATCTCACCAGATATGTACTTCCAAATTACTGGTACAACTCGTGAAGACCTTCATAAACAATACGAAGCAGATGCTGAAAAACGCACTAAGACAAACTTGGTTGTTGAAGCAGTAGCGAAAGCAGAAGGTTTCGAAGCAACTGAAGAAGAAATCAACAAAGAAATCGAAGATTTGGCAGCAACTTACAACATGGAAGTGGCACAAGTTCGTAGCTTGCTTTCACCAGAAATGCTTAAACACGACATCGCTGTGAAGAAAGCTGTAGAAGTGATCACAAGCACTGCAACTGTAAAATAATAATGTAAATTGTAAAACTCGACTCTGGTCGGGTTTTTTGTTTAATCATCTTTTTAGACTGGTCGAGTTCTTTCCCACTCCCATCTTTTTTTAAAAAAAATGCTTGACTGGTTAACATTCTTGTGATATAGTTAACTGGTTAATAAAGGAGGTAGTTATGTTAAAGAAAGTGATAAGGGGCTGTTTTGTTGCCTTATTCGGTTTTGTTTTAGCAGCTTGCTCGGCTCAGAAGGAAGCGAGTCAAGTACAGCCAGGAATGAAAATAGTCACCTCATTTTACCCAATATATTCACTGGTTAAGGAAGTGTCTGGGAGCAAAAATGATGTTCGAATGATTGGGTCAAGACAGGGCATACACTCTTATGAACCATCGGCTGCGGACATAAAGGCCATATACGATGCAGATGTTTTTATCTATCATTCGCGAATTTTGGAATCCTGGGCAGGACGTTTGGAACCTAATTTGCAAGGTTCATCTGTCAAGGTTTTGGAGGCTTCGACTAATTTACCGCTGACAAAGGTTCCAGGCTTAGAAGACATGGAAGCTGGTCAAGGGATTGATGAAGCTAGTTTATATGACCCTCACACATGGTTGGATCCGGTTTTAGTTGGTCAGGAAGCTGTTGCGATCGGTGAACTTTTAGCAGAAAGTGATCCTAAGAATGCGGATTATTATCGTCAAAATGCCGCAACCTTGGAGGAAAAGGCGCAAAAGTTGGCAGACAAGTATAGCCCAATCTTTTCAAAAGCCACATCAAAAACATTTGTCACTCAACACACAGCCTTCTCTTACACTGCGCAACGCTTCGGGTTGAAGCAGTTGGGAATCGCAGGAGTTTCAGAGGAGGAACCAAGCCCTAGACAGTTGGCGGAAATTAAAGAATTTGTTGACACCTACAATGTGCAAACAATTTTTACAGAAAAAGGTGCCTCGGATAAGCTTGCCAAGGCATTGGCGAGTTCGACAGGTGTGGACTTAAAAGTGTTGGATCCTCTTGAAGCAGATCCGGAAAATAATTTAACCTATCTAGAAAATCTAGAGCAAGTCTTAGAAACATTAGCTCGAGAGTTAAAATAAAAGGCCGAATTCTATCGACCGAAAGGAGAAAAAATGAAGAAAAAAGTAGTTGTTGGCTCCGTAGCCGCCCTTGTTTTAGGGATGAGTCTCTGTAGCTATCAGCTTGGACGTTTCCAAGCGATGGAAGAGCAAAAAAATCGTGTGTCCTATATTGAAGATAGTCAAAGTGTACAAACTACCGTTGCTGAACAATTAACACCTGATCAAGTTTCTGCCAAGGAAAATATTGACGCAGAGCAGATAGTCGTTAAAATTACTGATCAAGGCTATGTGACATCACACGGTGACCATTTCCACTACTATAATGGTAAAGTCCCTTTTGATGCGATTTTTAGTGAAGAGTTGGTCATGAAGGACCCGAACTATGTTTTACAAGACAGTCACATCATCAATGAAGTTCAAGATGGCTACGTCATAAAAGTCGACGGGAAATACTATCTCTATCTAAAAGACCCTAGCAAACGTAAAAATGTTCGTAGCAAAGAAGAAGTGGAGCGGCAAAAAGGAATCTCTTCTGCTGACAGTAAGAATCAGGCAGCAGGAAATAGTAAAGACGGCCGCTACAGAACAGACGATGGCTATGTCTTTAATCCGACAGATGTTATTGAAGACACGGGAGATGGTTTTATCGTTCCGCACGGCGACCATTTCCACTTTATTCCTAAAAAAGATTTATCAGCTGCCGAATTGAAGGCTGCTCAAGATTACTGGAATCAAAAAGGAAGCGTGAGCTCGGCTAGTGGTAGTCAATATGGCGATAGAAACAATAGAGCACAACAGACAACAATTAGTGTGGGGCAAGGTCAGGATTTGGCTAGTTTATTGGCTCAATTGGATGCAACGCCGCTATCTCAACGCCATGTAGAAGCAGATGGATTGGTATTTGACCCAAGAACGATTACGAAGAAAACCGCAGCAGGTGTTATCGTTCCACACGGCGACCATTACCACTTTATCCCATACAGCCAGATGTCTCCTCTAGAAGAGAAGATTTCTCGAATGATTGGTGTAAATGGAGCAGGTGTTTCTTCTGGTGCACAAGCAAGTCACTCCCAACACACACCGACACAACCAAATCGTCCAGTAACACCAATCGGCACGGTTACAACGCAACCGGTATCGCCTACACAACCAGTATTGCCAACACAACCGAAGCAGTCAACAGGGAAAATGGTTTCCTATATGGGACGTCAAATTCCTGCTTATGGAAAAGGATTAGATGGTAAGGCATATTTTACAAGTGATGGATACACCTTTAGCAAATCCTCTATTACCTCAGTTGATGATCAAGGGTTGATAGCTAGTCATGGAGATCATTTCCATTATGTTGGTTTTGGCGAACTCGAAGATTTTGAAATCAAGCAAGTAGAGGAATGGGTAAATGAGAAGGCGGGCAAACAAGTGCCGCCGAAAACATCAGAACAAGTAGGAAACGATGCTAACCCAACAACACCAAGTCAAGGGAATGATTCAAAACCTGTAAAACCAATTCAAGAAGAAAACCGCCCTGCATTTGAATACAAACAAGTAACGGCTAAACGTAAATTGGCTGGAAAAGTTGTTTATGAAATGGAAGTAGGTGGAAAAACTTATACGTATGGTCGTGACGAATTAGATTTGATGAAAATCTCTTTTGCTGAGTTGACCTTGGCAGAAAAAGATAAGCAGTATATCTTTGATATTGCACCGCTTGCAGAAGGAGATCTTAAGCCAGCCATGTTGGTCGGTATGGATCAAATTCCGATGAAGGGAGCGAATGCGACCTATGATACTGGACAATCCTTTATTATTCCACACATTGATCACATCCACGTCCTACCTTACACATGGTTGAGTAAGGAACAAATTGCAACGATCCGTTATATCATGCAACATCCTGAAATTCGTCCATCTGCTTGGACTACAAGTGGACATGGTGATGGAGAAGCAACGGATCTTGTTCCCCCAATTCTAAATGCAACACCTAAAGCAAACCGCTTAGGCTTGAAAAATTGGCAAATCATTCACACCGCAGAAGAAGTCATGGATGCACGTGCAAAAGGGAAATTTGCAACAAATGATGGCTATATCTTCTCGGCGGAAGACGTACTAGATCCAGCAAGTTTTGTCTTTAGTCAAGCATTCAGTCTACCAAGAGCGACAGGTGGTTCTCTGCGTTCAATTTCCAAGAAAGATTTATCTAAAGAAGAATTGGAAGCTGTACAAACTCTTCTTGATAAACGAGACGCTGAAGAATTGGCGAAAAATGTCACACCAATTGAGAAACGTGCAGGTTTGAAAAATTGGCAAATTGTTCACTCGGCAGAAGAATTGGCAGAAGCTAAGGCAGCAGGAAAATATACAACAAAAGATGGCTATATTTTTGACCCAGCAGACCTATTAGATCCAAAAGTGAAAATAGGTACGGATAACTATCGCATCCCACGTGTGATTACAGATGGTTACCGTCGGATTAATAAGAGTGATTTGAATTACTTAAGCGAGCTGATCCCAGCAGAGGCTATGGTAGCTCAACGTGAGAAATCTAATTCTAGTTCACCGTCAACACCTGCACCAACTGAAACAGGAGCAAGTGCAGGCGAGACAACAACGCCAGAACAGCCACAAGTTGCCAAAGAAACAGCAGAGGAAATTTACAACCGAGTTGAAGCGAAGAAAGTCGTTCCTTTCGAAGCACTGACCTACAATGCTGGCTATGCGACCGAAGTACGCAACGGGACTCTGGTAATTCCGCATCAAGATCACTATCACTATGTATCCTTTAAATGGTTTGACCAAGGTAGTGCAAGAAGTCCTGAAGGGTATAGTCTAGAAGATTTCCTAGCAACGGTTAAATACTACATGACTAATCCACAAGAACGCCCTGTTTCAGACGATGGCTGGGGAGTATTTACACCAAGTACACCATCTGAATCAACAGAAGAAACAGAGACGGAAGAAAGTGATGAAGAAATTATTTCTGAAGAAACTGAGGAAATTGACGAGTTTACAGAAGAATTAAAACGAAGAGCAGAAGAGTTTGGCATGGACTTCAAAACCTTTGAACAAAGTCTGGTCACGCTCTCAGACCGTTACAAAGTTTCTTTTGAAGCTTTCGAATATGATGCAACAAGCAAAGTTGTTCGACTTGTAGATAAGGATGGGGTCAAACGGACCATCTCCCTTCCAAGTTTAGAAGAACAAGTATAGTAAACAAAATACCTGTAGCGCTGAGCTCTGCAGGTATTTTTTTACAGAAAAACGATAAGAATCATTCCCGTAGTTGGTTATGCCCTACCCATCATAGCTTTTCAAACTTTCAAAAAGAAAAATCGCCACGGTAA
>NZ_JARQOZ010000017.1:24085-47958 GCF_046032115.1 Streptococcus suis | reverse complement strand
AGTCTATCACTTTATCGAAAAATAAAAAGACCCTATCCAATAAAAATTGGAGTAGGATCCTTAACTTAATGACATTGCCCCGAAAGGTCATTTTTAGTTTATTTATACTCAATGAAAATCAAAAGTAGCCTAGGAAACGAAGCCGACGATAGAACTGAAGTTCATCTAGGCTCTTGACAACGGATAATTTTGATTTTCGAAGAGTATTAGCTTACTTAGCTTCCAAATGCCAGATGTCTTCGTTGTACTGTTGAATAGTACGGTCTGATGAGAAGAATCCTGCTTTAGCAATGTTGACGATAACCTTATCCAACCAGCTGTCACGATCTTCGTAGTCTGCCAACATTCTTTCCTTGGTCGCAATGTAGTCTTCCAAGTCTAGCAAGGTCATGAAGTGGTCATTGTGCTTGAGGTTGTCTTGCAAACGCCAGAGACGTTCATCGATACCACCAGCATGACGAATGGTGTCAGACGTGATGAAATCAATCAATGGACGGATCGCTTCGCGCTCGTAGAAGGCATACGGATGGTAGGTTCCATTGACATAGTGGTCAATAACAGTCTGGCTA
Organism: Streptococcus suis; assembly: GCF_046032115.1. Lineage (GTDB taxonomy): Bacteria > Bacillota > Bacilli > Lactobacillales > Streptococcaceae > Streptococcus > Streptococcus suis_AJ. Next base: position 47,389 of record NZ_JARQOZ010000017.1, on the reverse strand, counting down.
TCTTGACCGAAAATGTAGATATTTTCATCGCCGACCAATTCATGAATTTCCACGTTGGCACCGTCATCTGTACCGATGGTCAAGGCACCGTTGAGCATGAATTTCATGTTACCAGTACCAGATGCTTCTTTGGATGCAAGAGAAATTTGCTCTGAAATGTCTGCCGCTGGGATGATGAAGCTAGCTTCCGTTACATTGTAGTTTTCAATCATAACCAACTGCAAGTGCGGTGCTACTTCTGGATCATTTTTGATAACCTGTGACAAGACCAAAATCAAGTGGATAATATCTTGAGCCGTTGTGTAAGCAGGTGCTGCTTTTCCGCCAAAGAAGACAGTCAATGGACGTGTTGGGATGTTTCCTGCCTTGATATCCAAATACTTGTGGATAACATAGAGGACATTCATCTGTTGACGCTTGTACTCGTGCATACGCTTGATTTGTACATCAAAGATGGATTCTGGATTGACATGGACACCTTGCGTCTTAGCAATATGGCGTTGCAACTTACGCTTGTTGTGCTGCTTGGTTTCTTCCAACCATTTCTTCAATTCTTTGCTGTCTTTGTGGTCCAAAAGTTTTTCCAACTCGCTGGCATCATGGTGATAACCATGGCCAAGTAGGCCATCAAGATAGCTTGCCAAACTTGGGTTGGCATGCATGAGCCAACGACGGAAGGTGATACCATTCGTCTTGTTGTTAAACTTCTCTGGATAGAGCTCATAGAAGGCTTTTAACTCTGATGTTTTCAAAATCTCAGTATGAAGGGCTGCCACACCATTGATAGAGTAGCCATAGTGAATATCCATGTGGGCCATGTGGACACGACCATGCTCATCGATGATATTAACCGCTGGATCATTTTTCACTTCTTTGGCACGGCGGTCCAACTCCTCAATAAATGGTACTAAGTGAGGCACCACATGGTTCAAGAAGTCAAGTGGCCATTTTTCAAGGGCTTCAGACAAGATTGTATGGTTGGTATAGGCAGTCATTTTCTTAACAATTTCGATTGCCTCATCGAAGGAAATGCCACGAAGTTCCAAGAGACGAATCAATTCTGGAATGACAAGGGATGGGTGGGTATCGTTGATTTGAACCACTGCATAATCAGGCAAGTCATGAAGGTTTGACCCTTTGGCAACCGCTTCGTCAATCAAGAGTTGGGCAGCGTTAGACACCATGAAATACTGCTGGAAGATACGGAGAACTTTACCCTCGTCTGTCGAATCATCTGGATAAAGGAAGAGGGTCAAATTACGGAAAATATCTTCCTTGTCAAACTCAATGCCATCATAAATAATATTGTCATCAACTGAACCAAGGTCAAACAAACGCAAACGGTTCTTCCGCTCGGTCTTATAACCTGGCACATCGATATCGTACAACTTAGACGTCAAGGTAAAGTTAGCAAATGGTACTTGGTAAGAAATTGGGGATTCTGTCAACCAAGAACGTGGTGTAATCCACTCGTTTGGCACTGCAGATTGTTGGTGGTATTCGAACAACTGACGGAAAAGTCCGAAGTGGTAGTTCAATCCCACACCATCTCCGTTGAGACCAAGGCTAGCAATGGAATCAAGGAAGCAGGCGGCCAAACGACCCAAACCACCATTTCCTAGTGATGGCTCCATCTCCACATCTTCAATAGCAATCAAGTCCTTACCTGCAGCTGCAAGCTGGCTTTTCACTTCATCATAAAGACCAAGGTTGATTAAATTATTAGACAAGAGCTTACCAATTAAGAACTCTGCTGAAATATAGTAGACCTTTTTCTTTTGGTCATTTGTATACTTAGCTTCACTCTGCTGTTTTGTAAAAGCAAGCAAGGCGTAATAGAGTTCTTGGTCTGTACAATCTTCAATGCGTTTGGCATACATAGACTGAACAAAATTTTGTAAATTAATCATAAGGCTTCTCCTGGATATATTAATGTAATCATTCAGAAAGGTTTCACTCCACCTTTGTAAACGTTTTCTTAATTATACCCTATTTATAAAAAAAAGACAAGCCAACTTCCGTACAAATAGAAATTGGTTCGTCTTTTAAACGAGGCTGGGCAAAAAGTCCAGCCACGCTTCTCAGAGTTCGTGTAAACATCTCAGCGCAGTGATTGATTGGCAGATTTGTTCGTGTTTCACACTCCAAATCTGACCATTACGACTGTTGCGAACAAAGTTCGCTTCATCTCCAACCTCCAAAGGTTCCCCGAACCTTTGGAGCTATGCGGGGGTGGGAGTGAAACAGTCTGGGGATAGACTGTTTCAGCTCAACAACTAGAAATAAAGACTTGTTGACGAACTCTTTTTTAGACCAGTCGAGTTCTTTCCCACTCCCAGAATTATTCTTAATTATTCTGCAATCAGAGTTTCCAAACCAACCTTCATCATGTCCGTGAAGGTATTTTGACGCTCTTCTGCAGTTGTGTCTTCTTCTGGGTTGACCAAGCTATCTGAAATCGTCATAATGGCAAGCGTTTGAACGCCAAACTTAGCACCTAGGTAATAAAGTGCAGCTGCTTCCATTTCGACAGCCTTGACACCTAGTTGACCTAATTCTAAGTTGCGGCTAAACAATTTTGGAGAATAGAAACTATCTGAAGACAGAACATTGCCGACATGCGTTGTCATGTTGAGTTCTTTGGCGATATGATAAGCCTTATCTAAAAGACCAAAATCAGCGATTTGTGGCAAATCATATTCTGGCCAGTCAATATTGATCATGCGAGAATTAGTTGCGGCTGCTTGCGCCAAAACCAATTCACGAACATGAACATCCTTGTTGAGCGAACCGGCAGTTCCTACACGGATAAGCTTCTTCACGCCGTAATCATTGATCAATTCATGAGCATAGATAGAGATCGAAGGCATTCCCATACCTGTTCCCATGACAGAGACACGATGACCCTTGTAGGTACCAGTATAGCCGAACATATTACGAACTTCGTTGAAGCAAACGGCATCTTCAAGGAAGTTTTCAGCGATAAATTTAGCACGAAGCGGATCACCAGGAAGCAAAATCTTATCAGCAATTTCGCCTGGTTTTGCGGAAATATGGATAGACATGTAATGTACCTCTTTGTTCTATTTTCGAATGCTTACAACTCAGCCAAGATAGCTTTCACCAAGCCCTTGAAGTTGCCCTTGATTTGCTCGGTTACTTCTACGACTTCTTCGTGGTTGAGTTCAGATTGGAAACCAGCCGCAAAGTTTGTGATAGCTGAAATACCCAAGACTTTCATGCCTGAGTGAGCTGCCACGATAACTTCTGGTACTGTTGACATACCGACTGCATGGGCACCCATAGTCTTGAAGGCCAAGATTTCTGCAGGTGTTTCGTAGGTAGGTCCTGTCACACCGAGATAGACACCATTGTCCAACTTGATGCCCAATTTTTCCGCAACGGCATGGGCTTTTTCGCGGTATTCTTTAGTGTAGGCATTGGACATATCTGGGAAACGTGGACCAAATTCTTCCAAGTTTTCGCCAATCAGTGGATTTTGACCAGTCATGTTGATATGGTCTGTAATAGCCATGAGGGTACCTGGGCCGTAGCCGATACCACCGGCGGCATTGGTTACAATCACGCCTTCACAACCAAGAGCTTTCATGACACGGACTGGGAAGGTCACGACTTCCATAGGATTGCCTTCATAGAAGTGGAAACGACCTTGCAAAGCCAAGACCTTACGTCCTGCTAAATCACCGTAAACCAACTTACCAGCATGACCAACAACTGTTGACTTACCCCAGTTTGGAATATCCGCATAGTCGATGACAATAGCATTCTCAACTTCTTGGGCCAATTCGCCCAAGCCAGAACCCAAAATCAAACCGAATTCAGGTTTTACCAAACCTTTTTCTTCCAAGAACGTTTTTGTTTCATTGATTTTTGCAAGTAAACTCATATTTTCTCCTTTTATAAATAGTCCGACCAGTCATATTCTGGCATTTTTTCTTTGATGATGTCAAGCGGACGACAGAGGAAGGCTGTCTGCTCTCGCTCGATAATGGGACGGTTGAGAAGAGCAGGCTCTTTAACTAAACGCTCTAAGATTTCTTCTTCTGACAAGGCTAGTCGTTCTTCTTCCTTCAATCGAGTAACTGCTGAAGGTTGACTACCCATTTTTTCCAAGAGAGCTGTCAATTCAGCTCCCCTTACTGGCGTTTCCAAATAATTAACCCACTTGACTTCCATATCCTGACTGGACAGCAATATTCTTAATTTTTTACACTTGCTACAGTCGGGATTGATATAGACCGTTAGCTTCTCCATTAAACTAGTTTCTCCAAGAAGCTTTCGCCAATCATTGCTGTGTCCACTCCGAAGTTTTCCGCAACGGTTGCTGAGATATCCGCAAAATGACCAACTGGCAAGACACCGCTACCTTTGAAAGCCTTGCTGTATGCTAAGAGTGGCACATATTCGCGTGTGTGGTCTGTTCCAGCATAGGATGGATCATTGCCGTGGTCTGCAGTAATCAAGAGCAGGTCATCTTCACGCATATTGTCAATAATCTCTGGAATACGTGCATCAAACTCTTGCAAACAATCGCGGTAGCCTTCGATATTGCGACGGTGACCATACACAGCATCAAAGTCAACTAAGTTTGTGAAGGAGAAACCTTCCTCGAAGTCTGATAACTTCAGAGTATCAATCAACACATCGACACCGTGCATGTTGGACTTGGTGTGACCCATATCATTTGTAATACCTGAACCATTGAAAATATCACTGATTTTACCAACTGAGTAGGTTGGTACACCTGCATCTGCTAGTTTGTTGAGTACTGTTTCTTCAAACGGTGATACTGCATAGTCATGACGATTTGCAGTCCGTGAGAAATTGCCTGGCTCACCAACGTAAGGACGGGCGATGATACGGCCTAGAAGAGCTGGGCGTTCAAGCGTAATGGAACGAGCGTATTCACAGATACGGTACAATTCATCCAGCGGAATAATATCTTCGTGGGCTGCAATCTGAAGCACAGGGTCTGCGGAGGTATAGACGATTAACTCCCCAGTTTCCATTTGGCGAGGGCCGAAGTCATCAATGACAGCTGTACCTGAATACGGCTTGTTCGCCTCGCGGATGATTTTACGTCCTGAGAACTCTTCGATTTTTGTCAAAATCTCCTCTGGGAAGCCGTCCCAGAAAGTATCGAATGGTTCAGTGATATTGAGGCCCATGATTTCCCAGTGACCTGTCATAGTGTCTTTTCCAAGCGATACTTCTTCCAACTTAGTCACGTAGCCGGTCGGATGTTCCTCGGCAGGAACTGTCGCAAGGGCTGTGTCACGAGGGATATTTCCAAGACCGATCTTGGTCATATTAGGCACCTCAAGCCCAGCTTTTTCAGAAATGTGACCGAGAGTATCAGATTCTGTATCTGCTACACCCGCATTGAAAAATTTATCTGAGTCTGGTGCTGCGCCGATTCCGACAGAGTCCATAACTACCAAGTGAACACGTTTAAATTTAGGCATAATTGTCTCCTTTATTTGAATAGTTAGATTCAACCAAAATCAACGTCCAACCAAGTTGCTAGACTGGAAATTATCGTTACCACATCTAAACATTTTAATGGGGTGCAATACTTATACAGTCAAAGCTCTCGGTATCAAACTTCCTAACCATCAAAACTAGATACTGTTACTCGCTTCACTGCCTGCTGTTCAGCTATCGCTTTTTCAGTACCTATCATCTGACTGCTACGAGGTAAGGGGATAGATTTTTGAAGAGTCTAAACGTTCGTGTTTTCATTATACCATAAAAAAGCCTCTCATTGTACCAAAATGAGAAGCGTTTTCAATTTATTTCTTTTCGATGATGTTCGGTCCTTCTGGTGTACCAACAATTACCTTGGAAATCAATCCAATAAAGAGACCGTGTTCTACAACACCGACGGTCCGATCCAGTTCTTCCGCCAATGCATATGTGTCTTCTATTCTGCGCAAATCAAGGTCAATGATAAAGTTCTGCATATCCGTGATATGTTTTTCTCCATTACGCATACGGAAACTTGGACGATACCCTTTTTTCTCAAATAGTCGGAAAAGATTTTCCGCACCGTACTGTACAACTTCTACCGGCAACTTGAAAGCTCCTAGGGTTTGCACCACCTTAGACTCATCCACAATCCAGATGCAGTCCTTACTATTGACTGCTACCACTTTCTCCATGAGAAGCGCTGCACCACCGCCTTTAATCCCATTGAAGTCTCCATCAACCTCATCTGCTCCATCCACCGTCAAGTCCACATATTCGACTTCGTCGATATTTTTTAGGGGAATCCCAAGGGACGCAGCATGTTCTGCCGTAGCATGAGAGGTCGTTACGCCTGTGATCTGCAAGCCCTCTTCCGCAACCCGGCGACCAATCTCCTGCACGAAATAGTAGGCTGTCGAGCCAGTTCCCAGCCCAACAATCATGCCGTCAGCCACAAATTCCGCCGCCTTAATCCCAACCTGCTCTTTTAGGTTTGTCATTTTTATCTCCTTTGAAGTCATTCACGAAATAATTATACCACAGCTAAGACAGCAGTTCAAAATAACAACTCAAACTTCAGACAGCAAAGACTACAATATGTGCATAGTGACTAATGCTGAAATTATTTTTCAATCATAAGACTTGGGAAAGAGGAGTCAATATCATGTTTTATCTGGTCAAGATTATCAACAAACTCTTTTACTTTTTGAATAATTTGAATGACAATTTCTTTTTCTACTGGATTTTTGATATTCTCAATTTCAGTATCTTCTGGAATTTGAAGAGTGGTAATATCTTCTATCTGGTAAATGGCATTAAACAAATCCAATAGGTCATTCTTAGAAAGAGCTTCAGGTCTGACCTTCCTCTCGTTAATTATAAAATAACATCCCGAATCATTCGTTAAGATTTGCATATATTTCTCCTTTCTTAGTATAAGAATCCATTCCGGATTCCATTGCTTCAATAAATTTTTCGTAACTTTTTTCCTCAGTACCATTTATTGAATCTTTGATTTTACTGGAACTAAACTCCCCTGACATGATAGAGTAATTTCCGCTATTATCTTTTGAAGTGATTATCAAATAATCTGGTTCTAATAATGTACCCAACGTAGAATTATGTGTAATAACAACAACCATACTATTTCTTGCAAGTTGCTTCAATTCTTTATTCAACTCGTTTTTTATATAAGCATTATCTAATGATGATTCTGGCTCATCAATTAGAATAATTGGTTTATTTTTAGCTTCATTTAATCTTAACATCAGAGCAAAGCCTACAGCTTGACCACCTGAAGCCGGTACTCCTTCGGAGTCAAGAAGTTTAACTTCTTTTTGAAGTAAATATTCAGCAAAGTTAGCTTCATTATAGAATTTTTTCTGTTTCAACCTTTTTAAAAACGTTATAAAATCCTTTTCTCTATAGACTTTTATTAAATCATTATTTACAGCCTCTTGCGTTCCAATTTCTTTCTGAAACTGACTAGCATTCTTGTATGGAATAAGATTTACACATATTTGATAACCATGCAGACGCTCATTTTTAAGCGGAGTCTCAACTATGATTTGATTTAAAAAGCTATCAATTTTTTTCTCTAGTTGCAGCTTATGGATAATATTATTAATACTGCATTCCTGAACATTCGAAATTCCAGTTCTAGCTGTAACTGTAGATTTTACATCCTTCATTATCTCATTTATTTTTTGCTTAAGTTCATTATCCTTTCTATATTTTAGGTAAATATCCCTAAGTTCTGAATAAACTTCAATAAAGTCACTTTTCTTCTGAGAGTTTTTGTTTAGGAGGTTCCAGATTTCTTCATTCTCAATTACCTCTTTAATATTTGTAAGCGCACTTCTTATGTAATTAATATTAGACAGTTCAAATTCTGTTTCTTGAAATAACAAATATTTTTGGCTAGATTTACTTCTTGCCATTTCAGTAGCAAATCTTTTAACATCTACCAAAAAATTTTCAATATCATCAATTTCCGTATAGGTATCTTGCAAATATGATTTAATTTTCGAGAATTCATTTGTATATTTTTCCTGCCATTTTGAAAATTCAATCGAACCTTGGTATTTTCTTTGCTTCTCAATATACTCATCAGCTTTAGCGGTTTCAAATTGCTTTATTTCGTAGTATTCATCATCACTAAATTCCTTTATTTTATTGAGAAAATAAGTCTTTCCAGTTCCTCGTTTTCCAACTACCAAATTAAGTCCAGATGATATATTTACACCATCAATGTCGACAACATCTTTTAAATTTTCTTTATTTATGCTAACTTTACTCTTATCTCTCAAACATTTTTTTATATCTTCAAATTCGCAAGAATCAATCTGTAAATAAGTTTGCTTATTTTGTAATTTAGCTATATCATTTCGATTATCTGAATCTTGATTTGTTGCATGTGCATCACTGAATAAACAGGGCACTAAACTCTCTGGGTTATTTTTTGCAATATTAAATCTTAATTGATTAGGAACACCGCCAACACACACCAAGTTGCTAAAAATATTGGGAATTTCTTTTACTCCCTTACTTTTTCCAAGTTCAAAAATATAAATCCCTTGATCCCAACAAGGCAATTGTTCGCGTAACTGTTCGCTTGTTATACTATCTGATTGGGTTTGATGAATGTTAGATAACCACTCAGAAAATTGTGATAATACATCAATGCAATCACAAGGAAAAACGATGTTAACATGTCCTATATCCAAAGCAAGTTCAATTCCTGGATAAACTTTTACATTAGGTAGATATTCTGAAATTTCCTCAAAATTGTTTTTATCGAATAAGTCATGATTCGTTATAGCAATAGCATCCAATTTTGTCTTATCTACATATGCTTTAAGCCACTCAATCGAAAAGTTAAAGTACGAATCTTTTATACTTGGAACTGTATGAATATGAAAATCAATCCTTTTTACCATAATATTCTCCTACATTACAATTTACGTAATTCTTCCCTAACCCCATCCTTGCTTACCACCTCATTAAAGAACGGCAATCCAACAATACGATAGCGGTCATCATCAACCAGTGTTCTCGCCTCGTCTCGCTCGGAAATTTGACGCAAGAACTCTTGTTTCCAACCTTCCTTGCTATTTTTGAAAGTATTATCAGAATCCAAGAACTGGCTCCCTTTCGGTTCAATGAAAATCTGCCACGAAACATTTCCTGTATTTTTGTCGTTGGCAAACATGAGAAAGTCTGGTTCAAAGGCTTGCCCCTTATCAAAACTATAAATCTTTACAGCTTTTTCATTTCGAAGCAGGTAAATATCCGTCCATTTTTCTTCAAGTTCAACCATTAAATCTTTAATCAGGCGAACGAGAAGTTTTTCCTCACTTGTGCCGAAGTTGTCATCGTAAGCGTACCAGTTTAGATTGTCTAAGTCTTCAAAATATTGCGTCTCAGCTGGATTTTTCTGAGATAAACCAAACTCTGACTGACTTTGATGATTGATGGTGTATTTTCGCAAGATATTATCTTCAAACAAGTCTTTTATTTTGTATTGTTCAAATTTTTCTGAACCGAAGAAGCGTTCCTCGGTCGCAATCAAATCTTTTTCAATATGGTGGAGAAGTTTTTCCGTGATATAAAGTTTATCATCTGGCGTCAAATCAGACATCATTTGATATTGAGATTCAACTCGAATATCAATATCTGCGAGCATACCAATAAAGGCAGATACACTTCCAAGTGCTACAAAGGCTCTTTGGAGATTATTAAAGGTAAATTTTTTGTTCCGATTGATAGCTGTTCGAACAATATTTTTACCGATAACTTTGCCAAATTTGAAAGTAAGTACTTCTAAAGATTCTGAAATGTACATCGATTCATCAAACGCTTCAATATCTCGCACACCATGTGTTGGGAGTTTGACCTCGAACGATTTGGGAATAAAATTGGTATCAAATAGACTTCCTTGACGCTGTTCAAGAAGTTGTTCGTACGAGAGACGCCTATTCATCCAAACAACACCATCAGTATAAGTCCGCGTCTTCTTGAAAGATTCCTTGAGTTTAAGTTCTCGTTCCTCAAGATTTTGGTCATCGAAAATCCCAGATTCACGCAAAACCTGCTTTAGTTCTGAAATATAACGAGGGTTATTCGCAGAGTGATAATGCAGTTGCTCAATGACACGAAGCTCTTTATTTTCATTATCATCAAACTTCCGAATATACTTGTCTTCCAGATTATCACCAATCACAAATGGAAAATAACGAGCACCACGACCAATCAGCTGTTTCTCTGTGTTGGTCGTTTTTCCAGGAACAAATCCGTTTTTCGTTGTTTTCCCATCACGGGTATCGTAGAGGCGTACAATATCGAAAAGATTAAGAACGTCCCAGCCTTCATTTAGCATATCGACGGCAAAAATCGCTCGGATTTCATTACTAGGCTGCTCCAAGGTGTTGAGGATGTTCAGGCTATCCTTGTTCTTATTTTTCCCATCCACCAATAGTAGGCGTTCTTTGCGAAAATCTTCTTGAAGCTCTGCTATCAAATCCGAATCTGAAATGCCAACTGTCTCGAAATAAGAAAACGCCTTTTTCAGGATACTGAACTTTTCATCCATTTCAATGACCAGCTCTCGCTGTGCTTGAATATCTTCTGGAGAAAGGTTGTCTAGCAACCCCAAAAATGCATCCAAATTTTCTTGACTTTCTGCAATTTTCTGCGACTTAAACATGACCAATGGTTTTAAGTTAATTCCGTTTTTCAAAGCGATTTTCTTGCGGTACTGACTGATGATAATTGCTTGTAGCATGCGATGATTGACTTCACCATCCACCAAGTGAAAGAGTACATCTTTAGAATATTTATCTAAACGAAACTCTTTCAAATCATACTTAAAAAGTAAGGACTTTTCGTACTTTTGTGCTAAGGTTGGATTGGTCAGGTCAATTGTTGCAGTAAATTCAAAGATACTGGACTTTTTAGCAGTCTTTTGAATCGTTTCAATCGTACTAGTCCAACTGGTATTGTCATCTTTCTCCGACCTACTCAATCCAGCGTTCAAGTGGTGAGCTTCATCCGCCAGCATGACAACCGAAATATCCTTAAACTGCTCATAAGAGAGACGATTTTCTCTTGGTGTATTCAAGTCTTGGTGGAGTTTTTGAATTGTCGTAAAAACAATATTGATACTATCATCACGACTATCTGAAAAGTCTGTCACTTCACGAACGGTCACAATTTGTCCGTCCATGACAATCTTTTCCGCAAAAAGATACTTGCCAGAAACACTTTCTAAGAAGTTATCCTTTGTTTTCGTCAGGATATTATCGTTGTTCACAAAGAAAATAAAATTCCGTTCACCTTGCTGATACTTCTCCAAGATAATCGTCGCCATCAAGAGCGTTTTACCAGAACCAGTTGCCATATTGTAAAGAACTTGCTCTGGAATGAGACGATTTTTGTCTGTTTTGTAGTGAAGATAACGTCCGATAGCCTCCTGCTGATAAGGTCGTAATGGGTGCTTCAAATTTTTCGTGAGGTAATCTGGCAAATCTGTCCGAAAATCCTTAAAGCCAGACCGACTGACTGTATCATAGGTTTCGTAAATGAATGTCATGGCTTACTTTTCCTTTCCGTAGAAAGAGTGATTGAGCTTTCTATCCTCTGCGGAAATCTGATAATCACTATCATCAATATCAGAATAATTCACATAGAGGTTATTGTTATCAATGATTTCAGACAAGATTTGCTTTTGTTCCGCCAAAGAAAGTTGACTAAACTCATTCTTTTTCAATTTTTTAGGATCGATGCGGTAGGACAAGAAGGAAGATTTTTTCGCAAGCTCAAACAGTTCTAATAATTCTTCCGTTGTTGTCGCCTCAAAAATCGCATTTTTGAAATCTTGAGCATCGTTTTTCAATTCGGCGTAGACAAAGCTACCACCGCCAGACCAGTTGACATCTTTTGAGATACCACCTTGTTCACCAGCGATAACCTTCTTCAGTCGCTCCACCGAAACCGTCTCAATATAATCCATCTGTTCGATACCAATGTACTGTCGGTTCATCTTGTGGGCGACGGCTGCTGTTGTTCCTGAACCAAGGTGGTAGTCAAGGACAATATCTCCATCCTCCGTAAACATTTCAATATAGTATTTAATATATTCTTCTGGTTTTTTTCCATTTCTAAAAGATACATCGCCCTCAGAGTTCACTAAGTTATATTGCTGAACAAAATCCACAAAGTTAGGATAAGGCTTTAATGTATATTCGCTTCCAAGTGGTTTTCCAGGATAGTAAAAGCCATTTTTATTCCCATTTTTTGGAAGTTCAAAAATTCTAAAATCTCGTCCATCATCCCCCATATCTGGGACAGTAAAAATGGTTCCTTCAGGATACTTAGCAATTAATTTTTCTAGATGAGCAACATAGAATCGCCCACTAGAATTTTTTTCTCGAATACTACCTCGAATTGACATTGATTTCAAACCACCAATATGACCTTGACCTCTAACAATAGTAACGTCATCAGGTAAGTAAACATTTATAGTTTTGTCTCCAACTTGAAAACTGTCATGAGGAATTTCAGGAAAATCAAAGTCATATTGATAATCGTCGATTGTTTTAACTACTTTTTGTTTTGGTAACTTGAAATTTTCAGATTTACTATATATCAACGCATATTCCAAAACGTCATTAAATTCTTTGTCACTTGTTAAGCTTCTTTGCGGATGGCGTACGAGAACATTAACATCCATTTTATGATTTTCTTCAGCAAAAAGCTCATCCATCATTACTCGGAGATATGGAAATTCATGGAAGCTAATTTGGACAATCAGTATTCCATCATTTTCTAGTAAATCCTTGGCAATAGATAGACGGTTTTTCATAAAAGTTAGCCACGTACTTCTGTTAAAACTATCATTATATCCAAAAGAGTCGCTACCTGTATTATAGGGCGGGTCAATATAAATGAGTTTGACCTTCCCTGCAAAGCGTTTCTTGAGGCTATGAAGGGCAATGAGGTTATTACCTTTGATGATGAGGTTATCGGTATCACTGAGTTCTTCTACTTCATGCTCTCCAGTTTCATCATAGCGCCTGAAGTTGGTCAAGACCTTATCATCCAAAAGACGATTGATTTCAGTCGGTGTGAGTGTCTCGTTAAAGAAAATCTCCTGACGTTTGGCATCATCCTTAGTCTGTCCACCCTCTAGCACACAATCTTTGTATGGAAAATTCAGGACAACTTCCTGATTTTCTGATAAATACTTGTCACCAGTCGCCAAACCAATTTTAGTCTTGTAGGCGGTAAAACTGTCGGGGAGAAACTCCTTATTGTTCAAAAACTGTAAAAAGACGTCTTTCTTGAAAATAAGAACACCAGTATCTAGAGTAGAAAAGAAATGCTTAGAAATTTTACCATTACTCATCAATATATTAAGGAGTTCAGGATTGTATTGTCTCGCCAGCTCGGCCAGTTTATTTTTATTGAGCACACCTTCCACCATAAAAGTTTCATTTTGTGCCAAAAGTTGCTCCAGTTCTTGCTTCATTATTAGATCTACCTTTCAGCTGAAAATTCCTAAAGGGCTGATAGGATTCATTTATTATGAATATAATAAATGAAGGGTATACCCTTCATTTATTATGAATATAATAAATGAAGGGTATACCCTTCGGTTTTCTTAAATTTTTATGTTTCTATTATAACATAGTCAACCTAAATTAATAGCAACACTTTTTGTATTTCTATCAAATTATCTTCTCAAATTAATTACTATATTTATTGCCCTCTCAATACATTTCTGCACTCCCCATCCCTCATCTGTGCTTTTTTCTTCATTCCATGATACACTTATAAGTAAGATTTTTTAGTTAGAAAGCACATTATTATGATCACCAAAGAATTCGACACCATTACCGCTATTTCCACCCCTCTCGGTGAGGGGGCCATTGGGATTGTCCGCCTGTCTGGGACAGATGCATTTGCTATTGCCAACAAGGTTTTCAAGGGCAAGGATTTGGCGACTGTTCCTAGCCACAGCCTCAACTACGGCCACATTATTGACCCTGCGACAGGTCAAGTACTTGACGAAGTCATGATTGGGGCCATGCATTCTCCAAAGACCTTCACCCGCGAAGATGTCATCGAGATTAACACCCACGGAGGCATCGCCGTTACCAACGAAATTCTCCAGCTCCTGATTCGCCAAGGTGCTCGAATGGCTGAGCCAGGCGAGTTTACCAAGCGTGCCTTTCTCAACGGCCGTGTGGATTTGACCCAGGCAGAGGCCGTCATGGATGTTATCCGTGCCAAGACCGACAAGGCCATGCACAATGCCGTCCGCCAGCTTGACGGCTCCCTTTCCCAGCTCATCAACGACACCCGTCAGGAGATTCTCAACACACTGGCACAGGTCGAGGTCAACATCGACTACCCTGAGTACGACGACGTCGAGGAAGCGACGACAGAGCTGGTCCGTGAAAAGACCCTCCAGTTCCAAGCCCTTTTGGAAAATCTCCTCCGCACTGCCCGCCGTGGAAAAATCCTGCGTGAAGGCATCGCAACCGCCATTATCGGTCGTCCAAATGTGGGAAAATCCAGCCTGCTCAATAACCTCCTCCGCGAGGAAAAAGCCATCGTTACAGACATCGCAGGAACAACCCGCGACGTTATCGAAGAATACGTCAACATCAAAGGTGTCCCCCTCAAGCTGATTGATACAGCAGGTATTCGTGAAACAGATGACATCGTTGAAAAAATCGGTGTGGAACGGTCTAAAAAAGCACTTGAGGAGGCCGACCTGATCCTGCTAGTCCTCAACGCATCCGAGCCCCTGACCGAGCAAGACCGCAATCTCCTAGCTATTTCCGATATGGCCAACCGTATCGTCCTGCTCAACAAGACCGACCTGGAAGAACAGATTGAAGCAGACCAACTGCCTGAGGATGTCATTCGCATTTCCGTCTTGAAAAACCAGAACATCGACCAAATCGAAGAAAAAATCAACCAGCTCTTCTTTGAAAATGCAGGTTTGGTAGAGCAAGATGCCACCTACCTCTCCAATTCTCGTCATATTTCCCTGATTGAGCAAGCCGTCCAAAGCCTACAAGCTGTCAATGACGGTCTGGAAATGGGCATGCCAGTAGACTTGCTACAGGTTGACCTGACACGCTGTTGGCAGATTTTAGGAGAAATCACAGGTGATGCTGCTCCAGATGAACTCATTACCCAACTCTTTAGCCAATTCTGTCTTGGAAAATAAGAAGATGCTAAGTAGTAAGTCTTAAAAATAGAAAATAGCTTAGAATTACGTCGTAAGAAACCGTGATTCTAAGCTATTTTTAATGATTCAAATTGTGATTGAAGATGAAAGGTTCAGTTTTTGCACACTTTTTGTATATTAACAGATTAAAACTTGTCCTTCTCTAAAAAATAAACTATACTATGGATAGAAAGGAGGCTTACCCTATGAAAAAAATGATAATCGCTTTACTTGCCGCTTTTTGCCTTATTTTTTCCTTTATCGCTTGGAAATTGGAAACCTATCAGCACGCCAAAGTAGAACTCGATTCAAATGCTGACTTCTATCTCGTTTATCCAGGTAAAATCGAAGCCTTTCAATTATCTAATGACCAGCCCAAGCTCATTCACACTCAAAAAATGAATTCGGACAACTATTTCGGCTCTGGAAAAAACCACATTCTAGACAATCAATCTTTAGTTTTTGCCAATGACCAGCTGAAATTTACCAATGACAATTTGGTTTCTATTGATTTCAAAACAGGAGAAATTCTTCGTAAGCCAAGCAAATACGCTACCTACATCAGCGGAACTGATGGACAACATTTTTATACAGCAGGTCCTTTCCATGCCTTATCGCAGTTTGATAATACGTTCAAATTAAAAAATCAATTAAAACTAGATGATGATTTTTTCCCACTTCCATATGTCTATGCAGATGATACATTCATTTATTTAAAAGGCAATCAAATAACCACTGGTCAATCAGATTCTCAAAAAAATGTTCTCTATATCATCGATAAAACAAGCTTTACAACATCAGATATAGTCGAATATGACAAAAATCTAGTAACTCATGAAGGACTCCTTGCAAAGGATACACTCTATCTTCCAATCACTAGCCACCATGCTTTAGATTACAAGGATATTGAGACTTCCTATGATATTTTGACCTTTAATACAAAGACACGTACATTTTCCTCCATAACCTTATCACAGCCTGCACCAGGAAGCATCCAACCACTCAAGGAAGATAACCTATTATTCATTGAGCACGAAAGCGATTGGCTATCCGCAATCTCTTTCACCATTTATAATACCCAAACAGGTCAAGAGAGCTACCATCGTCTAGACGAGCTTAATCCTCGTCCTTATTATATTGACCATGTCCGCCAACTAGACGGTAACAGATTATTATTGATTCTGGCTGGTAAGGCACTCATCTATGACTGGCAAACAAAAAAAGTTTTAAGTCAAACCATTCTATCTGAGGATTATGTCAGCGGGGTGTGGGTAAATAACTGATAAACAAAAACGAATCTCAATAAAGATTGTAAAAGTCCCAAGATTGCTCTTTCTTGGGACTTTCTCATATTCTATCGAAGTTGCACAGCACAATCAATGTACTTACAAATCCTCAGAACCACTATCTAATCGAAGTAAACGCCATTCCCAAAGCAGAACCAAAATAATATTTCCACCTTTCTTGCTCTAAATAGCGCTTAAACATCTTTAATTTATCCGATTGAATCCTATTCAAAGCTAGTTCTTCCAATACCTATGGATAAGTTTTATAGGAAAGATAGCTAATCTTACTACCTTTTTCACACAACTCCATTGCTTCCAACAACTGGAATTTCAATGCTTTGCTCAACTTTAATTCTGAATCAGATAATAGTTCATTTATTTTTTGTATAAACAACTTACTTTTTTTACTGTTTCTAAACATTTTCATTTTTAAAGACAATCATGCGATGGAAATGATGGTGTAAACCTACTCAGTCACCCATCTCTTCCAACTGCTTATTATTTTTCTTTGTCCTCTTCCGCTTCTTTTGTTTCTTGTGCAGTCAGTAAACCTGTTGACATGGCACGACCAGTTAGGGTTGCACTGATTAAATCACGGACATTGAGGCCTAGACCTTCTGTTGTCTTGTCCATGGTCGTCATCAGGTCTCCCACCATTTTTGAGGCATTCCCTTCGCCGTACATGGTAATCTTATCAACATTTCCAAGTGGTGCTGCAATATTCTTGGCGATTTCTGGAAGGACATTGACCACCATTTCAGTCACGGCTGCATCGTTGAACTTGGCCATGGCATCCGCTTTCTTGCTAAGACCTTCTGCCTCTGCTTCGAGTTTCAAACGGATGGCTTCTGCTTCGGCACGTCCTTTGGCCTCAATACCTGCCGCTTCTTGCTCCGCAGCATACTTGGCAGCTTCTGCACGCGCTTTTTGAGCTTCCGCTTCACGCTGCGTTTCGTAGAGTTCTGCTTCTGCCTTGCGTTGACGTTCAATCAAATCTGCTTCTGCAGCTTGCTGACGAGCATATTTTTCTGCCTCTGCCTGTTTGCGGATAGTAGCTGAGAGCTCTTGTTCACGGACCTTAACTTCCTCTGCTTTTACTTCTGCTTCTTTTTGTTGCTTGACAATATTGGCTTCAGCAGTTGCACGCTCGATTTCTTTCCGTTGAGCTTGTTCCTCAATGCCATAGGCTGCGTTTGCCTGTGCCAGTTGGACATCTGACTGACGTTTTAGATTAGCTTGCTCAATAGCTAGTTCATTCTGTTTCTTGGCGATTTCTAAGTCTGCAGCAACACGCGCATCATTAGCCGCCTTATCCTCACGGGCACGGACTTCTGCTTGTTCCCGCTCTGCTTTTGCACGAGCATTTGCGGCATCCTTCTGGATGGTCACAATATTGTCAATACCTAGGTTTTTGATAACATCGTTATCATCTGTGAAGGATTGGACCGTAAAGGCAATGATTTCCAGCCCCATTTTAGCCAAGTCAGGAGCCGCGTTGGATTGGACTTTTTCTGCAAAAGCCTGGCGGTTATTAACCATGTCACGCAGTTCCATCTGGCCAATGATTTCACGCAGATTTCCT
The DNA here is from genome assembly GCF_046032115.1 of Streptococcus suis. Taxonomy (GTDB): domain Bacteria; phylum Bacillota; class Bacilli; order Lactobacillales; family Streptococcaceae; genus Streptococcus; species Streptococcus suis_AJ. Next base: position 29,292 of record NZ_JARQOZ010000017.1, on the reverse strand, counting down.
TCCAAGACATCTTGAATAGAGGCAGAAATATCTGCAGTTTTCCAGTTAAGGAAGTTTTGAGCTGCCGCATTGAGCAATTCATCAGATACCCCAACCTTTACTTTTACGACCGCATCAGCTTTTACGTTGATAAAATCAAGAGTCGGTACAAAATCTGTGGTCTGCACATCTGTTGAAAACTGCTCAATAGAGATATAGGAGCGTTTTTCGATAAAGGGAATCATAAAACCAGAACGGCCAATTAAGGTCCTAGGTTTGCCCAAGCCGGTAATGACAATCGCTTCGTTAGGCTTGGCGGACACATAACCACATACAGACAATAAAACAAATAGTACAACAACAATAATTGGTATCATAATTGCCAATATATCAAATCCAAAGTCCATATTTATCTCCTTTATTCCTTATCACTCAAATCAACACTTGGTACTGTTGTTGCCGCATCTGTGCTGGCTTGGAAAAGCTCGACTTTTTCATAGCCAAATAGATTGGCATAGATGGAAGTCGGAAATCGCTTGATTTTTTTATTGTAGGCTGTTGCCACCGCATTATAATCCTTGCGGGCAACCAATATCCGATTTTCAGTACCTTCAAGCTCTGTAATCAAATCAGATACCTGTTGGTTGGCTGTCAGTTGCGGATAATTTTCCGCCACCATCAGCAGGCGAGAAACAGCCGAATCCAGCTGACTTTGGGCCTGATTGTAGTCACTAGTTCCTGCTTGACTAGAACCGATTTTCGCACGCGCATCCGCAATAGCAGTAAATATTTCTTCCTCGTGTTCCATGGCGCCTTTGACCGCCGAAACCACATTTGGAATCAGGTCATATCTACGTTGGAGCTGGGTATCCACATTGGCCTGTGCATTTTCCACTTCCGCATGGCTATCGACCAGCCCATTGTATTGACCGACTGCCCCCATTCCTAAAAATAGCAGAGCGAGAACCGGAATTAGTATAGCTAACCATTTCTTTTTCATAAACATTTTCCTTTCTTACCAACCAGACGAGGCTCCGCCGCCTCCACCACCGCCACCAGACCAGCCACCTCCTCCGAATGATGAAGAAGAGGAAGAATGAGAGGAATGGTTGTCATGGTAATGATGGCGGTCATCCACCAGCATCCAAAGAAGATTCCCTGGACCACCTCCACCACGGCTGGATTTATCAATGATCATAAAGATGATTATCACGAGAATGACAATCATAAACCAGACAAAACTATCACTTTCTGCACTGGTCCTTTCTTCCATAGCTGCCAGTTGTTCCTGACCCAGACTAGTCCCGTAGAAACGATCTCCTATGGATTGGACAATGTAGGTTACTCCTCCGTCATAGTCTTCCTGGCGGAAAAATTCTCTTGCATTTTCCAGAATGTCCTTGGCTTCTACATCCGTGATGACTGTGGCAGCATTGTCTGAGGTTTCTATCCGAAATGCTCTGTCAGCTATGGCAACCACTAAAAGAACTCCGTTGTCCGTTCCTGCAAAACCGACCTGCCAGTGACGAAAGGTTTCATTAGCCAAACTTTCAATATCACTGGACAGACTTTCTGTTACATAAACACCAACCTGTAAAGCTTGCTCGGTGCTTGCCCAATTTCGATTGAGTTGATCAATTTCTGCAATGGTCTCACTCGAGAGTAACTGCGTCTCATCCACTACCGTTGTACCTGTGGGTCGGTCTGGAATCTGATTTGCTCTAGCTAGTGTGGGTGCAAATAGCAAGCAAACCGTTAGAATAGCGAAACAGCCAATGACAATTTTTTTCCATTTTCTCATCAGAACACCTCCTTCGATGAACAAAGATAAGAAAAATTTATTAGGTATATATATACAATTATATCATATTATCATTTTCCCAACAATATATTTATGTTGTTTTTCAGTAACGGTAGAGTCTGTTCAACAAACCAAGGATGTTTAGCTTGCCAGATATTGTTCCTTGGCGATGGATGAGGTAGGGGAAAATAGGTGGGTAGGTAATCAGCTGCATTCTCCACTCTCTCGGTCACAGTCCTATGGGATTCCCCTAAATAATAGTCCTGGGCATACTTACCAATCAACAAAGTCAGCTCAATCTGGGGTAGTTGCTTCATAATGAGCGGGTGCCATTTGGACGCAAAATCCTTGCGAGGCGGCAAATCTCCAGACTTCCCCTTTCCTGGATAATAGAAATCCATAGGAAGAATAGCAAAATAGCCAGATTCATAGAAGAATTCCCTATCTACTCCCAACCATTTCCGCAGATTCTCTCCACTAGCATCATCAAAGAGGCGACCTTTTTCTTGTGTTTTTAATCCCGGCGCCTGTCCAATAATGAGGATTTTTGCAGTAGACGGTGCTTGGAAAAGCGGCTTTATCCCATTTTTCGTAAAAGCTTGATTGGGTAAATCTTCCATAATCGCCTGACGAATATCAGCAAGTTCCATGATGTCCTACTTTCTTGACCATTGTTACATCTGCTTCTAGGGCATGAAAACCACATTTTTTATAGAAGAAAAAGGCTGGCAGAGCGCGTTCGGTTTGCAGGAGAATATGAACAATCTTTCTCTCGACCAGCTGCTCCTCAATTCTTTTTAGAAAGTCCTTACCAATTCCTCGTCCTTGGTAGTTGCGAGCAATACAGAGCTCTTCAATACGGTATTCGGTCCCCTCATACCAGTAGCGAATGTGCCCTAGAGAAAGAGCAATGAGGCTACCTTGGTCAAGCAATCCAAAGCAAAGTGCTCTGGGGTGTGACAGCAAATCGCCTAGATAACGGTCTAATTGTTCCTCGTCAGACCAATCGTCATTCCATGGCTCCTGACTAAATACAGATAAGAAGAGCTGTTTGACCATTTCCATATCTGCAAGTGTGAGTTCTTTCAGTTCCATTTTCCCTCCTAAAAAAGACGGGCGAACCCGTCTTGATATGAACCCGTATTCACAAGTAAAGTACTTTGATATAAGAGATAGTTTTTCGCTAATCAAGGCAGTTTTTTGAGGCTGGGCTCAAGCCCAGCGCCACTTCTCAGAGTTCGTGTCAACATCTCAGCGCAGTGGTTGATTGCTCTAACAATCTGGGAGATTGTTAGAGGTAGGAAATAAAACAAACGAAGTTTGTGTCTAAACAGTCCAGTGGAGTGAAACAGTTTGGGGAACTGTTTCAGCCTGAGCCTAAAAATGAAAAAGCGAGGTAAAAAGGTTGGAGATAAGATTTGTGAAGCAAATCTCTGCAATTCGTGTTTTACACTCCAAATCCGACCTCTACGACTGTTGCGAACAAGTTCGCTTCATTTCCAACCTCCAACAGTCACTACTCTGACTTAACGATTGATGCGAACTTTGTTCGCTCTATCTCCAACCTCCAAAGGTTCCCCGAACCTTTGGAGCTATGCGGGGGTGGGAGTTCAAAAGGTCTGGGAGACCTCTTGAAGTGGGAGATAAAAGCTGACGGTAGTCAGCTCACATAATTCAAAGTCTGGGGATAGACTGTTTCAGGTCAACAACTTGAAACGAAAATTTGTTGACGAACTCGTTTTGAGACCAATCGAGTTCTTTCTCACTCCCAAAAAACGAACGATGAGTAGCTGAAAAACTAGCCTTAGATAAAAGTGCTGTACTGTAAATATGGGTTCGTACTATTTGATTAATTCATAAATAGCTTCTGCGTAAATGGCAGCGGCGCGGTAGAGTTGCTCAACTTCGATAAATTCGTTGGCTTGGTGCATGGTATTGACATCGCCTGGGAACATGGCTCCGTAGGCAACACCACGTTTGAGCAAGCGGCCGAATGTTCCGCCGCCGATTACTTGTTCGTGACCTTTCAAGCCTGTGTGTTTTTCATAAACAGACAAGAGGGTCGCGACCATTGGGTCGTCGATCGGGCAATAGTGTGGGGTATGACCATGCTCAGACAGGCTGACAGCTTCCACGCCAAGTTTTTCCAGACCAGCCTTGATGGCTTCAGGGTTGGTATTTTTTGGATAACGGAAATTGAGGGCAATAGTGTTGTCAGATGAGTTTTCATCAAACTTAAAGACACCAGCATTCATAGAAAGGGCACCCATTTGCCCATCGTAAATGGCTACGCCGAGTTTCTTAGCGTCATGGTCTTCCAGAAGAACTTGTCCTGCCAATTCAAGATAGGCTTTGGCTGCTCCGTCAAAGGCGAATTGACTGAGGAATTTAGCCAAGTAAGTTGCTCCGTTGACACCTTCTTCTGGGGTTGAACCGTGGGCTGATTTTCCGATGACGGTCACTTGTACCTGTCCGTTTTCAAGGATTTCTGCGTTAGCTTTTAGGCCGTAAGTAGCTGTGAATTCTGCCAACTTGCTGTCCAGATCTGCTAGGTCGCCAGAAATAATCGCTGTCGCAGACTCAGGCACCATGTTCTCACGCAAACCGCCTGCGAAGGAATGCAGCTTAGCAGCTCCGCTATTTTCCCCCGCAAAATGAAGATAAGCTGTGATGTTGCCCTTTTCGCCATTGATAATCGGGAACTCGGCATCTGGAGAAAATCCGAAATCTGGCAATGGCAGGCCGACGTGCTCGAAGTAGTAATCCATGTCCGCCCAGCCTGACTCTTCGTCGGTACCGACGATGAAGCGGACTTTTTTAGAGGTCGGAAGGCCCAGCTCCTTGATGATTTTCAAGCCGTAGTAGCAAGCCATGGTCGGTCCCTTATCGTCAGAGGATCCGCGGGCAAAGAGCTTGCCGTCGATGATTTGCGGCTCGTATGGGTCAGTGTTCCAACCGCTACCTGCTGGCACCACGTCCAAGTGACCGAAGATACCGAGGACTTCGTCGCCCTCGCCAAACTCAAAGTGACCTGCGTAGTTGTCAACGTTCTTGGTTGGGTAACCATCACGCTGAGCGATTTCCAGGAACTTGTCCAAGGCACGCACTGGACCAGGTCCAAATGGATGCTGGGCATCTGCCTGGCTGTCGTCACGCTCAGAATTGATGCGTAAGAGGTCAAAGAGGTCCGCTAGAAACTCATCTTTGCGTTTGTCAAACTCTGCTCTAAAATCTACTGTCATATGTTCTCCTTTTCAGTATCGTCATTTGGTTTATCTTTTATTACGTCGACGCAAGTGGAAACTTCGTTTCCCTATTTCCAACTTCAAATAATTTCATCATTATTTGAACTCGTTTTGCCGTACTTCAGTTATGCCTGCGGCTGTTGACACAAACTTCGTTTGTTTCATCTCCAACCTTCAAAGAT
>NZ_JARQOZ010000017.1:0-23985 GCF_046032115.1 Streptococcus suis | reverse complement strand
TCCCCGAACAGTTGTTGACACAAACTCTGTTTGTTTCATTTCCAACCTTCAACAGTCACTACTATGACTGTTTTGACACAAACTTCGTTTGTCTCATCTCCGACCTTCAAAGGTTCCCCGAACAGTTGTTGACACAAACTCTGTTTGTTTCATTTCCAACCTTCAACAGTCACTACTATGACTGTTTTGACTCAAACTTCGTTTGTTTCATTTCCAACCTTCAAAGGTTCCCCGAACCTTTGAAGCTAGTAATAAAAGTAAACCAAAAGACTAGATTAAAGTAAGTCTATTTTATCACAAAATGAAAGAGATTTCAGAAGTAAAGCGAAGAAAAAAAGTTGGTCTCCCAACTTCTTTCTATTTTTTCCAAGCAGATCGTTCTGCTACAACTGTAAACAAAACATCGGTTGATGAGTTGAGGGCTGTTTCACAAGAGTCCTGAATCACTCCGACCACAAATCCGACTCCAACTACTTGCATGGCTAACTCATTTGGAATGCCAAAAAGACTACATGCTACTGGGATGAGGAGAAGCGAGCCACCTGCTACCCCAGATGCTCCTGCTGCTGATAGTGATGCAACAACGGATAAAAGAAGAGCTGAGCTGAAATCAACACTGATGCCAAGTGTATGAACAGCTGCCATTGTTAAAATATTAATCGTAATAGCCGCGCCAGCCATATTAATTGTGGCACCGAGCGGAATGGATACTGAGTATGTATCTGGATCCACTCCTAAACGTTTGCAGAGCTGCATATTGACAGGGATATTAGCTGCTGAACTTCTTGTAAAAAATGCCGTAACCCCACTAACCCGAAGACATTCAAACACCAGCGGGTAAGGATTTTTCTTCATTACAAGAAAAGCAATCAAGGGATTGACAACAAGCGCGACAAAAACCATGCTTCCAACCAAGAGTAAGAGCAGTAAACCATAGTCTTTTAAAGCTGTCAGACCATTATTTGCAATGGTATAGAAAACCAAGCCCATGATACCAAATGGTGCCAGACCAATAATCCAGCCTACAACTTTAGAAGTCACTTCCGCAGCAGATTGTAATAAATCTTTTGTTGTCTTGCTTGCATGACGAAAGGCCAAGCCAAACACTGCCGCCCATGTCAAAACACCAATATAATTAGCCGTTGCAAGTGCATTGATTGGATTGTCAACGACCTTCAACAAGAGGTCTTGGAATACTTCAGCAATCCCTTGTGGAGGAGTAATGTCCGTAGTCGTTGTAGTAGAGAGAACCAGTTTAATAGGGAATAAATAGCTTGCTCCTACAGCAATGAAGGCCGCAGCAAAAGTGCCAAATAGATACAAGCAGATAACTGTCCTCATATTCGATTTTTGACCAGCAGGAGCTTGTGATAGAGCATGCGCAACTAGTGTCAGAACCAAAAGAGGAGCTATAGCTTTCAATGCTCCTACAAATAGACTACCAAAGAGAGCAATGACTGTTATTTTTGGAGCAATTAAGCCTAGTAACACTCCCAAAACAACACCAATTCCAATTTTTCGGATTAAATTCATTTTTTTCCATACAGATATTATTTTATTCACTCATTTACCTCCAAACAAACATTTTTCAATCATAGCAGAAAAATCCAGTCAGGTCAATAGCCTTCGCTTCTAAAATCTATTTTCTGCATGATGCAATCTATGTGTGGCGCCCATATTTTTACGAATAAATATACATCTGTAATCAAAACAAAATACTTTATAAGCTTTATCTACTTACTGCCCAGACCTCAACGATTTACGCAATCATTTTTTTACCTAAACAGATGACTCCACTACTTACTTTTATTTCAAATGATAGCTAGGTAACATTGACCTATCATTTTTTTATGTGCGAAAAATGTGTTAGGATTGCAATTAAAAGCCCTGCCTTATCAGTAAAGCAGGACTTTGATGACTCAAGAATATCACTAGTAAATATCAATATTTTTGATACCATTCTTATCAAATAATTGTGTTTTCATCTCCATAGTCAACGGAGTAATAACGATTTTTGAATTAGAATCAATATTGGATACGACACCGATAATGCGACCGTCTACAACAACAGGCGAGCCGGATTGCCCCTTAACACCTGTGATATTGGTTTGAAGCAAACCGTCATAACGGACTTCCGTAATGGTTCCATATTCGTATTCCCAACGTCCGTAGAGATTAATGCTGTTGCTGACCATTAGAAATTGGCGGCCAACTAGGTCATAGGTGTTACGGTAAATTCCTAGCCGAGCATTTGCCGTATTGGCTGTCTGTGTTTTTCTGCTAGGGGTGGTGATTTTCACAAGGGCTACATCACGACTAGCATCCCATGTTCCACCATATCCTGGCATCGGAATGAAGGGATTGAAGGTATTGGTTCTCTTAATTTCTGACAGTTCATAATATGGTGAAGCATCACCCCAAACAGCATTTCCAGACCAAGTTTGGCTAGTCACACGTCCAGTCCCATCATCAGCCACTACATGAGCTACGGTTAATAAAGTATTCGGAGCTATCAGAATGGCTGAACCTTTTTTGGTTTGACCGGAACCAACATTTACTTCCAAATAATGAGATAAATTATATGGATAACTATTGCGTAGAGCTGGATCTGAAACGTGAGTCGTCTGTGCTTCAACCTCTACTATTGTAGGAGGAGCCACCGATAGACCGACACTAAGAAGGGCTACGCCAAGCAGTAATTTCGTTTTCATTTGAAAACCTCCTGTTTTTTCTTTCATTACATCAATCCTAATTACAAAATGCAAGCGTTTCCAAGTTTTTTATTCAACGATTTAGGCTCATCTCATCCATTGACAATAGCTCAAAAATAGGACTAGTACTTATCTAACTAGCCCTGTTAAAATACTTTCTGTCAGAAGTATTGCCTACCACTTTATCGATAAATTCGCTATATAATCTGAGGCAAATTGAGTCAAGCGATTGCGACTGTCTTTGGATTCATAAAAATCAATCATGGCAAAACCAGCTCGTAATTGCCCAGCAATCTGTTCTTCTAAGGTGTGACTAAATTCATAGCCATATTCTGGGTCAATCGCGATTTGTCCTGCTTCTTCTAATTGTCGTGCATTGAAAGGCAGGCTGTACTTTGGAATCAAGGTCTTGTCTGGATGCTCCCAAACATCATCAGCATCAAAGATATAAATCCAAGGGTTCATGTAACCGACCATGAGCAGTCCACCTTTTTTCAAAACCCGATAAGACTCCTGCCACATATTTTCTAGGTCTTCGATATAGACATTTGAAACAGGGCAAAAAATGATGTCAAAACTCTCGTCTTCAAAAGGAAAAGGCTGTGTCATATCTGCCTGTACCGTCTGCAAGTTCAGATTTTCCCGCTCCGCAACCAAGCGATCCTTGTCCAACTGTTCCTTGGAAAAATCCATAATGGTCGTTTGGTAACCGTGAGCCGCAAACATCGGTCCCTGTTGACCACCACCACAGGCCAGCCCCAACAATTTCTTGCCTTGGGCCTTTTCAAACCAGTCAAGCGGCACCGTCTTTCCAACCGTCAGGGAAACAGATAAGGGCTTGTCTTTGACAAGAAGAAATTCCTCATGACTGAGCGGAACCGTATAGGCATTTCCCTGTTTAGCTGAAACTCGATTCCAACGGTCTTGATTGTAGTGTACATAATCTGTCATTCTTATCTCCTCTGGAGAGGCCTAGCAAATCTGACCTCGTTCTATTCTTTTCATATTTTTACCTCCTTTACTATGCTCATTCTATTATAGTATAAGCACAAAGAAAAAGCTACCTTTCGATAGCTAGTTCCTTAAGTCAAGTCGTTAAAGTCCCATACATCGTCCACCCAGCCTTCATAGAAATCAGGCTCGTGGCAGACCATGAGAATTGAGCCCTTATAGGCTTGAAGGGCACGTTTGAGTTCGTCCTTGGCATCCACATCCAAGTGGTTGGTCGGCTCGTCAAGGACCAGCACATTGTTTTCACGGTTCATGAGTAGGCAGAAGCGAACTTTAGCCTGTTCACCACCGGAAAGGACTTGGATCTGGCTTTCGATATGCTTGGAAGTCAGACCGCAACGAGCCAAGGCGGCACGCACTTCCGCTTGGTTCAGAGCAGGAAAGGCATCCCAAACAGCTTCCAGAGGGGTCTGACGATTGCCACCAGCTACTTCTTGCTCGAAATAGCCTAGTTCCAAATACTCCCCACGCTCCACAGAACCGCCCAGCGGTGGAATAATCCCCAGCAAACTTCTAAGAAGAGTAGATTTACCGATACCGTTGGCACCGACAATGGCAATCTTCTGGTTGCGTTCAAAGGTCAGATTGAGCGGTTTACGTGTCAATACACGGTCATAACCAATTTCCAAATCAGTTGTTTGGAAGATAAAGCGACTTGGAGTTCGAGCCATTTTGAAATCAAAGGACGGCTTTGGTTTCTCTGCTTGAAGCTCGATAATCTCCATTTTATCCAGCTTCTTCTGACGAGACATGGCCATGTTTCGAGTCGCAACACGGGCCTTGTTACGGTTAACGAAGTCCTGCAAGTCTGCGATTTCTTTCTGCTGGCGTTCGTAGGCAGCCTCTAACTGAGCCCGCTTCATGGCATGGACTTCTTGGAATTGATAGTAATCGCCCGTGTAACGAGTCAAGAGCTGATTTTCCACATGGTAGACAATGTTAATCACATCATTCAAGAAAGGAATATCGTGCGAAATCAAGACAAAGGCATTTTCATAGTTCTGCAAGTAGCGTTTGAGCCAGTCAATATGCTCTGCATCCAAGTAGTTGGTCGGCTCATCCAAAAGCAAGATGTCAGGTTTTTCCAAGAGCAATTTTGCCAAAAGAACCTTAGTCCGTTGACCACCTGATAACTCTGTCACATCCTTGTCCATGCCATAGTCCATGACACCAAGCGCACGCGCTACTTCGTCAATCTTGGCATCAAGCGTATAGAAATCACGGCTTTCCAGACGGTCTTGCAGCTCACCAACCTCTTCCATGAGAGCATCCATATCGGCACCCTCTTCTGCCATAGACATGTAAATATCATTGATACGAGCTTCTGTCTTGAAAAGTTCATCAAATGCTGTCCGCAAGACATCACGGACTGATTGACCTTTTTCTAGTTTAGCATGCTGGTCTAAATAACCTGCTGTTACATAACGTGACCATTCAACCTTACCTTCATCTGGCTGCAACTGACCTGTCACGATAGACATGAAGGTCGATTTCCCTTCACCATTGGCACCGACAAGACCGATGTGCTCCCCTTTCAAGAGACGGAAGGAGACATTCTCAAAAATCGCACGGTCACCAAAACCATGACTCAAATTCTTTACTTCTAAAATACTCATAATTTCCTCACAACATCAAAGAACTGGAGTAACGAACCCCAGTTTTTACATTTATTTTCGCAGTCTTGAGTGGAACTACTAGCCACCTAATCAATCTGGTGGTTCAAGACAATGAAATCATCTTAACCAATGATTGATTTCTGCTTAAATTCCGATTTCTGCACGAACCACATCTGCAATGGTGTCCACGTAGTAATCGACTTCAGCATCCGTTGGCGCTTCTGCCATGACACGCAAGAGGGGCTCAGTACCACTTGGGCGAACCAAGATACGACCGTTGCCAGCCATTTCTGCTTCCATTTTTTCAATGATAGCTACAATAGCAGGTACTTCCATAGCCTTGTCTTTCATGCTGTTTTCCACACGGATATTGACCAATTTTTGTGGGTAAATGGTCACTTCTGCTGCCAATTCTGACAACTTCTTACCAGTTTCTTTCATGATTTTGGTCAATTGCACAGCGGTCAACTGACCATCGCCTGTGGTGTTATAATCCATCAGAATCACATGTCCTGATTGCTCACCACCGACATTGTAGCCTTCCTTGCGCATTTCTTCAACCACATAACGGTCACCAACTGCGGTCACAGCTTTTTCAATACCTTCACGATCCAAAGCCTTATGGAAACCAAGATTGGACATGACAGTTGTCACAATGGTATTTTTAGCAAGCAAGCCCTTGTCTGCCAAGTACTTGCCAACGATGTACATGATACGGTCGCCATCGACCAAGTCACCATTTTCATCGACAGCAATCAAGCGGTCACTGTCACCATCAAAGGCAAGTCCAATTTGACTACCTGTTTCCTTGACCAGTTCTTGCAATTTTTCAGGATGAGTTGAACCAACCCCCTCATTGATATTCAAGCCATCTGGCTTTTCAGCCATTACTGTCAAATCTGCTCCCAAATCTACAAAAATCTGACGGGCAGAAGTTGAGGCTGCACCATTAGCTGTATCAAGTGCAACTTTCATACCGTCCAAATCTGTACCAGTTGACACCAAGAATTGCTGGTATTTACGTAGACCTTCTGGATATTCTACCACATCTCCTAAACCTTGAGCAGATGGGCGTGGCAATGTGTCTTCCTCAGCGTCAAGAAGAGCCTCAATTTCCGCTTCCAATACATCATCCAATTTGAAACCATCACCAGCAAAGAATTTGATACCGTTATCTTGCGCTGGGTTATGACTTGCAGAAATCATGACACCTGCACTTGCTTTTTCAGTTTTGACTAGGTGAGCAACACCCGGTGTCGCCAAAACTCCCAATTTATACACATGAATCCCTACTGATAGAAGTCCTGCAATCAAGGCAGCCTCTAACATTTGACCTGAGATACGTGTGTCACGCGCCACAAAGACACGAGGAACATCCGTCTCATGCTGGCTAAGGACATAACCACCAAAACGACCCAATTTGAATGCTAATTCTGGCGTTAATTCTACGTTTGCTTCTCCACGGACACCATCTGTCCCAAAATATTTACCCATTTTCATAACCTCTTATTTTGTTTTTGTAAGTATAATTTGCATATTTGCTTCCGTCTGAGACAGTACAACTGGCAAGACATTGCCATCGCTGTCTACAGCCTGTAATTTAGCTGTGCCACTATAATTCTCAGACAGATTGCTCACATCCATCGCAACAGCTTCGACCCGATCAATCTTAGCCATTGTTTCTTCATCCGTTGTCACTTTAACGGTATCTACGTTGACTGAAACCTTAGACAGACTGTAACCTTCTGCCAATTGATTACTATAGACTCGACCTGCTACTGGGAATGCCTTGCTAACTTTTTTACCAATCTTGACGGTAATCGCATCTGGTGCTAGTGTCGCACTCACTCCTGCCGGCAAATTGGTCAATTGTAGCTTGACAGTTTGTGTCCCATCACTCAACTCTCTCAAATCCGCAGTCACTTGAAAAGTCCGAGTTGACTCATCTGATTCTCTCTGTAGGAGAACACGATTAGAGCCCCTTAATTCAACTGCCACCGTCGAAGAAAATCCAGAAATAAAATACTTGTTTGTATCATATTCAATTTCAATCGGTACATTGTTCAGTGTGTGAACATAGGTTTCTGACTCTGTGTTCTGTGCAGCTGATTCTGAATTTTTATAGTTGGTGGTTGTTGCATAGAAAAAGAGCAACAATGCTAGAAAAATAGATAGGGCTAAGTGACCTACAGCTTTAAACTTATCGTTCATGTTTGCCACCTCCTAATCGCTTCCAGATGGACTTTTTCTCTACATTTTCAGAAATAAAAGTCGCTCGCAACTCTGCTTCAAACTCATCCAAAGTCAAGTCATGTTTGAATATCCCATTTCGTGCAATAGAGATACTGCCAGTTTCTTCAGAAACAATAAACACAAACGCATCAGATACCTCCGATAAGCCAATGGCTGCACGGTGTCGTGTTCCAAATTCCTTTGAAATTCCTGCGCTCTCTGACAGGGGCAAATAAGCACAAGCAACCGCTACTTTGTCTTCCTTGACAATTACGGCCCCATCGTGTAACGGTGTATTCGGGATGAAAATATTTATTAATAATTCCTGAGATATATCCGCATTGAGAGGAATCCCCGTTGCTCTATATTCTTGTAATGTTTGGGCTTGTTCTACTGCCACAAGTGCACCAATTTTACGCGGAGACATATAAGCAACAGATTTGAGAAAAGCAACAATCAGCTTTTCTTCTGCACTCACAGTATTTGCCCCAAAAATTTGAGTTGTCCTGCCGAGTTTTTCAAGCATGGCACGCAACTCTGGTGCAAAAATAACTACTGCTGCAATAACTCCATACGTGATTACTTGATTAATCAGCCAAGCAATCGTCTGCAGACCGAATAAACTAGCTATAATCTGGACAATAATAAAGAGAAATACCCCTCGGATCAGGGTCATAATCTTCGTACCAGCAATGGCCTTACTAAAATTATAAATTAAATAAACAACGATACTGATGTCGATCAAATGTAAAATTGCTGTCCATGGACTAGCAATCAAACTTGACCAATACCCAGCATCCAGCAACTGGTTTAGGTTTAACATAGCATTCTCATACTTTCTAACACATACATGGTAATGTACTCATTATACCATATTTTTTCCCCTTTTCTTTAGAAAATAGTGACCTTCCTGTTAAAAATATTACAGATTTACTGCAGGAATATATCACGTTCCAACATACTCCATTCTAGAAAATCAGTGACCTTTGTGATAAAATAGTCCCATGAAAATAAATACAGCTTTGGGTATTCTAGCAGGAAAAAGTTCCCAGTTCATTTTGAAAAAACTAGGACGTGGTACTACCCTGCCTGGAAAAATTGCCCTCAAATTCGATAAACATATTTTAGATAGTTTGGCTAAGGATTATGAAGTCGTTGTTGTGACAGGTACTAACGGTAAGACCCTGACCACCGCCCTGACAGTTGGCATCCTCCAAGAAGCCTTTGGCGAAATTACGACCAATACCAGTGGCGCCAATATGATTACAGGGATTACAGCCACCTTTTTATCTGCCAAGAAAAACAAAAACGGCAAGAAGATTGCCGTCTTGGAGATTGACGAGGCCAGCCTGGCCCGTGTGACCGACTTTATCAAGCCTAGCCTGATTGTCTTCACCAATATCTTCCGCGACCAGATGGATCGTTACGGCGAGATTTATACCACCTACCAGATGATTTTGGACGGGGCTGCCAAGGCACCTCAGGCAACTATTTTGGCCAACGGTGACAGCCCGCTTTTCAACTCGACGAACGTTATCAATCCAGTAAAATACTACGGTTTTGCGACGGAAGAGCATGAGCCTCGTCTGGCCCATTACAATACCGAGGGTGTCCTCTGCCCGCATTGCCACCAGATTATCCAGTACAAGCTCAATACCTACGCTAACTTGGGTAGCTATATCTGTAACAACTGTGGCTTTAGCCGACCTGAGCTGGACTACAAGTTAACAGAGTTGAAGGAAATTACTAATACTTCTTCTACCTTTGCCATTGACGGTCAGGATTACAAAATCAACATCGGTGGGCTTTACAATATCTACAATGCCCTAGCAGCTGTCAGCGTGGCAGAATTTTTCGGCGTATCTCCTGAGAAAATCAAGGCAGGATTTGACAAGTCCAAGGCAGTATTTGGTCGCCAAGAAACCTTTAAATTGGGCGATAAAGATTGTACTCTGGTCTTGATTAAAAATCCTGTCGGTGCAACCCAGGCTATTGAAATGATGAAACTGGCTCCTTACGATTTTAGCCTGTCTGTCCTTCTCAATGCCAACTACGCTGATGGAATTGATACCAGCTGGATTTGGGACGCCGACTTTGAACAAATCACTCAAATGGACATTCCACAAGTCTTTGCAGGCGGTGTTCGCTCGTCTGAAATTGCCCGTCGCCTCCGTGTGACTGGCTATCCAGAGGACCAGATTACTGAAACGCCAAAACTAGAAGACATCATGACCTTGATTGAGCAATCTAGCAGTCAGCATGCCTATATCCTCGCAACCTATACGGCGATGCTGGAATTCCGTGACTTGCTGGCTCAACGCCAAGCCGTTGGAAAGGAGATGAAATAATGGTCTATACGTCATTAAAAAGTCCTGAAAAAGACTACACTTATGATCTCCACATCGCTCACCTCTACGGCGATTTGATGAACACCTACGGTGACAATGGCAATATCCTCATGCTCAAGTATGTGGCTGAAAAGCTGGGGGTTCGTGTTCAGGTGGACATCGTTTCATTGACAGATGAATTTGACAAGGATTTCTACGACATCGCCTTTTTCGGTGGTGGTCAGGACTATGAACAATCCGTTTTGGCTAAGGATTTACCGACTAAAAAAGACAGCCTGGCAGACTTCATCGAAAACGACGGTGTCATGCTGGCTATCTGTGGTGGCTTCCAATTGCTCGGTCAATACTACATCGAAGCTGGCGGCCGCAAGATTGATGGACTGGGTATCATGGACCACTACACCCTTAACCAGACCAACAACCGCTACATCGGTGACATCAAAATTCACAATGATGAATTCAACGAAACCTACTATGGTTTTGAAAACCACCAAGGCCGTACCTTCCTAGCTGACAACCAAAAACCGCTGGGCAAGGTTGTCTATGGTAATGGCAACAATAAGGAAGACGGTGGCGAAGGCCTGCACTACAAAAACACCTTCGGCAGCTACTTCCACGGACCAATCCTGTCCCGCAATGCCAACCTGGCCTACCGCTTGGTCACTACTGCCCTCCGTAAAAAATACGGACAAGACATCCAACTTGCCAGCTACGCTGACATCCTCAGCAAAGAAGTCGCTGAAGAATACGGCGATGTAAAAAGTAAGGCAGAATTTGATACTCAATGAAAATCAGAATCAGACTAGGCGACGCAGGTGCAGATAGAACTGAAGTTCATCAAATCAAGTCAACAACGTCTGACTTTGATTTTCGAAGAGTATGAGAAATAAAGCAAAACCGCTTCTGAAATCAGAGGCGGTTTCATTTTTATATCGTTCCTACCAAAAGCACAGCCTCCACAGTAATCTCGGTCAACTGGCTCAAATCCAACTTAGACTGGTCCACTTGGAAAAAGAGGGGCGTCATGTCTGCCAAGACTTGAGCATGGGCGGCTGTAATCGGCAAGGTCCTGCTGACCAGCACTTGCTCCACCTGCCCTAGGTAAGATCTGAAATGGTCCACAATATCCTGGTTATCATAGGATTCCTTGCGAAGTTGGTCTTTGGCTAAATGGCGGAGCTCCTTAAGGTGATTGGGTCCAGGGACTAATTTTAGAATAGCCCCACCAGCTTTCAGCACTCTGGCAAACTCCTGATAATTAGCTGGGGAAAAGATATCCAAGATGCCGTCAACGGTCTTGTCTTGAATGGGCAACTTGGTCAAGTCACCGACAAACCATTTGACCGACTTAGTGCTGTCTGTTTTGGCTGCTAGAAGTATGGAATCCTTGGAAATATCAAAAGCAAGAATATCTAAGTCCATTTTCTCGGCTAATCTGCGAGAATAAAAGCCCTCCCCACAGCCGATGTCCAAGACCGACTGTAAGCCCAGCTCTGCTATTTTCCCCTCCAAAGCCTCATAGAGATGATCGTAATAGCCCGCCTCCAAAAAGGCCTGGCGGTTTTCAAAGCTAGACTTGTGGTAGTTGGCGGACTGCTTGACCTGGGGTGCCAGATTGACGTAGCCCTGCTTGGCGATGTCGAAGGTGTGGCGGTTGGGGCAGCGGAGGCTGTTGAGGTCAAGACCAAGAGCCTGCCCACAATGTGGACAGGCGAAAAATTGGTCGCTATTGCTAAAACGTGGATGTTTGGTCATGTTAGGTATTTTCTTTTCTAAAGCGGTGCAGGGCTAGTCCTGATAGGAGCGTGGCAATGGCTCCTGTAAAGACCAGCAAGTAGCCGACTGGGAGCAGGTAGAAATTTTCATGCAGGATGCCGTTGGCATCGACATATTCGACGGAATTGGCCTTGATGAGAAAGCAGACAAATCCTAAGACCATGAGAAAGCTTCCGATAATGGTAATGGTCAGGTGCATCTGGGTACGGCGGCCTTCGCGACCGTCCTTGACTAGTTTTTCTGTCATGTTGTTCATGTCAGTTCCTCCTAAGATAAGTTGATCTAGGGAGATTGAAAAGACAGAGGACATGAGAATCAAGAGTTCCAAGTCGGGTAGGTTTTTGTCATTTTCCCAGTTGGAAACGGCCTGCCTGGTCACATTGAGTTTGAGGGCAAACTGTTCTTGGGTCAAGCCTTCCTTCTTACGTAAGTCTTTGATTTCTTGTCCAAAGTTCATTTCGTTCTCCTTTCTAGGCCCTGTCTAGCAGGTCCTGACTTTATCTTAGCTTGTCGGTCGATGTTTGCCAAGAAAGGCTGGCTTGCTCAGGCATTTTTGACCGCAAGAGAATTTTGCAGCAGACTTTTTTCCCTCGCAAGACCTGCTTGCAGGCTTGATTTATCAAGGTTTTTTGGCTAGTGTCAACTTCTTGTCAACCTAGCCCATCTGTTCCGATAA
This sequence comes from Streptococcus suis, assembly GCF_046032115.1. Taxonomy (GTDB): domain Bacteria; phylum Bacillota; class Bacilli; order Lactobacillales; family Streptococcaceae; genus Streptococcus; species Streptococcus suis_AJ. The sequence continues at coordinate 11,615 of NZ_JARQOZ010000017.1, read as the reverse complement.
TGCTTCCCATTCTTCCATGAGGCTTTCTTGTTGGGCTGTCAGTTGGTCGATTTCTTTCTGGTAATCAGTCAACTGGCCGATGTCATTGGTTTCTAGCATGGCTTGATTGAGCTCGCTCAGGCGGATTTCGATGCTGTCGATTTCTGCCTCGATTTGCTCGATGCGGCGGGCCAGTTTGCGTTGTTCTTTTTGGTTTTCCTTTTGGGCTTGGTAGTCCATGGCTCCGGCTGATTGGCTAGTGCTTTCTTGCTGGTCAGGCTGGACTTCTGCTTCCAGCTCTACCTTTTTCTCCAGATAATAATCATAGTCGCCCAAGTAGAGCGTGGAGCCCATTTCCGAGATTTCAAGGACCTTGGTGGCGACGCGGTTGATGAAATAGCGGTCGTGGCTGACAAAGAGTAGGGTGCCATCAAAGTCGATGAGGGCATTTTCCAGGACCTCCTTGCTGTCGATGTCCAGGTGGTTGGTCGGCTCGTCAAGGATGAGGAAGTTGTTGTTTTCCATGGACAGCTTGGCGAGGAGCAGGCGGGCTTTTTCCCCACCAGACAGCATGGACACGGACTTTTTGACATCATCACCTGAGAAGAGAAAGGCTCCAAGGCGGTTGCGGATCTCCACTTCAGGCGTGGTCGGAAAGGCTGACCAGAGCTCCTCCAAAACGGTGTTCGATGGCGTCAGGGCTGACTGGGTCTGGTCGTAGTAGCCCACTTCCACATTGGCACCGAGCTTGGCTTCTCCTTTGATAAATGGCAGAGCTCCGATGATGGACTTGAGCAGGGTTGTTTTTCCGATTCCATTCGGACCGACTATGGCAATGGCATCAAGTTTCCGTTGGTCAATGGAAATAGGCTGAGAGAGAATGTCTCCATCGTAACCCACCGCAGCATTTTCCACTGTCAAGACAATATTGCCAGAAGTCTTGTCCGACTGGAAAGTCATGTTGGCAGACTTCTGACCAGTTGTTGGCTTGTCCAGTCGCTCCATCTTTTCCAACTGCTTGCGTCTAGCCTGAGCACGCTTGGTGGTCGAAGCACGGACAATATTTTTCTGGACAAAGTCTTCTAGTTTGGCAATTTCCTTCTGCTGCTTTTCATAGTTTTGCAATTCCGTTTGCAACTTCTGCTCTTTGAGCTCGACAAACTGAGAATAATTACCCACATAACGGTCCAAGGAATGCTTGGTCAAATCCAGTGTCAGTGTCGCCACCTTGTCCAAGAAATAGCGGTCATGGCTGACAATAATCAAGGCTCCTTTGTAATGCACGAGGTAGTTTTCCAGCCACGCAATGGTTTCAATGTCCAGGTGGTTGGTCGGCTCATCCAGCACCAATAGCTCTGGGCTTTCAAGAAGCATTTTTGCCAGTGCAAGACGAGTATTCTGACCGCCTGAGAGTTCGGAGATTTTCATGTCCCACATGGTTTGGTCAAACTTGAAACCGTTCAAAATAGCACGAATGTCCGCCTCGTAGTTAAAACCACCTGCCAGACGAAATTCTTCCGACAGACTATCGTAGGTCGTCATGAGCTGGTCAAGTTCATTACCAGACAAACTGCCCATTTGCTCTTCCATAGACCGCAAACGTTTCTCCGTCATCCGCAGGTCATCAAAGACATGGAGCATTTCATCGTAAATGGTATTTTCCGACTCAAAACGGCTGTCCTGTGCCAGATAAGAAAGGGACAAATCACGCTTGGTTGAAATGTCACCGCTAGTCGCAGCTTCTTCTCCGACAAGAATTTTGAGCAGGGTGGACTTGCCCGCCCCATTTTTTCCGACAAGGGCAATCCGATCTCGCTCGTCGACCTGAATGTTGATATTGTTAAATAAAACTTCGCCCGCAAAAGAGCGTTCAATCTTGTTTCCACTTAGAATAATCATAAAAATATTGTACCATAATTTAGGTTAACCGTGATGAATCCTTTTTCTGATTTCAACAAAAAAACAGTGACTTTACCGTCACTGTCCTTCTCAAAAAATATTTAGACCAAACCGTTGAGCAATTCCTTATTCTGCCAGAGCAGATAAAGACCACCACCGATAATAATCAGCATGATGACAAACTTGATCAAGCCCTTAACAAAGCGGATGACCATCATCAAAATCATCGATACAATCAGCCAGCCCCAAGCAGAAGAATTGAGTAAGGTCTGCATGCTCTCTAGGCTGGCACCTGTCCAGGCCTTAATTGGTTCGGGAATTTTATCAAACCAACTACTATCTATACCAATTTGTTCCATAATTGAACGACTGGTCGATTGCAACCAAGCAAAAATTCCTGCATTATAAATGAATAGCAAGGCTTGCTCTGGGTAACGTTTTGCTGCGTTCACAATTGTTCGTAACATGATTCTCCTCTATTCTGAGTACAAGGCCACCAGAGCATCAATATCAGCTTGCTGGATACCATGATTTGACCCTGCTGATTCCATGACAGATGTTTGACTATCGTCATGATCTAAACCAATGGCATGGCCCAATTCATGCTCCGCAGTATGGATGATTCGATCCATATCATAACCATATTCATCATTCAATAAATAATAACTATTCAATCGTACCGTCACAGAACTATAATAATTGGTCAATAAATTTGTTGTTGAATTGGCCTCACCTGCTGCCTGGGTATTCCCATCATTCATCTCTGTTGCAATAATATCGGCCTGACTTGGGTCAGTAGTAAGGACAAGGGTAAAGGCACCCGTCGCATTCCAATTTGCAATGGCTGTCTCATAGGCAGCCACAAAAGTCGGGTTCTGGGTTTCAATGTAAACAGTCGCAGTATTGCTTTCCCAACGGCCATGGTCTGCTGTATTGACTGTATCCGTCGTCAGGTGCTTAATAGTATCAACACCCTCTTCAATCGCCACTTCGGACTGACCTTTAACCATCAGTTGAACTTCCTGAGCCAAGGTTTGCAACATCTGTGGTACTGCTTCTTGTTGGAAATAAAACAATAGCCCCAAGCCGCAAGCAATGATGACCATGGAAAGCCAGACCAAACTCCAAAATGTCCGCCAAATAAACTTAAAGAAATTAGTAATAAAAGTCATACACTATACCTCTCTCTCGAAATAGATTTCAGTATAGTGTACTTTTCTGAAACTTTTCTTAAAATCTAAGATAATCTTTCTTCCAATTTGAATTCAATCGGCAGCCAAGCCAATACTTTTTCAATCTGTTGGTTCCAGTAATACCACTCATGTTTGCCAGGACCGAAACTCGCTTCGATATCAAATCCTAGCTCTTTCAGCTCTCCAACTGCCTTTTGATGACCTTCAAAAAGAAAATCTTCCTCACCACACCAGGCAAAGAACTTGGTCTTCTTGTCCGACAGTTGACAAATATTGGTCAGAAGATTTGGATTTTCTGGGTCATCAAAATCTCCAAACACACCTTTCCAATAGGCAGAACTACCTAATTCCAAGGCAGATGGACTGGAGAAATCAACTTGTAAAGCTCCTGAAAGCGAAGCTGCGTGTGAAAAACGATTGGTCATCATGGCAATCTTGAAGGTCCCATAACCACCCATAGACAAACCAGCGATAAAATTCTTCTCCCGCTTGTCAGACATATTTGGGAAAAATCGTTTGAGAATTTGAGGCAACTCTACTGCAATAGCATCATAATAATTCATGCCATAGGTGGTATTGGTATACCAGCCTTTATCTGTATTGACCATAACCACGATAAGATTGGTATAGCGAACCAACCGTTCCACTGTAGAACGATTCAGCCAGGAATCCTGATTTCCTCCCATACCGTGCAAAAGATATAGGACAGGAATGTCGTTGTCATCAGGATTTTCCACACGATTGCGATCTGGATACAAGACCGTAACCTGTCTAGACATATCCAACACTTCTGAATGGTATTCAATTTTCATTATTGCCATAAATGTTCTCCTTATGGTAAAGAGCCTGAGTTCCACTCGGCTCTTCACAAACTATTCACTTATTTTACTTCCATAATCACCGGCAAAATAGCTGGGCGACGTTTGGTCTGGTCGAAAAGGAATTTCGCTAGATCATCGCGAACAGCACTCTTGAGTTCTGTCCAATCAAAGCTATCCTTTGTAAAGTAGTTTTCTACCGTTGTATTCACTAATTCAGAAGCCTCACGCAAGATGTCCTTGCTCTTCTTAACATAGACAAACCCACGCGTATTGACCTTGGCCTTGGAAATGATTTTCTTCTCACGTCGGTTGACAGTAATGGCTACGATAAAGATACCATCTTCTGAGAGGATTTTACGGTCACGAAGAACAATATTTCCAACATCTCCCATGGCATTTCCGTCAATCATGACATCACCAGCAGGAACCGCTCCGCTATGGACAAAATCACCATCTTCATAAGCCATGACATCCCCACGTTTAACGATGATAATATTTTCTGGGAACATGCCTATTTCAAGCGCAGCCTTGGCATGGGCATCTAGCTGACGGTACTCTCCTTGAACTGGGAAGAGGTACTTAGGACGCAGGATATTGAGCATGAGCTGCAAATCACGCGCATTACCGTGACCAGATACACGCAGGTTTTTGGTAATAGATTTGACCGTTCCACCAGCCTTGTAAATCAAGTTTTCGACACGAGCCACCACTGCCTCTTTAGAAACGCTTGGTGTGGTAACGATGTAGACCAAATCACCGTCCTTGATTTCAACATAGCGGTGGCGACCAATAGCCATCTTGCGTAGACCATTCAAGGGCTCACCCATACGACCGGTTTCCAAGATAATCAATTCATGGTCTTCATACTTACCCATATCCTTTGGTTTAACCAATAGACGTTCGCTAACCAAACGAAGTTTTTTCAATTGGATAGCGGTACGGACAATATTTTCCACATCATGACCCGTCAAAACAACTCGGCGTCCTGTTGCCTCTGCTGCATCAAAAATCTGCTGGATGCGGACGATGTTACTCGCTACGGCAGCCACGATGACACGTCCTTCACAGTCAGCAATGGTATTGAGAATTTCTTCACCAGCCTCATGCATGCTAGCTACTTGGACATTGCTATCCGCATTAGCAGAGTCGGATAAGAGGGCCAAAACTCCTTCAGAGCCAATTTCTGCCAAACGACCAAAGTCCGTACGATAGAATTTATCTGCAGCCTGGTCAAATTTGAAATCACCTGTGTAGACGATATTTCCTTGGTCCGTCTTGACAACAATCCCCAAACTCTCTGGAATAGAGTGAGTCGTTTTAAAGAAGGAAACTACAGAATCCCCGAAGTCAATCTCCGTTTCCGCATTGATAATATGGAAATCATTAAATTTCTTGGTTGCATTATTGTTCTTGACAATCAATTTCGCCAATTCAATGGTCAGGTGTGATCCAAAAACAGGTACTTTTACTTTCTCTAAAAGATAGGGTAAGGCCCCAATCGAATCTGCATGTCCATGTGTCAAAAAGACCCCAGCCACACGGTGCTTGTTTTCTTCCAAATAATCAAAGTTGGGAACAACCACATCTACACCAAGCTGCTCATTTTCTGGATACTTCGCTCCCGCATCCAAGACAAAAATATGCTCATTTACTTCGGCAATATAGAGGTTTTTTCCATTTTCACGTACCCCACCGAGAGCCATGATTTTTATGCTACTCATTTTTTCTCCTTTTTGGGACATCCCACAGGTGTCCACCTTATTTTTTCTTACCAACGGTCCTTGGGATGCCCAAGTCGAATTACAGTCTGCTATGTCGGAGCTCTATTTGCAAAAGGCACACTTTGGTTCAAAATTTTATTCAGCCATCAAAGCAGCTTTTGAATAGAAATTCCTAAATAGCTATCGCTTCTATTATACATTTTTTCAAGAAAATTTACAAAAACTCTGCTAAAATTCAACAGAGCTCACATCATATTAAATTCTAGTTACAGTTTGGTATTAAGATATCGGTTCTTCCTAAAATTTAAGATATATTAAAAGCCTGGATTGCTCCAGACTTTAATCAAACAACTTATAATAATCTTCCAGTTTCATCTTGGATTTTTCCTCTGCCGTTTGGTCCTGAATAATCTGACCATTTTTCATGACAATCAAGCGATTGCCGTGACGGAGAGCATCTTCCATTTGATGAGTGACCATGAGAGCCGTCATTCCCTTGGTCGCAATCAATTCATCCGTTAACTGCATCAAGGATTGACTGGTTTTGGGGTCAAGGGCTGCGGTATGCTCATCCAAGAGTAAAAGTTCAGGCTGTTTCAAACTCGCCATCAACAAACTCAATGCTTGTCGTTGACCACCCGATAAAAGCCCTGCTGGCGTATCCAGATGTTTTTCCAGACCATTTCCCACTCTCGGCAAAAGCTGGGCCAATTCTTCTGTCTGCTGGGCCAATCTGCGTGGCACCAAGCCCCGTCCCTCGCCACGATACTTAGCTATAAGTAGGTTTTCTGCCACTGTCATCCTAGGAGCAGTTCCCATTTTAGGATCTTGGAACACACGGGCCAGATATTTTGCCCGCTTTTCTGCAGGCCAGTTAGTCACGTCCTCACCAAGAATATGGACTGAACCACTAGTCAAGGGTAGGGTTCCAGCAATGGCATTAAAGAGGGTTGACTTCCCAGCCCCATTTCCACCCAAAATGGTAATAAAATCACCTTGATAGATGGTCAAATTGACATTGTCCAAAATCACACGTTCTTCATCAAAACCGTTTGTCACCACCTTGGTGGCATTTTTTAATTCAACAATTGCTTTCATCGTGACAGGCTAGCTCCTTTCAAGACTTTATTTTTCAACTCAGGAACCATGAGGCAGACAGCCAAAATCATGGCTGAGAAGATGCGGAGATAGCTGGTATTGATACCGAGGGAAATAACCACCAAAATCAAAAATTGATAGAAGATAGCTCCCACTGCAATGGCCAAGAAACGTTCCAACATGGTCAGATTTCCATACAAGACCTCACCGATAATCAGACTAGCCATACCAACCACGATGACCCCAATACCACGTGACACATCCGCATAGCCTTCTTGTTGGGCAATCAAGGCACCCGCAAGAGCGATGATCCCATTGGAGAGGACTAAGCCTAATAATTCCATTCGACTAGTATTGATACCAAAACTGCGAGCCATATCTGGATTATCCCCCGTTGCAATAAATGCCTGCCCAAGTCGGGTATAAAGGAAGAACATCAAACTAGCAATGACAAGGGCAATACTGCCCAAGCCAAGCAATAGACCATTCACCTGCTCTGAAAACGGAAGCAAGTCCTGTAAACGACTAGTATTTAACAAACCTAAATTTGCCCGTCCCATGATAAAGAGAATAATGGAGTGACAGGAAGACATGACCAAAATACCTGCCAATAATGTAGGAATTTTTCCCTTGGTATAGAGTAAGCCTGTGACCAAACCTGCCAAGCTACCTGCAAAAACGGCTACTAGCGTTGCCAAGACAGGATGAACTCCCTGTGTCAGCAAGGTCACTGCAACTGCTCCTCCCAGTGGAAAAGAGCCCTCTGTCGTCATATCCGGGAAATTCAATATCCGAAAGGTGACAAATATTCCCATTCCTAATACAGCCCATAAGAGAGCCTGTGAAACTGTTGATACAATCATAACTTTCCTTTGTTTTATTCAATAACCTTACTTGCCTGATTAATTACATCATCTGACAAAGTAATACCTAATTCTTTTGCGACTTTCTGGTTGACTACAATAGTACCTTCATTGAAGATTTGGACTGGTGTATCCCCTGGATTTGCACCGTCTAAGATTTTCGCAGCCATTTTACCAGTTGCCACACCTAAGTCATATTGGCTAAGGGTAACAGATGCGATGCCGCCGCCCTCTACCATGTCTTCTACACTGGTGAAAATCGGAGTTTTGGTTTTATTGGCTACAGAAACGACTGTTGAAAAGGCTGATGCGACCGTATTGTCCACTGGTGTGAAGAGAACATCTGCCTTGCTGGTTGCTACTTCTACTGTAGAAGCCAATTCATTACTTGAAGCCACTGCATACTCCAGAACAGTGTAACCAGCCTCTTCCGCTGCAGCCTTAAATTCTGCTACTTGAATTTTTGAATTATCTTCGTTAGAAGAATAGAGGACACCGATTGTTTTTGCATCTGGTGTGATTTCTTTGATGAGAGAAACTGCATCTGCTACTGGTGTTTGGTCAGATACCCCTGTGATATTTCCACCAGGATTTTTCAAGTCAGATACCAAGTTTGCACCAACTGGGTCCGTTACAGCCCCCATGATGATTGGTAACTCTGTCGTCGCATTTGCCAATCCTTGTGCAGCAGGTGTTGCAATCCCAATCAAAAGCTCATTGCCATTGTCCACCAATTTTTTACTCATGGTCTGAACTTGGGACTGGTCAGCCTCAGCATTCATAAAATCAATCTCCAGATTATCCGTCGTTGAATAGCCGCCTTCTTCTAGTCCAGCCTTAATTCCCTTGTAAATCTCATCTAGTGAATCATGGGTCACAAACTGCAGAACACCAATTTTAACTTTTTCAGAGCTAGCAGACTGACTGCTCTGCTCTTTTTGCGTCAAAAACAGGGCAGCAACTACCATAACAGTAAGGGCAATAATTGTAGCAAGTAAGTTTTTATTTTTCAACATATTCATTCTCCTTTAAAAATACACACTATCCAATCTCTATATCATCAATATTTTATTCCACCATCGCCATCGTTTCATCTTGATTACCTCGTTTTGTTAATAATTGTCAAAGTAGATTGCTTTTAGATTAGGAACGGAGGCGCAGACATAACTCAAGTTAGGCAAGCCGAACGTGACGCAATATAAAAGCAATCTACGAAGACAATGAAAAAGCCCCCGCAGGAAAAACCAACCTGCGAGGGCGTCAATGACACGGTGCCACCTCACTTATGGGAATTGTCTAGAATCCTCCCATATCTCATCTCCTCTAACAAGGAGTTGCACTGTAAGGTGTGCCAACCGAACTATCATTGTTTTAAGTTCATTTGCGTGATTGATTTGGCTAGTTACTTCGTTAGCTCTCCTTGCTATACTGCCAGTATAAGCTGCGTTGAACTGCCTCGTACTCAGCCCAAAACAGTCTACGCAAAGTATATTACACCAAACAATCGTTGTGCATCTAAGTCTGGAAACAGACAATTCTGCACATCAGCCCATTTCATAAAACTCCGCCACCCATTCTCAGCACCATGGGCTCCCTGAAGACTTCTGCTTTACTACTTCTTCTGATTACAGACGATTATACGGCATCCATCAATCTTTGTCAATACTTTTGATTAAATTTTTACCAATTGACAAGAGAAATGATACACCCAATTTAGCTTGATATGTTGCAAATCTTACTAAATTACTACTATTTTTCTTTGCGACGACGTGACGCCACTGCAACTGTACCCAACAAAGCTAAACCTACCAATGCAAGTGCAGATGTGCTTTCACCTGTTTCTGGCAAGATTGCGCTTGTCTTAGGTGTTACTTTTGTTGTCTCAGTCACCGGTGTTGTTGGCTCCTCATTTTCTTGCTTATAAACGTAAGTTACATGAGTTTCACCTTCAACTACTTTACCTTTTGCATTATTTGGAATACGAGATTCTACAAGAATGTAACGTTTTCCATTGAATACAATCACTTTTGGACGATTGTCTGAAGTATCGTAGTCTCCGCCCACTGTACCGTTCTCAGTATCAACTACTGGTGTCTTGATAACATTACCATTTTCATCAACATAATGAACAATTACTTTACCTTGTTTTTCAACAACTGGTGGAACAACTGGTGTTTCGACTTTCTCTTTGTACTCGTAAGTGATAGTTTGCTCGCCTTCTTTTACAACGCCGTTTTCTGGGACATCACCTTCGTTAGTACGTGTACGAACAAGCTCGTAAGTCTTACCATCTTTTGTGATAGTAGCTGGTGGAGTGTCACCATATGGCTCATCAACTGGTGTATCGGTTGGTTTAACTGTCTTATCGTCTGCGATTTCAGTCTCTGTACCTTCGATAACGTAACGAGCTACAACTGAACCTGTCTTAACAACTGGTGTTTCAACTTTAGTATAGATGTAAACTACAGTCTTCTCACCCTCTTCAACTTCACCTGTTGGTGTTGCACCTGTTTCATCAACTTTAACAAATGTATAGCCTTCGAAGTTACCTACGCTTGTTTCATAGGTCGAACCTACCTCACCATCACGAACGACATCTGTTGTATCCGCAAGAACCTCACCTTTATCAGTGATGTGACGAACAAGGACGCTACCTGTTTTCTTCTCAACTGGGTCTGGTGTTTCAACTTTCTCTTTGTACTCATAAGTGATAGTTTGTTCACCTTCTACAACTGTACCATTGCTTGGGGCATCACCTTCGTTTGTACGAGTGCGTACAAGTGTATAAGTCTTACCACCAAACGAAATTGTAGTTGGAGGTGTGTCACCATATGGCTCATCGACTGGTGTATCGGTTGGTTTAACTGACCTATCGTCTGCGATTTCAGTCTCTGTACCTTCGATAACGTAACGAGCTACAACTGAACCTGTCTTAACAACTGGTGTTTCAACTTTAGTATAGATGTAAACTACAGTCTTCTCACCCTCTTCAACTTCACCTGTTGGTGTTGCACCTGTTTCATCAACTTTAACAAATGTGTAGCCTTCGAAATTACCAACTGTTGTTTCATAGATTGAACCTACTTCACCATCACGAACGACATCTGTTGTATCCGCAAGAACTTCGCCTTTATCAGTGATGTGACGAACAAGGACGCTACCTGTTTTCTTCTCAACTGGGTCTGGTGTATCAACAACTTCTTTATACTCATAAGTGATAGTTTGTTCACCTTCTACAACTGTACCGTTGCTTGGGGCATCACCTTCATTTGTACGAGTGCGTACAAGTGTATAAGTCTTACCACCAAATGAAATTGTAGTTGGAGGTGTGTCACCATATGGCTCATCGACTGGTGTATCGGTTGGTTTAACTGACTTATCGTCTGCGATTTCAGTCTCTGTACCTTCGATAACGTAACGAGCTACAACTGAACCTGTCTTAACAACTGGTGTTTCAACTTTAGTATAGATGTAAACTACAGTCTTCTCACCCTCTTCAACTTCACCTGTTGGTGTTGCACCTGTTTCATCAACTTTAACAAATGTGTAGCCTTCGAAGTTACCTACACTTGTTTCATAGGTCGAACCTACCTCACCATCACGAACGACATCTGTTGTATCCGCAAGAACCTCACCTTTATCAGTGATGTGACGAACAAGGACGCTACCTGTTTTCTTCTCAACTGGGTCTGGTGTTTCAACTTTAGTATAGATGTAAACTACAGTCTTCTCACCTTCTTCAACTTCACCTGTTGGTGTTGCACCTGTTTCATCAACTTTAACAAATGTATAGCCTTCGAAGTTACCTACGCTTGTTTCATAGGTCGAACCTACCTCACCATCACGAACGACATCTGTTGTATCCGCAAGAACCTCACCTTTATCAGTGATGTGACGAACAAGGACGCTACCTGTTTTCTTATCTTCGGTTGGAGTATTCACTTCTTCGTAAACATAGGTAATAGACTTAGTACCTTCCGCAACTTGACCTTTCACTTCGTCAGTTCCATAGTGGAAGCCTTCTTTGTTACTTGTCAAGTG
>NZ_JARQOZ010000016.1:46541-51387 GCF_046032115.1 Streptococcus suis | reverse complement strand
ATAAGGAAAGTCGTCACTATCCTCTTTTGGACGGTAACAAATTGGATAAAATACGAACTACGGGAATGATTCGATTACATGTGACATTTCTTCCTGAAGCAATTTTGTGCTATAATAGGAGGGATTGAAAAAGGAGAAGTTTATGTTTTATTCTTATCTACGAACACTATTAACATTCTTGTTGTGGGCCATCAATGGTAATATTCATTACCATGACAGAGAAAATATTTTGCCACAGGAGGAAAATTATATTCTTATCGCCCCGCACAAAACCTTCTGGGATCCAGTCTTTCTTGGCTACGCAGCTGCTCCTAAGCAGTTCATCTTTATGGCTAAAAAAGAACTCTTCAAGGACCGTGGGTTTGGCTGGTGGATTTCAAAATGTGGAGCCTTTCCGATTGACCGTGAAAATCCTGGTATGGCAGCCATCAAGTATCCAGTTAACATGTTGAAAAAAAGCGACCGTTCGCTGGTCATGTTTCCTTCAGGAAGTCGTCATTCATCTGAGCTCAAAGGTGGTGTGGCGGTCATTGCCAAGTCAGCCAAGGTTAAACTTATGCCAGCCACCTATGTAGGGCCAATGACCATCAAGGGGCTCTTAGCTGGTGAGCGAATTGATGTGGCTTTTGGAAATCCTATCGATGTTTCGGATATCAAGCGCATGGATGATGCAGGTATAGCAGAAGTAACTAGCCGAATCGAGGCGGAGTTCAAACGCTTAGATGACCATGCAGCTTCTTTCCAAACCAAGAAAAAGCCAAATATCTTGACTTATATCTATCGTATCCCAGTTCTTTTGCTGGTTGCCCTTATCTTGGGTCTGACCTATGTCTTTAGCTATATTGCTAGCTTCTTCTGGCAACCAAGCACTCAGTTGGATAAAAAATAAGTAAATGAAACTCGCAGCTTGCGGGTTTTTTGTATCTTTTGCGAACTATATAGGTGGAGGTAATTTATGGATACAATCAAAACTTATATAGAAATGCTTAAAGAATACAAGTGGCAGCTGGGTCTGCCGGCAGGAGTAGCAGTTGTCGTTGCGAGTTTTCTCTGGTTTAGTCAGCCAGCCCAATCGGCTGACCAGACTGGACTGACGGAGTTTCCTCAGACCGAGAAAACCTCTAGTGGTCAAGAGCAAACTGAGGAAACCAGTAGAGAAGAAAGCGAAGAGCCCAGCCAGCTGGTCGTTGATATCAAAGGAGCGGTAGTAAAGCCAGGGCTCTACACTTTAGCAGCTGGTGCGCGTGTTAATGATGCAGTTAAGGCAGCTGGTGGCTTGACCAGTCAGGCAGATCCCAAGTCTATCAATCTGGCTCAGAAGCTCAGCGACGAAGCGGTGGTCTATGTGGCTAGCAAGGACGAAAACATCTCGGTGGTGACCAGCACGACTGCCAGCTCTGCCATTTCCCAAGAAGAAAAAAACACCAGTCTTGTCAATCTGAATACGGCGACCGAGGCTGATCTGCAGACTATTTCGGGTATCGGTGCCAAGCGGGCGGCGGACATTATCGCCTATCGTGAGGCCAATGGTGGCTTCAAGTCGGTGGACGACCTCAACAACGTTTCGGGCATCGGCAACAAGACCATGGAAAGCATCCGACCTTATGTCACGGTTGATTAAGCTCCCTTGCCGGCCCATTCACTTGGCAGTCTTGGCGGTGGCGGCCTACTTTGCAGTCCATTCTTTTTCCCTCTTGACAATGGGCCTGCTGAGTTTGTTGTTGCTGGTCTTTGGGATTCGGCAAGGCAAGACAGTTTTCCTCAAAACGCTGCCGCTTCTAGCCCTGTGCGGTCTGTTTTTCGGATGTCAGAAGGTCCAATGGGAGCGGGCAGCCCAGTCAGCCCCTAGCCATGTCGACCAAGTCCAGCTTATTCCAGATACCATAGACATCAATGGAGACAGCCTGTCTTTTCGTGGTCGGGCTGACGGACAAACCTATCAGGTTTTCTACAAATTAGCCAGTCAGGAGGAGCAGATTTATTTTCAAAAGCTGACAGGTTTGGTCCAGCTAGAAGTGGAAGCAGAGGTCAGCCTGCCAGCAGGTCAGCGGAATTTCAAGGGCTTTGACTATCAGGCCTATCTGAAAACGCAGGGTATTTATCGGACAGTCAAGCTAACGGCGATCAAGAAGATTGTCCTTGTCCAGTCTTGGAATGTTTTTGACTGGCTATCAAGCTGGCGGAGGCAGGCCTTGGTCTATGTTAAAACCAATTTTCCAGCACCCATGAGTCACTACATGACAGGGCTCTTGTTTGGGGACTTGGATAGTGAGTTTGACCAGATGAGCGACCTCTATTCCAGTCTGGGTATCATTCATCTCTTCGCCCTGTCTGGTATGCAGGTGGGCTTTTTCATCGACAAGTTTTGTTGGATTTTGTTGCGTTTGGGCTTGACCAAGGAAACGGTAGATAAGTTGCAGATTCCCTTTTCTCTTGTCTATGCTGGTTTGACAGGCTTTTCGGTGTCAGTGGTGCGGTCCCTGGTCCAGAAAATTCTGGGCAATATGGGCTTGCGGAAGTTGGATAATTTTGCGGCGACGGTCTTTGTCTGCCTGCTGATGCTGCCCCGATTTCCACTGACGGCAGGAGGAGTTCTGACCTTTACCTATGCATTCTTGCTGACGGTCTTTGATTTTGAGGACTTGGGGCAGGTCAAAAAGGTTGCGGTGGAGAGTCTCAGTATTTCACTTGGGATTCTACCTGTGCTCATGACCTATTTCTATGCCTTTCAACCCTTGTCTATTCTCCTGACATTTGCCTTTTCCTTTATCTTTGATGTCCTGCTCTTGCCAGGTTTGTCAGTCATTTATCTCCTGTCGCCAGTTGTCAAGATGACTTGGGTCAACGGATTTTTCGTCTTTATGGAGAAAATCATTGTCTGGGTGGCTGATTTGGGCTTTCGGCCTTGGATACTGGGCAAGCCGTCTGGACTGGTTCTCTTGCTCTTGCTGGTCAGCCTCTTCTTGCTCTACGATTTCCACAGGAAGAAAAACTGGTTCCTAGGACTGAGCCTGGTCCTTGCTCTGCTATTTTTCATAACCAAACACCCGCTGGAAAATGAGGTGGCGGTGGTGGACATCGGGCAGGGGGACAGCATCTTTTTGCGGGATATGCGGGGGCGGACGGTTCTGATTGATGTGGGCGGACGGGTCGATTTTGTGGCCAAGGAAGAGTGGCAGGAGCGGTCTCGGCAGGCAAATGCAGAGCGGACTTTGATTCCTTATCTGCATAGTCGAGGTGTGGATAGGATTGATAGTTTGGTCCTGACCCATACCGACGCTGACCATGTGGGCGATGTACTGGAAGTGGCGAAGCAGGTCCAGATTGGACGGATTTACGTGTCGCCTGGAAGCCTGACGGTGCCTGACTTTGTAGCCACCTTGAAAGAAATCAATGTCCCTGTTCATGTGGTGAAAGTGGGTGACCGCTTGCCGATTTTTGACTCTTATCTGGAGGTCCTCTATCCAGACGGTACGGGCGACGGTGGCAATAATGACTCTATTGTCCTTTACGGTCGCTTGCTGGAAACCAATTTTCTCTTCACAGGGGACTTGGAGCAGGGGGAGTTGGATTTGATAGAAACCTATCCTGACCTTCCTGTCGATGTGCTCAAGGCTGGTCACCACGGCTCCCAAGGGGCTTCCTATCCCGAATTTCTAGACCATATAGGAGCCAAGATTGCCCTGGTATCAGCAGGAGAAAACAACCGCTACAAGCACCCTCACCAAGAAACTTTGGATCGATTTGACAGTCGAAATATCCAAGTCTATCGCACTGACCAGCAAGGAGCCATTCGCTTCCGAGGCTGGAAGGAGTGGACGATTGAGACGGTGAGGGAGTGATGGTTTTAAAAAAGGGCCCTATAATCTCTCTGGTGGATTTACCCACTGCAGAAATTATAGTGCCCATTAGGGGAGTTGGATAGCCTCAGCTTTTTAGCAAGTTATTCATGTATGTAGTTTATTCTAGTTGGTACTCGTTTCTTATCTCCACAAAGTTCTTTGGAGAGGAGGTGAGAAGACGACATTACAGTCTCTCAGGATAGATTTGGTTGATTTCCCAAAAGTCCCTTCAGAAGGAGTTGATCGCTTCTGAGAAGTAATCTTATATTGAATCACCCCAAAAGTTAGATAGAAATATCTAACTTTTTTGGGGTAGTATATATTATTTACTTTTCCTTTTTAGTTTTGAGAAGAGGCAAGATAGCCCAACCAAGTCCTAAAGATACTAGGAAAATGTATCCCAATCTAGATAGGAAGTTTTCTTTTTGCTCACCAGTTTTTGGTAATAGTGCGCCATTGGTTTGTTGAAGCTGGCTCGGAGAAACGATAGCATCATGTTGTCTATTCGACAGATATTCTATCGATTTTGGTGTCTCTGCGAGCTTCATTGGAGTAGGGATTGCTTCATTAGTTGGCAATGTTGGTGGCAAAATCGGTACAAGATTTGGAGTATCTGGTTTTTCTTCCTTGTTTGGGAGGTTATCGGTACTGCGACTTCCGATTTTGATAACTTGTTCAATCGGCTCAAGGAGGATGGTATCAGAAATAATTTCTTCATTGTTTCTTCTAACGACCGCTCCATTTATGAGAGCAATAATTTGTCGTTGACCGTCTTTTCCTTGTACAAGGATAATTTCTTCTCCCTGTTTCAACTGATTATCCACGATGTATTTCGTTTGGAAAGGAATTGGTATGATTGTTGTACTCCATTTGAGTTCAGGTTTTATGTGTTGTTCAGGAGCAGTTTCGGGAACTTTTATTTCTAAAGTTCCGATTTTCACGACATGCTCAACTGGTTCGATTGTTTCCGTTACGGTGTTCGCAGTAATGTTTCCAGTTACGGT
>NZ_JARQOZ010000016.1:0-46441 GCF_046032115.1 Streptococcus suis | reverse complement strand
GGCTGTTCTGTTTTCATCGGCTTGATAGATAGTTGTAAATGGAACATCTTCAAAACGAACGGTTGTTTGAGGGGAAGTCGTATAGCGCCAGTAACCTGTATAGAAATGCTGTTTAGCAGTACTTTCAGAATCAAGTTCCCATCTGTCAAAGACCCATCTTCCATCCCCCTCTACAACTATTTCAGTAATCGCTTCTGGCTGTGGAATCACTTGATTAGGACTTTCCTTATCTTCTGGCAATAAATCTTCGACTTCACTTGGCAACATCTTATCAAGTTCTACGGACTCAAAATAATATCTTGCTGAGTAAGGCTGATGATAGATATAATTTCCGTCCTTGTCCATTTCAAGTATTTCATCCAGCGGTATTAGCTTGACGGAAAGCCCACTTTGTTTAGAAGCAACAGTGACGAATGTTTTACCGTCTGATTCAGAGAAATTCATATCTTTGCGTTTAAACAGGATAGTCGCTTGTCCGTCTAAATCTTGTAAGGCTAATTGTCCCTTATCTGTGAATTCTAATATTCCATCTCCTTTAAGTGATTGGAAACGAGCTTCTAAATCTCCCAAATTTATTTGGCTACCAGTTTCTACTGTTAATGCCTGTTGGATTGGATTGAGTGATTGGCTGTTTAGGGAGATAAAGGAATTGTTTTTTACTATGAGATTTGAGATGTTTTTTAACTCTACATTACTTGCTTTGCTATTATTAAAAATAAGGGTTACCTGATTGGTTTCAGGTGCTTGGAATTTATTGACCTGATTACTTTCGGAAGTGATTGTAACAGGAGAAGGTGTAGTCACTTCGACACCGTTTTTAATTTGTGTACCATTTGCAATCGCAATATCTGCGGCATTTTGGACGGTCATCTTATCGAAAACAGTTTCATTTGTATTTAAAATTTTCAAACTGGATTCACGCTTATCAGTTGTATCTGCTGATGAACCTATGATAAGACTAGGGCGTTTATCAGTTTGACGATTGGATATAAGAGTGGATACATGATCCATTGTCACTTGACCATCTATGTAGATGTTTCCAGGGACATTGCTTTCTGTTAAAGCATGAATACTTAAATTACGTAGGGTAACGTTATTTGAAATTTGAATACTCTCATTAAAAATAATCGCATTTTCACTGCTATCACTCTCAATGGTAACTGCTTTATTGATGACGAGTGGAGTTCGCTCGGTGGCATTGCCGACCAGTTTGATGATAGTACCATCTGTAGCTTTCTGCAAGGCTTCAGCCAAACTTCCCATAGGGGTATCTTCTGTCAGTCCTTGTCCGTTTCCGCCATTTTTTACATAGATAATGTCAGGCAAAAAGACACTATTGCGTAATTCATTATGCTGTAGTGCTTTTAAGAGAATGTCCTGTTTGACTTGGCGTACATGCTTTGTTTTGTTAGCAATTGAGGTCTGGATAGCAATGTTATTTAAATCTGTTTGAGTGACTCTAGCACGATTATTAAGCAGGCTATTGATGGAGTTGCGATAGGTTTTTAATTCATTTAAATCAGATTTTATGGCCTCTTCTAAATCCGTTTCAAGCTGGCTAGTCTGCCATAAATGATTGACAATTTCTTTATTTTCCAAGCGTTTATATTGTGCTTTTTTGAAACTAGCCCAATCTGAATATTCGTTTCCTAAGATTGCTTTAAAAGCTTCTGTATCGCTGCTGTATCTGTTACTGATGTAGCCTATAAAAGCATCCCAACCTTTCCAAGCCAGTATTTCGTAGGCATGTCTTTTAAAGGAAATGTCTCCAACGGTATTATTGCCACTTGGAGCTTCTGAAGCACCGTAAAAACTATCCAATAGTGGAACGTGGTCATACTGATTGTGACTTAATTCGAGTATAAGTGGTGAACTACCTCTAGGTATAAAACGACCGCTGACAGCATCTTGGTCAACTAAATCATTGATACTGCTAGGTTTAGTAAGTGGAGCAGCTGTTAAATATCCAAACGGGAGAAAGGCATCATTGGTAGAAGGGAGGTCGGTGTTTGTCGTTCCAATGTTAGAAGTCAGATTACGAGGTACTTGGACTACCTTATTGAAATAGATAGCTAATTCTTCTTCTGATAGAGTTTTTAAGGCAACCCTAGCTTCGATTGCTTCTAAATAAGCAATTAAATCGACCAGGTTTTTGGTATAATTGGCCAACTCTTCTGTAGAAGTTTGAGGTGTTAATGCTTGAGTACGATTAGAACTTTCAGCAATAGTGAGAGCGGTATTCAAATTAAAGACAGGTTTGTACTCACCAGGAACACCGTTTTGTGTATTATCAATTACTTCAAATAAACCTCGTGCATACACTTCAGGTCCTTGACCATTTCGACGGCCGGCACCTCTAAATAGTCTAGCGTCGTCATTTGTGTGGGTCATCTCATGTGTAAACAGAGCAATACCAGATAGGTTGCTATGCATAAAACGCGTTTCATACGCTCTGATTAAGCTCTCTCCCTGTGCAACACCTCCTAGTCCAACTCCTGAACGAACATAATTTTCCCAAAGATTCATTGGAGAGAAGAAATTGAGTACCGCAGAATGTGCAGAAGCACCTTCGTTAGGTGACCAAGTGTGTGCTTTGGTGGTCTCGTTATAGACGTTCATCGTATCGACTGCTAGTGTAAATGGAATAGTTGTACTATCTTTTTTAGCAGAGTTAAGGAAAGTCAACCAATTTTCTTGGTAGGTAAGGATTGTATCAAAGAAAGTAGATGTAGGTTGCTGTTTCCCACGTTCTTTAGTAAAGTTTTTCAACTCAGAGTACAGGTCTGTATACGAATCTAAAAGTCCAAGAGTCAAACTATTGCTAGTACCCGCAACGTAAATTCCTCTTCCTTGTGAGAGGATAGGGAGAATGTAATCTGGCTTATTTGTTTTTAATAATTCAAAGATGGAGATGTTTGGGCTTGTTCCAATCAAAGCTTGGGACTGTTCTGTAAAGTAACTATTGACATCTTTACCCTTTGATTGAGCAATTTTTTCAACCAATTCAGCCGTAGACTTAGTACCGGTATATTGGCTAATTAGGCGTTCCTTGAACTGATTCTGATTGAGATTTAAAGCAAGCGATCGTTTATCTGTAATACGCCCGCCATAAGCTAACAAGCGATCATAGGCACTTGTCTGGTCTGCTTGAATTTTGCCAATTGTATGTGGGGCAAAGACTAGCGTTTCTGGCAGGTCACTTTCAAAAGAGTATTGTTGCTGGAGATAAAGGACGCCACGGTAGAGTTGGCTTAGGTTGTTTTTGATGGTTCCAACAGTCAATCCATTCTTGTCTTTAAGTAACTGGCCGTTGTTATATTCAAGAAGTTGTTGGAATGTTTTTTTGGCTTCAGGTGCCAGGGCTTCTATACTGGCATCTTCGTAGAGATTTTTATTGACTTCAATCAATGCCAATTTTGTAGCTTCTGTTACTTTTTCGGTTCTTGTAAGATGACTGTACTGTGGGTCGGCCATTACCTGTTTGATAAGTGGAACCAGATATTTTGTAGTTTCAGAGGAACTCAACTGGTTTTTGGGTTTAACAAAATCCTGTAAGGCAACCTGGTCAGCGGTGGTTTCAAAGTTTGTAAGAATGAGGTTGTTAAGAGTTTGTTGTTCTTCAGTAGTTAGTTCCTCTATTGATTTTGATTGGTCGAGGCTTCCATTTTCAATTGCTTGGATAGCAGTATCATTTCCAGACACAGTAGTTGTGGGGCTTGTATTGGTTGCGGCACGAAGGGCTGTTGTTCCTTCGCTTGTGTTAGGTTGCTCTGCTTTATGACTGGTGTCGATAGTTTCTATTTTAGAGGATGATTCAGGGGAGGAAAGAGCAGTAGTTTCCGTTGGTAACTCTACTTCATTTACTGAGCTCTCTGTTGAAGATGAAGTTGTAGTGGTGTCACCGGTATTTGCAAGGTGGTCAGTATGACTGGCGGTAGATTCGGGTACCGCTTGTTCCGGACTGGTGCTTTTTTCTGTATCAGTTTGTCCCTCAACCGTATTATCTATGGTGATTTCTTCTTGAGTAGTAGTTTCCGTATTTTGAATGCTCTCTTTATTATTAGTAGCTTCCGTTGGTTGAGTAGTGATGTTTTCCTCTTCTCCTGTTGCGTTGCTAACAATAACTTCAACACTCTTTTCAGCGGCTGCTACAGTACTGTTTCCTTGAGTAAGAAATGCAAACCCGATACAAATGGACACAACACCGATTGATAATTTTTTTATAGAAAATCTTTGTTTCCGTTCCATATTTTCCCCTTTTCTAGTTCATGTTGTTATCTAGAATATAACAGAAATTAAGCGTTTTCGCAAATATACTGTATTTTGAACGGTTGTTGCTTACTTTAACTGACTAAGAACCTATATTATTTGTTTATACTTCCTAAGGCTAGATTTTAAGCTCTTCACCATTCGTTTCTCTAAAATACAGTCAGTATTCACCAAACTACCGAAAATCATCTTTTATCTAAAAGTACTTCATTTGTGAATATTGGTTCTTTGACAGTGAAAAAATCTTAATTAGAACTATTTCATTTTTCTTTTCAAATTAAGTGAATATTTAAGTATATAACCTGTATGGAAGATGGTGAAATCGTCTCAACCTTCCCTAATGCACAGATTTACATCAATGAAATTGAGTGGAATGAGGTAAGAAATCCAAATCCTAGAACCCGAGGGACCTATCTCAAGGAGAATTGGGAAGCCATCCAATCGCAAGTAATCACTTTCGGTGAATCGATTGAAATTATTCCAGGAATTGAGATGCATCGAACCGGAGGTCATAGCAATGGCCACTGCTTGATTCTCTTAAAACAAGAACACCAAACCATCATTCACATGGCCGATACTGTTCTGACTCATGTTCACCGCAATCCACTTTGGGTGGCTGCAGTGGATGATTATCCTATGGATAGCATCGCGGCTAAGACAAGGTAGACTAAAGAAGCTTATGAAAATGGCTACATTTTCTTGTTTTATCATGATCCATTTTACTCTCTGCTCCAATTTGACCCGTCTGGTCAAGAAGTCGTAGCCTATATGGAAAGACCGCGACCTCCAATTGTTCCTTTTACGGAGAAACAAGATAGGCGACTGGTCATTCCCGCAACTGCGAAAAATTTAGCGAACTAAAATGATGAAAAGCATGAAATCAAGGTATCTCAGCAATTGATTTTGTGTTTTTTCTTTTTTGACATTTTGCCAGCCTCATCGTTTTTGTGGTAAAATGAAAACAGAATATGAGGTATACATGTTAGTTATTGGACAGATTGAGACATTAAAAAAAGAGAAATTAGGCCCCTTGACTGTTTTATGCGGTGAAGATGTCGGCCAATATCAGATTGCAAAAGATTTATTGTTGCGACAAATCGATTTCGATCCTGCAGACCTTGGTTTTGCCTATTTTGATATGTCAGAGGCGGATTATAGTCAGGTGGATTTGGATTTGGTTTCTCTTCCATTTTTTTCAGATGAAAAAGTTGTCATTCTTGATTATTTTGCTGACTTGACGACGGATAAGAAGCGGCATTTGACGGATGACGAGCTCAAGCAATTTGAGGCTTATTTGGAAAATCCAGTTGACACGACACGATTGATTATCCTAGCCCCAGGGAAGTTAGATAGCAAACGACGCTTGGTCAAACTCCTCAAGCGAGATGGTCTGATTTTGGAAACTAGTCCTCTGAAAGAAGCCGATTTGCGCCAGTTTTTCCAGAAGGAAATTGGTCGCCTAGGTCTAAATATGGAGGGAGATGTTTTTCAATACCTCCTTGGAAAATCTAATTTTGACTTTGCCGAAATCAGTAAAAACCTAGCTTTTTTACAGTCCTATAAGGGACAAAAATTGATTACGATGGCAGACATTGACGCTGCCATTCCTAAGACCTTGCAAGACAATATTTTTGACCTGACACAGATGGTTCTCCAGTCCAAAATGGATGAGGCCCGTCAACTGGTTCGCGACTTACGACTACAGGGAGAAGACGAAATCAAATTAATCGCCATTATGCTGACCCAATTTCGGACTTATTTGCAGGTTCAAATTCTTCAAGAACAGGGTAAAAGTGAGCAGCAGATGGTGGCAGAATTGTCAGAAATCATGGGTCGGAAGGTCAATCCATTCCAAATTAAATTTGCCCTTCGAGATTCCCGTTACCTATCCATTGGATTTTTGAAAAAGGTAGTTCGCTTGTTGATTGAAACGGATTACCACATCAAGACCGGTCAGTTTGATAAGGATTACTTGTTTGATCTTGCCTTGTTAAAAATTGCAACATCGTGATTATCAGACAAAAAAATTGAAAAGGCTCTCACATTGGAGTACAATAGGTATATCAATTAGTATAGGAGAACAAAGAAATGGCAATTATTTTACCAGATCTACCATATGCGTACGACGCTTTGGAACCACATATTGATGCAGAAACAATGACCTTGCACCATGACAAGCACCATGCGACTTATGTTGCAAATGCAAATGCTGCCCTTGAAAAACACCCAGAAATTGGTGAAGACTTGGTAGCTCTTTTGTCAGATGTGGAGCAAATTCCTGCAGACATCCGTCAAGCCCTTATCAACAACGGCGGCGGCCACCTCAACCACACACTTTTCTGGGAATTGCTTTCACCAGAAAAAACAGAAATTTCAGCAGAGTTGGCAGCAGATATCAATGCAACTTTTGGTTCATTTGATGCCTTCAAAGAAGCCTTCACAACTGCTGCAACAACTCGTTTCGGTTCAGGTTGGGCTTTCTTGGTTGTCAATAAAGAAGGCAAGTTGGAAGTTATCTCAACTGCTAACCAAGACACACCAATCATGCAAGGTTTGAAACCAATCTTGGCACTTGATGTTTGGGAGCATGCTTATTACCTCAACTACCGTAACGTCCGTCCAAACTACATCAAAGCCTTCTTTGAAATCATCAACTGGAACAAAGTTGACGAACTTTATAAGGCAGCTAAATAAGAACAGTTCTCTTCCGTTTGGAAGAGATTTTTTAGTTGCGAAGAGTACTTTGGAGAGAATTGTGTAAGGAAAGAGGGCTGATTTTTCGTATTATGGATAAAAACAACAAGATATTTTCAGAAAAATGATGCAAAAGTAAGAATAAACGAATATTTTTATAATTTTTTGTTATAAATGACTGAATTAATATTGAAAAGCTGTAAAAAAAGGATTATTATGGATATGTCAATATGAAAAAAATAGAAGGAGCATTGTTTTGCTTATGAAAAAGAATATTCGGTTGAAAAGCAGTGTACTAGCTCTTGTAGCTGGTTTTAGTGTCATTACAACACAGGCTGTTTTAGCAGATGAATTAGCTGTCCAAATTATGGGAGTTAATGATTTCCATGGTGCGCTTGATACGACAGGGACAGCGCGATTGGAAGGGGAAACAGTTCGGAATGCAGGAACTGCAGCCTTGCTTGATGCTTACATGGATGATTCGCAAGCAGAATTTGAAGAAACAGCAGCAGAAACAGAAACACCTGCAGAGTCTATCCGTGTTCAAGCCGGAGATATGGTTGGTGCAAGTCCATCGAATTCTGGACTTTTACAAGATGAACCAACTGTAAAAGTCTTTAACAAAATGGATGTTGAATACGGTACTTTGGGGAACCATGAATTTGATGAGGGACTTGATGAGTATAACCGTATCATGACTGGTGAAGCTCCAAAAGAAGGTCAGTTTAATGAGATTGTAGATAATTATACTCATGAAGCAGCCAAACAGGAGATTGTTATCGCTAACGTTATTGACAAAGAGACGGGTGAAATTCCGTATGGTTGGAAGCCCTACGCTATTAAGACTATTCCCGTGAATGATAAAGAAGCAAATATTGGCTTTATTGGTGTAGTTACGACAGAGATTCCTAATCTTGTTTTGAAGAAAAACTATGAGCAGTACACTTTTTTGAATGAGGCAGAGACGATTGCTAAATATGCGCGTGAGTTAGCTGAAAAAGGTGTAAATGCGATAGTTGTACTGGCTCACGTCCCAGCTACAAGTAAGGATGGTGTGGCTGCTGGTGAAGCTGCAGATATGATTGCTAAGCTAAATGAAATCTATCCTGAACACTCAGTTGACCTTGTGTTTGCCGGTCACAACCATGTCTATACAAACGGTACAACAGGCAAAACCTTGATTGTACAAGCTACCTCACAAGGTAAGGCTTATGCAGATGTTAGAGCTGTTTATGATACAGATATTGCCGACTTTAAAGATGTTCCGACTGCGAAAATTATTGCAGTGGCACCAGGGCAGAAAACACCAAGTCCAGAAATTCAGGCGATTGTAGACGAAGCAAATACCATCGTTAAAAAAGTAACAGAGCAAAAAATTGGTACGGCTAGTCAAGCGACAGATATTTCTCGCGAGGTAAATGAATTTAAAGAAAGTGCTGTGGGCAATTTAGTAACATCGGCTCAATTAGCTATTGCTAAGAAATCAGGTTATGATGTTGACTTTGCAATGACGAACAATGGCGGGATTCGGGCAGATTTGAAGGTCCAAGAGGATGGAACAGTTACTTGGGGAGCAGCACAAGCTGTTCAACCATTTGGGAATATCCTACAAGTCGTTCAAATGACAGGTGAACAGATTTATACAGCCTTAAATCAACAATACGATGAAGGCGAAAAATATTTCCTTCAAATGTCTGGAGTTAAATATATCTACACGAAAGCAGATAATCCAACGGAAGAAAATCCTTACAAGGTTGTTAAAGCCTTCAAAGAAGATGGAACGGAGATTGTTCCGACAGAAACCTATACACTTGTCATCAATGACTTCCTATTTGGTGGTGGGGATGGTTTCTCGATTTTCAAAGAAGCTAAACTGATTGGCGCTATCAATCCAGATACAGAAGTATTTGTTGAGTATTTGACTGATTTAGAAAAAGCAGGTCAAACGATTAGTGCAACTATTACAGGTAGAAAAGCATTTGTAGAGGAGTACGTAGAAGAACCAAAAGCAGAAGAAAAAGGAGATACTGCTGGGACAACTACCGATACGAAAACACCTGAAAAAGCAAACGACGGTGGCGGTAGTGTAGCAAATCAGAAAGCAAACGAGCAACCGGCATCATCTGGAAGTGTGGCTCCTGTTTCAAATAAGAAAACTGAAAAAGCATCAGGGAATCAAACACTTCCAAATACCGGTCAAGAAGCCCTAGGCTCACTTCTTATTAGCTTGGGTGGCTTAGTTTCACTCGGAATGGCTGTCTCAATGAGACGTAAGGAAGGGGAATAGGAATCAAGCATAAAAACGACAAACTTTCGAAGTATGTTCTAGGAGCGCTTCTTTTAGAGACTATCATGAGAGGAATACATAAAAACAATTGTCTTTCATCTTAGAGTAGGTTCTGCTTTTTGTAAAAATTTGAAAAAAACTTATATAACCTTGCTCTTGCAATCTGCTCTCTTCTGGGTTACAATAGAGAGGCAGACTTCCCTTAGTTAAATGGATATAACAAATTCCTCCTAAGAATTAGTTGCAGGTTCGATTCCTGCAGGGGAGATAAAAACACAACAAAAACCCTTGATACACAAGGGTTTTGGTTTGTATAAAAAGTGACCGAGGGGCAAAAAAGAGGCAAACTATTCATCGTTATCACCTCCTGCATCTGCATGGATAGCAAAGAGGATTTTCGACTAACGCCAATTTATATTAGACCATGTTTCTATCAGTGAGATGGGAGCGTGTCCCCTCACCTGCATCCCATAAATAGTCTGTTTTCTGTTTATTAGATAAGCTATGGCAAGGACAGGAATGGCATAGGGCAGGATATTGGCTCCAAATACCTCATACCCAATAATTATCGGAGCCAATAAGGTATTGGTGGCTGTTCCAAATACGGCACAATACCCAAGGGCTACAACAAGTTCAGTTGGTAGACCAAGTAATCCAGCTAAAACAGCCCCAGCACTTGCTCCAATCGCAAAGAGGGGAGTAACTTCGCCCCCTTGAAAACCTGCAGCCAAACATAAACAGGTGAGTAGGAGTTTTATTAGCCAATCGTAAGCAAACACCTGTTCTCCAGCTAAACTGGCATCAATCAAATTGGTTCCCAAACCAGCATAACGACCTTGATAGAAGAAGAAAAGTAGAATGCTTAGTCCAACTCCCGTGATAGCTATTTTCATATAAGGATTTGGAAGCCATCGAGTTGAGATATTTTTTGCTTGTGCCAAAAACCAGGCAAATAGATTACCGATGAAACCGAAACAAAGGGCAATCAAGATCCATTTGAAACTATCTGTAAACTGGAATGAGGTAGTCGCGATGACGTGCGAAAATTTTTCTAATCCCAATAAATGAGAAGTAGTAGAAGCTGTGAAAGCGGCAACTAGACAATAGGGGAGACTAGTCCAAGCATATTGACCAACAATCAAGACCTCGATGGCAAAGAAACTAGCAGCCAGTGGTGTTTGAAAGAGTCCCGCAAAACCTGCAGCCATACCAATCTTCGTGATCATGTCTTTAGGCAAGTGTGTGAAACCTTGTTTTTGTAACCAATGCGAGAGACTGGCTCCAAGTTGGACAGCTACCCCCTCGCGGCCAACGGAAGCACCAAAAAGATGACTGAGCCAAGTTGTAAAAATGATGAGCGGAATGAGAACTGGAGAAATGTGCACATTTTCACCTTGTCCAGCTTTGAAGACTAAGCCCATACCTGCTTGGACTTCTCTGCCCCATTTTTGATAGACAAATACAATTAGCAGCCCTGCTAGTGCAAGAAAGGGAATGAGATAATTGAAATAGGTGGACCGTATATTCCCAAAGGTTAACAAACTCTTTCCAAAAAATGTGGTGACCAACCCGGCTATCAGTCCGATTAGGATAGAAAAGACTAGGAATTGGCTAGCTTGTTTGACTTTACTGGTCATCTTGAGCTAATTTTGCAGCTTGATAGGCTCTTGATTGGGCCATCATATCACTAAAGGTCGCTTGAATGGCAGAGCGGTAATCATCCTTTTGGACGAGGTTTCCAACTCGTTCAAGAACCGCATTTTCTCGGCTGGTATCCAAGACAGGCTTACCTGTTGCTCGTTTATAGGCTGTGACTTGGTCTACAAGCTCCATACGTTGTTCCAGCAAGTCAACCAGTTGGCTATCAATCGTATTTATTTGTTCGCGAATATGTTCTAAATTCATTGTCTTCTCCTTTTAAGAAAACCAGTAACGGCTGTTACTGGTTAAGATGCTTATTCATTTACTTTTGCAGCAAGGTCAGTTGCGAATTGCTCAAGGTTAACAATATCCTCGTCTTCAGCAGCCAGGTCTACCTTGACATTTTCAGCACCTTTTGTTGCTCCACGTGAACCCAACATGACATCAAAGTCATCTACTGCACTACAGAAGTCATCATAGAAGGTATCACCAGAACCGCAAACACCGTAGACCTTACCAGTCAAATCTAAGTCAGCTAGGTCAGCATAGAAATCCACAATTTCATCTGGAAGCTCACCGTCTCCACCGTAAGAATAAGTGTAGCTGGCAACGACAATCAAGTCCGCATCCAAGATTTCTTCTGTTTCAATGGTCGTACATTCGTGAACCTGTACTTCCAAACCTAACTCTTCTAGCTTACTGGCGACAATGTCAGCAATTTCTTCTGTGTTACCAGTCATACTAGCGTAAACAATTTTTGCTAGTGCCATAATTTCCTCCAAATTACATAGTAATCTTATTATACCACACTCCCATCATTTTCAAAAGGGGAAGTTTGTGCTAAAATGATGAAAAGGAGTTGCTATGACTATTTATCATACTATTATCGAAAAAATTCGTGAATACGACACCATTATCATTCATCGCCACCAACGACCAGATCCAGATGCCATTGGCAGTCAGGTGGGTTTGCAGAAGCTCTTGCAGAAGAATTTTCCTGAAAAAACCATCAAGGTAACCGGTTTTGAGGAGCCGAACCTTGCTTGGATGGCAGGAATGGACGTAGTTGCAGACCAAGATTATCAAGGAGCCTTGGTTATCGTGACAGATACTGCCAATACGGCACGTGTGGATGATGACCGCTACACTCAAGGGGATTTTTTGATTAAAATCGATCATCACCCCAATGAAGAGCCTTATGGTGACCTGCTCTGGGTCAATACGGAAGCTAGTTCTTGTAGTGAAATGATTGCAGAATTGGCCCTTCAAAGTCAGTTGGAATTGGACGGGGAAACTGCTCGTCTGCTATATGCTGGTATTGTTGGCGATACGGGACGTTTTCTTTATCCGGCGACTAGTTCACGCACTTTTGAAATTGTTGCCCGACTTCGTCAGGAAGATTTTGACTTTGCAAGGATGTCTCGCCAGATGGACACCATTGATTTCAAGATTGCCAAGTTGACAGGTTACGTTTACGACAACTTGGAAGTGGATGAACATGGTGCGGCACGTGTTATTTTGACGCAGGATATTCTCGAAAAATACGGGGTGACCGATGCGGATACATCATTTATCGTTGGGGCTCCAGGACGGATTGGCACTGTACAATCTTGGGGGATTTTTGTGGAACAAACTGACGGAAATTACAGGGTCCGTTTACGCAGCAAGTACATTCCGATAAACGAGATTGCCAAACGCCATGATGGCGGTGGCCACCCACTAGCCAGCGGTGCTAACTCTTATTCCCTTTCCGAAAATGAGCAAATCTATCAAGAAATTCAAGAGGTCGTGAGGAATGCAAGCAAGTAGTCGCTCCCTTCGTCTAATGGGGACTA
This sequence comes from Streptococcus suis, assembly GCF_046032115.1. Classification (GTDB taxonomy): domain Bacteria; phylum Bacillota; class Bacilli; order Lactobacillales; family Streptococcaceae; genus Streptococcus; species Streptococcus suis_AJ. Next base: position 33,715 of record NZ_JARQOZ010000016.1, on the reverse strand, counting down.
TCATAGAAACTAAAATTTGGCACCCAGATGCAGAACCGATTTTGGATCAGGTTGAAGAGCTGCTTTATCTTTATAAAGACCGGTTTTCTGCCAATGATTTGACGTCTGAATTGATGGAGGTCAATCTAAACGCAGGTGTTCAAGCAGTTCCAGTTGCCGATGACCTGTATGAATTGATTAAATTGGGCAAGGAATACAGTCTTGCTCAGGGATCTTTTTTGAATATTACCATTGGCCCTCTTGTACAAAGCTGGCGGATTGGGTTTAGCGATGCCAAACTTCCAACTCAAGAAATGATCAGTGAAAAACTCCAACTCATCAATCCAAGGGACATTGAATTAGATGATGAGGAGCGGATAGTCTATTTGAGAAAAGAAGGCATGGCGATTGATCTGGGTGCTCTTGCTAAAGGATATGTAGCAGATAAGATTGTCGACTTCTTGAAAAGAATAGGTGTGGAGGCTGGACTGATTAACCTGGGTGGCAATGTTCTGACCTTTGGTCAAGCTCCCCACAATCAAGATGGTTTCTGGCGAATTGGGATTCAGGATCCTCAGAAACCACGTGGTGAAAACGCCCTCGTCCTCAACATAGGAGAAGAATCGGTTGTCACCTCTGGCATTTACGAAAGAACCCTTACCGTGAATGGAATGACCTATCATCATATTTTGAGTCCCGAGACCGGCTATCCAATCGAGTCGCAGCTGGCTAGTTTGACCATTGTGTCCAAACAATCTGTTGACGGTGAGATTTGGACGACTCGACTGTTTGGTCAAGAAATAACTCGGATTTATAAGATGGCAGAAGAAACTGATGGTATCGAGGCGGTTCTGATTGGGCTGGATGGCAGGATTCTAGTGACCTCAGGACTTTCTGAAAAAATACTGGCAGGTAAGGAGCGGATTTCAGACAGTTTGGGCAGTCCTTCAAGAGGGGGATTTGGCGCCAGAGTGACTTCTGACCTGGCATCAGGTGCTTCCGTACTATAACTTGAAAAACTGAAAGTTCTATAATGAAGTTAGCCACCTTACCTTAGTCAAGAATTAGATGTTTGAGTAAGTTGATGATTTCATTTGATAACAGGTTTGAAGCTGTTAGGCTAGGTGGCCAAGGCTAATCATAGCCTTGGTTTAGCTGAAAAAACAGGTTCAAGGGTTCCTGTTGTCAAATGAAATGTGATTTAAGGTATAAGAAAACACCTCTGTGCTATACTTGTTGTTCACCACAAACACAAGGAAAGGCACAGAGATGCAAAAGTATTATACACTAAAAGGGAAACATTTGACAATAGATAACCGTCGCTTGATTGAGCGGTGGAAACTTGAAAATAAGTCAAATCGTGAAATTGCACGCTTGCTTGGAAAAGCTCCTCAAACAATTCATAATGAAATTAAGCGTGGGACAACCTTACAACAAGTGAGAAAAGGGCTATACAAAAAGGTCTATTCTGCTGATTATGCACAAACTGTTTACCAATCCAATCGAAAACGGTCGGTTAAAAAGTTAATTCTAACAAAGGAAATCAGAGAGAAGATCTTACACTATCATAAGCAAAAGTTTTCTCCTGAAATGATGGTTAAGAAGAAGCAAGTGAAAGTAGGGATTTCAACCATTTACTACTGGTTTCATAATGGTCATTTAGGTTTGACAAAAGCGGATATGCTTTATCCTAGAAAATGGAAAGGTGTCAAGAAGCAAGCCAGTCCGAACTTTAAGCCGGCTGGTAAATCAATTGAAGAGCGACCGGAGGTCATCAATCTTCGATTGGAAAACGGTCATTATGAAATTGATACCGTCCTACTGACTAAGGTGAAAAATTATTGCATGTTAGTCTTAACCGACCGGCGGAGCAGACACCAAATTATAAGGTTAATTCCAAATAAAACTGCTGAATCTGTCAATCAGGCCCTTAGGTTACTACTAGCTGAGTATCATATTCTATCAATAACTGCAGATAATGGTTCGGAATTTTGTTGATTGGCTGAAGTGTTTCCTGAGGAACATATCTACTATGCACATCCCTACTCTTCATGGGAAAGAGGTTCAAATGAAAACCATAATCGATTAATTCGGAGATGGTTACCTAAAGGAACCAAGAAAACGACTCCGAAAGAAGTCGCTTTTATAGAAAATTGGATTAACAACTATCCTAAAAAATGCTTGGGCTACAAGTCGCCGAGTGAATTTCTTTTGGGTGGCTAACTTCAACTTGAAATTTTGGATAACTTGAAAAACTTGAAAAAATATTAAAAAAATAGGTAAAAAGACTTGCCATAAGAACAAAGTTTTGGTAAAATTAAATGGTTATAATCTATGGCTCGGAAAGAGACCATGGCAGAAAGGAATTTTTATAATGAAAAAAGATATCCATCCAGAATATCGCACTGTTGTCTTCATGGACACAACTACTGGCTACAAGTTCCTTAGCGGTTCAACTAAGAAATCTAACGAAACAGTTGAATTCGAAGGTGAAACTTACCCATTGATCCGTGTGGAAATTTCATCAGACTCACACCCATTCTATACTGGACGTCAAAAGTTCACTCAAGCAGATGGACGTGTGGACAAGTTCAACAAAAAATACGGTCTCAAATAATCAGCGTTATAAAATCGTTGAAAACGTTGATTTTAAGCCATTCCCGAGCCGTGGGAATGGTTTTCTTTTTGAAATGGTAACGGAAATGGTAACGGCTGGGCGTTACATTCCCAAAAATTGAGCAAACTTTTCAGCCGTTTTTTCTTTTGTATTTTCCGTAACATGCGCGTAAATATTCATAGTCGTTTTTATATCTTCGTGCCCTAGTCGTTCCTGGACTTCTTTAATCGTTGCCCCTGCTTCAAATAATAAGCTACAATGAGTATGGCGGAAACCGTGGGGCGTTATATAAGGCAAGTCATATTTTTTTAAGATACAACGTAGATTATAGTTTATATAATCAAAACTATGGGCGTTGCCTGTTTCTGCTGGAAAAACTAGGTCAGTTGGTTTCACGCGCTGGGGGAAGTTTAAAAATTGTCTAGTCTTTTCCCACTTTTTCAGAATAGACACGGTAATAGGGTCAAGCGTGATAGTGCGCTTACTCTTTTTTGTTTTTGGTGTCTGATAGACAATAGTGTTATTTTCTCCGTATGCTACTATTTGGCTAACTGATAGACGTGAGGTAAAGAAGTCTAAGTCTTTCCACCGTAGGGCAAGAACTTCGCTTTTTCTCATACCTGTAAAGGCGAGTAAGCGGAAAATACAAGCTATTTCTTCCTTGTCTTCCTTTGCTACGCAGTCTAGGAACTTTTGCAAGTCTTCACGGCTGTAGAAGTTCTCTTTTTTCTTTTCTTCTTCATCGACTTCAGAGGATTTACGGGGCTTTATTATCTTCTTCATGGGATTGTCATGAATGTAGCCCAAATTTACCGCAAAATCTAAAACCATTTTAGTCATCCCGATAAAGTTAGCGTATTTCTTGTAGCCCTTAAACCATTCTTGCGCCTGTTTTTGGCACATTGGGAGGCTTATTTTATTCACGTAACACGCGCCAAATGCTGGAATGATATGTAGGTCTGCTTGTGCCTTTTGCCTGGCGTATGTACTAGCCTTTACGGTGTTTTTATAGTGTTCCAGCCATATCTTATACACTTCACTGAAGGTTATTCTATCTGGCTTGTCAAAAAATCCGTCTTGCTCCACTTTTAGAAGAAATTGGCTTTCAGCTATTTTGGCTTCTTTCTTAGTTTTAAAACCTCTTTTCCTTACGCGCTTTTCTTTGCCTGTAAGTGGGTCTATACCTACATAGGCGATATAAGAGTATCTAACAGAGCCGTCTTTTAATTGGTATTGTTTAATCATTTGTTTATTCCTCCTATTGGTTTCCCCACCTAATCGAAAGAATAAAATAGTATGCGCGTGTATTTCATCACGTTTCATATAATGCCGTCAGTTGTCTTTTTGGGCTTTTTGGGTTATACTACAAGTAAATAAGAAGTTAAGGAGTGTATCAGATGACTTTAATAGCTACTAATATGACTACTGAGCAAGTGGCACATCTTAACCACTTAATGGCAGATAACGGCTTGAATTTAGAAGATTTTACGGCTAAAGCGATTTTAGATTACATGGAAGACTTGGAAGACCTTAAGGAGTTAGAACAAGCCCAAATAGATGACGATGGCACGCGCTTTTCACTTGTGGAAGTGATGGCTGAACTTGGACTAACTCAAGAGGATTTAGAGAATGCAGAAATATCGGCTTGAGTTAACTAAAAGGGCTATGAAAGACCTTGCTAAGTTAGATAAACCGACACAAGCCCTAATAGTGAAGTGGCTTCAGCAAAATTTACAGGACACCACAACCCCACGGGCGCACGGTAAAGCCCTAACGGGGCAATTATCTCATCTTTGGCGGTACAGGGTAGGTAATTATCGAATATTGGCAGAAATTCATGACAATACTATCACTATTGAAGTTGTCAAGATAGGACATAGAAAAGACATATACAAGTGAGCTGATAGGCTTGCTTTTTGTTATGCTTTACTAGAAATATTTCCACGCGCCGACCTGCTGGGGTTGGCGTTTTTCGTAATAGGGCAGAATAACAATAAAAGGCAGAATAAACTTATATCCCACCTTTTTTTGTTATGATAAAACTAAAAAAGCCCTTAACTGTTGGCTGGCATACCACACAGGCAGCTTACGACAATACGCAGACACAAACAGAATTACAAGTAGCTTTTTCTATACTTAATATAACTCTTTTTGTTAAATAATTCAACTATTTGTGTCTTTTTTGGCGTTTTTTCGTGCTTTTTTTATTTTTATCACTAAAAAAGGTCTATACACTCACACTTTCCAGCTGGGAAGTATTGGCAATGTTGTATGTTAGTTTGTTTTAGTTTAGTAAGTAGTTCCAGGTTTTCGGTATAGTCTTGATTTTTTGCTACTTGCTTAAACATTCTATACAGATGATTTGCGAAAATATCCGCTATTTGTATCATAGTATGATTAGCAGAGTCAAAGAAATCAACTTTCACATCTGAAACCCTATCACTTTCTACACATAGTTTTGTCTGTAAATACTCTTCAAGGGCTTTTAAACTTTCAACACTCTTGTTTCTATCGTCTAAGTCTAGTTTTAGTAGTGTTTGGTTATTTATGAGCCTATCAGCCTTTAAAAACATCAGATAATTAAAAGTAATGTTTGGTTTTTCTCTTAGCCGTTGTAATGCATTGTAATTGTCAAATACCAGGTAATTGAATTGTATATCTGTTTTTGAAATAAGTTGACTAAAAACGTAGTCTTTAAACTCTATTGACATTTGAGAGCCTTTTATTTCTGATTTGATGTCTAGTAGTACATCGGGATTGTGTTTTAGGTAATTTACTTTGGCTTTTCTGAATACCCGTTTTACTTTTTCTTTGTTTGTGGCAGTCACTCCAGCAATGATAAAAAAACGGTTATTAGGGGCATTGCTAGTAGTAATGCTTCCTGATTCGTCTAAACTGTAATGTTGCATGGTTTCCTTTCTCTTTGATTTATTCCACGCGCCGACCTGCTGGGGTTAGCGTTTTTTAGTTGTCTTTGCTACTCAGTTTTTCTATTAAACTGAACTGATTTTCTATCTTTTCTTGGGAATAAATAGAGTCTATATGCTGAATGAGAAGGTTATCAGGTTTGTAATTATATCGCAAAAGAAAATTAGCAAGTGCTTTCTCACTTCCATATACTTGCGTTTCATATGAAGTGGCAGACCGATTAGCTTTGTCCATTGATTTGAGCAATTCTAAAATATTTGCAATTTGTTCATCATTTAACATTAAATCGGTAAGGGTTAGAAAATCTAAGAACTTTATAAGTGTTTCCTTAACAATGAAATCAGTTATTTCTTGGTCAATGTAGTCCCAATAATCACTATACCCCAACAAATACCCCACACTTACGCCGAAATGGTCAGCGAGTTTTTTAGCATTCTTTGTTCTGATAGAGCTTTCTCCATTTTCCCATTTTTGAAGAGTTCGTAAGTTAACCCCAATTTTTTTGGCTAACTCTTCTTGTGTTAAATTATTTTCTTTTCTCAAAGTTTTTAGCTTATTCATATATTTCAACTACCTTTCATGGCACATTATAACATAAAAATTAAAAATATGAATTATAAAGCCGTATTTTTCTTGACAACGCCTTTTAAATGCGTTAAAATCTCAAGTGTAACAAAAAACGGCTTTTAAGACCGTAAAAGGAGGTGTATAAATGCTACTAACAGAAGACCATGCTAGAAAAGTACGGCGCAAGCGTGCGGACTTAATGCTAACCAAAAAGGCAACGGCTGAAAAGTTAGGTATTAAGCCCCAAACCTTGACCAAAGTAGAGCAGGGTAACTATGACGCTCCGCGCCGTATCTATGAAAGTGTCATAAATTGGCTATTAGAAGATGTGTAAGTTTTCCTAACTACCTTTCACACACACTACAGGAAAACGACACAGACAAAGAAAGGAGACAACCATAGGCGGACTACTTTATCTAACCCTAAAAAAGACAGCTAGGCACATTATAGCTATCTTACAATGGCTATTTACTCATGATTGACCATCGACCAAGGGCAATCACGCGCAGAAAAAGAACTAAACACCATTTTAAGAGCGTAACCCTTAAAACTTCGACCAACGACAAAAACAAATGATTAAACAATAATACGGGTTTCCCCACCTAATCCAAAGAATAAACACGCAGGCGCGTGCTAGAAAGGAACTACAATATGACCACACTTGAAGAATGCTACTGTATGGAGCGTAAAGCCTTCTTAGGACAACGAGCAACACGCCAAGAATTACTAGAAAGGGTTATTTACCTTGAACTAATGGTAATGGATATGGCGGACAGTACACTAGATACAGACTTCCCAGAAATGGCAGTCAATACAACACTAGACCATATCGCAAATTTTGGAGATGAAGCCCTTTACTTACTAGAGAGCCTAGACCATGACGGCGATTATAAAGCCCTTTGGGAGCATACAAAAGACACAGGGGCAGACAATGGCAAGTAAACAACTTGAAGCACTCCTAGAACGTGCTAACAAGTCAGATGAAGAACTAGACTATATTACCGATTATCTAGCTAGTTTGAATAATGAATCCATAGAAACGACCCTAGCGGGCAAATTTGAAGCCGTTAGCCGTTTCATATGGGAGATACAAGGCTATTTACAAGAAAAACTAAAGGAGAAAATACAAAATGAGCAAAAAACAGACCTATAAGGAGTTTAAAAAATGGGTAGACGACCATGTAAACATGGCGGAAGCTATGGGGCTAGATGAAAATAGCGCAGTCTTACCCGATATGGTGGAACAAAACGCGCAAGCATGGGTACAAATTCAAGAAATGCTAGAAGAACACACCTTACATTATCGAGCAAAGGGCAAGAAACGGAAAAAAGCCCGTAAAAACTACACTATTAGCCGTAAAAAGTACCTAGATTTACTAAAACAACTATATGAACTGTATGACCTAGCCGAAAAAGTAGAGGACTTTCAGCCCCTTATACCGAAAGAAGCGGACAAAAAAGAATTTTGTGAACTATGGGTAGGCTTACAAGAAGGGCTAGGCTACTTACTTTCTGAATACAATGGCACTTTGACAGAAAAGGAGCTGGAATATATCGAGGGAGATACGGAAGATGACTAAAACACCATTTACACAGGAACTACTACAACAAGTTTATGAAGATAATGGGCTAGTTAGCTTTGATTTACTCCTAGAACGGCTGAAAGGTTGGACGATTGAGGGAATTAAGGCACGTTTTAACCAATGGCGACACCGTGGCATTATCTCCTATAGCTTGCTGAATGATGAAATTGACGAATTTCAATTCTTAAAAACCAAACGAGAAGAAAAACAAGAAATTACTGAAGGGCGGAAGTTAAAGCTAGACGAGTATTTCAAGCAAGTTTTGGCAACGGCTGACATTATCAATAAGCCAACCGCAAGCGACACAAACCGCCTAAAAGCTATCCAGCTCCAGCAACAAGCCCTAACGGAAATACCCGACGATATTTTCAAAGAATTTTCTGAGGTTTACGCCTAGAGGGTGTTAAATTCTCAAAAAAGGTACATTCTAGCGATTTTTTGGAATGGGTAGTATAAAGATACTAGACAAAGAAAAAACGCCGTATAGACGATTTTAGGCGGTATATTGAACAGAAAGGAAAAAACGAATGACTGAAGCATTATTAAGCGAAAATGCAAGCCTTGAACTTGTCCGCGGTGCCTTAGCTTTGGCGCGTGAAATGGCAAAGGACGAAATAGAACGGCTAAACAAAAAACCCCTAAGACAAGGGGAAGTAATGGAGTTGTACGGCTTTGACCATAAATACATGAAGTATTTGAAGTCATGCGGACTAAGGTCACGCCGTCAAGGGAAGTCTATCTACTATGATGTGCGAGATGTGGACGAAATTTTAGAAAAGTTGAAAGAATGACAACAAAAAAGGCTTACACCAGCGACCAAACTGACAAGCCTTCAAATGATTAAACAATAACTAAGGAAGGGCAACCCCTTGTAAGCCTTTGTTATTGCCTTAATCATACCATATGCACAATAAGAAGGCAAGTTAATATTATTTATTTCAAAATTTTAAAAATCAGATCCAGAACACACTAGCTAGGCTATTATTTTGGCACAGGTTTACTAAGTAAGTTTGGAGCGGGCAACCGCTGGGGATAGTCTAGGCTAGTTCCAAAACATGTATAGTAAAAGAAAAATTGTAGACAGGTCAACACACGAAAAAGCACGCGCCACCACGCGAGCCAATACCAGAAATACAAGAATAAAATACGGAAGGGGGTCAAAATGGACTTAAAAGGAAACGACAAGCGTATATATAGCCTAATCGGTATAGGGATTGAAAAAGCCATCACGGCGCGCCACATAGCACAACAAACCAACCTAGATAAAAGAACGGTTAGGGAATGTGTTAGACGGCTGATAATCAAGCATAAAATACCAATTATTGGCAACCGCAAAGGCAATCATAAGGGCTATTTTATACCAGCCAATCATAGTGAACTTATGGCAGGTATTGGAGCGCTTGAAAAACAAATCGAGGAAGAAAAGAAACGGCTTGAAGTATTGCTAGAAGCCGAGGTATAGAAGTTAAGGGAGTAAAACAACATGCAAGAAATGACAATAGAACAAGCGTTAACACTCATAGCAATCTTTACACCGCTAAACCTCTTTCTATGGTTTAGGGTTGGTTTGGGCAGTTTTCAAGCTCCTAGCAAGCCCCAAAATGTTTCCGAGAGTAAACACCCCAGACAATCTATAAACGATAACTACGGGGCTTATATTTGGCTTGCTGGCAAGAGATATAACTAGGAGTTTCAAAAATGCATATCGAAGAACAACTAAAAAATATTGTAAGAGAAAAACCGGAGCTATTTGATGTGATTTTCGCTTATATAACTGGAAAAATACCAAAAGAGGAAGTAGATTATTTTTTATCTTTATCAGATGAGAAAGATAGGGCTGAATGGGTTAAACAGCAAATAGAGAAACGAAAGAACATAGAAAGGGAAAAAGATGTATAGCATTGTAGAAGTGACTATAAAACGTGGGGAACAAATACTACTAGATTTACTAAAAGACAATCCGACACGCGCAGTAATGCAAGATAATTTTTTCCGCTTTTTCTACTACTTGCCATTTGGTGGTTATATCACACCTTTCAGCCTAAACAACATTACGTTAAAAGTAGTTGAAGAAATACCAGCCCCGAAAGATTGGGAACTTATTAGAGATTATCCAATAAGTATCATGAAAACAAGTCTATTAGCAAAGCTAGAAGACATAGAAAAATATATGTTAGACCAGCAAAGACAGGCAAGCGGGTTATATTTAGATGGCTGGGTGTTTGATACCATCACAAATGGAATTTACACCAAGGAAGAAACGGCTATTTTTATTAGACAAATGTATTTACATGGTTATGATTTTGAACAAGTAGTAGGCTTATTTTCTGCTATTGTGAAACGGTCAAGCCTAGCAAGTTATTTCTTAGACATGATGAAACGGTTTTATTTTGCTGAAGCTACAGGAAATACAATAGCATACATTATCAATCAGCAAAAACAAGATACAAAAATCATAAGCTAGACCATAGAAAGAAGGTGGGTAGTATTACACAGTATGGAAGACAAATAACAGGAGAAACGCAATATAATGCGCGTGATATACGGCTTAGAACGTTTAAAGGTTGGCAAGGGAAAGTGCTGCAATTTGTCCAACACAAGCAGGAAGAACGTCATAGAAAGCTATTAGAAGACGGTTTAGACGATAAGCAAGCACAAGCAGAAATTAAAAAGCCTATTCCACCTTTGGTAGTTGCCGAATACATGGCGGAATTGCTGACAGTTTGCAGAATTGAAAGCGATGAGGGAACAAAACCTGTTTATTTTTATAACCCCGATGAGGGAATTTATATAAATGATAGGGAATTTTTAAAAGACTTTATAAGCATTATAGAGCCACGGCACAACGAAAAAAGGGCTAGCGATTGTATTTACCACTTAACCCGAAAAGCACCACATAGACAGGCGGAAAACGCCCCACATTTGATAATAGTTGGCAATGGTATCTACAACCGAAAGACACGGACACTAGAACCATTTACAGAAACAAAGGTATTCACTCATAAGATACAAACCAACTACAATCCACACGCCCAAAGCCCGACTATAAAGGGTTGGGAGTTTAAGGACTGGCTATTAGATTTGTTTAACGGAGATAAAGAACTTTATCAGTTATCACTTCAACTACTCAACGCCGTTGTACGTGGAGAAAGTTACGCTAAAATGTTTTGGTTTGTAGGAGAAGGTGGAACAGGAAAAGGAACACTACAAGAGTTATTTATCAACCTAATAGGACGGCAGAATATAGCAAGTATAAAGATAACGGACTTAGATGTTAATAATCGCTTTACCCTAGCCCAAGCAATCGGAAAACAAGCCATAATAGGCGATGATGTGCAAGCTGGGGCGGCTATTCGTGATACTTCCAAACTATTCAGCCTAGTTGGTGGGGATACCGTAACGGTAGAGAAAAAAGGGAAAGATGCTTATAGTACCTTTATAAAAACTGTTGTCATTCAATCAACAAACACCCTACCAAAGATACAGGGAGACTATCACGCTATACGGCGTAGAATGGTTATTTTGCCCTTTAATAAGCACTTTAAGGGGAAACCTAACCGAGCAATCAAAAACGATTATATCACGCGCCCTAGTGTCCTAGAATACGTGTTAAAAACAGTTATCGACCTAGATTTTAAGGACTTTATAGAGCCGAGCAAGTCTATAGATTTACTAGATGAATACCAGGAAGCAATAGACCCTGTTTTAGCATTTTCACAAAATCTATTTACTAATTTACATTCTACGTTTATTCCTAATGATTGGGTATGGTGGTACTTTACAGGCTTTGCAGATTATCACAATTTTCAACATAATTTCAGTAGTCAAGGTTTTCATACTCACTTTCCGCAATATTTACCCGATGACTGGGAAAAAATGGCTTATCCTATCAGTCTACCAAGAGGGGCAGACCTTCCCAAAGGTTTCTACCCCAAGGAAGACCAGCCCCACTATTTACCCCTATATGTGCCAATCAAAGGGAAGGCTCAGAGGGGCTATAAGAAAAAATAAGTTACAACACTTACAACACTTGGTACAACACTTTTTAGAAAAAGTGTAGTGACGAAACCCCAACAGCCCCAACGCTTTACATAATATTACTACACTTACTACACTTATTATATATAAAGTAATAAAAAAGAAATATACTTTCTTGTGTATGTATATATATTATAAAAAATTCAACGTATTCAAAAAAAGTGTAGTAAGTGTAGTAATATCTCCAAACCCCTTGCGCCCCAAGGGGTTTCGCTACAACACTTTATAATTCTAAGTGTTGTTAAGCGTTGTAAGGTGTTGTAATTTTAATACAGAAAGAAGGTGGAATTATTGAAGCAAACGAATGTAGAGAACTTCAGAACGCGAACCGATGGAAAGTATAAGGGAATGATGGAAGGGCACGCCCAATGGTTAGAAAACTTAGAGCGTCACTATTTCCCGAATAAGTCCGCTAGTGAATATGACAATCTGAATGCGCGTGAGGAAGAAGGGAAAGAAGCTAATGAATGCAGTTGAGCCAATACGCGACAAAGACGACATTCAAGCCATGAAGGACTATCTAAGGTCATGGAATGAAAGGAACTATATTCTATTTCTTGTGGGAATAAACACAGGTTTTAGAATTGGCGATATTTTAAAATTAAGAGTTAAGGACGTCCAAGGCTGGCACATTCGAGTTAGGGAACAAAAAACTGGGAAACAGAAAACTATCAAAATGACCCGAACCCTAAAGAACGAGTTAAGGAAGTATGTAGAAGGCAAACCGCTTCATCATTATCTATTTCAAAGCCGTAACGGTGTAAACAAACCACTAGACCGCCGTACAGTTTACTGGATATTAAAGACCGCTGGAAATGATTTAGGGATAGAGAATATAGGCACTCATACCATGCGGAAAACATTTGGCTATCATTATTATAAAAAGTATAAGAATGTAGCTGATTTAATGACTATCTTTAATCATTCAAGCCCAGCAATCACGCTAATATACATAGGAGTTAGACAAGATGACCTAGATACTAAGATGGCTAACTTTGACATTTAAAGACAAATATCAAGTATTAATTAGACATAACGAAGAAAATGCTAGTAATAATTAAAGGAATAGCTGAAAGCCTTGATAGTATTGAGTTTAGAGAGTGAAACATAATTAGACAGAATATAAGATATGACTAATTGAACGAACACGAAAACCACTCAAAAAATACAAAAAAGAATATAAAACCATTAAGCCCTTTACATGTTAGTATTAAGGGCTTATATATTGTCTGTAGTGCATTTGGAAGATAGGGGGGGTGTACCCTACCACCCTATCGCCTTTGGACTTCACGCCGTCATTGTACATTTTTTCTCGCATGAAAAATATTATAAACAACTATTACACTGATGATAGTAGTCTAGTATAAATAAGCCCCCATGCCTAAACAAACCGCTTTTCTGTTGGGGAAACGTGCAACGGGAAAGGGACATCGGAAAATATATCTAGCATACATTTATCGTAAGTCAAAAACGAATTAGATTATAATAGATTGTTGATTTTATATTTTACCCCCCCTACCCTGTTGAAATATGTTCAAATGATTGGGAACCGAGTAAGGGAACTTCTTCCAAGTCGGGAACCGTTAGACAAAAAGGGGGTAAAAATTTTGTAGAATTTATGACAAGAGATTTTTTCTATATCCCCCCTGATTTAGAATGTTAGCACATGCAGAAAATAACGGTGTCAATCCTCTTGTGTATCTCTCCCCAAAAATTGACAAAAATTGATACATAAAAAATAATAAAAATACCAATAGTGTAAAATTTGAAATAGACATTAAAAAAGCTGGCAAAACCAACTTTTTGTATATTATTTCATAAAAATGTATAAAATAACTTGTACTTTATTCCTTGGAATAGGTGGGGAAACTCTTTATTTTGGTAACGGAAAAAGTTCCGACTGATGATAATTGATAAGAATATATAAGAATTTAATAAAAACTTTCTTCTATTTATATAGTTATCTTATTATTTAATGAAAAATGATAATAAATAAAAGGGTATAAAATACGGTCTCAAATAATCAGCGTTATAAAACTGTTAGAAACGTTGATTTTAAGCCATTCCCGAGCCTTGGGAGTGGTTTTCTTTTTGAAAAAGTAACGGCTGGCGCTACATTCCCAAAAATTGGGCGAACTTTTCAGCCGTTTTTTCTTTGCCTCTAGAAATTGGAGAGGGCTTTTTGGGTGTGTGATTGCCAAAATGATTGCCATTGGTTTACATACTCATGAATTGAGCAAACTTAAGGGGTGTGTGAAGGTAAAGCATTATATTTCAGCCTGTTCGAAGGTATGAAAGTATACGTATTTTATGATTTGTGCACTAGTGATACTCTTCGAAAATCAAAATTATCCGTTGTCAAGAGCCTTGATGAACTCCAGTTCTATCTTCGACTTCGTTTCCTAGGCTACTTTTGATTTTCGTTGAGTATAAATCGTATCCCCTCAGATGTAACTAGATTTTTAGTTTCAATGAGAGATGATTTTTGCTATAATGGAACGAGTAAGAATTTGAAGTGAAAGTATGAGGAAATTGATGAAAAATAGGGGAACAATCGATAGTCGAGTAGACTACTCACTTATTTTACCGGTCTTTTTTTTATTAGTTGTGGGGATTATTTCTCTCTACATTGCGGTTAGTCAAGATTATCCGGATAATGTTGTACAGATGGTTGGTCAACAAATTGCTTGGATAGGAATTGGAACAGTGGCAGCTTTTTTGGTCATGTTCTTTTCCACTAAGTTTCTGTGGCAAATCACACCTTACTTGTACGTACTTGGGCTAGGACTTATGGTATTGCCTTTGTTTTTCTACAGTCCAGACTTAGTAGCGTCAACGGGAGCAAAGAACTGGGTAACGATTGGTGGAATGACTCTTTTCCAACCATCCGAATTTATGAAAATAGCCTACATCATTATGTTGTCAAGGGTGATTGTCACCTTTCATAAGTATTATCCAAATCGAAAAATTCGTGAGGATTTTATGTTGATTGGTTATATGACACTGTTTACTATCCCAGTCCTGATTTTGTTGACCTTACAGAAAGATTTAGGAACTTCCTTAGTATTTGTAGCAATCTTTAGCGGAATGCTTCTATTATCAGGAGTTTCTTGGAAAATTCTATTACCGACTGCCTTAACGGGGATTGTTTTGGTTGGTGGATTTATGCTGATTTTTATTTCTCCTGGTGGAACAACATTCCTCCACAATTTGGGGATGGATACTTATAAAATCAATCGTATTGCAGCCTGGCTTGATCCTTTTAAAAATGCCCAATCAACGACCTACCAGCAAGCTCAAAGTTTGATAGCTATCGGAAGTGGTGGCTTAAAAGGACTAGGTTTCAATAAAACAAATCTTCTTATACCTGTTCGAGAAAGTGATATGATTTTTACGGTGATTGGAGAGGATTTTGGTTTTATTGGAGGGACGGTATTGATTGGACTATACTTGTTGCTCATTTATCGAATGCTGCGGGTAACGTTGAAGTCAAACAATCGATACTACACCTATATATCAACTGGCTATATCATGATGCTCTTGTTCCATGTGTTTGAAAATATTGGTGCTGCAACTGGTTTGTTACCTCTAACAGGTATTCCTTTGCCGTTTATCTCCCAAGGTGGTTCGTCCATGGTTTCAAATCTGATTGGTGTTGGTCTAGTGCTGTCAATGGGGTATCAGTCACGACTAGCTGATGAGAAGGAAACAAATCGATCACGTCGCTATAGAAAAATTACGATAAAACGTTAGAAAGTTGGTTTATATGACAAGAGTTGCGGTTGTTTTAGCCGATGGTTTTGAAGAAATCGAAGCATTGGCCCCTGTAGATGTATTTCGTCGAGCTCGTTTTGACTGTCAGATTGTTGGTTTAGATAGTCATGAAGTGGAGGGATCGCACGGTATTCGTGTTCAAACTGACCAAGTCTTTGATGGAGACCTGTCTTACTTTGATCTGATTGTGTTACCAGGAGGAATGCCAGGTTCTGTCCACCTTAGAGATTCAGAGTCACTGATTACGGAATTGCAAAGAGCGGTTGCATCAGGAAAATCAGTAGCAGCAATTTGTGCGGCACCAATTGTTCTGGATAAGGCTGGTTTGTTAGATAGTCGTCACTATACATGTTTCCCAGGGAAAGAAAAAGACATTCCGTCAGGTATCCATCTGGAAGAGGATGTGGTCGTTGATGGTCCAATTATCACTAGCCGAGGCGCTGGAACAAGTTTGGATTTCGCCTATAAATTGGTTGATTTATTTGGTGGAGATGGGGAAAGCCTAGCTCAAACAATGGTTTATCATAGTTAAAGTAATGAAGAAGATGGAGCTAATGTTTCCTCTTCTTTTTTCTATCAAAATATTAGAAAATATGGTATAATAAAGGGTATTCGTTAGAATGATTTTTGCTCTAAAAATATGTCTCGCTTTTATCCAGATGGATTGGCTTTTCTATTTTTAAGGAGCAACAAATAGAAAATAAGGAAAAGAAATGACAGAAGAAATCAAAGATTTACAAGAGAAGGCTCAAGAATATGATGCCAGTCAGATTCAAGTCTTGGAAGGTCTTGAAGCTGTTCGAATGCGTCCAGGGATGTATATCGGCTCAACATCTAAAGAAGGTCTCCATCACTTGGTTTGGGAAATTGTCGACAACTCAATCGATGAGGCGCTGGCTGGTTTTGCGGATAAAATTGAAGTTTATATTGAGCCAGATAACTCCATCACGGTTATTGATAATGGACGTGGTATTCCGGTAGATATTCAGGAAAAAACTGGTCGTCCAGCGGTAGAAACTGTCTTTACAGTGCTCCATGCAGGTGGTAAATTTGGCGGAGGCGGTTATAAGGTCTCAGGTGGATTGCACGGCGTAGGTTCATCAGTCGTAAACGCCCTATCTACTCAGCTAGACGTCCATGTCTACAAAAATGGTCAGGTCTATTTCCAAGAGTATAAACGAGGTGAAGTCGTTGCAGATTTGGAGGTTGTTGGAGAAACAGACCGTTCTGGTACAACTGTACATTTTACACCTGACCCAGAAATTTTTACTGAGACGACTGAGTTCGACTTTGCAAAATTAAATAAGCGGATTCAAGAATTGGCCTTCCTAAATCGTGGTTTAAATCTCTCTATTACGGACAAACGTGAGGGAGTAGAGCAAACAAAGGAATATCACTACGAAGGTGGTATTGCTTCCTATGTTGAGTATCTTAATGAGAACAAGGATGTCATTTTTGAGACCCCTATCTATACAGAAGGTGAAATGGATGATATTACCGTTGAGGTTGCCATGCAATATACAACGAGTTATCATGAAAACGTAGTTAGTTTTGCCAACAATATTCATACGCATGAAGGTGGTACCCATGAGCAAGGATTCCGTACAGCTCTGACACGTGTTATCAACGACTACGCTAAGAAAAATAAAATTCTCAAAGAAAATGAGGATAATTTGACTGGTGAAGATGTGCGTGAAGGCTTGACAGCGGTCATTTCTGTTAAGCACCCAGGTCCTCAATTTGAGGGACAAACTAAGACAAAACTTGGGAATAGTGAAGTGGTCAAAATTACCAACCGCCTTTTCTCTGATGCCTTTGCAGAATTTCTTTTGGAAAATCCACAGATTGCTAGACGGATTGTTGAAAAAGGGATCTTGGCAAGCAAGGCTCGTATTGCTGCTAAGCGTGCGCGTGAGGTAACTCGTAAGAAATCGGGTCTTGAGATTTCAAACCTCCCAGGTAAGTTAGCGGACTGTTCCTCAAATGATGCAACGAAGACAGAGCTTTTCATCGTTGAGGGGGACTCAGCCGGTGGTTCAGCTAAATCCGGTCGCGACCGTGAATTTCAGGCTATTTTACCGATTCGTGGTAAGATTTTGAACGTAGAAAAAGCCAGCATGGACAAGATTTTGGCCAACGAAGAAATCCGTAGTCTATTTACAGCTATGGGAACTGGCTTTGGTGCGGATTTCGACGTTAGCAAGGCACGTTATCAAAAATTAGTCATTATGACAGATGCCGATGTCGATGGTGCCCATATTC
Source organism: Streptococcus suis (assembly GCF_046032115.1). Taxonomy (GTDB): domain Bacteria; phylum Bacillota; class Bacilli; order Lactobacillales; family Streptococcaceae; genus Streptococcus; species Streptococcus suis_AJ. Next base: position 15,967 of record NZ_JARQOZ010000016.1, on the reverse strand, counting down.
GGACACTCCTTCTGACATTATTTTACCGCTACATGCGTCCTGTTGTAGAAGCGGGATACGTATATATCGCTCAACCACCTATTTACGGTATCAAGGTTGGAAGTGAGATAAAAGAATATATTCAACCTGGGGTTAATCAAGAGCAAGAATTGCAAGATGCCTTAGAAAGACATAGTACGGGACGGTCCAAGCCAACGATTCAACGTTACAAAGGTTTGGGAGAAATGGATGATCATCAGTTGTGGGAAACTACGATGAATCCTGAAAATCGTCTCATGGCACGCGTTTCAGTTGATGATGCGGCAGAAGCCGATAAGATTTTTGACATGCTAATGGGGGATAAGGTTGAACCTCGTCGAGAGTTTATCGAGGAAAATGCTGTTTATTCAACATTGGATGTTTAAAAACTAAAAAAACAAGTGCATATACTAGAGATTTATGGTATAATTAAGCGATATTTTCTAGTAATTACTATGAGCTAAGGAGATTTACATGCCTACAGGAACAATCATCTTAATCGTTTCGATTGTTATTATTTTAATCATTGCCTATGTAGCTTGCCTGATTGTTCGTAAACGAAATGACAACCTTTTGGTTGCATTGGAAGAACGTAAGGAAGAGCTATTTAACCTTCCAGTTAATGAAGAAGTCGAAGCTGTCAAAGCACTTCATTTGATTGGTCAAAGTCAGGTGTCATTCCGTGAATGGAATCAAAAATGGGTTGATTTGTCGCTCAATTCATTTGCCGACATTGAAAATCATATCTTTGAGGCAGAAGGCTATAACAATGCCTTTCGCTTTGTGAGTGCAAAGAATGCTATCGACAGTATCGAAAGCCAAATTGATTTAATTGAAGAAGACATCGCCTCTATCCGTCATGGTTTGATGGAGTTGAAGGAGCAAGAAGAGAAAAACTCTGGTCGCGTAAAACATGCGTTAAACTTGTTCGATAGTTTACAGGAAGCTGTTCGTGAAAATCCAGATAGCTACGGTGAGACACTACCAGAACTTGAGAAACAATTGAAAAATATTGAAGTTGAGTTTTCTGAATTTGTGATGCTCAATTCCTCAGGTGACCCGATTGAAGCTTCTGAAATCCTTGATAAGACTGAAGAGCATATGATTGCTCTCAATCAAATCATGGATCGCATTCCAAGTTTGATTGAACGAGTTACAAAAGATTTCCCAGAGCAATTGGAAGATTTGGAGTCGGGTTATCGGAAACTGGTTGAGCAGAATTATTTGTTCACAGAAGCTAACATCGAGTCACAGTTCCAAAATATTCGCGTTTCAATTCGTGAAAATACTGCTTTGATTGTTTCCTTTGATTTGGATGCGGCAGAAGCTGAAAATGAGGGAATTCAAGCAAAAATTGATCATTTGTATAAAGTCTTCAATCGTGAAATCGAAGCGAATAAGGAAGCTGTTAAGATTAGTAAAAACTTGCCAAAATTCTTGGAGCATGTTGTCCAAAATACACAGCTCTTGGATGAGGAAAGCCAACGCCTAAATGCAACTTACTTGCTGGCAGATAGCAAACTTTCACGGATCAATCAGCTTAAAGCTCGTTTGGAATCGATTGAAATTGTTGTTACAGAAAGTGTGGAAGACATTGAAAATCCACAAGTTGCATATTCTATTTTGGAAGAGCGTTTGGACCATTCATTGGCAAGCTTGAAAGAAGTCGAAGAGGAGCAGCTTGTTTTAGCCGACTATCTTAAATCACAAGAATTGTCAGAGAACACAGCGCGTAAGAAAGCTACACTTTATATCAACAAATTGCATACCCTTAAGCGTTATATGGAAAAACGCAACCTTCCAGGAATTCCAGCTGAATTTTTAACAAACTTCTTTAGAACGAGCGATCATGTGGAAGCCTTGATTGCCGAGTTAGACTATAAACGAATCAATATCGAAGTTGTTAACCGTTTGTTGGAAAATGCAACGTATGATATGAATCAATTGGAAGAGTTAGCGTATTTGATTGTGCAAAATGCGACTTTAACAGAGCAGTTGCTACAATACTCTAACCGTTATCGTTCATTCGATGAAAGTGTGCAAAAAGCATTTAACCGTTCATTATCAATTTTTGAAAAGGATTTTGATTATCAAGCAGCATTTGAAGAAATTTCATTTGCTTTGGAAACAGTTGAACCTGGTGTAACAGAGCGTTTTGTACGTTCATACGAAAAAACTCGCGAAGCCATTCGCTACTAGATAAAAAGCCATTTGGCTTTTTATTTTTATACTTTGAAAGGAATATCGGAAATGACAACTGGATTATTAGTTATGGATGTTGATTCAACATTAATTTTGGAAGAAGGAATAGATCTACTTGGAGAAGAGGCCGGTTTAGGAGAGCAAGTTGCAGCAATTACCGAACGTGCTATGCGTGGAGAATTGGATTTTGAAGAAGCCTTACGTGAACGTGTGGCGTTGTTAAAGGGACTGCCTGTTTCTGTGTTTGATCGAATTATCAAAAAAATCCACTTTACGCCTGGAGCAGCAGAGTTAGTCTCAGAATTAAAAATGCGAGGCTATAAGGTAGCAGTCGTTTCAGGCGGGTTTCATGAAACAGTCGATCGACTAGCTGCACAGTTAGAGTTAGACTATGTTCGGGCTAATCGATTAGAAGTAGTAGATGGAGTATTGACTGGACAAGTATTGGGTGAAATTGTAACGAAAGATACTAAAGAGGCATGTTTAGAAGAATGGGCGACAGAAAATGGGCTGAGTCTATCTCAAACGATTGCCATGGGGGATGGAGCAAATGATCTACCAATGATTCAACGAGCAGGAGTTGGAGTAGCTTTCTGTGCTAAACCGATTGTCCAAGAACAGGCGCCCTACCAAATAAATGAAAAAAATCTCTATAAACTAATAGAGATTTTAGATAGTAAATAATGGGAGCGGGAAAGAACTCGACTGGTCAAAAAAAGAGTTCGTCAACAATTTTTCATTTTAAGTTGTTGAGCTGAAACAGTCTATCCCCAGACATCAATTTATGTGAGCTGACTGCCGTCAGCTTATATCTCCCACTTTAAAAGGTCTCCCAGACCTTTTACACTCCCACCCCCGTATAGCTCAAAAGGTTCAGTGAACCTTTTGAGGTTGGAAATAGAGCGAACTTTGTTCGCAACAGTCGTAATTGTCAGATTTGGAGTGTAAAACACGAACTGCTGAGATTTGCTTCGCAAATCTTATCTCCAACCTTTAACAGTTCACTGGACTGTTAAACTCAATCAACCACTGCGCTGAGATGTTGACACGAACCCTGAGAAGCGAGGTTGGTCTTTTTGCCCAGCCTCTTCTATTCTGTTGTCAGTAAAACCTTTTTCAAATCTTGGACGGTTTCGACTATCATGGTGGCCCCAGCCTTTTCAAATTCCTGTTTGCTCCCATAGCCGTAAAGAACACCGATGGCGGGAAGTTGGTGCATGCGTGCTCCTTCAATGTCATGTTCCCTATCTCCAATCATCACAGCATGTTTTGGAAATGCTTCTAATTGATTTATAGCGTAGCCGATGACGTCCGCCTTACTGATGCGACTACTATCTAGACTAGCACCGGCAATGACATCAAAGTAGTGAGCAATACCAAAATGTTCTAGAATCTGTTTGGCAAATATTTCTGGCTTTGAAGTAGCAATTACTAGTGTTTTTCCAGCTGTTCTCAATTCTTCAAGCAGAGGGATGATTCCAGGATAGAGTTGATTTTCAAACATTCCTTTTTCTTTAAAATAGACACGGAAAGCGTCAACTGCTGCTTGTGTATCTTCAGTGTTGAGTTGGTAGAATTTTGAAAAAGATTCATAGAGTGGCGGGCCGATGAATCGGTTTAAATTGGCTGTATCTGGTTCTTCAATTCCCATTTTTTCTAGTGCGTAGGCGACGGAGTTTAAGATTCCTTGTCCAGAATCAGTAAGAGTTCCATCTAAGTCACATAATATAGTTTGATACATACTTATCTCCTTTCTTTCAGTATAACACAGACAATGAAAAACAGAAAAGATTTATTGAAAGCTGAATAGTAGTGTGATATACTAATAATATAAAGGAGGGTAGTATCATGCATATTCTCATTGCTCCGGATTCATTTAAAGAGTCTCTTTCAGCTACAAAGGTTGCTGAAGCGATTAAAAAAGGATTTTCTAAGGTTTATCCACAAGCAGGGTATGACTTAATTCCCCTAGGAGATGGTGGCGAAGGGACAGTTGAGAGTCTAATGCAGGCCTTATCCTTGGATGTAACCCAGACTTGGGTGACAGGTCCATTTGGAGATAAAATTAAGGTTTCCTATGCGATTAAAGATGATCTTGCGGTTTTTGAAATGGCTGAAATTGTAGGGCTGGCAAGTATCCCGCATGAAAGAAGGAGTCCTCTCTTTATTAAGACACAAGGGGTTGGGGAGCTGATTGTGGAGCTCGTTCAAAATGGTGTTAAACGCATATTTATAGGAGTAGGTGGCTCCGCCAGTCATGATGGTGGTATCGGAATGGCGGCAGGTTTAGGAGTGAAATTTTATAATCGAGAGGGAAAAGAAGTAGAGGCAATTGGAGCTCATATCGGGGAGATTGTCAGCTTTTCCACAGAGGATATGTTGGTAGATTTATCTCAGGTCAGGATTGATTTGGTAACGGATGTGGAGAATCCGCTTTGTGGACCAGCGGGAGCCACATTTGTTTTTGCAGGTCAGAAAGGTCTTTCCTCTGCTGAATTTGAACCAGTAGACAAGAAAATGGAGTCCTTTTATAAATTAGTTAATCCAATGCTACTCGATTTAGCAGGAGCGGGTGCTGGAGGAGGTATGGCAGCAGGTTTAGTCCAATTTGCTGGTGCTCGCATTCAAAAAGGCATCGACTTTGTCTTGGACCAGTTGGATTTTGATCATCGCGTCGCCAAAGCGGATCTGGTTGTGGTCGGAGAAGGGCGGATGGATACCCAGAGCTTATCAGGGAAGACTCCGATAGGAGTAGCTAGACGTACGCCGACTGGGATTCCCATCATTGCAATTTGTGGTAGCCTCAAAGACGATCTTCCCGAGTTTCCTTTTGAAAATATCTGCGCCGCTTTTCCGATCATTGCAAGCGTTGAAAGTTTGGAGGACACGCTTCAAAAAGCAGAAAAAAACCTGGTCCGCACGGCAGAACAGGTGGCAAGAATTCTTCAGTTAGGAGGCCAACAAAGATGGAATTAGTGAAATATGGGGCTATTATCTTATTTATTTTTATTTGTCTTGCAAAGCTAGTATCCGTTATGAAACTTTCTAAAAAAGAAAGAGGAATGGAAACGAATGTAATAAAGGTAAATGGAGCAATGTTCTTTTTCAATGAAAAAAATGAAAGAGGCAGATTGCTAGGAATCCTTTGTCTAACCTGTATTATTTTTACTTTAATATTTATACTGCTTTATTGATAAATAAGCCTAACCAAATAATTTTTTCCAGAAGGAAGGTTTTGCATCTTCCTTTTTTTCTTCTGGTTTTGAGATAAGATTTGGAAATATAGATTCTAAGCTAACTTCTTCATTATCCACAGCGTGATTTGTGTGAAAGACAAGTGCGTAGGGAGACTGTCCTATTTTTTCATCGATGATAGCGGTAGTAATGCCGAAGTTCTGAGCAATTTTTAGTAGTGAAATTTGTTGCTTGTCAGACAGGGCTGGCGAGAGTTTGAGGAATAGAGGAGAGTAGCTACTTGCTAGTTTTTGGCAAATTGTATCGAACTTATTTCCGACGACTTCACTACTCAAATCGTCAAAGGAAACGAGCAGGACAACCCGTTCGCGATAGGTTCCCATGTATAGACGTTGTTCATCTGGATTCAATCGTGTTTCGCCAGAGGCTTTCTGTAGTATGGTAGTATTTAAATCGTTCATGGTTTCAGTATAACATACTCAGTTAACTTTGAAAAGGAAGGCGTTTACATTATTTCTTTCAGTAAAATAACCTGTTTTTTCTTGAAAAATCCCTTCTTTTAGGGTATGATAGCTATGTAACAATTTTAAACTCAAAGGAGAGTAATATAATGTCAATTATTACTGATGTTTACGCTCGCGAAGTCCTTGACTCACGCGGTAACCCTACACTTGAAGTTGAAGTTTATACTGAATCAGGTGCTTTCGGACGTGGTATGGTTCCTTCAGGAGCTTCTACTGGTGAGCACGAAGCAGTTGAGCTTCGCGACGGTGACAAATCTCGTTACCTTGGTCTTGGTACTCAAAAAGCTGTTGACAACGTGAACAACGTGATTGCTGACGCTATCATCGGTTTTGACGTTCGTGATCAACAAGCTATCGACCGCGCTATGATCGCTCTTGACGGTACTCCTAACAAAGGTAAATTGGGTGCAAACGCAATCCTCGGTGTTTCTATCGCTGTTGCGCGTGCTGCTGCTGACTACCTTGAAGTGCCACTTTACACTTACCTTGGTGGATTCAACACTAAAGTATTGCCAACTCCAATGATGAACATCATCAACGGTGGTTCTCACTCAGACGCTCCAATCGCTTTCCAAGAATTCATGATCTTGCCAGTTGGCGCTCCTTCATTCAAAGAAGGTCTTCGTTGGGGTGCTGAAGTATTCCACGCTTTGAAGAAAATCTTGAAAGCTCGTGGTTTGGTAACAGCTGTTGGTGACGAAGGTGGTTTCGCTCCTAAGTTCGAAGGAACTGAAGACGGTGTTGAAACAATCATCGAAGCTATCGAAGCTGCTGGTTACGAAGCTGGCGAAAACGGCATCATGATCGGTTTCGACTGTGCGTCATCTGAATTCTACGACAAAGAGCGTAAAGTTTACGACTACACTAAATTCGAAGGTGAAGGCGCTGCTGTTCGTACATCTGCAGAACAAATCGACTACCTTGAAGAATTGGTTAACAAATACCCAATCATCACTATCGAAGATGGTATGGATGAAAACGACTGGGATGGCTGGAAAGCTCTTACTGAGCGTCTTGGCAAACGCGTTCAATTGGTTGGTGACGACTTCTTCGTAACAAACACTGACTACCTTGCACGTGGTATCAAAGAAGGTGCTGCTAACTCAATCCTTATCAAAGTTAACCAAATCGGTACTCTTACTGAAACATTTGAAGCTATCGAAATGGCTAAAGAAGCTGGCTACACTGCCGTTGTATCACACCGTTCAGGTGAAACTGAAGATTCAACAATCGCTGACATCGCAGTTGCAACTAACGCTGGCCAAATCAAGACAGGTTCATTGTCACGTACAGACCGTATCGCTAAATACAACCAATTGCTTCGTATCGAAGATCAACTTGGTGAAGTTGCAGTCTACAAAGGCTTGAACTCATTCTATAACTTGAAAAAATAAATTAGTACAGTGTACTAATTTATCCCCGAGCTAGTATAGCGAGGGCTATAGTAAGAACAAGTCTGGAAAGTTCCAGACTTGTTCTTTGACTTTAAATGAGGGTGTGAGCCTATATCCTGAAACAATAGAAGTTTTAGAGAAGTTATCACAAAACTATAGATTGGGGATTATTGCCAATCAGTCTAGTAGTATTAGAGAACTGCTTAAAGAGTGGGGAATTGAGTCTTATTTTCAACTCGTTATCCTCTCTGAAGAGGTTGGACTATCTAAACCAGATACAACTATTTTCACACTTGCCTTGCAAAAAGCGAATATCCCTGCCGATAGAGTTGTCTATGTTGGGGATAGGTATGATCATGATATTCTGCCTGCTAAATCTTTGGGAATGTGGACTGTACGGATACTGACAGATTTTGGGAAGCATGCCAGTGAAAATGAAAAATTGAAGAGTGATTGGGTAATTCCTTCATTGCAAGAGATAACAAATATTTTTGAACAAACAAAAAAACTAGACTGAACATTCTCAGTCTAGTTTTTACATGTATTAGAACAAGCCTTTAACTTTATCTAAAAGACCGTTAACACCTTCAGAACCTGATAACAAGCCTTTTGCCTGTTCCAAGTATTCACCAAATTGGTCTTTGTTTTCTTCGATAAATTGTTTTGCACCATCAAAGTCTTTGTTTGCAATCAATTCTTTTACTTGGTTAAAAAGATCTACTGGATTCATGGTGAAAACACCTCCTATGAAACTATTAAACCAAAACTGGACGGATTTCACAACTGAAACGACTTATAAAAATGTAACGCAAACTGCTTCAGGAACATAGAAATCGTGTGAAAGCTCAGTCAAACAGCCATTTTCGGCATCTCTTTCGAATACAGTTGCATTGTCAGAATCTTGATGGACAACAATCAAATGCTTTTCATCAGGACTAAGCGTGAAATCGCGAGGAGTTTTTCCATTTGTTGGGACGATTTCAACTAATTCTAAGCTGGCATCAGCAAGCGTTTTGTAGACTGCGATAGAGTCGTTTCCGCGGTTGGATCCATAAATGAATTTACCATCCTTTGTGATGCGAATAGCGGCAGTACCGTTGAAACCAGTATGGTCTTCTGGGAGAGTAGAGACAGTTTGTAGGTGTTCAAATTGTCCCCAGCCGTCATAGATAAGCACCTCAATAGTTGAATTGAGTTCACAGATGAGATAGGCAATTTTTGCGACAGGATGGAAGACAATGTGACGTGGACCACTTCCTGGAGCAGCCTGATAGGTTGCGATTTTCTCTACTTTTCCTTGGTCAGATACCTTATAGGTTACCACTTGATCACATCCTAAATCACAGGTTACTAAAAATTTATCGGGCGTCAAATCAGAAAAGTGAACGTGGGCGGAAGCTTGATTTTCGTGCGGCCCAGATCCTTCGTGTTGAGCGACATCAGCTAATTCTAGTGAACCATCCGCTAAACGTTTATAAACAAGTAGTTGTCCTTTGTGGTAATTGGATCCATAAACTAAATCTCTTGTTTCATCTACAGCGACATAGCAAAGTGGTGCGCCCTCTGATACAACATGGTTGAGTAGAGTATAGTCAGCATTAAAGGCAGCGATACCTCCTAGACCATTTTCAGCGCCGACGGAGTATAGATGTCCGGCCTTATCAAAGGCAAGGTAGGTAGGGTTAGGTTCTTCAGTGACCAATTCTAGATTGCTAAGTTGTCCTGTTTCAGAGTCAAAATTTGCTTTATAAATTCCTTTGGATTCACGTTTTGTGTAGGTACCGAAATAGATAGCCATAGGATTCTCCTTTTTGGAAATGATTGATAAAATTATACCATGTTTTTCTGAGAAAGTCGTATAAATTCTGTAGTTGATTTTTACAAAAATCCTTTCTCCATGTTACAATAGAAAAAAAGACTAGGAGTGTATTAGATGGAAGATAAGCATCAAAAATTTAGTCTGACTTGGTTTTTCCGCTTGTTTTTAAATAGCCAAGCGGTGACATTTTTATTGGTAACCTTGCTGACTTTTTTGACCATATTTATTTTTAGTAAAATTAGTTTTTTATTCAGACCAATAGGAAGCTTTTTAGAAATTGTATTGTTACCGATGATTTTAACAGGTCTTTTGTATTACCTGTTAAATCCGATGGTTGACTGGATGGAAAAGCATAAAATTTCTCGTACAGTTGGTATTTCCATTCTCTTTGTTTTAATCAGTCTTCTCATTATCTGGGGACTGGCGGTGGCAATTCCGAGTATTCAAGAGCAAGTGACATCTTTTGCGCAAAATCTTCCTTCGAATATCCAGAAAATCGAAGGACAGGTAACTGGGCTCCTACAGGATCAGCGCTTTGAACAATTTAGACCAACAGCTCTGGAGATGTTAAATAAGGTCAATGATCAGGTCGTTGCCTATGCTCAGAAGTTTTCCTCAAGTGCTGTGAATTGGGCAAGTAATTTGATTTCAACCGCTTCGCAGATTATTGTTGCTGTTCTGATTATGCCTTTTATTCTCTTTTATCTGTTACGGGATGGTCAGTATTTGAATAAACACATCACCCAATATCTACCAACCAAGTGGAGAGAACCGATTGGAACAGTGCTATCAGATGTGAATGGGCAATTATCAAACTATGTTCGTGGTCAGGTGACCGTTGCGATTATTGTTGCCCTGATGTTCTCAGTGATGTTCTCAATCATTGGTCTTAGCTATCCAATAACCTTGGGGGTGATGGCTGGTTTCCTCAATCTAATTCCGTATTTGGGTTCTTTCTTGGCCATGATTCCAGCTGTTATTTTAGGATTGATTGCTGGTCCAATCATGCTGATAAAGGTTTTAGTAGTCTTTATGATTGAGCAGACTATAGAAGGTCGTTTTGTGACACCATTGATTATCGGAAGCTCCCTAAGTATTCATCCGATTACCATCTTATTTGTATTATTGACAGCTGGTCAGATGTACGGTGTCCTAGGAGTTCTTTTGGGAATTCCAATATATGCCTCTATTAAGGTTTTAGTGAAAGCGGCATTTGAGTGGTACAAGGCACACAGTAGTTTGTATGAAGATGAAGAAAATGAGGTTGTGAATGAACAATAGTGAAAAAATGTTGGCTTGTTTGGACCAACAGGATTTAGACAAGGCAGATAAGTATTTCAGGCGCGCCCTAGTGCAAGATGGTAGCGAAACGCTTTTGTCTTTGGCAGCCTACTTAGAAGGCATTGGTTTTTTCCCACAGGCTAGACAAATCTATGAACAGGTCAAAGAAGAATTTCCCGAAGTACTGATCAATCTTGCCCAAATAGCATTTGAAGATGGCTTGGTTGAAGAAGCTTTCGGATATTTGGAGGAAATTTCGGAAGACAGTCCTGTCTATGTGGAAGCCTTGTTGGTCAAGGCGGACCTGTATCAGGCAGAAGGCTTGTCGGATGTGGCGCGTGAAAAATTGTTAGAAGCAAGTCACTTATCAGATGAACCCATCATCCTTTTTGGCTTAGCAGAATTGGATATGGAACTGGAGCTTTTTAATGAGGCTATTTCCTACTATGCCCAGTTAGACAATCGTGAAATTTACGAATTAACAGGGGTTTCTACCTATCAGCGGATTGGGCTTGCCTATGCAAGTTTGGGGAAATTTGAAGCGGCCATTGAATTTTTGGAAAAAGCTGTTGAGTTGGAATACGATGATCAGACGGTCTTTGAGTTAGCAGCTCTGCTATTTGAACGAGAAGAATACCAAAAAGCCAATCTCTATTTCAAGCAGTTGGATACCATCAATCCTGATTTTGAGGGCTATGAATATGCCTATGCTCAGTCGCTTCATGCCGAGCATAAATTAGAAGATGCCTTGGCTATGACTCAAAAAGGCTTGGCTAAAAATGACTTTGATGCCAATCTCTTGCTTCAGGCTTCTCAGTATGCCTATGAATTGCATGACGAGGCGGGGGCAGAAGATTATCTTCTACGGGCAAAAGAGGTGGCAGATGATAGTAACGAACTAGCTCTGCGCTTGTCCAACCTGTATCTTGAGCAGGAACGATATGACGAAGTTCTTGCCCTCGTTGATGAAGAGGTTGAGAATGTCTTGGCGCGTTGGAATGTAGCCAAGGCCTATCAAGCTCTAGAAAGAGATGATGAAGCTATTGAGCTTTACGATGAATTGGCTGGGGAATTGGCTGAGAATCCTGAATTTTTGGCTGATTACGTAGCGGTTTTACGTCAACTTGGTCGTTTGGATGAGGCAAAAGAGCAAGCTAGTCGTTATATCCAATTGGTGCCAGACGATTTAGCCATGCAAGAATTTTTGAATGAAGAGTAGGTTATGCAAGTAAAGCGATTATTTCAATACAATACACTCGGTGCCTTGATGGCTGGACTGTATGGCGGCTCCTTGACAGTTGGTGAATTGTTGGAACATGGTGATTTGGGTTTGGGAACCCTAGATTCCATTGACGGAGAGCTGATTGTTTTAGATGGAAAGGCCTATCAGGCCAAGGGAGCAGGGGAAAAACCAGAAGTGGTTGAAGTTCCTGCTGATATGAAGGTTCCCTATGCGGCGGTCATTTTCCATGAGGCAGAAGTGATTTTCAAACAACGTTTTGAAATGACTCATGAGGAATTGCACCAGCGAATAGAGTCCTATTATGATGGGGAAAATCTCTTTCGCTCCATCAAAATCAAGGGAACGTTTGCTCGGATGCATGTCCGCATGATTCCCAAATCGGCTTCGGATGTCCGTTTTGCGGAGGTGGCAAGTCGCCAGCCTGAGTATACCGCTGAGAATATTTCAGGTACCATTGTTGGTATTTGGACGCCAGAGATTTTCCATGGTGTCAGTGTGGCTGGTTATCATCTGCATTTTATTTCGGATGATTTGACCTTCGGTGGGCATGTCATGGACTATGTTATCTCAGAAGGAATGGTGGAAGTGGGACCAGTAGATCAACTGGATCAACGATTCCCAGTCCAAGACCGCCAGTATCTTTTCGCTAAGTTCAACGCTAAGGAAGTTAGAGAAGATATTGATAAGGCAGAATAGATTATACACAAAAATCCATGAACTAGATTTTCATGGATTTTATTTTGTCTTCTGTTGGGGTGACACGTAGGGTCTTCTGACCTCGGTAGGTCACAAATCCTGGCTTGCCACCTGTTGGCTTATGCAGTTTCTTGGCCTCAATCATATCGACTTGAACCAAATTAGAATGTCTGGCCTTGGAGAAGTAGGCAGCCAACTCCGCCGCGTCTGTCTTGACTTCGTCGCTTGGGTCCAAGTTGTCTGTGATGACCACGTGGCTACCTGGAATGTCTTTGGCATGGAACCAGAGCTCGCCTTTCTTGGCCATTTTGAAGGTCAGCTCATCATTTTGCAGGTTATTTTTCCCAACCAGAATAATGGTTTTTCCATCCGTTGCCAAGTAACGTTCAGGTTTCTGGCGTTTATGGATTTTCTCACGATGACGGCGTTTGAGGTAGCCTGTTTCAATCAATTCCTCATGAATCTCATCAATTTCAGCCAGACTAGCCTGTCCCAGCATGGTGTCAACGGACTCCAGATAGACAATGGTTGCCTTGGTTTCCTCAATCAAGTTGGTCAGGTGCTTGACCGCTTCCTTGAGTTTCTGGTATTTCTTGAAGTAACGCTGGGCATTTTGGCTAGGAGTCAAAGCCACGTCCAACTCAATCTCCAGCTCCTGGCCCGTATAGTAGTTATCCAAACGCACACTCGGCTGGTCATTGGGCACCTGATGCAGATAGGTGGTTAAGAGCTCGCCCTTTTGCCGCACCAACTCCGCCGTCTCCGTATCCGCCAATTCCTGCTCCTGCTTGACCAACTTCTTACGATTCTTCTCCAGCTCACTGGCCACCCGCTTGATCAGCTCATTGGCCTGCTGGGCCACCCGATCCCGCTCCGCCTTGTCCTGATAGTAGAAGTCCAGCAAACTGCTCAGACTCTCAAAGTGTGGCTGGTTTTCAGGGCTATTGGCAAATGGCAGAGCAGCATAGGATTTTTCGGTCAGGCTAGGCTGTGTAGCCTGGTCAAAAAAGGCACGGAAGTTCTTCAGGCGGTCTGACTGCAAATGACTGGCCAGTTCAGAAGCCGTATCCCGACCCAAACCTTGAAAGACCTGTTGGAGATTTTTAGGACTCAGTTCCTGAGTCGATAGGATTTCAAACAATTTCTCGTCAGATACCGTGTAAGGATTGAGAGAATGCGTCTCCGGTGGACGAATATAGGTGGAGCCTGGCAAAATGGTTCGGTAGGAATTTTGCGAGAAACCGACATGCTTAATTGCCTCAATAATCTTCTGTTCAGACTTATCTACCAAGATGATATTGCTGTGCTTGCCCATGATTTCCACAATCAAGGTAGCTTGGATATGGTCGCCAATCTCATCCTTGTTGGACACCGAAAATTCTAAGATGCGGTCATTGTCCACCTGACGAATCTCCTCGATAATGGCACCTTGCAAGTATTTCCGCAGAATCATGGTAAAGGTATTGGGCACTTTTGGATTGGTAAAGTCTGACTGAGTCAGCTGAACCCGCCCGAAAACCGAATGGGCGGACAGGAGCAATTTATGGCTCTGACGGTTGCTGCGGATGTTGAGGACAATTTCCTGCTCAAAGGGCTGGTTGATTTTCTGAATCCGCCCACCTTCTAAATTGGCCTTTAATTCAGCCGTCATGTGATGTAAAAAAAATCCGTCAAAAGACATGGTTTTCCTCTTTCTAATCGCTTTAACTCAGTCTAGTATACCATATTTTGATGTTTTTTGATGAGAGTGATACTATGAGAAAAAGTGTAGGACTATAGAGTGATGATGGATGGGGCTTTTTACTTGCAAAAAAGTCGGGGGGGGGGATATAATAGTACATATTGAATTGTGTATGTCTTTGTTTGTATCAGCATGAAAAAATAAATTCCTCTACTAGGAATAGGTTGAGTTATAATTTTATACATAATCATTTGGTCTGCTTTTAGAAGAGAGAGTTCCCTATTGACAGTATTACAGTACTGTAGTAGAGCAATGACAAACTCACACTATGACTTGGATACTCTTTATGGACATGATGATAAACAAGCCAGCATAATCAACCAAAAATCCATTTATTAAGAGGAGAAATCAGTATATGCATTTTGCTAAAGTTAAACGTTCGTTAAGAAACGATGAGTTCCAGAAAAATGAAAAACGCTATCGATATGGCATTCGGAAGCTAGGTTTAGGTGCTGCTTCAGTAATCCTAGGTGCGTTTTTATTTGCAGGAGTACCTACTGTATCCGCTACGTCATCTGTTTCGTATGAGGTAAATACGGATAGTACAAAAATTGATTATGCCGATGCAGGATATTCTGTAGTTGCTAAGGAGACACCGAAAGATTTTATTGTAAAAGATGAACGTGAAAATTATTTGACTTTGCAGATAATTGCTGAAGTTGTTAGTGATGGAACTGAAAACGGTAAAACAAAGTGGAAAGAATTAGATACTGACTATTATGTAGTATCAGTTAACAGAAACGATAGAAGTCTTTCTCTTTCAATTTATGATGCAAAAACAAAAGCATTAAAACAAAGAACAGATAATATTAAAAATGGTCATACAGCTACTGTTCGTGGATTTAATAACACTGAAGATATTAAAATAACGGGTGGTATTAATACGCGTGGGGCACTGACGATTGTTATTGAAGGACCGGAAGGCTATGCAAAACGCCTACTTGCTTTATTCGGTCCAGCAGCAGGTGCTGAACCAGCTAATAAGATTACTACATCAGGTATTTATGTTGTTCCACAAGAAATCTTTTATTTCTATGAAAAAGATAGGGAAACTATTGGAAAAAGTTTTTACAATACTGACTTTGATGCGAGCGCGTACGAGCAGATATTACCGAAATATTCACAAACTGGTCTAAGCGGAGATACCTATACGTTAGGGGATATTTTGGTAAATGGTTATCGAATTACCTATCGTCCAATTGAAACAGGTGTGTTAACTGCAGCTGGTAATTTTAAAAATGACTTTACCAATCCAAATTATCCAGTTGGTGAAACAACAACAGTATCTAGAACTAACTATGATGGTAAAGGTAATGATTTACGTATTGTCTATGATGTAATAGATGCAAGTGGTACAGAGACCGTAAAAGTCTTTTTAGGTAATACTCCTATTCCTTTGAGAAAAGAAGGTACGGATAACCAACCAAGTGATGAGTATGTAGGAACTGTGACATATAGTGGTGCAGGTAGTTTTGCAGAGTTCGTTATTCCTTCTATGGGAAACCGTTTGTTAACAGTTGCGAACAACTATGCTTCCCCAACTACTAAAATGGCGTATTTTTATGAAAAACTCCCTACCGGCTCAGTCATCGTTAATTACGTAGATACCAAAGGTACTAAGATTGGTACAGAGTTCAAAGATACCACTGATGGAGAAGTAGGGTCAGCTTACGATACTACTGTCAATACAGGTAAAGTCACATCAGATAAGACGACAGAACGCCCAAGCGAAATTACAAAAGATGGTAAAACATACCGTCTCGTTGCACAAGCAACAGATGCGACTGTAGGTCAAGTTGCCTCAGACGGTCACTTGACAAGTAACAAAGAAGGCTTCCACTATGGAACTGACGA
>NZ_JARQOZ010000015.1:0-52197 GCF_046032115.1 Streptococcus suis | reverse complement strand
TTTAGTGTACCCTGTTTTCTAAAAAAACAACTAGATTTTTCTCAACTTTCTATTGACTTTTTACCACTAGACTTATACAATCACTACTATTATACCATTTTTACATAAGAATAAAACACACGAAAACAGCCGACCGCGGCCGACTGTTCTCTAGGAGATTATATGAAAAAAACTTGTTGCTATTTCTAGCTTGAATATAGTATAAATCTTTGAACTTAAACAAAACTGAAAGATTTCTTAGCCTTATCTTAAATTGATTCTTGTTTTGAATACCTATACAGAAAAAATAGCACCCCTGCTCGGAAGGCATTATCTAAAATCGTTGCAATCCAAATGGCTGACAAACCGATTTTAAAAAATGTTACAAATAAATAAGCTATGCCAATCCGCACTAGCCACATACCGATAGTTGTGGCATAAAAGGGTAATCTAGCATTTCCTAAACCTTGCCAAAGAGCTGTCAAAATAAGAGTGCCAGCTGTAAAGGGAACTCCCAACATGGCATAAAATAATACTGTTTGACTAGCTTGTGCTACTTGAATATCCTTAGTATAAAGACCGATTAGGAAAGGCCCCGCAAAATAAGTCACACCAGCCACAAAAAACATAAACAGCAAAGAAAGGCCAAAGCTTGTTCGAAAAATATGTCGGACCATAGCCTTATCCTGTCTGTGTTTCGCTGTAAGGATGATTGTCGCGGTAGCAATCCCTAAAGCCGGCATATAATTAAACTGCGTCAGGGTTTCTCCAATCGCATTTCCAGCTACCGTCGCTGTTCCTAAGCTGGTAATCAAAGCTACGACTACCACATCTCCCACCCGCATCATCAACCGTTCACCAGTTGCTGGCAGGGCAAGTCTAAGCAGTTCTTTATCAAAGGACCAGGTCCATGGTTTTAAAGAAATCGGTAAGCGAGACCAAAGCAGACTACAACCAATCAATCGCGATAATACCGTTCCAATCGCAACCCCAGCTACACCTGCATGAAGCACAAAGACTGCAAATGCTGAAAATAGTGCATTTAAAATGTTAGAGAGCAGGCTGATATACATAGGAAAACGTGGTTCCCCCAAGGTTCGTAAGATTGCACTCAAACTTGTCATAAGTCCCAAAAAAAGCGCTCCCCCACCAACCAATATCAAATAAAGACCTCCAGCCCGTACCACTTCTGACTCTGCTCCCAAGCTAGTAAGTACTATTGGACCTGCCAGAACTGAAAAAATCCCTAAAAGGAGACCGATAAAAACTGTAAACTTGACACTTTCACTAGCAGTTCCTCCAATGCCTTCTGAGGCCTCTTCACCCAAAGTCTGAGCCAAACGAGAAGACACCGCTGCTGCCAGGGCAATAAAAACCGCCTGATAGACGGCTAAAATATTATTAACAAGGGAAACTCCAGACAAAGCTACGATGCCAATACTGGCTACTAGATAAGAGTCTACTACCCCCATTAACATCTGGAGAAGGTTTTCCCCCATGGCTGGAAAGGCAATGGTTAAAATTTCTTTATAGGTTTGTTTGTTCATAATCTCTATTTCAACTGTTTAATATCTACTATTTTATCACAAACAAGA
The DNA here is from genome assembly GCF_046032115.1 of Streptococcus suis. Taxonomy (GTDB): domain Bacteria; phylum Bacillota; class Bacilli; order Lactobacillales; family Streptococcaceae; genus Streptococcus; species Streptococcus suis_AJ. The sequence continues at coordinate 50,623 of NZ_JARQOZ010000015.1, read as the reverse complement.
TTCAATAGCTCTTCATCGTGAGAAATTAACAAAACCAACTTATTCTTCATTTTTAAGTCTACTAAAGCAGAAGCAACTTGTTGCATTCCTCTCAAATCCAAGCCGCTCGTCGGTTCATCAAAAATGAAAATTTCCTTATCTGCCAGTAAGCTGGCCACTATCATCACGCGCTGTTGTTCACCACCCGATAAACTGACCGGATGCCTCTCCAACAAATCCGATAGACCAAAACGAGCTACCAAATGTTCATCGACAGCTCTATTTTTCCTTCCAAGAGTAAGTTCTCGCTTAACACTTTCCGCAAATAATTGGAGTCGAACATCCTGCATAACAAAGGCTGTTTTTTCCAATCTCTGGCGACCAGACAAGGTTTGACCTTGCCAAGAAATCCTACTCTTCTTATCTTCCGCTAAACCGACCAGATAACGAGCAAGGCTTGTTTTTCCAGAACCATTCGATCCAACCAAACCCACCACCTGTCCTGGTGCCAAGCAAAGCTTTTCAATCTTGTAGAGAGTATTCTCCTTCTGACTTACCGATAAATTTTCAACAAGTAACCCCTCTTTATCATTAACAAACTGGTCCGCCAGCTCCGCTATTGCCCGCCCATAAGGCTCCGAGTCATAACAACGCAGTCCCATATCCTGACGGCATTCTTCTGTCCGACTTAAAAACTCATCTGCTAGATAATCCGTCACCACTTGCCCATCTTGAAAATATAAATAGCGATCTGCCAACTGACTGAGATAAGACAGTCTATGCTCGGCAATAATGATGGTCTTGCCTTGGCTTTTTAAAGTTTTCAAGATGTCCTCTACAATCGCAATCCCTTCCTGATCTAGGTTGGCAGTCGGCTCATCTAAAACCAAGACACCTGTCCCTTGCATAGCTGCAACGGCCAAGGCTAGACGTTGTTGCTGACCACCTGATAGACTGGAAATCGTTCGCTGGCTAAGAGAAGCCAAACCAAATAATTCCATAACCCAAGCCAGGCGATTCTCGATTTCTTCTCTTGACAAACCCTGATTTTCACAAGGGAAAACCAATTCCTGCAAGACCTGACTATGAAAAAATTGAGTAGACGGATGCTGAAAGACTGAAGCAATGTGCCGAGATGTTTCTTCCAGACTAGATTTTTGTAAATCCAAGTCCCCTAAGAAAATTTGTCCCGAAAGCTGAGCAGGATAATATTCTGGCGTCAAACCATTCAGTACCTTGAGAAAACTAGACTTCCCAGAGCCACTCTGCCCACATAAAACAACACACTGGCCTTCTGGAATGGTCAAATCCTCTATCTGCAAGGCTGGTTTATCTGCCCCTGAATAAGTTAATGCTACATTTTTTACCGTCACAGCCGGACGAGAATCAGAAAACCGAGACAACATAAGCAAAGACTCCAATCTAGCACGGTCCAAGACGACCGAATATATGCAGGTGATTTTGTAGATACAGCCAAACCTTTTGTCAGACTGGCTACTGTCAATTCCTGAGCTGTTCGCAAGAGAGACATCATCAAGGGAACCAAGAAAAACTCCATGTACTGGAGTGGCTTACAAACCACATCTCTCTTCCGTAAAAAAATTCCTCTAACCTTCAAAGAGGCACAAATCGTACGAGCATCCTGTTTAATGGCAGGTAGGAAACGAAACATTACTCCCAACGTCAAAAGAAATACCTCTGGCAGGTGCCATTTCCGTAAGCCATGAATGAGTTCGTAACCACTTGTCGTCATCAGCAATAGATGTCCTGCCAAAAGCGGAGGCCATGTATAGGTCAATACAAGCAACAAATGCGTCAGCCATGCTGGTAAAAATGTAATATAGGACATCAGACAAAACATAGCATAGGCTATCGGACTCATTATAGCCATTTTCCGCTTTCCAGAAAACCAGAAAAGCAGGCTAAGGCCTAAGACCAGCACTGCATTTTCTAGTATTGTAAGACGCATCCCATAGGTAAAACTAGTGAAGATGACGAGAATAATTTTTGTACGAGCATCTAATTTCATGAAAGATAACCTGATTGTTTAAAATAGCGCTGAAGCATATATTGACCAAACAGACCACTGATAAGAGCTGTTAAGATAATGGTCGTTGACAACCAGAGTACATTCCCTGGAGTGAAATCAAGCATGACACGAGCGATGTATTCTGCTGATTTTCCACGTGCCAAAAGATTGGCCTCATAGGCATCACGCATGAACCACATAAGAATAATCGGTCCCATGTTTCCAAAAGAGAAAATGATATAGCTAAGAAGATTGGTCCATTTTTGTTTATAGTGACCTGACTTCGCTACCATTTCTGCCAAAAAACCAAAGGTCAAGCTTGGGAGAAAGGCCGCTGTCATATAGCCTGATAGGAAAAAGAAACAGGCCATTACTGCTCCAACTAGACTAATTAAACCAAATTTACCAACCTTGGCTACCAATAACATATAAACAGGTCCTGCCAAAAGGGCTGCTCCAGCAGGTGCATACATCATATTACCCGAACGATCAAAAACCAAGCTCAACAAGGTTCCTAGACCAACACAAACAAAGTAGAGGGCAGCAAAAGCCCCTGTTACCATCAGATCTTTTACTTGTAATTTCTTCATTTATTTTTCCTTTACTAATTGCCCGTCTTCCAAGCGGAAAATGGTATCCGCACAGGCCATGGTCGAGCTTCTATGAGAAATCAAGAAAACCATGCCCTGACAGTGTTCCTTAACCAGTTGGATAAAGCGGGCTTCATTGAGCGAATCTAGGTTACTAGTTGGCTCATCAAAGATATAGCAGTCTGCGTTTTTGAGCAGGGCCCGCATGAGTTCCAGACGTTGTCCTTCTCCTGCTGAAAAGTCACTGGCTTCCACAATCGTATCCAAGCCCTGCGGTGCTGCCAAAATCCGTTCTTTCATGTGGCATTTCTCTGCCAAGTCCATGATAACTTCATCCGACACATCTGTCCGTCCCAAGAGGAGGTTTTCTCGAATGGTCTGGCGGAAGATTTGCGGTACCTGAGGTACGTAGGCAAAGGAGCCTTGTAAATGAGCCTTGTCTACCTTCCGACTATCCAAGCCAGACAGGCGGATTTGACCTTGCTGCCAGTCATACCACCGCATAATCAATTTCATCAAGGTGGATTTTCCTGCACCGGACTCACCGACCAGACCGATGATGCCCCCCTGTTCAAACTGAACAGACAGGTTCCGATAGAGCCCGGTTTCTCGGTCATCATAGTCGAAATCAACTTGCTCAATAGCAATATCCGTCACGCTGACCTCAACCAAGTCACCTGTTCGCTCTGCTTCTTTTTCATCCAAAAGAGCATAGATGTTCCGACCAGCATTCATAGCCCGCTTGAAACCAAGAGGCAGACGGCTGAGCTCCAAGAAGGGAGCAAAGGAGCTGGTAAAGGACACCAGGAGGGCCACACCAGTTGCCAAGTCCAAGCTCTGACTGCCGACCAAGTCAAAAGTCAGCCAGGCAAAGCCCATGATAGACAAGCCCACCACCAAGAAGGAAACGGCATACTGCATAAAGTTGGTCTGGGCAACCTTTCGCTCCTGCCCATTGACCTCTTGACTTTTCTGTGTCAGATTGGCAAAGCGAGCATCTGTCTGCTGGAACTGCATGAGATCCTTCATGCTCTTAAGACTTTCAATAAAGTAGGAAACATAGCCCTTACGACTGATATTTTGTTCCTTGAGCAAGGGTTGTAACAGCTGGGCAAACCGATTTGGAATAGCAATCGCTAAAAGGGCATAGGTCACCAGAGCCAAGAGAGCCAAGCCCCAGCTGGACAGACCAAAATAGACTGTCAAGCCAAGAGCCACTAAAATCCCTGTACAAATCGGGGCAATGGTATGGGCAAAGAAAACCTCCAAGGCCTCAATGTCCTCCCCAATCATCTTAAGCAGGCTACCGCTGTCCTGTCGATCCAATTTCCCAGGAGCCAGGGCCCGCAGTTTTGCAAAAATCAAACGACGATAGGCCGCCAGCGTATGAAAGGCCACATAATGACCAAAGTAATGCTCACCGTAGCGGAAGGCACCACGCAAAAGAGCCAGAATGACTAGGGCTCCCAAGGTCCATAGCGGAGCAGGATTGCCAGTAAGGGCATCAAAAGCCAGATAGACCAGCGTTACTGGAATAGCAATGGTCACCACCTGTCCCAAGATCGCAAAGCAAACTGCCACCGCAATCCGTGGCAAGAGGTGCTTCATGGACTGCAAGAGTCTCGGAATCAGCACACTTGTTGGCATTTCTTTCTTATCCATAAACGGCTTCCTCCAATTCTCTTTGTTGATCGACCAGCTGACGATAGGCAGAGCTAGTCTGATAAAGCGTGGCATGATTGCCTGTCACAGCTCCCTCCTCAGACAAGAAGAGAATATCATCTGCCTGCTCTACCTGCTTCATCTTATGTGTAATAATGATGACAATGGCATCTTTTGCCACCAAGTTAATCAGGTCGTAAATCAAGGCTTCATTGTCCTGATCGACACTAGAAGTCACCTCGTCAAAGATATAGAGCGAGCGTTTGGCCAAGACCGCACGGGCACAGATGACCTGCTGGCGTTGACCAGGCGACAAGAAAGCCCCATCATCGCCCACAATCGTGTCCAAACCGTCTGGCAGATTTTTAACAAACTGCAAGACCCCATGCTGATCTGCCCAGGCCAAGATGTCCTCCTTAGACCAGTCGCAAGCCATGCGTAAATTCTCATAGATTGACTGGTTGAGCAAGGTTGACTGGCCCGACACATAGAGGACCTGCTCATTCAGAGATAACTGACTAACACCTGAAATCTCCTGCTGACCCAAGTAAATAGCTCCCTTATCCGCCCGCAAGCGTCCCAAGAGCAGCTGGGCCAAGGTCGTTTTCCCCTGCCCTGACTCGCCCGCCAAAGCATAGACCTTGCCAGCCGTCATGGTCATAGAAATATCTTTTAAGACTGGCTTTTCTCCGTAGGCAAAGGCCAGATTTTCCAATTTCAGACTGTCAAAAACAGGCACATGGGTAGCATCGATTTCCCGCTCCGCTGTCATGCTGTCCAAGAAACCAAAAATGCGATCCGCCATCTTGGTATTCATCATGACCAAGTGCATACCGTAGCCCTGCTCCCGTATGGGTGCAAAAAACTCCGTCGCAATGAGGACAAAGAAGAGCATACTAAAGAGGGAGAGATTGCCTGCCGCTAGGCTATTGACCGCCACAAAACCAGATAGACCAATCCCCAGATACATGACCGCATCCATGTAGCCCACCGCTTGCAGCTGGAAACTGAGTAGCTCCATGGTCGCATCGCGGAAGTCCTCCGCCTGCTCATTGAAGGTCTTTTCATAAGCAACGTCCGCCTGATAGGAATAGAGGGTGTTGAGCCCCTGGAGGTCGTCCAGGAAAAGATTGCCCACATCCATGTAGGAGCCCCAGTAGCGATTCATGATCCGCTTGGACCGCTTCTGCATAGCGATGATGGAAATGGGAATCAAAGGCAAGGCCAAGATGAAAATGACCGCACCCAACGGGAAAATCAGAAAGACCAGCAAGAGCACAGTCGCACAGTTGAACTGGGTCCGCAAGGAAGAAGCCATGTAGTAGGAATAGTAGGTATCCAGGCTGTCAATCCCTTGCGAAGCGATGTTAAAGACATCTGCCGCTGTCGCTTTTGATGCAAACTGACCGTCCTTGGCCAAGAGGGCCTCAAAGAAGGACTGCTTGAGCGAATCCCGAGCAAACTGGGAGCCTAGCCCCTGCAAACGCTTGGCAATCAGGGCCACACCATAACCAAAGGCATTGAGCCCCAGCAAGATGAGGACAAACTGTACTAAATCAACCTGCCCGCCCTCATAGTAGGTCACAAAGCCCCTAGCAATCAAATAGAAGGAAATAATCCGCATCAAAAACTGCACCCAGGATAGAAAGGCTGCCAAATAGACCAGCTTCATCTTGGGCTTGATGCGTTCTTTGAGCCGCTTCAAGAGGGCTTTTTTCTTTTCTCTGGTGATTTTTTCCTGTTCTTGTGCCATAGTTCACCTCCCTCAAACATATTCCCATATAGTATATCATTCTTTGAATTGTCTGTAAATTTTAATTTGTATTGAAAAAAGAAAACAAACTGCCTGTTTTAAGCAGTTTGTCATAAGTTATTTTTTATTAAACACCCAAATAGCGTTCTACTTCAGCCTGCATATCTGCAGCTGCAACGACGGTATTGTGGCGGACTGGTGCAGTTTCCAAGCCGTCCACAGCTGGTGGAAGGGCTACACCTGAAATCTCATGCAATTTGGCAAGGGCTTCGAAGTCAGTCAAGCCTGACTGGCCTGTCACAGCCTCAACCGCAACTACTGGGAACTTGTACGGACTTGCTGTAGAAGCAATCACTGTCGGAGTTTGGTCCCCTGTTTGCTCCACATACTGTTTATAGACAGCTGAGGCAACAGCCGTATGTGGATCTTCAATGTAGCCTGACTCCTCATAGACACGCTTGATTTCCGCAGCGGTTTCTTCTTCTGTCGCAAAGGCGGCAGCAAAGAGAGAGAGGATGTCCACGTCAGCTCCTTGAATGTCATACTGACCAGTTGTGTTCAAAGCTTCCATGAGCTCAGCTGTTTTTACAGCGTCATTGCCAAAGAGGTGGAAAATCAACCGCTCCAAGTTCGAGGACACCAAGATGTCCATGGACGGACTGGTTGTCACACGGAAGGTGCGGTTCTTGTCGTAAACGCCTGTCGAGAAGAAGTCGGTCAAGACATTGTTGTCGTTGGACGCACAGATGAGCTTGCCAACTGGCAAACCGATCTGCTTAGCGTAGTAAGCCGCCAAGATATTACCGAAGTTGCCTGTCGGAACGGTGAAGTTGACCTTGTCACCCGCCGCAATCTCACCAGTCTTAACCAGCTGAGCGTAGGCATAGACATAGTAAACAATCTGTGGCACCAAGCGGCCGATATTCATGGAGTTGGCTGATGAAAACTGGAGCTTCTTCGCCGCCAACTTGGCACGAAGGGCCTCATCGTTGAACATATGCTTGACGTTGGTTTGGGCATCGTCAAAGTTTCCGTCAATAGCCACCACATGCGTGTTAGCACCTGTCTGAGTAGTCATCTGCAATTCTTGGACCTTAGACACCCCGTCGCGTGGATAGAAGACAATGATTTGCGTGCCAGGAACGTCTGCAAAACCAGCCATGGCTGCCTTGCCCGTATCGCCTGAAGTCGCAGTCAAGATGACAATCTCATTTTCCAAACCGTGTTTTTTCGCTGCTGTCGTCATCAAGTAAGGCAGGATGGACAGAGCCATATCCTTGAAGGCAATGGTTGAGCCTCGGAAGAGCTCCAAGTTGTATTGACCTTTTAGCTTAACCACTGGGGCAATAACTGGCGTGTCAAACTTGCTGTCGTAGGCATTGTTGATACAGTAGTCCAGCTCATCTGCCGTGAAATCATCCAAGAAAGCCGACAAAATCAATTTGGCAACTTCTTGATAAGAAACATCTTTCAAAACAGAAAAATCCAAGTCAACTGCAGGAATAGAAATCGGTGTAAACAAACCACCGTCGGTCGCCAAGCCCTGCAAAATAGCTTGACTAGCCGATACAGTATTTTTAGCATCACGTGTTGATTGATAAACTAGTGTCATGGTATCCCTCATAAAAAATCTATTTTTTCTATTCTACCACAAATTGACAGAAAATTGGCAAGATATGATGGAAAAGTCAGGCTTTAACCCTAGTTTCCTAACAATATTACCCAGATTATTGTTCTAGTCCTACCAAGTTCCATCAAAAATACCAGCCTATCCCAAGATAGACCGGTATCTATGAAAGTTTGGAGGCAATTTTCCTGTAAATCATATGTCAGTCAACTAACCGAGACTGGATTTACCATACGTTCCTAAACTTACTACTATAATCATTCTAAGCCAAAAGCTATCTAGACAAATTGACGAAGATAACCCATTCATCAAGGAATGATTTTCTAAGCGAGACAAGGCAAAGCGACGTAGGCATAACTAAAGTTAGGCAAGGAGCTTTAACGATGTATCGTGACGCAAGTTATCCTCAATCAAGGAAAGACTTGTCCAACAAACACTTACACGTTCATTTTGAAATCAGTTTTTCCTAAGAGAGTCTAGGCGGCGAAGGCGAAGCTAAACCATCAAAGAATGATTTTCTAAACGAGACAAGGCGAACGACCGAAATAATTCTAGTCCTAAGTCGTTCTAGGCAGATTGACGAGGGTAGAACTATAGTTCACCGAGGAAATCTAACGACGAAAGACGACGGAATAGGATTATTTCAAACGACCTGGACGCTCTTTGTAACCATAGTAGGCATCTTCGATAATCTCTTGCATATGGTCAACCATTGCGAGGCGAGGGTTAGCTGGTGTACATTGGTCTTCGTAGGCAAGAAGAGCCAATTCGCGAGAGTGTTCTTTGAGTTCTTTCTCGTCGATACCTTGTGCTTTCAAGTTCATTTGGATACCGATGCGCTCACCGAGGTCGTAAACAGCTTGTGCGTAAGCAGCAACTGCTTCTTCTGGGGTTGAGCATGGCAAACCGAGCATACGTGCAATATCTTGGTATTTTTCATCCGCTTTGTAGTAGTTGTATTTAGGCCATGTCGCTGTCTTAGCTGGACGTGTACCGTTGTAGCGGATTACGTATGGAAGCAAGATAGCGTTTGTACGACCGTGAACTGTGTGGAAACGTCCACCAATCTTGTGGGCCATTGAGTGAGAAATACCTAGGAAGGCGTTGGCGAAAGCCATACCTGCAATGGTAGATGCGTTGTGCATTTTCTCACGTGAGTGGAAGTCCGCATTCTTCACTGAGCTTTCAAGGTTTTCAAAAACAAGTTTAATAGCTTGGAGAGCTAAACCGTCCGTGAAGTCATTAGCTACAGTTGAAACATAGGCTTCTGTTGCGTGGGTCAATACGTCCATACCAGTATCAGCTGTAACGTGTGCTGGTACTGTCAATACAAGCGCTGGGTCAACGATTGCCACAGTTGGTGTCAATGAGTAGTCAGCGATTGGGTATTTACGGTTGTTTGCTTTATCAGAGATAACGGCAAACGGTGTTACTTCTGAACCTGTACCTGATGTAGTTGGAATCGCGATAAACTTAGATTTCTTACCAAGTTCTGGGAACTTGAAGGCACGTTTACGGATATCCATGAATTTTTGAACTAGGTCATGGAAATCAACTGTTGGTTGTTCGTAGAAGAGCCACATAACTTTGGCAGCATCCATTGGTGAACCACCACCGAGTGCGATGATTGTATCTGGTTTGAAGGTACGCATCAATTCTGTACCTTTATAAACCGTTGTGATGTCTGGATCTGGCTCAACGTCTGAGAAGATTTGGTAAACAACTTTATTACGACGAAGGTCCAATTGTTCGATGATACGATCTAGGAATCCAAGTTCTACCATGGCACGGTCTGTAACGATCATGACACGTTCAACGTCACGACATTTTTGGAGATATTGAATAGAGTCACGTTCGAAGTATGTTTTAGAAGGAACTTTAAACCATTGCATATTATTTCTACGTCTTCCTACTTTCTTGATGTTGAGCAAGTTCATAGCACTTACGTTATCACTGATAGAGTTGCGTCCGTAAGAACCACAACCAAGTGTCAATGATGGCAAGAAGGCATTGTAAACATCACCGATACCACCGAAAGTAGATGGAGAGTTCCAGATAACACGGATAGCACGCACGATTGTACCAAATTCTTTAGCTAGTTCAGCATCTTCAGTATGGATAGCAGCAGAGTGACCTAGACCGTGGAATTCTACCATTTGACGAGCAGCTTCAAGACCTTCTTCACGGCCATCCACTTTCAAGACAGCGATAACTGGTGACAATTTTTCACGAGTCAATGGCTCTTTTTCACCGATTTCAGCAACTTCAGCTGCCAAGATGTTTGTACCTTCTGGTACTGAGAAACCAGCTTGTTCAGCAATCCATGCAGCTGGGCGACCAACGATGTCAGCGTTCAATTTGCCTTCTGCACAGTTTTTGCTGTTGGCTTTCACACCGAAGCAGTATTCTTCAAGAAGAGCTTTTTCTTTCTTATTAACAAAGTAGGTTTTGTAAGATTTGAATTCAGCCACAAACTCATCGTATACTTCTTTATCAATGATAACTGCTTGCTCTGACGCACAGACCATACCATTGTCAAATGACTTAGACATGACGATATCGTGTGCCGCCTGGCGGATGTTAGCAGATTTTTCAATATAGGCTGGAACGTTACCCGCACCTACACCAAGAGCTGGTTTACCACAAGAGTATGCCGCACGTACCATTGCGTTACCACCAGTCGCAAGGATTGTTGCAATTCCGTCATGATTCATCAACTCAGACGTTGCTTCCATAGATGGTTTTGTAACCCATTGGATACAGTTTTCTGGAGCACCAGCTGCTACTGCTGCTTCATAGACAACACGCGCTGCATGGGCTGAAGATTCTTGTGCAGATGGGTGGAAGGCAAAGACAATTGGGTTGCGTGTCTTCAAAGCAATCAATGACTTGAAAATAGCAGTTGACGTTGGGTTGGTTGTCGGAGTGATACCACAGATAACACCAACTGGCTCGGCAATCAAGGTCAAGCCTGTTACTTCATCTTCTTCAATGACACCAACTGTTTTTGTATGGCGCATATTGTTAACCACGTGTTCGCAGGCAAACAAGTTCTTCGTCGCCTTATCTTCGAATACACCACGTTTGGTTTCTTCAAAGGCATGCATTGCCAATTCACCGTGCTTGTCAAGAGCAGCTACCGAAGCCTTGGCCACAATGTAGTCTACTTCTTCTTGACCAAGTTTGCGGAACTCATCAAGAGCAACCAATCCTTTTTGAACAAGCTCATCAACGTGTTTGCGAGCTTCTACTAATTTTTCTTCTGGTGATACAACTTTTTTATCAGCCATTGTGTTCCTCCAAATTTTCTCGTCAACATTTTGTTAACTTTTTCACAATGTTATTCTACAACTTTTATTTTTATTTGTAAAGAGAATTTGTTAATTTTTTCACATTTTTTCTGTTTTATTTTTGAAAACGCTCGCTTTATCTCCGTTTTCCGATATTTTTCTGACTATTTTCAGTAAATTCCCAAAAACTACCCTTGTCAACTCATCACTGAGCGAAAATCAACACAAACTTCTCCTTAGCTTCTATTTTAACAAGAAAACGCTTACAAGCAAACAACTTTTGTGAAAAAATATGGATAAATTTCTGATTATTTCCAAACCAATACTCGCATTAACATCTATTAATATACTTGCATTATGTTGGTTTTTGTGATATTATTAACAATAAATAAATATATTAACACATTTTATAAAAATGTGGCAATTTAATAGGAGGTCTGCCATGAAAGCAGTTGTTGTTAATCCAGAATCTACTGGTGTTGTCGTTGTCGAAAAAGAACTTCGTCCACTTGAAACTGGCGAGGCTTTGGTTCAGATTGAGTATTGCGGTGTTTGTCACACAGACTTACACGTTGCTCAAGGTGACTTTGGTAAGGTTCCTGGTCGTGTTCTTGGTCACGAAGGTATCGGTATTGTGACTGAAATTGCTCCAGATGTGACTAGCTTAAAAGTTGGCGATCGTGTGAGTGTTGCTTGGTTCTTCCAAGGTTGTGGCACTTGTGAATATTGTACAACTGGTCGGGAAACCCTTTGCCGTACTGTTAAAAATGCAGGCTACTCTGTTGACGGTGGTATGGCTGAGCAATGTATTGTAACAGCAGACTATGCAGTAAAAGTTCCAGAAGGTCTTGATCCAGCTCAAGCAAGTTCTATCACCTGTGCTGGCGTAACCTGCTACAAGGCTATCAAAGAAGCGCACTTGGAACCTGGCCAATGGATTGTCATCTACGGTGCTGGTGGCCTTGGCAACCTTGCAGTCCAATACGCTAAGAAAGTCTTTAATGCCCACGTTATTGCTGTCGATATTAACAATGACAAGCTAGAATTAGCCAAGGAAGTCGGCGCAGATGTTATCATCAATGGACTTGAAGTAGAAGACGTACCTGGCTATATCAAGGAAGTAACGGGAGGCGGTGCCCACTCAACTGTCGTAACGGCTGTTTCTAAGGTTGCCTTCAACCAGGCTATTGACAGCGTTCGTGCAGGTGGCTATGTCGTGGCTGTTGGACTTCCATCTGAATACATGGACCTCAGTATCGTGAAGACTGTGCTAGACGGTATCAAAGTGGTCGGCTCACTAGTTGGTACTCGTAAAGATTTAGAAGAGGCCTTCCACTTCGGTGCTATGGGACTAGTTGTTCCAGTCGTTCAAAAACGTCCTGTCGAAGATGCCGAAGCAGTCTTTGATGAAATGGCAGCGGGAACTATTCAAGGCCGCATGGTCTTAGACTTCTGCCACTCACACTAATGCGTTCTCCACTATTTTCAAGAAGTGATTATCCAATCGCTTCTTTTTTACTTTCTAAAATAAAAAGAAGCAGCTTTAGACTACTGCTTCTCCAATTCTTCTAAAATACTTGCAAAATCTGTTTTAAGTGTTTCCAAGCTTGTTTCAACTTGACTTCTTGTCTGGTTATTTTTAACCACAACCTGTCCAGATTCGATTTCACTACCTCCTAGGGTAATGATGGCCTTAGCTCTAAAGACATCTGCTGACTTAAACTGGGCCTTGAGCTTGCGGTCAAGGTAATCTCGCTCTGCTCGGAAGCCTTGCTTGCGAATGGCTTGAACCAACTCAAGCGCTCCGCCATTGGCCTCCTGACCTAAAACTGCGATGTAGACATCTAGCTGGGTGTCGAGAGGGAGCTCGATGCCTTGCTTTTCAAGGACGAGGATGAGGCGTTCAATCCCCATACCAAAGCCAAAAGCTGGTGTTTCTGGTCCACCGAAATAGGACACCAAACCATCATAACGACCGCCGGCACAGATGGTCAGGTCGTTGCCACCCACTTCTGTCATAAACTCGAAAATGGTGTGGTTGTAGTAGTCCAGACCGCGTACCATGTTGGTGTCAATGGTATAAGCAATGCCTAGGCTGTCCAACATGGACTTGACAGTTTCAAAGTGGATTCTACTTTCTTCATCCAAGTAATCCAAGATGGACGGTGCATTTTCCACTGCGACCTTGTCTTCTTTTTCCTTGGAATCCAACACACGCAAAGGATTTTCTTCCAAACGGCGCTGGCTATCTTTAGACAACTGTTCCTTGAGCGGTGTCAAATAGTCAATCAAAGCCTGACGGTAGGCGGCACGACTCTCTGGATTGCCCAGACTGTTGAGGTGGAGGCGGATGTCCTTGATCCCCAACTCTTCAAAGAAGTGATAGGCCATAGCAATGGTTTCTACGTCTGTCGCTGGGTTATTGGAACCAAAGCACTCCACACCAATCTGGTGGAACTGACGGAGACGACCTGCCTGTGGACGCTCGTAGCGGAACATTGGGCCCATGTAATAGAACTTAGCTGGCTTTTGCACTTCTGGAGCAAAGAGCTTGTTTTCTACATAAGAACGAACAACCGGTGCCGTACCTTCTGGACGGAGGGTGATATGACGCTCTCCCTTGTCATAGAAATCGTACATCTCCTTGGTCACAATGTCTGTCGTATCGCCTACCGAACGGCTGATCACCTCATAATGCTCGAAAATCGGTGTGCGAATCTCAGCGTAATTGTACTGTTTGAAAATGCTACGGGTAAAGTTTTCCACGTACTGCCATTTAGCAGAATCCTGCGGTAGTAAATCCTGGGTCCCTTTGGGTTTTTGTAATTTCATAGGCCTTCTCATTTCTCTAAAACTTTTCCTTATTTTATCATATTTTGGGCTTTTTTGGAAATGGCAGAGCAGACAAAAAGCCGTGCCTACTGACACGACCTTGTTTAAAAAACTATTTCTTGTCTACAATATGGAAATTCAAGTCGGCCACTTCGATCTCAACCTCAAGTTTTTCTTCTGAGTTGAGATTGAGGAGGTTTTATAAGGCTATTTCTGCAAAGGCCGCTACTTTTTCTTGGCGTCCTGCATCATTCAAGACTTCCTCACTTGTCTTGTAAATGGCTTCTTGGGATTTATCATTTAAAAATTCCTGAGCCTTTTGTCCAGAAGTGAAGACATCGACCGCCTTGTCTAGCAGGCCATTGCTATTATTGCTGATTTTGATTTCTCCGTGTTGCTGAGAATCAACTTCGACAAGCACAGGTTTCTTGAAGGTCAAGGTATTATTTTGAATCTGAACATCTGACTGACCAATCCCTTCCAAGACCAACTTGAACTCCGTCTGCACAGGAATATCAACAGTCATCTCACGTCCTACAAAGAGCTTGGTAATCGGTTCTGTCCAGTCTGGCCATTCCTTTAATTTATTGTTTTCAAAGGTCTGGTTGGCAGTCGTGTCCACCTCAGCACCTGCTACAACCAGCTTGCTTTCCGCTTCAAACTTCTTAATGACAAACTCATATTGAACCTTGTGGGTTCCTTGGAACCATGCTAGGATGCTATTTCTAAACCAGAAAATTCCTATACCTAACACCAGCAAAAAGACCAAGAGGCTAGCCAACTTTTTCGCAAAAAACTTCCCAACTGTTTTCATACAGTTCTCCTTCATATTGAATAATTGGAACTCGTCCAACAACCATTATATATACTGTCAAGTGAATTTTGCGTCTTTTTGAACATTATAGCAAAATTTCTTTAGGTGGGAATTTAGGTGAATAAAATTTGGTAAAATTTTTAAAAAAATCTGTCAAGTAACTTTACTTTACAAAAAACTTTTGTTATACTGTTACAGTTGACGAAAGTCATACGCACTATTTTAGATTTAAAAGGGGCTTGGCCCTGAATTTAATGGAGGAAGAAAGAAATGGCAGTACCTGCACGTCGCACTTCAAAAGCGAAGAAAAACAAACGTCGTACTCACTATAAAGTAGCAGCTCCAACTGTGAAATTTGATGAAACTACTGGAGATTACTCACGTTCTCACCGTGTATCTTTGAAAGGATACTACAAAGGACGTAAAATCGCTAAGGCTGCTTCAGCTGAATAATAGAAGGGAGATACCATGCGCGTAAATATTACACTTGAACACAAAGAATCTGGTGAGCGTTTGTACCTTACTTCAAAAAACAAACGTAACACTCCAGACCGTCTTCAATTGAAAAAATACTCACCAAAATTGCGTAAGCACGTGATTTTTACTGAGGTGAAATAGGGATTCACTACACGTCAATAGACGGTAGAAACCTTGATTTAATGCGATTTTTGAAAGATGAACTTTCATTACATTGCAGTACAAATCAGTCGAACCACTACCTTTTTTGAAATAAGATTTTGATTCGGATAAGTAATAAACCCCACTGGCTAATGAAAGTCAGTGGGGTTTTTGAGTGATTGGAAAAGAGCAAAGTTACTGATTAACAAGATCTACAACGATAATTTCTGGGCGATTAAAGAATCTTGGTACTCGTGTAGATTCTTTGGCCAGACCCCTGCTTACAATAAAATACGAATTTTCAACTTCATATAAACCACCTGCATATTTCGGAAGAAAACCTTGATTAGGCGCAAATACACCATTAACCAAATAAGGCACTCTCCATTGTCCTCCATGCGCATGACCAGATAACACTAAATCAAATCCATACTTTTGATAAGTATCAATTAGTTCTGGTCGGTGCGCTAGTAAAACTTGGAAGTCAGTGCTTATTTGCTTCCCTTTTATGTCTTCAAGTTGGTCTAGCAAATTCACACTAGTATCATACTTTTGAAAATATTCAGGATCGTCAATGCCTGAAATAGTGATTGACTGCCCCCGTATATCAACTCTACTAGTGTTTCCAGATAATATGGCTACATTCTGTTGTCGCAGATGTTCTAGCATCTGTTTATATCGATTACTCCATATTTCATGATTACCTGACACATAGTAAGTATGATTAAATTTACTTAGCCCGCTCAACAGTTCTAGTGTTTTTTTGTCCGAAAGTTCATCATCAAAAATATCACCACCTAATAAAATGATATCTGGGCCTTCTTTCTCTAATACTTCCAAGATTTGTATCTGGTTTTTACCGTAATTTGATGAGTGTAAATCAGTAATTAGAGCAAGTCTGACTGGTCGAGATATTTTGGGACTAACAAGCCTGTAATGAGTTACTTGAAGCCGACTGTCAAAACCTAAAGCAAGAAAAATTAGGATACAAATAAGAATAAACCATCGTGGCTTACTATTTTTTAGTTTTTTCATTATATGAATTATTTTACCAAATTTCTGTAACGAGCAAACATTTTCAAGAGTTTACTCAATAATAATATCAAAATGTTTTTTATCAACTTCTTTTGGAGCGACGTAACTAATATTTCGTTTGGCATTGAATATGTCAGATTCTTCCAGTGAAGTAGAGAGTCCGCTCCATGGCTCTAAAGCGATAAAGGGACTCTGATTTGTAGTTGACCAAATCACTAAATATGGAAAATCATCAAATGCAATAGAAAGAGTCTTCTGATGATTTTTGGATCTCAAGGTTACCTTTCGTGATACTAATTGATCCAATGTTATGGCATCGTGCTCAAACAGTTGATAGGACAAGTCCAAGGTCTTTTGATTTTCCAAGAATGGTCGGCGGTCTCGCAGATCAAGTAAGCCAGTTTCTGGAAAACTTCTAGGTACTGTACAAGATTCTACTTTTTCAAATTCTAAATAATAGTCTTCATAACTCTCACCATCCAACAAGGGACAATTAAAACCTGGGTGACCCCCAATAAAGTAAGGTAGCTTTCTATGTCCTTCAAGATTTTTCACCTGATATTCAGTTCGAATTGTATTGCCAAATAGTGAGTAGTTAATGGAAAGTTCAAATTCAAATGGGTAATTTTTTACGGTTTCTTCATTTGATGAAATAGAAAATTCCAAAGAGTTTTCAGCACTATTTACATTTTTGAACAGCATTTTTCTCACAAGTCCATGCCTTGGAATTGTGCCTGTAAATGTCGGTCTTTCTGCAGGTTCATAGATAGCCCAATCATTTCGTAAACTTCCACAAATCGGAAATAGAACTGGCGCTTGACCGCTCCAATAGGTCGGATCTCCTTGCCAAAGATACTCGACACCATCATTGTCTTTTATCGAAGTCATTTGCCCACCTAATTCAGAAAATTGTACTGTTAAGTTCTCATTTTTTAATTCGAGCATAAAAACTGCCTCCCTTATATGAAAACAAGGATGTTAACTTGAGCTAGGCATCCTTGTATTAGTTTTATTCAATAACCTGTGTTTCTGCTACTTTTTTATACCAATAAGCACTTTTCTTTGGATAACGTTCTTGGGTCTCAAAGTCAACATAGAACAATCCATATCGTTTCTCGTATCCATTTGACCAAGAAAATACATCCATCAAGGACCAGATGAAATAACCTTTAACATTGGCACCATCTGAGATAGCATCTGAAATCACTTCTAAATGCTTTTTCACGTAGTCGATTCGACCATCGTCATAGACTGTACCATCTACAAACTCATCTTTATAGCCTAGGCCATTTTCAGTGATGTAGATTTTCTTATAGTTTGGATAGTCATTTTTCACACGCATGATTTGATCATAAAGGCCTTGCGGATAGATAATCCAATCCCAGTCCGTTTTTGGAATATCAACTGGAGACTCTCTACGACCGACTCCTTTGATTTGATACTTAGAACTTCCCTTTTCACCTTTACCATTATGGATAATTTCCGTTTCTCCATCATGAGCTCTCATCCAATCACTCATATAGTAATTGATGCCCAAGAAGTCGTTCAAATCTTTTGCAGCATCTAAGGCCGCGAAGTCTTCATCACGAAGGTCTAATTCCCCACCATTTACTTTCAGAATATGGCGAACACC
Source organism: Streptococcus suis (assembly GCF_046032115.1). Lineage (GTDB taxonomy): Bacteria > Bacillota > Bacilli > Lactobacillales > Streptococcaceae > Streptococcus > Streptococcus suis_AJ. The sequence continues at coordinate 32,761 of NZ_JARQOZ010000015.1, read as the reverse complement.
TTCAAGGGTCTTTTCTGAATAGTAACCCAAGTATGTAGCATCTAGGATAAATTTATTGTGAATAATATCTTCAAGTTCCGCTGCACGGACATCGTCTGGATTGGTTGGATCATAAGGATATTTCGTTGGCAATGCATGTACAACACCAATTTCTCCACTATAACCAGCATCCTTGTAGAGCTTAACTGCCTTGGCATGTGAAACCATCATATTGTGATGAGATTGGAATACTTTAGCTAAGTCATACTGAATACCTGGTGGGAACTTCCCAACAAGATACTGACCGTCACCAATTGGACCAATTTCATTAAAGGTCGTCCAGTAATTAACTTCAGGGAATTCTTTGAAGCAAAATGCTGCATAATTGACAAAGTGTTCAATGTTATCTCGATTTAGAAAGTCACCATTAGAATGTAGCGTTTCTGGTGTATCAAAATGGTGAAGCGTTACAAATGGTTCTACGTGACGTTTATGGCATTCCGCAAATAATTTATGGTAAAACTCTACTCCCTTTGGATTCACTTCTCCAAAGCCTGTTGGGAAGATACGAGACCACGCAATTGAAATACGAATGCCGTTTACCCCAAATTGTTCACTTAGTTCTAAATCAACTGGATAACGATTATAAAAATCTGAAGCTGGTTCCGCAGTGTACCAGTAATTATCTTCTAGATACTTATCCCATGCAACACGACCTTTTCCATCTGTCTTTGTGGCACCCTCTGCTTGATATGCAGCAGTTGCTCCACCAAATATAAAATCTTTTGGTAATGTTTTAACCATATGCCTACCTTCTTCTATCAAAAATAAATATAGGGGTAGGAGTTGGAGATTTCACTCCCTCCCCTTTTGATTAAGAACCTGTATTCACAAGTGAAGTGCTTGTATATAAGAGATAGTTTTTCGCTAATCAAGGCGGTTTTTTGAGGGAATACTGACTGTATTTTGAAAAAAACTAACGATGAGTAGCTGAAAAACTAGCCTTAGATGGAAGTGCTGAACTGTGAATATAGGTTCTAAAATTGTTGTTTGACAAAGTCAAGAGCACCTTGACCATCACGAGTGAGTTTAATGTATTGAGCCCCTTCAGTTTTGGCAAGTTTAATACCCAATGCATCGGTTTCTTGTTTAATGTCATCGTAGTTTGATGCTACTTGAGGTGCAAGGATGACTAATTGATACTCTGGCAAAATCTCACGGTGCGCCCCATAGCTTCCTGCTGTAGCTGTAACTGGAACACCGTATTCTTTTGCAGCTTTAGTTAGAGCGTTGGCAAGCAATCCACTTGTACCACCTCCTGCACAAAGTACCAAAACATTGGTTTGTTCAGAAATTTCGGTTTCGACTGCAGCTTTTTCAAGAATAGCATCCGCTTTGGCAGTATTAAAGTTAGCCGCCACTTTCTCTTTCAAGCTATTTTCAACTTTCCCTGATTGTTCTTCAGCAAGAATTTGCTCATCGTAAACTTTCAAGAATGGATAATAGATAAGTACATCGACAACTACCAACAAGATAGCTAGTGCAAAGGCGAGTGGAGCAAAGTTTGTTCCCATTACAATCCCCAACGGTCCTGGAGTTGTCCATGCTAAGTTGACGCTGAAACTGTTCATTTTTAGCGTATCAACAAAGAATTTGAAAATCCATACGTTAGCAATTGGAGCTAAGATGAATGGAACAAAGAATACGGGGTTGAGTACAAGTGGTGCACCGAATAAGATCGGTTCATTTACACCAAAGAAAGTTGGAACAACTGAAGCACGTCCAATTGCTTTATTTCGTTTAGACTTAGTCAACCACATAAACATGAATGGCACAACCAAGGTAGCACCTGTACCACCCATTGTTACGATAAACATTTGAGTACCTGAAGTCAGGATTTTGTCCGCATGTTGACCCGCCTGTAGAAGCTGGAAGTTGGTTTCAATATTAGCATAAGTAATGGCTGCAATTGCTGGTTCAACAATAGATGGACCATGAATCCCGACAAACCAGAACAAAGCATAGGCACCAAAGATAATGGTAATACCCACATAACCATCTGCTGCTGTAAATAATGGCTCAAATAATTTCAGAATAGCCTCAGCAACGTTTGTTCCAAGGAATTGACGTGTTACAAGATCGATTCCATACAAGACAAAGATAGACAATGCATATGGAATCACATCTTTAAATGCCTGGGATACGTTCGGTGGAACTTCGTCTGGCATACGAATGGTAACATTGTTTTTCACACAGACCTTATAGATATTAACCGTAATGAAGGCTGCTAGAAAGGCTGTCAAAAGTCCCTTAGTTCCCATATAACCATTGGCAAATCCACCTTCAATACCATCAGAAGCCAGTAATAAGAAACCTGAAATTGAAGCAATCATGGTTGAAATGAAGTTGATTTGATTGGTTTTTGGCAATTGACGGTTAAACGCATCTGTCAAAGATTTTGCGGTCGTTCCTGCAACTAAGACAGCTACAATACCCATTGTATAACCGTAAGGTTTCATGATAGCTGCAACTGCTTCATCTGACCAAGTAAATCCAAAGATATTAGGTACAAATGCTACCATTAGAAAGATACTTGAGAACAAGATAACCGGCATGGCAGCGATAAAACCATCACGGATAGCCCTTAAATAAGGGTTTCTCGAAATCTTTTCAAAGAAAGGCTTCCCTTTCTCAATGAATTCAATCAATTTGTTCATTATTTATCACCTCGTTTATAAAGTTCAATCATATGACTCATCATATCTTTCAATAATAATGTCGTCATGAGATGGTCTTGGCCATGCATGAGCGTCACACTAAAGGCTAAATCCTCACCAGCCGCTTCTTTCTGCAACAAACTTGTCTGAGCATGGTGGGCTTCAACAATACAAGCATTGGCAGCTTCAACTAGTTCTTCTGCTTTTGCGTAATCACCTTTTTGAGCAGCAGCCAGTGCCTCCATCAAACGAGAACGAGCATCACCAGCGAATGCAACAATCTCAAAACCTAATAACGTAATTTCTTCTCTGTTCATAATATGAACCTCCTATTTTTTATGTACTCAATGGAAATACCATTCAGACTAGCTTCAACAGTCTCGGAATGGGCTGTTGAAGGTTGGAAATAAGACGAACGAGTTCGTATCAATCAAACGTAGATAGAACTCTGTTCCCCTCTCATCTCAATGGAACAGGCTGAAAACCTCCACTGGAGCTTTTCACTCATCAAGTTAAGGCAACAACGTCTGAATTGGATTTACGAAGAGTATGATTTACAATAACCGTTGAATATGTAGTACAATATAGAACCTTTCACTATCATTTACTGGCTCATCAACCAATGATGTAATCATCTCAAAAATCTGACTTCCAACCTGATGGGCTCTTGGATTCTGGAGCTTGATGTACTGTTCCAAACTAGCAATTGATTCATTTGACTGATGGGATCTATCTAAGTAATTCAGAAAATAGGACAAATGAATCATAAAGCGATCATAAAAATTGCTATTTTCTTTTGTGCGTTTAATCCCGTTCTCTATCAAAATTTGTTCAACCTCAGCAATAATTTTCTTACTGATGTCATGTTCTTCACTAGTGGGATGAATTGTTTCACCTTTTGCATTGATTAAGTGAAGTGCAATTTTACCAATCTCATCATTTGGAAAATCATTTAGCAACTTTTCACGAAACATAGCTAAGGCTTCGCGCGCCATTTTATATTCCAATGGATATTCGGCTGAAATATTGGGTAGCCTACTTTCTTGATAGGTATTCTTTAAAACCGCCTGATATGCACAATAGATATGATCTGTCAGTGTCACATATAGATATTCTTGTACAGGGTAATGATAAGTTTCTACCAGATGATTAATAACCGTGTAGGTTGCCGAAATAAAATCTAAGGGAATATCTTTTAATAAGGTTAGAAAATTTTCTTTGGCTTCATCATTTTTTAGCGAAAAGATATTTTCTATCTTGTCCTTAACAATTAAATCCCCTTTCTTCTTTTGAAAGGTTATACCTAATCCCATCACAACTGCCTGTTCCCCATGTTCATTTTTCACCAGTGCAGCGTTATTATTTAGTGACTGTATAATCCTAAACATGTATCCCTCCTATATTTTTAAGCAAAAAAAGACTACAAACAAACCGAGAATATCCCACTCTCAAATCCATTTGTAGTCTTGCCTAATCGAATTAGTTACAATCCACTCTATTCTTACTGATGAGATTATTATAGCATATTCTCAGAAAATGTAAACCCTTTCTTTTAAGAAAATGGTTATTTTTCAATTATTTTTCTAGCCAAGAAGTTGCTGTTTGAGACAAGACTGCATCAAGTCCCTCAATATTTTCACGACCAACAGTTCGTAACCATTCTCGTGCTGCTTCTTCCCCTTGCTCAATATAAACTGGCACAACTCCAGCCCATGTTGCACGACCACATAATACACCATTAAATTTAGCACCAGCTTCATGTGCAAACACTAGAGTATCTTGGAAGAGTTTAGCAGAAACACCTGCACTTAGATAAATGTAGGGTAAGTTAGTTGACGCTTCTTGCTGACGGAAATATTCGGCTGCTTCTTCTTTTGTATAGACAACTTCCCCTGTTCCAAAGCCTTCTACAAAATTCATGTTCACAGGTACTTCTACCTTGAGAACATCCACTCCAAAGCGTTCGTCCGAAAATACCTTCATAGCCTCATTTACTTTTCGAGGTTTGACTTTTGCAAATTCCACACTGGCATTGTCTTCAATCGTTTCATCGTAGCTCAAAATTTCCAAGAAGAATGGTAAACCTTCAGCCTGACATTCTGAACCCAAGCGTTCAATATAGGCATGTTTTTGAAGGTTGACATATTGGTCTCCATCAACATCATAATAGAGTAAGAACTTGATAGCATCTGCCCCTGCTTCTTTTAGTCGTTTTACAGACCACTCTACTAGGCAATCTGGTAAGCGACTAGTAGAGCTTGTATCATAGCCAGTTTTTTCATAAGCTAGGAGCAAACCGCACTGTTCGTCACGGGCGCGTGATGCTGGCAAACCAAATTCAGGATCTAACAGAATTGAGGAAGAAAACTGTGTTAATTCCTCTGAAACTAGTTTCTTTAGTTCTTCCATCTGCTCCACAGTAGGTTCTTCTGTCTGATGTTTTGCCATCATTTTTTTCAGGGCTCCACGTTGGTCAAATGCTAAAGCTGAAATAATACCTGCTTCATTGCTTACTTTTTCCATGTATTTTCTTTTATCTGTTGTTACTACCATATTATACCTCTTCGACTTCGATTTGAGAATACAACGATTCTGCATTTTCTAAATTGACATAACCTGTCTGTTCTTCCTGGGCATTTAGTATGCCCAAAACATTAGCCTTTTTAAGTAATTCTGTATCAGGTAAGGCATGTACCAAACTAGCTGCAATACCTGCAACTGTTGAATCTCCTGATCCCACTGGATTGACGACTTTGATTTTTGGAATTCTGACACGATAGAACTTGTCATTGTGCTTGGCAAAAGCCCCCTGTGCTCCTAATGAGACGACTATCCAATCAATTCCTTGGAAAAGTTGACCAGACAAAACTGATTTCAACTCTTGAATATCATCAGTAACTTCTTTACCAATCAGTTGTGATAACTCTTCTGTATTCGGCTTAATAACTGTCGGCTTCTGCTGGCTTTCTAAAACGTTTTTCAGCGCCTCACCAGAACAATCCAAAACAACAGCTACACCGAATTTTTTACAAAGTTCTACAATCTCAACATAATAATTGCTAGCAAGTCCCTTAGGCAAACTTCCTGAAATGACAACTACATCTACATTGTTCAGAATAATTTCAAGGTGTTCAATAAAATTCAAGGCTTCATGTTCTTGAATAGTTGGTCCTTGTTCTAAAATCTCCGTCTGTTTGCCATCATGAAGAACCGCAATACAGTTACGTGTTTCGCTCCCAATTTCCACAAAGGAATTTTTAATATCATTTCGAGTGAGTTGTTTCTTTACATAACTTCCAATCTCGCCGCCAATAAAGCCTGTTGCTACAACATCTTCACCGATTTGTTTCAAAACTCGTGTGACATTGAGCCCCTTGCCTCCAGCTGTTTTTTGAACTTTTTCTACTCGATTGACCGTATCCAAATGAAAGGTATCCAATTGATAGGCAATATCAACGGACGGATTTAAAGTGATTGTCAAAATCATGTGAGCCTCCTAGTCGTGGTATTCTCCACGATCCCACTTTTCAAGAAATTCCGTAAAGAACTCTGGATTAGCCTGCTCTTGATTGAGCGTTTCAACTGCAGCAATCTTTTCAATCAAACGTTTGTTTGCTTCAGTTGGTTTGTATTCTGCTTTAATGAAGGCTTCAATGATGTCGCACATGAGCAACTCACCTGTAATCTTTCCTCCAAAACCAATGACGTTGGCATTTAACTCTTCTTTTGCATAGAGTGCAGAGGTCATATCACGAACCAGAGCTGATCGAACGCCAGGTACCTTGTTTACAGCATTGTTGATTCCAACACCTGTTCCACAAATACAAATTCCCAAATCTGCTTGTCCGCTTGCAACAGCTTCACCAACTTTTTTACCAAAGATTGGGTAATGAGTACGAACATTGTCATAAGTCCCAAAGTCCAATACTTCATATCCTTGATTTTTCAAATAATCTACCACAGCGATTTTTTCATAGGTTACAATGTGGTCACAACCGATTGCAATTTTCATCTCTTATTCTCCTTTGTTTACAACAATTAGCACATTTTATTTAGCATATCGACACGAATTTGGTGACGGCCACCATCATACTCACCTTCAACAAATCCTTTAACGATATTTTTAGCAATTCCTTCTCCTACAATCTCACTACCGATTGTAATAATACGCGAATTGTTGTGTCCTCTTGTCATATAGGCAGAACGTTCGTCTGAAACTTCTGCAGCAATCATGCCTTTGACTTTAGTTGCGGTCATAAATGGACCAACACCATAAGCATCAATCACAATGCCAAGATTTCCTTCCTGTTGATTAACTTCTGCAACTACTGCCAAAGTTGTATCAACAAAATCACTTCCATCACTGACATCTTTAAAGTCATATGATTTTTCTAGCAAATAATCTTTAATAACGTCTTTTAGTTTTGAGCCCGCTGGATCAGCACCGATAATGATTGTCATAACCTATCTCCTAACAAAAATAGAAAGTTGTAGCCATATTTGGCAGAAAATCTTTGTTTTGCAAAACTTAGAAAAGCGTTTTCGCTTTTTTATGTTTAAATTATACAACTAAACAAACACAAAGTCAACATATTTTGTTTTATTTTTGTTTATTTTTTTCGTATACAAACAAAAAACCAACATTTCACTGTTGGTTTTGATAACTTTATGATTTTGTAGTGATAATTTCGATGTGCTTACTTAATAATTGGTAATTTTCATCCTTTGCAGTCATATCGGTCACTAGAGCAGTTACATCATTCAAATCACAAAAGGAAGTAAAATCATCTTTTCCAATTTTCGAGGCATCCAGCAGTAGATATTTTTCTAACGAATGTTTAATGGCAATATTTTGCGTATAGGCTTCCGCTAGGGTAGAGGTCATGACATCAGTTCCCTTAAGTCCGTTACCTGAAAAGAAAATTTTGCTGAATCGCATTTTTTCTAAACTTGTATTGGTAATTTCTCCTACAAAAGATTCTGTCACTTGGCGATATTCTCCCCCCAAGAGAAAGACTTGAAACTCCTCGGTCTTCTTTTGAGATAGGATGGTAAAAACAGGCATACAGTTTGTGATGACAGTGAGACGAGGATTTTTAATGGCCTCAGCCAGAAAGGCCACTGTTGTTCCTGGGCCTAAGAACACCGTGTCTCCATCTTCTATCAGTTGTGCAGCCCTTTCTGCTATCTCTTGTTTGGCTTCCTTATTCTGAATGTGTTTCTCAGAATGGGAATATTCCCGATATTGAAAAGCTTTATTACTTCTAGCACCGCCGTGAATTTTTGTTAAGATACCTTGCTCTTCCAATTCAATAAAATCACGTCGAACAGTCATATCAGTAACATTTAGCAATTCTACTATCTCAGAAATTCGAACGGTGCCTTTTTTGTTTACCAATCGTGTAATTTCTTCTAGTCGTTCTCGTTTATTCATGTTTAATCCTTTGTTGTTTTTTTACATTATATCAAAAATAAACAAGAATATGTTGGAAATTTGAACATTTGTGGTAATAGCATCAGATTATGGATTTATAGACTGACGATATAAGTAGATAAAAAAATTTCACTTAGTTATAGTCTAGTATATTCTCATATCTACCTTCTTCAGCATCTAAATAGTAAACAGCAATATTATTCATCCGAAGCTCATTTTTCTTCAAAAAAAGGTTTACATATTTTGCATCATGTGTTGTAAAAATAAGTTGTTTATTCAATTTCCCCAAAACATCAATCATTGAAAATTGATTAATATCATCCATATTTTGAATAGGATCATCTATGGCAATAAAATCAATTGCTGAATTATTTTGACCGATATTCTTTGCAATAAAAATTGAAATTGCCAAAACATTAAGCTGTCCAGAACTCAGAACATTGGCAGCTTTGATAGTTTGACTATTGTTTACTATTTCAATATCTAAGGTATTTTTGTTGTCATCAATATTAAAGTGTAGATTTCTATAGGTAGCTACATTGGGATTAAGGTAATTAAAATATTTTTGAATTATGGATTTATTACTATTACTAAATTCTTATCGTTAATTCCTAAGATTTCTGTTCTACTAGCATTAGAACACATATCATTTCTCCTTGTTTTTTATTTTGTGCGATTTAAATTATACACGAGATTTGATGCGTGTTCCTATTTTTTTGCAAAAATTTAGCGTTGGGAGAGAATTTTCTCTCACCAACGCTAAATATTATATAACCACTTTTCCTTAAAATAAATGTATGAATCTATCTTATCTACTCAAATAACTAATGTATGCATATTGCTACTACAAGAGGACCTAAAACTGTAAGTAAAATATTTCCCATTGCATATCCTGGTGTATAGGCTACTGCAAAAATACTGGAGTCATATTCCTCCACAACTCCGTTAAGCGCTGCGGTACAGGTTCCGGCACCACACAGAGATCCAATGATATCTACAGCATCCAGCTTTAATACAAATCTTCCGAAGTAAACGGAAGCAATATGAGGCAAAATGGTTACCAAAATACCAATTAATAGTACCTTTAAGCCCATAGATTGCAATGCAGATATGAAGGAAGCTCCAGAAGTAAGTCCCACAATGGCTATAAAGAGATTTAATCCAACACTCTTACAAAACCATCGGGTTGCTTTCGGCATCAGTCCATAGTTAGAATGTCTATCTTGATAATATCCAAACAGAAGTCCTCCAATTAAAGCTCCTCCACCAGATCCAAGTGTAATCGGAATTTTGGATACAACGAAGCTGATTGCACCTATTAATAGACCAACTACAAGCCCCATGCTGATGAAGGCCACGTCTGTCTCAGTACCTGTATCCTTCACATACCCAAGTTTTTTTACAGCCTTAGAAATAGCAGCTTTTGGTCCCACCAAGGTCAAGTGGTCGAGAGCTTTTAACGCCTGATCTTCAGATAGGATATTGTTGTCTCTCTTCCTCTCTGAAATGACAATTCCATTTTCTGAAAGATGCTTTATCACATCCAGAGAGAAATGATTAGTCAAAACGATTTCCTGCTTTATCACATCAAGCTTAAGGGCTTCCGAATCATCCGTTTCCTTCATGCCCGGAGCTTCAAAATGTAATACTGCATCAAGAAGTCCGATAATCGTAACCGTATCCCCTTCCAGGAGCTGCACATCTGGCGCAAGGGTCACCTTTTTACCCTTTCGAATGATTTGCGTTATTGTAAGATCATCCTCGTACTGCTCTTCCACCGAACCGATTGTTTTGCCAATAAGTTCTGCACCTTTTTCTAAGCAAAATGCACGTGCTTTAATATTTCCAACCACAGTGTTTTCCGAAGAAGACTCATGGAAATTTGTTTGCTCAATTTTCTTCTTAACTGTATCTGTCAAATTTGCACCAATTAACTTCGCTGCACCGTTTTTCAAAAATACCACTACCCCAATCGTTCCAAAAACATAGGTAAGCGCATATGCAACTGCCATTTGACTTTCCGCCGTTTTCAGTTCTGTTCCTGAAAGCATAGCCTTCATAGTAGAATCCGCTGTTCCTAAGATTGCTGACTGTGTAAGACTACCTGCCAAAATTCCGCCAGCTTCTCCAGCTCCAATACCAAAAGCCTTAAACAAAACTATAGAAACGACAAAGGCTACCACGGCGAAGAATATGGATAGGACAATAATTTTAAGGCCAGATTTTTTTAAACTTGCGAAGAATGAAGGTCCAACCTCATATCCGATAGCAAAAATAAACAGTGAGAAAAAGATTGTCTTTACAGTTCCGTCAATCTCATAAGTTCCTGCCCCCTTCAATATTAGGGAAATGAGAAGTCCTACCAGCAAAGTTCCTACAGTGGCACCTACCGTAAAGGATTTTATCTTTACCTTTCCAATAAAATATCCAAGTGCAAGACATATAAAGATAGAAATGACTGGATTAGCAATCAAATAATGGGCTATATCAGAGAAACCTGTTACCGTAATACGTTCTGCTGTTTCCAACACTTCATGTGAGATTAAACCTATATCCATTTTAAATTCCTCCCCATACTATAGCTTTTTTTTCTCTTTTGTATACTTTTCGTAATATTCTTTCAAAAGGGATATAATACGGTTTGCTATTTTCTTATAATCATTGTCCTCTAGGTTTGCTTCTGAAATTCTAACTGTACCAGGAGTTGCTCCAAAACCAACTCCTTCCATCAACACAACACCTTCTTCCTTTGCTAGATGTAAAAGAAAATCTATTTCCTCAAATTCATTTCTAAGCCATGTTGCGAAGTTCTTATCATAATTTGTTTCTGCAAGTTGATATATGTCAATCAGTGTATAATATTTAGCATTGGAATCACTGTTATCCTCAGGTAAGCCTAATGTAGACATTAAATTGTGGTAACGAATCGCTGTAATTTCTTTACAAGCTTCAATGTATTGATCCTTTTCATTTTCAAGAACCAAATGCGTCATAGACAAAAGAACCATCATAATCTGCTGCGGAGTGGAGAGCCCACTGGTATGATACAATCCGATGGATCTGCTGTCCGCGCATATCCTTTCAACAAAGCTCATTTCCGAAGGATTAAGTGTAACGATAGAATAATCGCTTTCTAGTTCTTTTTTCTTCTTCTCAGGAAGCTTCTTAATCAGTTCATCAAAAACATTATCTTCATTAATTGCTATAACTCCGAGTCTCCATCCTGTAACCCCGTAAAGCTTTGAATACGAATAGACTAAAATAGTGTTTCTCGGGCAAACGGAATAAACTGTACGGAAGTTATTGACAAAGGTTCCATATACATCATCTGTGATAATAATAAGGTCAGGGCGCTTTTCAACTACTTTTCTTAACTGTTCCAAAGTCTCATCTGTAAGACTGCGGGAACCGGGATTTGATGGATTCACTAAGAAAAATGCCTTGACAGAAGGGTCCAAAAGCTTTTCAAATTCAGAATCTGGAATATGCCACTGATTTTCTTCCCTTGCTTGAATATCGATCTCTGTTAAATTAAAATTTGATAGTCTCGGAATCTGAATATAAGGAGTAAATACCGGTGTGTTGATTGCAATGTGGTCTCCATCATTAAGTAGTCCATTATGCTTTAAGGAATCAAATATATAAACAATTGCAGCCGTACCGCCTTCTACCGGAAATACCTTCGTTTCCTTTCTTAAGTCAGCCTTTCCGTACAGAATACTTTGGAGAAATGCATTGATGATGTGCTCCGTATTCTCCAAACAACGGCTGGGAACCGGATAATTATTTCCTATAATGCCATTTGTAAGCTCCAAAATAAGGCTTTTCTTATCTAAATCTAGATGGTCTACGCTATACTCCACGATCTTTTTAAGAAATACATCCACCTCATCGTCACGATTTAAAAAAGCATTGTACCTCTCCTCAATTCCATTGGAGTCAACATATCCAGCTAAATCTCCTTTATCTAGAGTTCTTTTGCATTCTGACACGCCAAATTCCATCAGTCTTGCAAAAGCTAATCTTCCCAAGGTATTAATCCAATTAGGATTTCCTCTTCCTGCATTCAAAAATTTCAAATGTTTCTCATTCTTTTCTGATAATTTCAACATATCAAAGCTAATTTCAAATGCACCAAGTTTTTCTAATTTTCTTTCGAAGCTCTTTGTAATCATCTTTAATTCTCCTTTTCTTCTAACTGCATAAGTTTTTCTAACCACAATACAAAAAAACATCAACATTTTTTTGTACTTAAATTATATCATTCGCAAACCATTTTGTACATTATCTTTAGGTTAATACTGATAATAGTGAACTTTGTGTAGTTTCGAAAAAGCCAAGGTAATTTTTAAAATTACCTTGGCTCAGATTGAAGACAAAGTCCTTGGAACACAAGTTTCCAAGGGCTTTTCTTTGTGCAAAGTCGTATAATAGAGCTAAGAAGAGTTGTGAGGTATTTCCTATGTTTCACAAAGAAAAACTAGATTATAATCGACGCCAATAAGTGATATTTTTGATTTCGGCATAACCAATTTTAGTCTTACCCACAATCCAGCACGCACAGTCAGAATTCCTCCCAAGCCAAAATTAACTAATAAACGTGTTATGGTGCTACATGATGATGACTTGGCTAAATGGTTAATCTTTATCTGAAAGAAATCGCTAAACTAACAGGCTAGTCTAATGACTACATTTTTGACTACATTTTCTAAATGAAAATACTAAAAACCTTGATTTAATAACGTTTTTAGCCAGCTAAAACAACATTTCAAACCTTTACTGAGGTGAAATAATTGAACTAAGAAAGCACTTGAAACAATGGTTTCAGGTGCTTTTTTGTTGATTTAACACAATCAAAATCTCTACATTTTGTATATCGAACAGAAGTCAGAACATTTCCCGTTTCATTACGGCACCTTCCGATGATTCACCATATCTAATATCCGCTCAATACCACCTAAATAGCCATTGTAACGCTCGATCTCATCGAAAGTATAGGCAAGGTAGATTTTCGAATGGATTAATTCAGCCAAATTATCACTCATCAGAATCCAAGGATTGGATTCATCATCAAAAGCAATATCTTGACTATCCTGGTATCTATAAAGCTGTGATAATATGGCTGCTCCTCGTTCTTTGATCACTTCTATTTTTAAAGTCAGTTGGTAATCTTCAACAGGTGCTAACATCTTATCCTCCCCTACAATATCAACATAAGAGACGTTAAATTTTTGACAAATACGGTCGATAAGTTCTGTTGAAACTTTACTAGTTCCATTCTCATAACGACTTAAACTATTGCGTGAAATACCGACCATTTTCGCAAATTCTGGTTGTGTTAAATCATGTGTTCGACGTAGTGACTTGATATTGTCTCCAATCATAGATAAAGACCTCCTCATATTTGCTTTCATTATAGCACAAAAACAAATAACGCACCATTTTTGGTGCGTTATTTGTTTTCTTATTTTTGGCTTAGCCGTCTGCAAGACCCCGCGGAAAGCGTTTGTAGTTTTGATGGATCACAGGGCTGTCAAAACTACAAAAACGTTACTTTTTGGCAAAAAGTAACAAAAAGCTAACTGTATCTGAGAGGAATATTTTAACCTTTCCCATCCGCTGGCACAAGTTCAAAGTCTATTTTCTTGAAATTTTCATGAAAATGCTTCACTATATGACTGGAGAAAAAAACATGTCTAAGAAGTTTTTAGCCGAATTTATCGGTACATTTATGTTGGTCTTTATTGGGACTGGCGCTGTTGTTTTTGGTAATGGTGTAGATGGTCTTGGTCATCTTGGAATTGCATTTGCCTTTGGTCTTTCTATCGTAGCGGCTGCTTACAGTATTGGTACTGTTTCAGGTGCACACTTGAACCCTGCTGTTTCATTGGCTATGTTCATCAACAAACGTTTGAATGCACAAGAATTTGCTACTTATGTGGTTGCACAAGTTTTGGGAGCAATCCTTGCCTCATCAACCTTGATTTTCTTCTTGTCAAATGCTGGACTTTCAACAGCAAGTTTAGGAGAAAATGGATTTACAACTGTAAATGCCGCAGGTGCTTTCTTGTTTGAAGCAATTGCAACCTTTATCTTTGTTTTAGTTATCGTTACAGTAACTTCAGCAAGTAAGGGCAACGGAAAAATTGCAGGTCTTGTAATCGGTTTGACCTTAACCTTGCTCATCATCTTGGGCTTGAACGTGACAGGTCTTTCAGTTAACCCAGCACGGAGCTTGGCGCCAGCTCTTTTTGTAGGTGGAACCGCTCTTAGCCAAGTTTGGGTCTTTATCCTTGCTCCGCTAGTTGGTGCTGCACTTGCCGCTCTAGTAGGTCAACATTTATTGGAAACTGAAAAATAAGTTCAACGACATTTGGGATGTTAACAAAAACAGAAAACTTCGCTCATCTGGGCGAAGTTTTTTGATTTATGATTTCCACAAACCGATGGGTAAATTGGGCGGTCATTCCCCAGATATTTTCTGGTAGATTTTCATAAAATGGAACGGAGCGTTTGTGATGACTGAAAGGATAGTCAACCCCACCTCTCAAACGTTCAAAGGGAAAGTCACAATCTGGGACAATCTGTGAATCCAGTTGATAATAGACAGGGGACGTTTTCAACAAGGTTTCTAGTGGAACTGTAAAGAATCGAGCTACTTCATCATTGGGTTGAAGGGTCTGCCAGTCCAAGTGAAGTCGACCGACAAAACAGCGAATCGTTGAGCGACCGAAAACGAGATAATCGATTTCTCCCAGCAACTCAATTTGTTCCTGTTGAATGTCAAGTTCTTCAATAACCTCACGAATGGCTGCTTCTTCTGCTGTCTCCCCATCATCAATTCCACCACCTGGAAAGGAAACTTCTCCCGGTTGAGAAATGGACTCGCTCCGAATCTCATATAAGACCTGCCACTGATTGTCTGACCAGACTAAGGGCAAGAAGACTGCATAAGAACGTTTTTCACCCAATGGCTGGGGCTGATAGTCTTTCAATAATGCCTGCAATTGATCAGTCATGGTAACTCCTTACTAATTAGTGATTTACGTTTATTTTAACGAATTTTGTGGCATCTGGCAAGAACTTTGTCTAGATATAACCGAACGAATTTACTTTCATACCCGGAACCGAGGTACAGACAGTATAAGAATAGGAATACCCGCGTCACTCAACTGCTCTGCCAGGACCTTTAAGGTCACTGTCTTCCCTGTTCCGGTCGCACCTGCGATGATCCCATGACGGTTGAGCCGTTTAAATTGCATTTCTGCACGCTCACGCCCATAACCAAAAGCAAAAACATCTGACATATTCTAGCCTCTTTTCCGATTTTTTCTAGCTTTACTGTAGCATAACTTTTAAGAAAATAGCAAAGCAGACAACCGAATCACCTCAATATCCATAAAACAAAAAAGAAAAACCCGACGAATCGGGTTCACTATTAAAGATACAAGAATTTGAATAGTGCAATGGCGGCAATTGATGCGAGGATTGGAGCAACCACTGGCACCCAAGCATACCACCATTTTGAATCAGATTTTGCTTCACCAAGTACTGTTTTTGGCAAGAAGTGGTGAAGAAGACGCGGACCAAGGTCACGAGCAGGGTTAAGAGCTGGACCAGTTGGACCACCGACACAGGCTACCAAGGCCATAACTAGGAAACCAATGCCTAAGTGAGCAACTGCGATTGAACCTGAAGTATATGGAGCAACCATTGTTTCAGCGACTGTCTTGTCATAGCCTTGTTCAATGATTTTACCAACAAGCTCTGCACCAAAGAAATTCTTAGTCAAAGCAAGTGCTCCAAAGAACAATACAAATGAACCAGCGAACTCATTTAAGAAGCCATTAATAGTTGCAGCTTTACGGCTTTCTTTCGTTCCATTATCAAGCGCACTGATAGTTGAGAATGAACCAAGAATATGGTTAGAATTTTCAGTTTTCAAGAAGTAAGGTTTATACACTGCTACAACCACTAACTGACCAAACATTGCACCTAACAATTGCGCAACGATATACTGTGCAACATGTTCCCAAGGGAAGAGACCTGAAACAGCCAAACCAAGTGTAAAGGCTGGGTTGATGTGGTTTCCAGAAACGTTACCAAACATCAATGCTGGCATCATAACTGCCAAACCATAGCCAATCGCAATGAGAATCCAACCAGAATTGTTTCCTTTTGTGCCTTTTAAATCAACGTTTGCAACTGTACCATTACCAATGATAATAAGGAGTGCAGTCGCTAAAAATTCAGTGATATATTTCACTGTCCATGTAACATCCATATTTTTCTTATATTTCCTTTCAAAAGTTAAATTTTTTTGGACAACAACCATTTTATCAAGTATAATAAACAAAGTAAAGCCATTCGACAAAAAGAAAACGTTTACTCAAAAAAGTAGTAGATTCAGTAAGGAGATTAGGATGGGAGCTAACCAAGAGACATTAATGTATACACTTGAAAAGAGTATCCAGAAAAAAGCAGATTTGTTTGAACACAGTTTTTCTGCCTACGCTGTACGATCGATACTAGCCAGTCTTTATTTAGGATTAGGAATTGTCATTTCTCTTTATACAGCAGACAAACTCAACCATGTCGCAGAAGGACTCGGGAAGTTTAGTTATGGGTTGATGTTTGGTTGGGGGCTACTCATGATTTTATATATGAATGCCGAACTAGGAACATCCAACATGATGTATATGACAGTAGCCAGCCATCGAAAAACGATTCCTACTAAAACAGCCCTCAAGATGTTGGCAACCTGTATCCTTTTCAACTTTATCGGTGCTGTCCTTGTTTGTTACTTGGTTTCATTGACACTGCCTTATCAACATGTTGATGCTCACAGCTACCTATTTGAAGCAACGGTGGCCAAGCTTTCAAAGACACCTTTGACTCAATTTATTGAAGGGATTTTTGCTAATATTGTCGTGAATATCGGCGTATTTACCTTCTTACGCATCAAAGATGACGCTGGACGTCTCATTTCCGTTATTTTCATCATCTTTATCTTTGCTTTCTTGGGATATGAGCACGTCATTGCGAACTTTTCACTCTTCTCCCTGGCCTTTTTTGCAAATGGTGGACCAGTTGAAGGAATGAATCTAGTAAGTGTATTAAGTAATTTCCTCTTTTCTGGACTAGGAAACTACGTGGGGGGCGGTCTCTTTATCGGACTTCTTTATAGTTGGTTGAATAATCAATCCAAACTTTATGTAGACTAAAAAACTACGGTTGGAATTCCAATCGTAGTTTTTTTATTGTAAGATAATCTGCGCAACTATAGGACTAATCACCACATACATGATGCCTGTAATCCCAATAGCTAAGCCAGCCATCGCCCCTTGCGTATGCCCATATTTTATCGCTGTACCCGTTCCAATGGCATGCCCTGTTCCTCCCAAAGCAAGACCAACAGCTACCGGGTCTTCAATTTTTAGTAACTTTAAAAAGACTGGGCCAAGAACACTTGTCAGAATCCCTGTTGCAACAACGACTACAAGAGTAACTGTCGCTATCCCTTGCATTTTATCAGTAATACCAACAGCCATAGCAGTGGTGACTGATTTTGGAAAAAGAGAGATTGCTAGAAAAAAATCCATCCCAAACCATTTTGCAATTAGGGCAGTAAAGACAGTATTGACAATACAGGCAAGAAAAATTCCCAAAAGAATACTTCGAATGTGATGTTTCATTAGATGGAAAGAACGATACAAAGGGATACCCAGAGCTACTGTTGAAGGTACAATAAGCATATTTAGATAGGACCCTCCTGCATAATATTCCTTATAGGAAATACCTGTCATTTTTAAAAAGACAATAATCAATCCTGTAGCTACTAATAGTGGGGTTGTGATTGGATGAGGAAATCTTCGATAAATCAGCATTCCAATTAAATATGCTGCAATTGATAACATAATACCAAAAATAGGATTTGAAAAAAGTTCAGTCATGAATTCCCTCCGTATCAATGTAGTCACCTTCAAACTTTTGCTTCACAAATTGAACAACAAAACCAATTACTAAGATATTTAAAAAAATGGCGCCTAAAATGACGATGAAAATAGGAAGTAAATAATCTTTAATTGCATCAAATCTCTCCATAATGCCCACCGCTGCAGGCAAAAAAAGAATGGTCATATTAGCCAGCAAAAAATTTCCAACCGTATGAATGTGGCGAAGACGAATCAATTTGAACTCTAGGGCTAAAAATAGGAGGATTAAGCCAATAATACTTCCCGGAATAGGAAGATGAAAAATAGTCGAAATAGCTTCCCCTAAAAATGAAAATACTAGAATAATCATAAACTGAACATATAGTTTCATCTTTACACCACCTTAAATATTACTAATCCATCTGAGGTCATTCTCTTTTAGTCTAGAAAATCCCTTAATGTTAGTACTGTTATTAAGTTTACTACTCTGAAAATATTTTTCAAGGCTATAAAACGTTTACACCTTAAAAATTTGTCTTAAGCTATTTTATTTATTTTGCACATAATCACTTGACAATTTATTTTTGTAGGTGTATATTTAATATATAACAAATTTTGATATATACAAATGAACACTATATATCAAAACCGAACCCAACTAACAACAAAGGAAAGGAGCGTCCTATGCATTTTCCAGTCCCCGCAGTGCTGACAGAATTTCTCATCATGGCTATTTTGGAATCCGATGATTCTTATGGTTATGAAATCTGTCAGACCATCAAACTCATTGCCAACATCAAGGAGTCCGCCCTCTATCCCATCCTAAAGCGATTGGAGCAAAATGACTTTTTGACTACTTATTCCCAAGAATATCAGGGTCGGATGCGCAAGTATTATAGCCTAACTCAGTTAGGTCACGAAGAATTGGTCCGACTCAAAGATGATTGGGATACCTACACAACAACCATCAACGGTATTATAGAAGGGAGCGTCCGCCATGACAAGAACTGAGTACATGGAGCAGTTAGAAAAACACTTGAAGAAACTGCCCCACAAGGAATACTTCGAAGCCATCAGCTTCTTTAATGAGTATTTTGACGAGGCTGGACCAGAGCGTGAAGCTGAGATTATCGAAGAATTAGGATCTCCAAAAGAAGCTGCCAGCGAACTCATCAACAACATGCTCAACAAGCAAATCCAAGAAGAGAAGGATCAACAAGAACCTATTCAACTCAACTGGAAACTCTGGGTTGGTCTGGGAGCCTTAAGTATGACAGGTCTCTTCTCTTTCTTCCTACTCTTTATCATGGGAGAGTTTATCGGAGTCATTCCTCTGTTTGCAACTCTTATCCTCGGCGCCTTTTTCCTCGGTCGCTACTTCCGTAATTTTAGCCAAACAAAACGAACGCTCTGGTTGGCTATCCTAGCTGTCATTTCCCTGCCTATCGCCATTCCACTTTTGCTTATTCTCCTAGCTAGTCTATTGGGATTGGTGGCGCTCATCTTGGCCCTCATTGTCGGTGCCTTTGTTCTGGGTGTCGGACTTCTTACCAGCGGTGGCTATCTGATTTGGGAAGCCTTTAGCCTCATGTCAGAAGGATTCAATATCTTCCTCATGGGGTTTGGCTCAGGTTTGTCTTTGATTGGCGGAGCTATTCTCATCTACATCTTGACTGGATTTTTTGCCTACTGGTCTTGGCGACTGGTCAAGGCTTGCTTCAAATGGATCTTGAAACGAGGTAAACGAGCATGAAAAAGAAACTAACCATCGCCATTATTATCGGTTTTGTCAGCCTGATTGCAGGCTTAATTCTGGCTGGCATTGGATTTTTCACTGGGGGCGTAACCCGCTTGGAAGAGGTTGCTGCTCCGACGGAAGTCCATAAGACCTTCACAGATTTGAATACCATTAAAATTGACTTTATCCCCCACAGCGTCTATATCAAGGAGTCTAGCGATAGCAACTACCATGTGACCTATGCCAACTCCGACAACAATATGCAATCCCCCTTAAAACTAGCAGAAAAAGAGGGAACTTTGACCCTTTCTTCACAACAAGAATCTTTTGCTATCGAAGGAATTATGCAGTATCTTGGAGAAAGGTTGGCCCAACGTCGTATCAATGTCTTCTCCGTCACCATTGAAGTGCCTAAAGGGAAGACACTGGATAAATTAGAGGGACACAATCTCCACTTCTATGATTTTGGCGGTTTCACGATTGAGAATATCCATATCAAAGAGGCAAATCTGTCTGGTGGTGTCACTCTTGACAAGGTGACTATTGACAGCGGTCAGATTGAAGCAGGCTACTTCCAAGCGACACAATCCACTCTAAAAGATATGCACATCAACCTACAGGGAAGCAGCATCCGCTTATCTGAAACCAGTTTGGAAAATGTTACAATTAAAAATTACCAAGAACTGAATGCAGATCAATTGACTCTCCTAGGAAAAAACGTCCTCACTCCTTCCGAATACAGCCTATCTGTTACAAATATAAACCTAACAGATAAGAGCTTACAAGACATCAATCTGAATATCAGTACACAGCTGGACATCAAAACACTTGCGGAACACTTAGGCTACCACTATGAAACCCTCGAAGAACTAAAGCAAGCTGTTGGTGATATGAGTTACTTCAACGAACAAGCTGAAAACGTCGGTATTTTCACTAAAGATAAGTATCAAACATTATCGATCAAAAAAGAGGAGGATAAACAAACCTTAACTTTGGAGAAAAAAGAGAGCAATAATAGCCTGACCATTACTTCAACTAACGCAACCATTAATCTACGAACACCAACACCAAAATAACTACATCAACCAAAAACCAACTGTTCACGCAGTTGGTTTTCTCATTATTCATCTTTTTGATTATAAATCATGAGACCTAATCCCATGAAGCCTACTAAGAAGAGACTCAGCATCCAAACTTGATGACTGCTATTTCCAACCATTGAAATGGTTTGACGAAGGCCTGAAACAGAATAGGTCATTGGAAGATAAGGCTGAATGACTTGGAAGAAGCGTGGACTAAGTTCGATTGGGTAGGTACCTGCGCTTGATCCAAGCTGTAGTAACAAGATAATTAAACTTGCGAAGGATCCGAAACGATTATTCCAGCCCACCAAGGCTGTAACGAGGGCCATGAAGGTCCAAGAGGATAAGAGGATTAATCCCAAGGTTGCCATTGGATGAGCCGGATCAATTCCAATCAAGCGAAGAACACCGTACAGAATCAATGCTGCTAGGCTGGCTATCGTACCATTCAGTAACAATTTCCCTTTAGCCCAATCCCAACGATTCTTGTAGGAACGATTATCAATGTGTTTGACAAAAATAACATTCGCTGATAAGGCTGCAACCATCAGTGCGACTGATACCATGTAAGGAGCCATTCCGACACCGTTGGTCTTCACATCATCTTGGTCGCTGTGTTCCAAGGTGACTGGTTGAGAAACTGCTTGTGCATTTTTGTCTTCTACAGAGATGACTGATAGTTGTTGACTGGCTGAGCTGAGTGAATTTGTTAGGGTTTCACTACCTGTACGAAGACTGGAAATACCGCTTGTCAAGGTTTGACCGCCACTAGCTAATTGATCCGCACCAGCAATCAATTGCTGGCTACCAGAAGCCAGTTGTCCTGAACCACTGACAAGTTGACTGGAGTTGGATGACAAGGTTGCCAATCCTGATGTTAACTGGCTACCTCCTGATTGGATGCTACTATTATTCGCAACCAACTGAGCTCCACCCTCTGCTAATTGAGCAACACCGGCGGTATAGGCTGTCACCCCTGACATGAGTTGACTAGCTCCATTTGATAATTGCGTTTGAAGTTGACTCACACCACTCGTCAAGGTTTGAGTTCCTGGTAGAACTTGCCGGTTCAAAGCGGTGTTGACCTGACTCAAGCCACTTGATAGGTTTTCAATGGCTGTTGTAGCTCCTGGCAATGCTTGATTGGCAGCCGTGTTAATCTGACCGACAGCTGATTGCAGCTGGCTCATTTGTGTTGCCATGCCAGAAAGACTTTGTAGGCTAGATAAGGCTTGACTGAGTTGAGACAATTGACCCAAAATCGTTTGGGCTCCTGTCGCTGTTGTCGAAGGCGAGTTTTGGAGGGCGCCAACCAATTCAGCTTGCTGATCAGCTGTCAAGTTTTGATAGGTAGCCGTTGCTTGTAAGGCTTCAATGCTGGCTGTTTTATCGGCTTGGGCTGCAGTCAACAATCCTTGAGCCTGAGCCCCCATCTCCGTCAAGAGACTAGATAGAGTAGAGGTATCTACTGCAAGTCCTCCGATACTTGAGAGGCTATCATTTAATTGATTGATAGCTGCTTGCAACTGAGGAAGCCCTGTCAATAAGGCCTGTATTTGACTAGACTGTTCAGCAGACATACTAGTTGAACTAGCGAGTTGCTCCAAGCCTGCCTGCAATTGATTGGCTCCTGTTACCAGTTGTTCAACCCGGCTTGCTCCTGATTGCAATCGTCCCACCCCAGCGATGAGCTGAGAGGAATTGGCATTTAATTGCTCTGCACCTGAAGCAAGACTCGCTACCCCATTTGTGTAGGTTGTTAAGCCACTGGAAAGTGTTTGACTGCCTGTCGCAGCCTGATTGACTCCATCTGTATAAGATACAAGACCGGTGGCCAATTGGTTTGCTCCTGTCACCAGTGATTGACCTGATGAAGATAAGGTAGATAGGCCTGATGATAGAGTCTGACTTCCGGTTTCTAATTGACTAGCACCATCTGTTAATTGTTGACTTCCATCTGCTGCCTCAACCATACCAGATTGAATCTCTCCCATGCTGTCAAAAACAGCCGAGGTGTATGTTTCAGTAATCGTCTCTGAAACAGACGCTTTCAATTTTTCCATGGCTGATTCGCCCATCTTAGAAGCGACAAAGCTGTGACCTTTAGAGGTTTGATAGGAAATTATTAGATGCTCTGGCTGGTCCGTTAAGAGACTAGAAGCTTTTTCTGACAAATCTTCTGGTAGGGTGATGACCATATAATAGTCCCCTTCTTCCAAACCTTTTTCCGCATCTTTTTCTGATACAAAGTGGAAATCCAGACTCTTGCTCTCTTTCATATTATCCACCATATCATCACCAATGGTGAGGGTTTTATCTTGAAAGCTCGCCGACTGGTCTTGATTGACAACTGCTACAGGCAACTGGTCTAGTCGGCCGTAAGGGTCCCACATAGAGGTTAGGAAACTAATGTTATATAAGGCTGGGACACAGGAAACACCGAGAATGGTGATCAAGGTCATTGGTTTTTTGAAAAAATTCTTTACTTTTTCCGACATAAGAAACTCCTTTAGACATCCTGTCCAAAAACTGATAAAATATATTATACAAGTATCATTTTCAAAATCAAGTAATAAGAATCGTTTTTTGTACAATGTGTCTAAAAATGTATAAAAGGAGCAAAATGGGAACAGATAATCGGAAAGAACGAACTCGTCAAGCCATTTTAGAAGCAATGGTGACTTGCTTAGAAACTCAAGGATTTAATGAGATTACAACCACCCATCTAGCACAGACTGCTGGTATCAGTCGTTCCAGTTTTTATACCCACTATAAAGATAAGTACGAATTAATCGACTCCTACCAACAAGGACTTTTTCACAAATTAGAGGCTATATTTGACCGTTATGATGGCAATCGCCAATCATCATTTTTAGAAATTTTCGAATTGCTCTATCGTGAAAAATTGCTCTCAGCCCTACTGACCCATAACGGAACTCAAGAAATCCAAAATTTCTTGATTAACAAAGTCAGATTGCTGGTCGCAAATGATTTGGCTGAGCGTTTGGGGAAAGAAGATTTATCACCACTTGAAAAAGAATACAGCAGTATCTATTTTTCACATGCCTTCTTTGGAATCATTCAAGTATGGATAAAAAATGGGAAGCAAGAATCTCCTCAATATATGACCGATTTTCTAATAAAAATGTTACCGTAATCATTATTTTCTACCTTCACCCCTTAAGAAATATGATATAATAGTCTTATCGTGCAAACGTTTTCTTAAAGGAGATGATGAAATGATTCAAGCTGAACATCTATCAAAAACCTATTCCATCATAGATAAGGAAGTCGGTCTCAAAGGTTCTATTAAGGCCTTTTTCAAACCCAAGAAAAAGAAAATTCCTGCCGTCCAAGATATTTCCTTGCAGGTCAAAAAAGGCGAAATCATCGGCTATATCGGCTCCAATGGTTCCGGTAAGTCGACCACCATCAAAATGCTGACGGGAGTCCTCTATCCAGACCAGGGCTCAGTCCGAATCAACGGCCTCAATCCACAAGAGAACCGCAAGGCTGTCAATAAGCAAATCGGAGTACTCTTTGGACAAAAATCCCATTTGGATTGGAACTTGCCTGTCCAGGAATCCTTTATCCTTCACGCAAAAATTTATGATGTTCCAGATAAGGTATTCAAAGAGCGATTAGCTGTTTTGATTGATTTATTGGACTTGGCTGATATTATGAAGCAACCAATCCGTAATCTGTCACTGGGCCAACGGGTTCGTTGTGAATTTGCGGCTATCTTTATCCACCAGCCTGCCGTTGTCTTTTTGGACGAGCCAACCATCGGTTTGGATGCCAGCGTCAAGGAGACCATTCGCTCCTTCATCCGCTATATGAACCAAGAATACCAGACCACCTTTTTGATTACTTCCCATGATATGAAGGACATCGAAAGCCTCTGTGAGCGGATTTTTATCATTGATAAGGGAAAGAAGGTCTACGATGGTTCTCTGACCGTCCTCAAAGAACGCTTTTCCACAGTGAAGACCATTCTCTTTTCCACAGAAAAGCCGATTGAAAAAGACTTGCAGCTAGAAGGCTGGGAATTTGAACGAATAGATGACTTTCATTTTGAAATCCACTACCAAAGTAAGTTTTGGACCAGTGCCCAAGTGATTGAGCAAATCTTTAATCATTATTCGGTTGAAGATGTCACCATGAAGGAATTGGAAATTGAAACCATGGTCCGCCAAATTTATGAGGAGGGTATCCATGCGTAAATATCTCTACATGACCCGCCTGACCATGATGAATGCCATGCAGTACAAGGCTTTCTTTCTAGCGACTTTCGTTTCACTGGCAGTGAAGATTTTGGTGGCTCTCTATGTCTGGAAAACCATTTTCTTCACTCAATCAGAAGTCAATGGCTTTACCCTGCAAACCTTTACTACATATATCATCTTTGCTAATCTACTAGCCAGTTTAAATTCTTTCTCACTCGGAGAAGATTTGTCCTACAGCATTTTAAAAGGAAGTATTGCGGGGGAATTTCTCAGACCCTATTCCTTTATCCTAGCCCTCTTTTTCAAGGACCTTGGAAATAAGCTCTTGGAACTGATAAAATTTGCCATCGTATTTATCGGTATCTTACTTGTTCATCAAGATTTCTACCTGCCTGATGGCCAGACCATTTTGCTCTTTCTAGTCAGTTCGATTCTAGGGATGTTTATCGTTCAATTACTGGATATGGCTTTTGGCTTCTTAGCATTTTTTACGGTCAATGCCTGGGGAGTCATGCTCCTGCGGATGGGGCTTTTCAATCTGGCTTCTGGAGCACTCTTGCCACTCAGTTTTTATCCACAGTCTGTGGAAAACTTTTTGAAACTCCTTCCCTATAATTATGCGGTTAATGTCCCTGTTTCCATTTTACTAGGACAGGAAAGTGATCTAACAGCTTTGGGATTGCAAGTTCTCTGGATACCATTCCTCGCTCTCTTCATCGCCGCTCTTTGGTCCCAAGCCAAGCGTCGTATTGTCATTTTTGGAGGTTAACATGAAGAAATATATCAGCCTCTATCTATATAACATCAAGGTCTACATGATGGCCCAGATGTCCTTTCGGGTGGACTTCTTCATCGGGCTTTTCTCCTCGTTGATTGAACAAATTGTCTACCTGATTTTCCTCAACATCCTCTTTGGAAATATCAAGGAAATCGCTGGTTTCAACTACGGTCAAATGCTTTTTATATATGGAATAGCTACCGTCGGACGCTCCATTCACTTGATTTTCTTTGACAATCTCTGGATGTTTGGCAGTCGCTACATCCGACAAGGCGAATTTGAACGCCTCCTCCTCATGCCAGTCAATCCTCTTTTTCAGCTAATTTGCGAACGAATCCAGCCACAAGGAATCGGAACAACCCTTATCGGTTCCCTTGCACTAGTCCAAGCTTCCAAGGAACTGGGTATGGAATGGAGTCTTGGAAAACTAGCCCTACTAATCTTTATTGCCATTTGTATCGGCCTACTCTATGCAGCCATTCAGCTGGGACCAACTGCTTTAGCATTTTGGATTGTAGAATCATTTCCTTTGACTATGGGAATTTTCGCCCTCAATCAGATGGCTCAATACCCGCTTAATATCTATCCAAAAATCATTCAAATCCTGCTGATTTTTGTCTTCCCTTATGCTTTTACAGCCTATTTCCCAGCCCTCTACTTCTTAGACCTATCTATGTGGGGACTGGCTTTGCCACTGGTTGTCCTAGTCTTATTTGCCATCAATTACAAGCTCTTCCGCCATGGTATGACCAAGTTCACCAGCGTTGGAAATTAAAAAAAAGCGGGAGTGGGAAAGACATCCATGATGGCTTCGCCCTCACCCACAGAATAATGAAAACGAACACAAAGCCCTCACTAGGTGTATAATCTTAGTGAGGGCTTTGTGGTTGACGAGTTAATGATGTTATACTCTTCGAAAATCAAAATCAGACTAGCTCCAAAGGTTTGGGGAACCTTTGGAGGTTGGAGATAGAGCGAACGTAGTTCGTTTCTACTTACGCAGATAGACCCCTGTTACTATTTTGTTTCAAGGTAACAGACTGAAAGACTCCACTGGAGCCTTTCACTCATCAAATCAAGTCAACAGCATCTGCTTTTGATTTTCGAAGAGTATAAAAAAGCTAGCATTCTCTGGACGGAGAGTTCTAGCTTTTTTCTATATACTTATAAAATATAGTTGTTTCGTTTGCTTTTAGTACAAGGCAACGAGCTGCAGGCTGTACTGGAGTACGGCAAAGCGAGTTAACGAAGTAATCAAAGATAAACTAAATGACTATATATTCTTCAATGACCTGAAGCACACCAGCTTCCAAATGGCTTGGAGCCAGGTATTTGGCAACCGCCTTGACCTTGTCCGTCGCATTTTCCATGGCATAGGAATAACCTACATAGTTTAACATCTCGATATCATTATCCGAATCGCCGAAGGCCATTACCTGTTCAGGTTCGATATCCAAACGGTTCAAAACCTGTTCCAAGCCCCATGCCTTATGAATCCCTTGCGGCAAGATATCGATGGAGCCATAGCCACTGGTGACTGCCACTAGATTGCCTTGAAAGGCCTGATTAAAGCCTTCCGTTATCGACTCCACACGCGCTTCAGGAACCCAGAGACCAACCTTATAAATCGGCTCAGAAATAGGATAAGCACTGAGGTCGTCTAAATAGGTCACACGATTTTGGAAGGCAGCCATTTGAGCAGGTTCAATCGGTAAATCCGTTCCCTCAAAAGGCTGTCCGGCTCCCGCCTGCATATAGATATTTTCTTCATTGGACAACATCAGACATACATCCGCCCAACGTCCTTTAAAAAAATGCAGTATTGCTTCGACTTCTTCTTGCTGAATAGCACGTCGAATCATTGTTCTGCCATTTTGATAAACATGGGCTCCATTATCTGCTACAAAGATTAACCGGTCTTCAAATCCTTGGCAAAGCTGCAATAACCTGCCCATCCCATTACCACTGGCAATGACAAATGGAATCTGTTTCTCTTCTAGCTTCTCCAAGACCCTCGAAAATCGCTCTCTATCAAAACTTCCTTGACCATCTAAGAATGTGCCATCCATATCTGTTGCAACTAATCGAACTGCCATATTCTCCCCTTACCAATTTAGATTTACAAAATCCTTCATTTCTTGATAGGCTGTGCCCACACGCGCCTGGGTATCTGGATCCAACTGCCCATAATACTGACCGCCTTCTACCCAATCTTGCAAGATATAGGTTTGATACGCAAATTGTTCATAACCTTCTGACGAATACGTCCCCTTGGACAAGCGATTGACCCAGGTCGGATGAGCTTGGGCTGTCTGGATCCTGGTCTGCCCATTCTCTTTCTGAATGGTAATATCCATCAAAACACCCCGTTCTGTCCACTGGGCATTGGGTGTGTCCTCCATGCTTTCGATACGCTGGTTTGACAGGAAGTTGCCCATAGAATAGATAATCAATTTTCTCTGCCCATCTTTCTCAAGAATTTCCGCCGGTTCGACCACATGGGGATGTCCGCCCAAAACAATATCAGCCCCCCAATCAATCATTTGACGATACAAACTGGTTTGTTCCTCCGTTGGCTCCAACTGGTATTCCACACCCGTCTGAGGCATGACGATGGTAATATCTGCCTCTTTCTCAGCTCGCTCAATCTCTGCCTGCATCTTTTCTTTATCAAAATCCGATAAATAGGCATCATATTCCTCCTGACTCAGCAAAGCCTCCATCCCATTGAAGCCGTAAGCATAGGCTAAAACCGCTATACGGATACCATTGACTTCTCGAATGTAGAGTGGTGCAGTTGCCCGATTACCTTCAGCGTAGACACCGACTGTATCCACACCTGCATCTCTAAATGTATTGACAGTGGAAACCAATCCAGAAAGATGTGAATCCAAGATATGATTGTGGGCCAAATCCACCAAATCGTAGCCTGCATCATGGATATTGTTGGCGACAATGGCAGGCGCATTAAAAAGTGGGTAACCTGCTAATTCGACATCTGGGGAAATGGTCCCTTCAAAGTCTGCGATAGCGAAATCAGCCTGTTCTATCCAGGGCTTTACGTAGGTAAAATTCTCAGAAAAATCGTAACTTCCATCTGGCCGTTCTGCTCCTCGAAGAATAGGCAAGTGATAGAGCAAATCCCCATGAGCCATGATACGAGCCGTCTGAATCCCTGTCGCTTCCTGCAAAACTTGTTGAGACTCTGATTTATCCGACAGACCACTAGTTTGACTGCTATCATATTTCAAGAGAGTAAAATGCTCCAATATAAGAATGAGAAACAGCAAAATAAGAGAAAATCCAGCAATCCCTACAAGCTGTCGGACACTTCTCCGAATAGCACGTTGTTGTGCTCGAGCCCGTCTTCGCCTCCTTGACATCCTTACAACCTCCGATTAACATCATTATACACCTTTAATACTAAAAAATCCATAGTAAAAGTGGGACGTCAGTCCCACTTTAATTACTTTATTCAATATATTGTAACTTGCCTCGGAAATCTTCAATGGTTTCATAGCCCTTTTCTGCCATAATGGCCTGTAATTCAGCAGTTATTCGTTCAAAGGCAACCAGCCCTTCCTTTTGCAGAGTTGTACCGATTTGAACCATGCTGGCACCGCAGAGGATATGCTCGAAGGCATCCCGTCCCGTCAGCACGCCTCCTGTTCCGACAATCTGAATTTCAGGTTTCAAACGCTGGTAAAAGGCATGGACATTAGCCAAGGCAGTCGGCTTGATGTATTCCCCACCGATACCACCGAAACCATTTTTAGGTTTGATAACCACTTGCTCATCTTCTATATAAAGACCATTTCCAATGGAGTTAACACAGTTGACAAAGACAAGGGGGAATTGATTAAAAATCGCTGCCGCTTGATCAAAATGAACAATGTCAAAATAAGGTGGCAATTTGATGCCCAAAGGCTTAGTGAAGTAGCTAAATACCTCTCGCAAGATGGCTTCCGTCGTTTCAAAATCATAGGCAATCTGCGGTTTTCCAGGGACATTGGGACAAGAAAGATTTAACTCTGTCAGCCCCTTAAAATCACTGGCTTCTACAGTTCTCAAAATCTCATGAGTCTCATCAGGCGACATTCCAACTACAGATAAAACAAATGTGCGTTCTGGCTCCGTTTCCTGCAATTCTAGTAGATAATCCAAATAGTAAGCCAAGCCCTGATTTGGCAAGCCCATCGAATTGATAGAACCAAGCGGAACATTCTGATAACGTGGTTCTGGATTACCCGCGCGGTAGTCCAAGGTTGCTGTTTTGGTCACAAAGGTCCCAGCCGCAGATTCCTTGACCGCTGCCAACTCCTCCTTGGTCATGCACCATACCCCCGCCGCATTCATCAAACAATTGTCAAATTCAAATCCACCAAGTGTCGTTGCTGTCGAAACCATAGATTCTCCTTAATTGATTTTTCCTCATTATAACAAAAATTAGAAACGATTGACTAGTATTTTCTAGCAACGTTCGTCTTCAAGCCAAATAATTTTTTATATTTTGCATTTTTTACTTTACAAGAAAAAATCATGGTGCTATAATAATTGTCAGATAAATTAAATTGTCAGACAATTTAATAAAAAATAAAGAAATCAGGTGACCATATGTCAAATTCAAAAGCTTATATTGCCCAATCATTTGAAGCTGTTAAAGCCCGCAACCCACATGAAACAGAATTCCTCCAAGCTGTAGAAGAGCTCTTCTCTACACTTGAGCCTGTTTTTGAAGCACACCCAGAATACATCGAAGAAAACATCTTGGCCCGTATCGTTGAGCCAGAGCGTATCATCAGCTTCCGTGTTCCATGGACAGATAAAGATGGAAATGTTCAAGTCAACCGTGGCTACCGTGTTCAGTTCAACTCAGCTGTAGGTCCTTACAAAGGCGGTCTTCGCTTCCACCCAACTGTAAACCAATCCATCTTGAAGTTCCTCGGTTTTGAGCAAATCTTCAAAAACGTCTTGACTGGTCTTCCAATCGGCGGTGGTAAAGGTGGTTCAGACTTTGACCCTAAAGGAAAAACTGATGCTGAAATTATGCGCTTCTGCCAAAGCTTCATGACTGAATTGCAAAAACACATCGGACCTTCACTTGACGTCCCTGCTGGTGACATCGGTGTCGGTGGTCGTGAGATTGGTTACATGTACGGTCAATACAAACGCCTCCGCCAGTTTGATGCAGGTGTCTTGACTGGTAAACCTCTTGGCTTCGGTGGTTCATTGATCCGTCCAGAAGCAACAGGCTACGGTTTGGTTTACTTTACTGATAACATGTTGGCAGCAAACGGTAAATCCTTCAAAGACCAAACAGTCCTTATCTCAGGTTCTGGTAACGTTGCCCAATATGCCGTTCAAAAAGCGACTGAACTCGGTGCCAAAGTTATCTCTGTTTCAGATTCAAATGGTTACATCATTGACGAAACTGGTATCGACTTCGACCTCTTGGTGGACATCAAAGAAAAACGCCGCGCTCGTTTGACAGAATACGCTGCAGAAAAAGCGACTGCTAAGTACTTCGAAGGTTCTGTATGGAACTACGATGGCAAGGCTGACATTGCCCTTCCATGTGCGACTCAAAACGAAATCAACGGCGAGCAAGCTGCTGCCCTTGTGAAAAATGGCGTTTACTGTGTGGCTGAAGGTGCCAACATGCCATCTGACCTTGATGCTATCAAAGTTTACAAAGAAAATGGCGTTCTTTACGGCCTTGCTAAAGCAGCCAATGCTGGTGGTGTAGCCGTATCTGCCCTTGAAATGAGCCAAAACAGCCTTCGCTTGTCATGGACTCGTGAAGAAGTGGACGGCCGTCTTAAAGACATCATGGCAAATATCTTCAACACAGCTAAAGAAACTGCTGAAAAATACGACCTTGGTACAGACTACCTCGCAGGTGCTAACATCGCAGCCTTTGAACAAATTGCGGATAGCATGATTGCCCAAGGTTTAGTATAAGCTTACTTTTAGTTTACTAAACTATAATAAAAACGCCTCCAAAAAATTGACGTGCTAATTTTGAACCCACTGAAAAAGTCATCAACTTGATGGCTTTTTTTGCTATACTAGAGTCGAGGTGATTCCTATGCTTGATAATCAAATTCAGTTAGATCTTAGTTCCTATTCTCCCCTGTATGATATTGTTGTTCCCAAAAATCATTTTTTACGGCAGCTAGTCATAACCACCCGTGAAAACGGGTGGCTTGTACACCGGCTATAAGCCGTTTCTCTCCAGCGACGTCTAAAGACGTTCGCTGAACTTCGTTCAGGTTAGTGCTATAATTACTTGACTAATGCCCGTAACAACGGGCTTTTATCTCGTTCTAAAACTGCCATCTGAAAATGGATCTTCATACTCTTTGACACTCAAGAATCAAGTGCAATGTCATTTTTCTCCTGCTCGCGAATATATTTCGCAACTGTCTTTTCATTCAGTCCAACGGTACTAACATAGTAGCCTCTAGCCCAAAACTTTTGATTTCCACGCCTTTGTATCGACATAGATGACGGAAAATATCAATTAAGTCCTGCCTTATTTTGTAGTAAATGGATTTTCTACGGTACTTAGGTGTGAAAACTATGTGATAGAGCACATCCATTTGGTATGTGATAAACTGTAACTGGTTTTAGCCATGCTAAACTAGTCCACTGGACTAGTTTACTCCTCCTTTATCTAACCTGAACAATTAGATTATATCAGGAAAAAGAAATGGAAGCTCAAAGCCTTGTCAGCCACCAGCATAGCTGGTGGTTTTCTTGTTTTTCTCTACGAGAAAAACTGGCTCGAAGCCATAACGGAACTCTGTGACTTTAGTTTTATCTATGATGAGTTAGAGAAACATTATTGTGTCGACTTTGGTCGAAAGGCT
>NZ_JARQOZ010000014.1:0-56575 GCF_046032115.1 Streptococcus suis | reverse complement strand
GTTTTTAGTGTACCCTGTTTTCTAAAAAAACAACTAGATTTTTCTCAACTTTCTATTGACTTTTTACCACTAGACTTATAGTGTTTTTATTACAAATATACGAAAAATCTTATAGAATTTTAAAACATTTTATAGTAAGTCCAATAATTCTTGATAGCTACTAATTGTATAGGTTGGAACTGCCTTACTCTTGTTTATCATATGAGTCGGATTGTACCAAACAGTATCCATGCCAGCATTATTGCCGCCTTGAATATCTGCTGTCAAACTGTCCCCAATCATTAAGGCTTGGTCAAACTGAAAACCTGAAATCTGCTCTGCTATTTTTTTATAAAAATCAGCCGCAGGCTTTTGCGTCCCCATTTGCTCAGAAATAAACACTTCTTTGAAATACGATTGAATCGGTGAGTGAAGCAAGCGATTTTCCTGTATATAGGTCACGCCGTTGGTCGCCGCATAAATCTGGTAGCCTCGGTGTGTCAATTCCTGCAAAAGCTTATCTGCACCTGTAAAAATTTGTCCCTGCCGCCCAATAAATTCTTGGTAGCGCAAGGCCATCTCCCTTCCATCAACTTGCCGACCAAAGTGGGCAAAGGTCCGTGAAAAGCGGGTATTGATCAGCTCTTTCTTTGTAATGTTCCCTTTTTCCAAATCCTTCCACATGGCCTGGTTGAGCGGTCGATAGACTTCTTTAAAAGCTTGAATATCTTCAACCTCCATAGCTGTCAAAAACTGGGTTAAGGCTACTTCTTCTCCACGGCTAAAATCAAGAAGAGTATGGTCAAGATCAAAGAGTAAGTGTTTGTATTGCAAGATGATAAATCCTTTCTAAGCAGAAATTGCTGAAGCAATGTCAGGCAGTATGTCTAAAGTATACCACAGTTTTTAAAAAAATAGCTCTGTGTCCTAGGCTCTATTATACTGTTTTTCAGATTTCATACTCTTTAAATATCAAAATTATCCATTATCAACTTGCCTCGATGAGTGAAAAGCTCCTGTGGAGCTTTTTATCCTGTTGCCTTGAAATAAGAAAGCAACAGAGTTCTATCATCGGCTTCGTTTCCTAGGCTACTGTTGATTTTTATTGAGTATCAGCAGCCCTGGATACACGCATTTCCTCATCATATTATGCAAGCACTGGTTTATTCAAGCAAAAAGACGAGGACTCGCAGAAAAAGGCAAACGTAGTAGCCTTAACTACACACGATTGCCACTGGTTGGCTTAGTTC
The DNA here is from genome assembly GCF_046032115.1 of Streptococcus suis. Classification (GTDB taxonomy): domain Bacteria; phylum Bacillota; class Bacilli; order Lactobacillales; family Streptococcaceae; genus Streptococcus; species Streptococcus suis_AJ. The sequence continues at coordinate 55,346 of NZ_JARQOZ010000014.1, read as the reverse complement.
TGCAAATTGTCAGTCACTTATTTCGGCCATTCAACTTTCACATCAAGTCCTGCCAACGAAGTTGGTTCACTCAAGTATGATGTTCTAGCATAGAAGTTTTTCATTACCGCTACCAGAGGGAAGGAAGTTCTAGTTTGATCAGTTACTTCTGCCTCCAATTCATAAGTTACTGGACCTGCATGGCGAGGACTATCGATATAATAGATGTCAGAAAATGCATTTTCATTTTTCCATTGGTTTACTTGCCAACTGCCTACACGTCCTGCTGACCAACCCCATTGGCTATCAAAGTTTCGTTCCCAATGTGTTTCTTTACCCTTCTTAAAGTGACGGTACTTGCTGTCTGAACCATTCTTATCATCATTAACATCGGTTGAGAATTTGTCCAACAAGTTTTCTCCTGTTTTCTTATTAACAAGTTTTTTCAATTGCATACCATCAGGGATAATAAAATAGTATCCCCCCCTTATCATATCGAAGGTTCCAAAGGGTAGAATCAAAGTTTACCGTCCATTTTACTTCATTTTCAGAGTCTCCAATCGTTGCATCAATGGATACTGACTTTTTGACCGATTCGTTATAGTTAGTTTCTTGAATAAGTTCTCCAAGAGAAAAAATTGGTGCTGACTCACTTTTCGGACTTATTATTTGTACTCCCTCTGACTCAATTGCTTTTACGGTTGGTGTCTGTGTAAACAGCAATCCTCCCAATACGGTAGCACTTAAAAATAAACTTGATATAATTTTACGTTTGCTCATAAGAGTCTCCTTCTTTTATTTGATCTATTTTTGCGCTAGCTACAAAAATACTGGCAAGCTAATCGTCCCATTTCTAGGCTATCCCTTCCTTACTAAGATGAGAGTCTCTAGCAAATAAAAGACTTTTAACTACTATCAGTATAACAATACAAGTAGTATTTTCTCTTGGAGCTATCCGTTTTTTTTTTTTTCTATATTTGTCATTTAGCATATAGATGGTAAGACACACTCTAAAAACGTCCGATGCAAAATTTGCTTATCTAGATGTCATCAAAGCATGCAAGATTGTTTCGATGCTTTAAGCAGTATACAAAAAATCACCTCAAAACAGTCAGGTCAAGACCCATTTTGAGGTGTCATATATCGTTCTAAAAATAATATTATGAAGACGTCGCAAGTCTTGTAAAATGCGATGTTTCCGCTTTACTTTTGACTCATCCCTACTCTTCCTTACTTATCGGCGCCAGGCTAGCTAAGACTTTTTTGAGACCTATTTCTGGGAAATTGATTTTAAGTTCTTGATTGCTACCTGAGCCTGAAACTTCAAGGACTGTTCCGCGTCCCCATTTCCTGTGAACTGCGATGTCACCAACTGACCAGTTGGTGCCTGAGCCAGACGATTTGTTACTTGATGCGAAGGGCATACTGCCTCCGAGCTTGGCAGATGGTTGTACGGATGCTTTTCGACTTTGCATGGCCTGTTGCAAACTCATACCTTGTCCAAACTGTGTCGCTCTGCCATTGACATAAGAAGCCTTAAAGCTAGTATTAGCTGGACGAGCAAGCCCTTGGTAATCAAGGAGGTCACTGGAAATTTCTCGGATAAAGCGGCTTGGTTGGTTGTAGTTGGTGCGACCGAAAAGGAGTCGAGAATTGGCATTGGTCAGGTAGAGGGTCTGCTCAGCACGGGTGATGCCTACGTAAGCCAAACGACGTTCTTCTTCCAATTCGTCCTCTTCTTCTGCTGCACGACTGAGTGGGAAGACATTTTCCTCCATACCAATTAAGAATACGACTGGAAATTCCAGACCCTTGGCCGCATGGAGAGTCATGAGGGTCACTTCTGAAGATTCTGTATCGCCATCATCTGTATCAGCAATCAGCGCCAAATCAAGCAGGAAGCGTGTCAACCGATCCAGACCTGTCTCTTCTTCCTCAGCATCCTTTTCATCAAAGTTTTTGGTAACAGAAAGGAATTCCTGAATGTTTTCTATGCGAGCATTGGCTTCCAGCGTATTTTGTGCGGCAAGGGCATCGATGTAGCCTGTTTGGTTCAATACTGCCTCAACTACTTGGGTAACCGTCAAGTTGTCTAATTGATTACGAAGATTATAGAGGAGATTGGCTAGGTCAAAAACTGCCTGTGCTGCCTTCCCTTTAATCGTCGATAACATAATATCTTGAGAAGCTTCTAGCAAGGACATACCATGTGTGTTGGCAAAATCACGGAGTTTGTCAACCGTACCAGGTCCAACGCCACGTTTTGGCTCATTGACAATGCGTTCATAGGAGATATTGTCCGACGGATTTGCGATGATATTCAAATAAGAAATCACATCTCGGATTTCCTTACGGCTGTAGAACTTGGTGCCGCCGACCATGGTATAAGGGATATTAGATTTGAGCAGGGCTTCTTCAATGGTACGGGACTGGGCATTGGTCCGATAGAGAACTGCAAAATCCTTATAAGCCTTACCTTCTCGGTGCAACTGGTCAATCTGCCCTGCGACAAAAATCGCCTCGTCATTTTCATCTCTGGCACGATAGTAGGTAATCAAATCCCCTTGGGCATTCTGGGTCCAAAGTTTTTTGGGACGGCGATTGCGGTTGTTTTCGATGACCTCATTGGCAGCCTGCAAGACATTCTTGGTCGAACGATAGTTTTCTTCCAAAAGGACAACCTTGCTTTCTGGATAGTCCTTTTCAAAGTCTAAGATATTTTGCATATCCGCACCACGCCAACCATAGATAGACTGGTCCGCATCACCGACCACACAGATATTCTTGAAACGTGATGCCAGGAGCTTGACTAATTGGTACTGGGCATGGTTGGTATCCTGATACTCATCGACATGGATATACTGGAATTTCTGCTGGTAATAGGTAAGAACCTCTGGATTTTGGTCAAAAAGGCGGAGCGTCAACATGATCAAGTCATCAAAGTCAACGGCCTCTGACTGTCTGAGTTCCTTTTGATAAGCCGTGTAGCATTTAGCAACAATCTGCGTGTATAAATCGCCTGCCTGGGCTTCAAATGCCTTGTCATCAATCAGATCGTTTTTGGCATTAGAAATGGTTCCCAGGATAGAGCGTTCACTCCACTTTTTCGGGTCGAGATTGAGATTTTTCAAAATCCGTTTCATGAGACTGCGTTGCTCACCTGGATCGACAATGGTAAAATTGCGATTGTAACCAATATGGTCAGCATCACGACGCAAAATCCGTACACACATGGAGTGGAAGGTAGCAATCAAACAGTCTTGCGTAGCAGGATTGAGGGCGTAGGCCCGCTCTTTCATCTCACGCGCCGCTTTGTTGGTAAAGGTAATGGCCAAGATATTCCAAGGATTGACCATTTTTTCATCAATCAAGTAGGCAATACGGTGGGTCAAGACTCGCGTCTTGCCCGAACCAGCCCCTGCCATAATCAAAAGCGGCCCTTCTGTCGTCTGTACCGCTTCTGCCTGTCTGTCATTCATTCCGTTTAATAATGGGTTCATTGTCTCATACTTTCTTAGAACATGTATTACAAGTGGAGTGCTTTTAAATAAGAGATAGTTTTTCGCTAATCAAGGCAGTTTTTTGAAGGAATACCGACTGTATTTTGAAAAAAACTAACAATGAGTAGCTGAAAAAATAGCCTATTAAGGAAGTGTTGCACTGTGAATACATATTCTTAATTTTCATTCTCTCCATTATACCAAAAATTCTCTCGATAGGCAGTTGCAATGTGATAGATGACATGCAAAAAAGCCCAGAGCTATCTCTGAGCTTTTGTATTCAATTAATTATTCAGCACCCAAGGCAGCTACTGTGATGTAGTTGTAAGGTTTGTTGAAGTGTGGCAAGAAGAACAAGTCTGTCAAGGCCAATTTTTCGATTGTTACGCCTTCTTGGATTGCCAATGAGAAGAGGTGGATACCCAATGAGATGTCTTCACGAGCAGCCATTTGCGCACCAAGGATACGACGTGAATCTTTATCGTAAACGATTTTGATGGTTACTGGGAAGTTACCATGCTCCATGAATTCTGGTTTTTGATTGTCTGTTACTTCAGTAACAGCAGCGTTCAAACCAAGACGAGTAGCTTTTTCAAGTGTCAAACCTGTTGATACAAGGTTAAGACCGTAGATAGAGATACCGTTAGAACCTTGTACACCGATACCTTCAAGGTCAGTACCACAGATGTTGTGAGCTGCTACGATACCAGTACGTACAGCGTTTGAAGCCAAAGCGATGTAGCTTGTGTCGCCAGTAGCGTTGTCGTAGATAGTTGCACAGTCACCGATAGCATAAACGCCTGGGATTGAAGTTTCTTGGCGTTTGTTTACAAGGAAGGCACCGTTACGGAAGCGCTCGATTCCTTCACCTGCAAATGCAGTGTTTGGACGGAAACCAACAGCCAAGATAACCATGTCAACATCGTATTCGTTCTTGTCAGTGATGATTTTCTCAACTTTACCATTACCAGCAACTTCTTTAACAGTTTCGCCAAAGGCAAGTTGAATACCATGCTCTTCCAAGTTTTTAGCCATAAGGTCTGACAAGTCGCGGTCATAGTAACCAGCCAAACATGTATCTACAACGTCGATAAGGATAACTTCTTTACCTTTACGTTGGAATGCTTCTGCAAGCTCAACACCGATGTAACCAGCACCAACAACTGCTACGCGGTTGATGTCTTTGTTTTTCAATTTTTCAATAACATCAGCTGAGTTTTGGTACAATTTAACGAATTGCAAGTTTTCAAGAGTTGCTTCAAATTCAAGAGAACCTTCTTTGATTTCAGCACCTTTGATTGGTGGCAAGATAGGTTGTGAACCAGTTGCGAAAAGAAGTTTTTCAAATGATTCAACATGTTCTTGACCATTTACAAGTGCAGTAACTGTTTTTGCATCGTAGTCAATATTTGTAACAGGTGACTCCATGTATACTGTCGCGCCCAAGCTCTCCAACTCTTCTTTGTTTGAGTAGAAAAGTCCTTCAGGACCGCCAATTTGCTCACCAATCCACAAAGCCATACCACAACCCAAGAATGAGATATTTGAGTTTTGGTCAAATACAACGATTTCGTTTTCTTGACCATAATTTGTCAACATAGTTTTGATTGCGGCAGTACCAGCATGGTTAGCACCGACAACAACGATTTTAGCCATAATGTGAAATCTCACTTTCGAAAATATATTTTTTTACAAAGTCTATTATACACTAAAAATGATACCGATTACAAAATTTTTGCTCAGAATATCACATTTTTTTCAAAAAGTTTTTAAAATGCTATTTTCTTTAAACAATGTAAAGATATATAAAAGCAAAAAACCTAGATTTCTCTAGGTTTCTCTTAACGTACTTGTTCAAAACGCAGATGTACAATAATCTTATCGCCATAGCCGTTACGTTCCAAATCACGTTGCAAGCGATAGGAAATGTAATGCTCAGCAATAGAAATATAACCTGCATCTAAAAGACGGTGTTCAACTTGCGACTGAACCATGCTAATCGTTGGTCGCTCTGTATGAGCTTCTTCCAAGTCAAGCACTACTTTCTTTGTGACCTGAGCAAGATTTTTCCGCCAAGTTTCATCAATGACATAAACTGTCTGTGCAGCTTTAATGATGGCTTGGTAGATTTTATCTGGGTCAAATTCAACAATCTCTCCACTACGTTTAATGACTTGCATAAAAGCTCCTTTCTGGTTTTCAGTAAACCCTTTCATACTTACATTATCTAGGTTTTTGTGTATTTTGTCAAGTATTCTTTTTCATAAATTTTGCCTTGGCTTATTTTCGCTGAAAGCCCTTTAGTATGATATAATGGACCTATTAAAATGAAATAAGGAGAAAATCATGACAAACGCAATGCCTAAACGTCAAGAAATTGATGTGCAATTAACTTGGGATACAGACATTCTATTTCCGACCCCTGATAACTACAAAGAAAATTTGGTAGCCTACGCTAAGCAAGTGACAGCTTTCGAATCGAATTTCAAAGGGAAGCTAACTGATAAGGATACCATCGTTTCCGCCTTAACAGAATACGAAAAAATCGTTATTCTTGATAGCAGACTTTCCCACTATGCCTTTTTGCCATTAGAAGTTGACAAGATGAATACTGAATTGGCGAGCCTGGCCAATGAATACGACCTCGTTTCTGCCAAGGTACGTCCTCAACGAGATTTCCTCTATTCAGAACTTGGTCAATTAGATGAAGCCTTTCTTCTTGAATTAAAAGAAGAACAACCACAATGGGCTGCTTTCTTCGATGCTATTTTACGAGACAAACCCCATCAACTCCATCCACTTCAAGAAGAACTTCTTTCAAACTTCGCCCCAACCTTTGGTCAGCCATATAATAACTACGGTGTGACCAAGTTTGAAGATATGACATTTGACAACTTTGAGGCAAATGGCGAAACGCTCGGCAATAGCTATGTGCTCTTTGAAAATGATTATGAACTTAGCCATGATACCGAAATCCGTCGCAATTCAGCTGCTGGTTTCTATTCAACCTTGAAGAAATACAAGAATACAACTGCTGCGACTTACTTGTCTCATATCAAAAACGAACAAATCGAAGCTCGCTTGCGTGGTTTTGACAGCACAATTGATTTCCTCTTACATCGTCAAAACGTATCACGTGATCTCTTTGACCGTCAAATTGATGTCATCATGAAAGAATTGGCTCCTCACATGCGTCGCTATATCAAACTGGTTGCCAAGGCTCATGGGTTGGAAAAAATCACACACGCCGACTTGAAAATCAGTCTACCATCTGAATACAACCAACGTATTACTCCTGAAGAGTCCAAACAATTCTTGATTGACTGCTTGGGCATTCTTGGTGAAGATTATGTGAAAATGATTGAACAATCATTTGATGAGCGTTGGATTGACTTTGCTCAAAACGAAGGTAAGGCTACTGGTGGCTTCTGTGCTACTCTTTATGATGGACCATCTTACATCTTACTTTCATGGACAGGTTTGATGAACGAAGTCTTGGTATTGGCTCACGAATTGGGACATGCTGGTCATTTCCAATTAGCTAAGAAACAAAGCGTCCTCAGCTACGATCCATCCCTTTACTTCATCGAGGCACCTTCTACTGCTAATGAAGTCCTAACATGTAACACCCTTTTGAAAAACAACCAAGACCCTGGCTTCCAGGCTTACTTGATTAGCGAGTTGATTAGCCGTACTTACTTCCACAACATGGTGACTCACTTGCTTGAAGCAGCCTTCCAACGTGAAGTCTACACTCGTTTGGACAATGAAGAATACCTCAATGGTGATATTCTCTGCCAAATCAAGTTGGATGTCATCAAGGAATTCTGGGGTGAAGACTTTGAAATCGGTGACGATGCAGGTCTTATCTGGATGCGTCAACCACACTACTACATTGGTTTGTATCCATATACCTACTCCGCTGGTTTGACCATTGGTACAGCCATGGCGAAACAACTAGAAGAAAATCCTGAAGAAGTTGTTGAAAAATGGTTAGAAACCTTGTCACTCGGTGCAAGTCTTTCTGCCCAAGACCTTGCTAAACACGCAGGTGTCGACGTTTCAACTGACCAACCACTCAAAGAAACCATCGCCTATGTTGGTTCCTTGGTTGACAAATTAGAATCCTTAATCTAATAACTCTTAAAGGCTTGAACACATTGGTTCAGGCCTTTTTGTCTGTTCTTTCTTGGTACCAATTGCTCACATAGGTCAATTCGTCATGACTTAGATAATGTCCTTTGTCAAAACGAGCTAGGTTGGCTCTGGGAAAGGCTGACGCTTGCCAGTCATCTACAAGATTTTCAAGAGCGACTGGGTCGACATATTGGTCATTCTGCCCCAGTGTAAACAAAATCTCTGCTCTGCTATTTCCCATAGGAAAAGCATAATCTAAAGCCGAAGGGTGGAGCAAGATATAATTGTCCGCCAGGTTTGACTGTTTGGTCAACAAGCCCATGATAAAATTGGCACCGTTTGAAAAACCAACGAAGGTAATCTGCTGGTAGGATTGAGTAGCTAAGTCCTGCCAAAAATCCAGAAAAGTCTATAAGCGCATTTTAAAATCGAAAAGATCCAGCTGACCATCAATCAGCGGGGCAAAGAAACGCCTTTCCCTGCCTTGACCCCAACTTCCATTGAAAGAAAGAACAGAGGCTTTAGGGTCCAGCTGTTGGCGGAGAAAGAGCATGGATTCCTTATTGCCGCCTATTCCGTGAAAAAAGACCAAAAGACGGGGGCTGGTCCCTTTGATAAAGTAATAATCCATACTTCATTTCTCCTAATATCGTCATTCAGTTTATCTTTTATTACTGTGTTAACTCGCTTTGCCGTACTCCTGTACTGCCTGCAGCTGTTGATGCGAACTTTGTTCGCTCTATTTCCAACCTCCAACTATCTCCCAGATAGTTGGAGCGAGTACTAAAAGCAAACTGAAAGACTATAACGCTGGGATAGATTTTTTTCAATTTCCTGTCTGTCTTCTTCAAAGAAACTTGGCAAGAACAGTTCAACTTTATCTAGCTGATTTTCCTGTCTTGGCATGTCAGTCTCTCTTTCGCCAGCCATGGTCGCAACTTCAAACATGAGATAATTGGGTGCTCGGAAGTACAAGGAATGCATAAAATCTCGATTGATAATTCCAGAATGGGGACAATTGATAAGATTTAAGCGACTAATCAGGTCTTCCAAGTCAGACTCATCTAAGACACCAAATGCGATATGATGAATGGTCCCGACTCCCATTACACTGATTGGCGACTCTTGGTCAAGGATCAAATAAAGTCGATGACGGAATTTCGTCTGTGTCATACGGAAACATTTCTCCGATAGAGTCATGATAAGTCAAACCAAGCAACTGACCATCATCATCTTGGAAATTTAAAATATGTCCATTTCAAAAGGCCTGAATTCCTTCGTTTTCCACTTCAAACTCTGTCAGTCTTTTCTGCCAGAATTCCAAGGCAGCAACATCTTTAACCAGAAAAACAGTTCGTTCCAAACGATTACTGCCAGATCGATGACTAGGATGATTGGGCATATCAAAAATGGTAAATTCCGTTCCATAACGGCCCTCATCATCACCGAAAAAGAGATGATACATGCTTGAATCTTCTTGATTGACAGTTTTCAAGGTCAATTTTAAGCCGAGAATATGATGATAAAAATGATAGGCTTGGTGAATATTTCCTACCAAACTTGAAATGTGATGAATACCTGTATTGTTCATAGGATGACCTCACTGATTATGATAGACATATTTTATCGCTAATTAGTTGTATAATTGAAGAAAATACACAAAGAAAACACCCGAATCCATTCGAGTGCTTTCAGGAGATTATATGAAAAAGATGTTTTTATTATAAAATAACTAGGTTAAATAAATCTTAAAGGGAGTGGGATAGAACTTAATTGTTCAAAAAAAGTTCACCAATTTAGCCTCGCTTTCATATTTTCAGGCTCGGGTTAAAACAGTCTATCCGTAGACTGTCCTCGCTTTCGGTTTTTTGAGCTCGGGTCTTCTGTGGTCACTTTCGTATTTCTTGGTGACCAGCTGAAACAGTTCCCCGAACTGTTTCACTCCCCTGACTATTTTAATAATCCGGTCTTACGACTCCTGTTACTGTGGCTTTGGTCGCTTCGTAGTCGCCGTCAACGACAACTTTGATAATGCGTTTTGCGTCTTCTTCTGGACAAGGTACCAATGGTAAGCGGAGTGGTCCAACTTCAAATCCCATATAGTTAAGAACCGCTTTAACTGGTGCAGGACTTGGGTATGAGAAGAGTGCATTAACTTTCGGAATAAACTTGCGTTGAATGGCAGCTGCTGTTCGGATATCTTGCTGCTCAATAGCAGTAAACATCTCATACATCTCATCACCATTCGTGTGAGATGCAACAGAAATCACACCATCTGCTCCCAAGTTCATTGCATGGAAAGCATCGCCATCCTCACCTGTATAAATCAAGAAGTCGTCAGGTCTATGCTCAATTAGGTAAGCCATGTTGGCAAGGCTTGTACACTCTTTAACACCGATGATGTTTGGATGCTCAGCCAAACGTAACATGGTTTCTGGCATCATTTCAACCACGACACGACCTGGAATATTGTAGATAATGATTGGCAAATCAGAAGCATCCGCAATAGCCTTGAAGTGTTGGTACATACCTTCTTGAGAAGGTTTGTTGTAATAAGGTACAATGGCAAGACCTGCCGCAAATCCACCGAAAGCCGCAACTTCCTTAGCAAACTCAATCGAGTCACGGGTATCATTGGTACCGATACCAGCAATCAGTGGGACACGACCATTGACAATCTTTTGTACCGCCGCAAACAATTCTAATTCTTCCGCGTGCGTAAGGGTTGGACTTTCGGCAGTTGTTCCTGCCAACAAAATCCCCTCCGTATGGTGAGACAATAGATGCTCAACCAACTCTGGCAACACATCATAGTTAATTGCACCATCTTCTTTAAAAGGTGTAATCATGGCTGTTATGATTTTTACATCACGTAAATCTTGAATAGACATAGGCTTCCTCTCTTACTGATTGTTGCTAAAAAAGGCTGAGTGCAGCCTTTTGTGTACTTTAGGTTAATAAAATTATTTCAATTCAAACTTCAATTCTGCCGTTGGACGAACTAGACCACGCTCATGAAGGGTTTCAGCGATTTGAACAGAGTTCCATGCAGCACCTTTGAGCAAGTTGTCAGAAACAACCCACATGTGAATACCGTTTTCCTTATCCAAATCTTTACGGATACGACCAACAAAAGTATCGCGACTACCGACAGCATTAATCGCTTGCGGATAAATTTGATTAGCCACATCGTCTTCTAAAACAGCCCCTGGGAAGGATGCAATAGCTGCCTTCACTTCATCAATCGGTGCGATTTCCTTGGTTTCGATGTAAACAGACTCAGAATGGGCAGACAAGACTGGAATACGGACACATGTTGCAGAAACGGCAATGCTGTCATCTTCCATGATTTTCTTGGTTTCTTTTGTCATCTTCATCTCTTCATAAGTATAGTCATTTTCAGTGAAGAGATCGATTTGAGGAATAGCGTTAAAGCCGATTGGATAGTGTTTCTTATCGCCACTAGAAGGAAGAATATTCGCTTCTACCGCTTTGGGTTCCACGCCATCATTCAAGACAGAACGAAGCTGAGCTTGTGTTTCCAAGATAGCTCCCATACCTGCACCAGAAACTGCCTGATAAGTCGATACGATAATCCGCTCCAAGCCCCATTTCTGACGAACAGGTTCAAGAGCAACCATCATCTGAATGGTCGAACAGTTAGGGCATGCGATAATACCATTGTGGGCATCAAGCGCGTGAGCATTAACCTCAGGAACAACCAATGGTACATCTGGATTTTGACGGAAGTAAGAAGTGTTATCAACGACAACCGCTCCTGCTTTTACTGCGTATGGAGCATACTTGGCAGATGTAGAACCACCAGCTGAGAAGAGGGCAATATCCACGCCTTCAAAAGCTGTTTCTGTTGTTTCTTCAATGACAATATCCTGCCCCTTAAACTGCAAGGTCTTGCCTGCTGAACGAGCAGAAGCAAGGAAACGCACTTTCTCGATTGGAAGTGTTGACTCTTCCAACATTTTAATCATTTGGGCACCAACTGCACCAGTCGCACCAACAACAGCTACTACATAAGCCATAAAAAATCTCCTTTAGATCAATTCTTCAAAATTTTCTAAATATTTTATATTTAACAATTATATCATAATTTTTTCAAATGAAAAGCCCTGAGAAAGAATTTCCCAAGGCAATTACTTCGAACCTCTATTCACAAGTTTAGATGGACATGCTCAACTGTGAATGCTCTTCTTATTTGTCTAACGAGCGAACATAGTAGTCAACAGCCATCAGAGCTTCTGCTACATCTTCTGCTGAAATAGCAAATGGCATACCGTGAATTGTTTCTCCTTCAATCGTCGCTTGTTGGCCGACTTTCAATAGATCTTCATAACTAGCATCAGCCAAATGTAACTCCTCCAAAGTTGTTGGAAGATTCAAGGCTTGATAGAAACGGATGTATTTTTCCAATTCTTCTTTCGGACGGTTTTCCAAGAAGAGCTGGGTCAAGGTCCCATAAGCCACTTTTTCACCATGTGTCAAATGGTGAATATCTCCCTCCAAGGCGGTGAATCCATTGTGTATCGCATGCGCCGCAGCCAAACCTGCACTTTCAAAGCCTAAACCACTTAGCAAGGTATTGGCTTCAACAATATTCTCTAAAGCAGATGTCACAACCTTGGCTTCACAGCTGGCCATGGCTTGAAGTCCGTATTGAAAGAGTGTTTGTTCACAGGTTTGTGCAATAGCGATACCAGCAAGTGTCTGACCTCCTCCTGCCATTGTTGTTCCATTGCTTTGTAAAATAGCACGCGCTTCTACCCACGTCGCCAAGCCATCTGCAATACCAGAAGCCAAAAGACGTGGCGGTGCTTGACAAATAATCGCTGTATCTACCAAGACAAGATCTGGATTTTTCTTATAGAAAATATAGCGTTCAAACGCCCCTTCTTCAGAATAAATGACAGATAAAGCAGATGTCGGAGCATCTGTTGAAGCAATAGTTGGAGCAATGACGACTGGCACTCCTAGTAAATCAGCAATCGCCTTGGCTGAGTCAATCGTCTTGCCACCACCTAGACCGATTACGACGTCACTAGCCTGTTCTTTTCCGATTTCTACGACGCGCTGGATTTCCTTGTCAGATGCTTCTCCATTAAAGGCAACACGATGGACTTGCATCCCTTCTTCAACGAGATAGGACAAAAACTTCTCACCGACAATCCCATATACTAAATCATCACAAAGAATCAAAGGCTTTGTTCCCAATTTTCCGATAGCTTCTGCACCTTGGAAAAGAACATGTTTACCTTGAATATAGCGAGATGGACTTGCAAATACTTTCATAAGAATTCCTCCTCGTAAAATAAGTTTATGGGGATTTTTCAACCCCAAATTTTTAACAATTGTAATAACATTAACTTGACTATTGCAAGGTTTTCCAGAACAATAGAGTCATGGAATGGACTCACGGTTGTTTCTTTTCCTCCTTGTTGCTTAGACTTCATTTTAAAGTCTGTTACCCAAGCGTTGTTCCTACTTCCAACACACTAACTGTTTCCATTACGCTCACTTCTGTACGTAGTAGCGTACAGGCGGCAGGTGAGCTAGTGATTAGAATTCTCTTATGCGAGGCTGTTGGTCCAACGTGTTTCTGGGGAACCTTACAGTAGTCAAGAAACTTTCCAAATACAAATGAAAGGAGAACTTCCAAATGAAATGTTTTGTCGGTTTAGACGTTAGCTCTACCAAATTAGATGTCTGTATCATGCTTAGTGATACAACAACTCCCTTTACAGCTTCTCTTCCTAATGACCTAGTAGGGGCTCAAGAAATCAAGAAACAAATTCTTGAACTCAATGATACCTATTCATTTGAACGCATCGTCATTGGTATGGAAGCCACCAGTCTCTACAGCTTTCACCCTGCCATGTTCTTTCATGAAGACAGCGACTTGAAAGCTCTAAAGGTTGAGGTCATGGTCGAACAGCCCAATAAGATTAAGAAATACCGGGAAGCCTTTGAAGAAAACAAGAATGATACCCTTGATGCCTTCTATATTGCCGATTATTTCCGTATCGAGCGATTCTCACCTGCTTTTCTCAAGGAAGAGAAATACATGGCGCTCCAGCACTTGACCAGAACCAGGCTTCAACTCATTGAGCAGTTGACCAAGACCAAGCAGCACTTTATTGAGAATATCTACTACAAGTGCAATACCTTATCAACTGAAATCAAGAATGAGAACCTCTCAACCAATCTCTGGTCTAGCACAATCATCTCTCTTATGACAGAAGACTACTCCCTAGACGAATTAGCCACTATTGCTCTCGAAGATCTGGCAGAATTTCTCCAGAAACTAGGAAGAGGACGATTCAAAGCTCCTGAAAAGCTAGCGAAAGCTATTCAAGCGGCCATTCGTGGTTCTTATCGTCTCTCTAAACTCCAACAGGATTCTGTCAATGTCATTCTTGGGCTATTAGCTCGAGAAATCAGAAATCTGGAACAAATGATTAAGGATATTGATAAAGCTATTGAAGACATGGTAGAAGTCATTCCCGAATACCAGTGTTTAACTTCTGTGCCTGGTGTTGGTAAAGTTTACGCTGCAGGAATTATCGCTGAAATTGGACAGATTGAGCGATTTAAAGATCATCCTCAAGTCGCTAAATATGCAGGATTGAATTGGAAACAGTATCAATCTGGGAACACTAACTCTCAAAATACGGAACTTGTAAAACGAGGCAATCGCTATCTTCGCTATTACTTGGTTGAAGCCGCCAACTCGGTGAGGCGACATGATAGTGAGTATCAAACCTTTTACATGAAGAAGTATCAAGAAGTTCCTAAACATCAACACAAACGAGCCATCGTCTTAACCGCTAGAAAATTTGTGCGTCTGGTGGATGCGCTACTACGCAACCGCCAACTCTATACGCCACCAAGGAGGCTTATGGAAGATAAGTGATTATCGGCACAAGTCCTTGGATAAGCTGGCGAAAAAAGCGTTTTTCGCTAGGTGTTTTTAGTGCACCCTTTTGTCTAGAAAATCATCTAAAAATTAATCAACTTTCTATTGACTTTTTACCACTAGACTTGAAATAATAGATAGTGTTATATTGAGTAATAAACGACAGTTAGCATTGCCGAAAGCAAGAGGCATGAGCCTGTATTTTAAATATTGCCATTGTACAGCGATGCCTACTAGCAACGTGTCGAGCAATCTTCTCCCATCTCTAGTGCAATTTCCTTGAAAACGGCCTCCAGCAACAATAGATTGCTAGAGTTTGCAGACAAAAGCAACTGTTGACACCACTTCAGCCTGGCTTGAAATTCTTCTGATTCCTGAGTCAAATAGGTCAGAAACAAATAGAGGACAACATTTCGTTTCAATGGCTCATCCACTAAATCCTCTCTTCTTTCGCTGAGCTTTGATTCTATTTGTTGAATCACGTCCCAAGCATCACTAGGTAGGTCTAATGTTACACAAGTAGAAAGAATTTCTAAGATATCTTGTACTTCTTTTGATAATATTCGGGCTTCAAAATTCTCTATAGCTTGAAGACTACTTCTTAATAAAACGCTTTCAAAACCTCTGATAAGAATATCATCTACCAAGCTGAATAGATGATTTCTTTTTACTTCTTTTATGGCTGCTAGATAAAGAAGAGTATTGACCAATCCATTTATCAACTCCGAGGTAGTTTGTGTCAATAATTGCTCCCTATCCGCTATAATTAGCTGGATGGACTCATTAAACAATGGTCGCTCTCTTTTCTTATTTTCCACTGATACCCAAGGTAGAGTGGTAAACGGTGAAGTCGGTATAAGAACGGCTGGCAAGTCTAGTAAATCTGCAACAGCCTTTGTACAAGCTGCTATAGAACTATTACCAATGCCAATAATATGGTCTGCACGATGTCGGAAACCAACTTCCCCATATTCTTCAACCGAGTTCTGATCCCACTCCTCCATATAGGCTATTTTAACAATAAGTCCATGACAAGTTAAAACTTTCACAAAACTTTCTACAGTCGTATTATACTCCTGTTTTGCACATAAAACAAGGGGGCGATGACCTATTTTCAAAATGTCAATCGCACAAGTGTCTAAAAGATGATTTCCTTGGATAGTGCGTGAAAGACCTGAGAATTGTTTCATAGTGCCCCCTTATTTTATAATATAGAAATGTTTAGATAGTATACCTTCCATGAATGGCAGACCAATCATCTGCAAAATCATTTACCGCCTTTTCAATGGATGGCATAGAAAAGGCTGCTTCAAATATATCTGCACCTGCCGTAATAGCCTGCGCCCCATTTGCAAATGCTTGGTTTACTTGCTCCACATTTTTGAATGATGCCGCTAAAATTTTACTTTCCGAACACTCCCTATCAATCGCTTCTGATAACTGAGCGATGACCGCATTCGAATCAATATTCAGATTGGCCATGCGATTGTAGTACGGTGCCAAGTAATCTGCACCCGCTTCAATAGCTAACAAGCCCTGAAAAACGGTATAAATCGCTGTTGCTGTAATCTGATAACCTTGCGCTTTCAATGTTTTCATAGCAGCCAAACCAGCAGGCGTTACCGGAACCTTAATATAGACATTTTCCGGTGCCAATTCACGAATTTTTTTAGCGTCTGCCAAAATCCCTTCATAATCCTTTGCCACAACTTGCACATGTAGTGAAGCATTTGGACCGATGATGTCACGGATAAGGTGCAAACGTTCAAAAAAGTCAATGTCACCTTCTTTCTTCGCAATCGTTGGGTTTGAGGTCACCCCCGCAAGGGGTAAAACCTCAGCCCATTTTCGTATTTCCTCTATATTTAAGGTGTCCAGCATGAATTCCATAATAATAACCTCTTTTACAATGTATGTTCTGTACGACCAATGATGTCGTCTTGTGTTGCTCTCGACAATACATTGAAGAATGCTGAATAACCTGCTACACGGACAATCAAATCACGGTGTTTTTCAGGATGTAGTTGTGCATCAATCAAGGTTTCTCGAGAGACAACATTGTACTGAATATGATAGCCATGCAAGCGGTTAAAGAATGTCCGCAAGAGGGCAATTAATTTTTGTTTGTCTTCTTCTTTGGCAAGTGTTTGTGGATTGACCTTCTGATTGAGCAGAACGCCTCCAACAATTTCATGCGTTGGTAATTTGGCAACTGATTTCAAAACAGATGTCGGTCCATTTTTATCCATATTATGTGATGGAGAACAACCTTCTGCCAACGGTGTACCTGCATTTCGACCATCTGGAGTTGCTAAGGTACCACGCCCCTGTCCAACGTTTGCTGAAATGGATGATGTACCTGAATAACGGATACCACCAATCGGACCACGACCAAAGCGAGTATTTGGATATTTGGCAATCTCATCGATATAAATATCATACGCTGCTGTTACCAATTGGTCTGCATAATCATCATCGTTACCATATTTTGGTGCATCTTCAATCAACATTTCCTGGATTTCTTTACCACGCTCTCCAGCATAGTCTGTTTCCAAAGCATGCCACAATTCTTCTGGAGTCAATCGTCCTTCTTCAAAGACTAATTTTTTGATTGCTGCTAGAGAATCAGATAAATTGGCAATGCCAACCTGCAGACCAGAAATGTAATCGTAAATTGCTCCGCCTTCTTTCAGGTGCTTGCCACGACCGATACAGTCATCTGTCAGAGCCGAGCAGAGAATGTCTGGTACTTCTCTTTCTAAAGCCATGTCAATTGCATTTTCAACGATAACACTCATCCGTGTTAGATGACGAAGTGTCTTTTCCCATGCCGTTTCAAGCTCTTCAAAGGATTTCATATCTTTGAAGTGACCAAAGGCTGGTGCAAACCGTTTGCCTGATGCAGGATCGATACCATCATTCATGGTAATCAATAAAACTTTCGGGAAATTCATATAGCTCATACCTGTACAACGGTAGCCCCATTTACCAGGAACAGCCGTTTCTACACAGCCAATCGCACTGTAGTCATAGGCATCTTCTTCCAAGACACCTTTCTCTATAAAGGATGGAATGATAATTTCATCGTTGTTGAAGGCAGGCATACCAAAACCAAGTTTCATGACTTCAATACATTCATTCATGAAGCGAGCATCTAGGCCTGCATGATAGCGAACAGTCAAGTTTGGCTGTGGCAGGTGTGTTTGGGCAACAGATTTCAATACTAAGTAAGAAAGTGGATTGACAGCATCCTTCTTATCACGTGTTTGTCCACCAATGGTTACATTTTGGTATAGTGGACTACCAGCAGATGAGAAGGTATGTGATTGACTACGAACCTTGTTGATAGTAATGGTCTTAATCCACAAGTTAGTCAAGCGTTCGACGATGCTATCTTCCGTTTCACGTCCTGCTTCTAAATCAGCTTTCACATACGGATACATGTATTGGTCGAAACGTCCATAGGATAGAGAATGTCCATTCGACTCGATTTGCAAGATACACTGGATAAACCAGACCGATTGCACTGCCTCTGCAAATGTTTCAGCAGGTTCATACGGCACCTTCGCACAAATCCGTGCAATCTCCAGTAGTTCTTGACGGCGTTGAGCGGTTGGAGCTTTCTCTGCCAATTCAGTAGCCAAGGCGACAAAACGATCTGCGTATGCTTTCACCGCATCAATGATGATAAAGATTGAGTCATAGAAATGATATTTATCAATACTTGCAGGATCCGTCAAATCGAGATTAGCCTTTGCTACACGAACTCGCTCCTCAAAACCACGCAAACCTTGTTCCAATACCTTTTGGTAATTGACAGCCAAGTGGGCATCGCCAGAGTTCATCTTACCTTCCATACCAAAGAAGCCAGTTTCCATATAAACTTGAACTTCTTCTGGAAGCAAGACACCTGCACGTGAACGAAGATTATTCTTTTCCCAGAATGGAGCGATGCTGCGCAACTGCTCCTTGGTTTCCTCGGTAATATAGAAGACATCCCCATCCCGTTTTTCGAATAAATCCAATTCATTCAATACAAACTCTAAGGTATATTCTGGGAAGATGGGAGCATCTTTATTTGAAGAAGCTTGGTTACCTGCAATCAGACTTTCTTCTTCAATATAAAGCGTCATGTTCTCCAATATTTCCTTGAGCATATAGGCCCTTTTTAATACATTGGGCTTCTCTCTATGTTCTTGATAGGCTTTTGTTGCTAAAACAGCCCGTTCCGCGTCAATATAGGGCTTCTTATCAAGGACATCTTCTCTGTATTTGTTCATCCGATTAGTCAGACTTCCAAAATACTCAGTTTTAATGCTAGTGCTAGCTACTTCAGTCACTGTTTTCATAGTTTTACCCTTTCTTTCGAAACTTAATTTTGTTTCGTTTGTAAATTAAGTATATCCTGTAATAGGGGTTATTGTCAATTGATGCTAGTGAGCGCTAAGATTTCCGAAGCCAGCTGCACATTTGTGCAACTCTTTTGTCTGACATCATTGACTAAACTGGTTCTTTCATTTCACTTTCATAGGCAATCTTATCTTGGATTTTGAAGAATGGGAAATAAACAATAGTTGAGACAGCTAAAATAATGATTTGAACAACTGCACCTTGCCAACCACCTACCATAAAACCAGAAATGATTGCTGGAGTAGACCATGGTAGGGTCACACCTGAAAATGGTTGCATAAAGCCTATTGAGATTGCACCGTAGACAATGAAAGCCGCTAAGATCGGTACCAAGACAAATGGTAAGAACATAACAGGATTCATCACAATTGGAAAACCAAAGACGACTGGTTCATTTACGTTAAAGAGTGCAGGAAAGGCCGCTACCTTACCAAGAGCCTTATATTGTTTTGATTTAGCGGCAAATAGCATTGCAAAAACAATACCGAAGGTAATACCTGAACCTGACATAATCAAGAAACTATCTAAGAATTGTTGGGTCACGATGTGGGCGCCATTTTCCAGAGACAATTTATCTGCTGCTAAAAGGGCCTTATTGGCATCGAGGTTTGACAATAGTAAAGCAGTAACGACACCATTGACAACTGACTGGCCATGTACACCAAACCACCAGAGGAAGGAAATGAAGAAAGCAATTCCAATCGCACCTGGTAATGAACCAGTCAAACCTTGTAGTGGCACTTGAATCACATCATAAATCATTTCAATGAATGTACCACCGTTTGTCGCCATCTTGGAAACAATATAGACAATCATAGATAGCAAAAAGATGACAAAAGCTGGAATCATAGCTTCAAACTGCTTGGCAATAGCTTGCGGTACTTGTTCAGGCATCTTGATAACAATATGACGCTGAATAAAAGTCGTATAGATAGCGCCCACTACCAAACCAATAATAATCGCACCGATAATTCCTTGACCACCAAACCATACTTTTGCGATGGCATCACCGATTGGTTCTCCATCAACTGGAATATAAGATGATTTCAAGAGGATAAAGAATGAAGACAAGGACAGTACGCCCGCAGGGAGAGGCTCAACTCCACTATTTTTGGCGTAAGAATAACCAATCGCAAAACAAGAAATCAAGCCCATAATCGCAAAGGTTCCGCTATAGACTTGCATAAACGGTTCAGTCCATTCCGCTCCAAATATAGAAGCTATTGCAGCATTTAAGCCTTCAAAAGGCAACTGCCCCAAAATTAAGAAAATACTACCGACTACTGTTAAAGGTAAGATAGCCAACATACCATCTTTTAGAGCGATGATTCCTTTCATATTCACAAATTTCATGATTGGGACAATAATTTTTTGTGTATCAATTTTGGACATGACCATACTCCTTTATGAAACCATGCTGAGTGCCAATTGAAGAACTTTTTTCCCGTCCAACATCCCGTAGTCTGCCATTGGAATCACGGCAATAGGGACTTGCTTTTCATCACAGAGCGCTTTTGACTTATCAAGCGTATATGCTACTTGTGGTCCCAGTAAAGCTACATCGATTTCGTCAAGGTAATCTGCAATTTTCCCTTGGGAATGCGCGTCGATTTCTACTTCGACACCTGCGTCTGCTGCTGCAATCTTCATGTTGTTTACCAACATGCCTGTAGAAAAACCAGCGGCACAAAATAGAGCGATTTTAACCATTTCGGTTTCCTCCTAAATATAATTTTTTTGTTTTAGCCAACTTTTTTTAGTTCTTTCCGCAAATCAATGATTTCTTTAATCAAATTGATCTCTGTAATGGATGTCATCAAATGATCTTGCGAATGGACAAATAGTGCTGTAATATCAGATTTTGCTCCCCCAGCTTCCTGTGCTAAGAATTTTGTCTGCATATTGTGAGCTTCTAATAATGCTGCATCTGCCAATTCTAATTCCTCTTCTGCTCGCTCTTCTTCACCTGCTTTGACAAGCGACAAAGCTTGGTAAGCGTGACTTTTCGCATCTCCAGCATAAATAATCAATCCCATGATCAATTGATCTGCAACAATCATTTCCATTTCTTTTTCCTCCGATTTGTTTTATTTGTAAGTTATTATATTTCTTTCGTAACTAAATCATATCATTTTCTCTTTATAGCGTAAATATATTTATAGAACATTTTCTGTTTTAATATATTTCTGCACTTTTGTGCATTTTTTGGGATAGAAAAATACTTCAACCACCTTTAAGCGATTGAAGTACTCTCTTACAAATTTGTATGGATATGCACATCATTATCCAGTTCTAAAACTTTTACGATTGTTCGTTCATCTGTGACCAGATGATGAATGTAGCCAGCTCGCAATACAGCTAAAATGGCTTGAGCCTTTTCCTCCCCGTATGCAAGAGCTATGGTATCTGGAACTTCTTTTAAATCATCTAAAGAGATGGCAATGGTCCTCTTTTGCAAATCCTCAACAACAGCTTGTCCGTATTGATTCAGACCACGACAGCAGGTTTCACCAACGGCACCTTCATCTGACAAGGCTTGAAAATCAGCCGTCGTCAACATATCTAACCATTGACGATTTTTTTCATCGACTCGACCGCCAATACCGATTGCTGCTACATCTAAGTCCTTCCAGTCAGCACATAGCTCCTCGAAATATTTAGAAGAAAGAATACCTTGAGCAAGTTCTTGATTCTCCTGGATAATCGTCGCATTGATAAAACTACATTCTCCACGAAATTTATTGGCCATATCGTAAATCAGAGTATTCACATGATAACGTGCGTGGATATGACTTGGACCGCCAGCTATTGGAACAAATTTGACACCTTTCATACGATGATTTCCTATCTTATCTACAATAAGACTGAGGCTTCTCCCCCATGAAAAACCAACTTTCTTTCCATCATCAATTAGATTGGTAAGCATATCGGCTGCAGCCTGTGCCAGACGATTTTCTAAATCAAGCTGGTCCTCATCGGTGCTGTTTTCAACCAGTTCTAAACCTTTTAATCCATATTTTTCTTGAACATATTTTTCTAGTCGATATAGGCGCCTATCAAAATCTTGAATTTCTATTTTTACAATGCCTTCTGACTTAGCCTTGGTCAACATTCTACTGACTGTCGTTCTATAAATTCCTGTCTCAGCAGCAATCTCAGCTTGGCTTTTCCCCTCTTCGTAGTAAAGATAGGCTATTTTTGCCAACTGCCTTCTTTTTTCTTGCTTCATATTGCCCCCAACCTAAACTAGCCTTACTGTGACTCTAGCATTTTCTAATTCCTTGACAAGATCTTCAGAAATCGACGTATCTGTAATGACCTGAGCAACTTGACTTAAACCAAATCTGCGTACTGTCCCTCGTTTTGTAAATTTACTAGAATCTGTTAGCACAATCATGTTTTCAGCAACGTCAGACATGTACTGCACTACTTCGCTTCGCATTAAGTTTTTACCTGTAAAACCATGCTCACTATCATAGCCGTCAGTTCCTACAAAAGCCTTATCAACATGGAAAAACTGAATCATTTTATGCAAGAGCGGCCCAACTGTTACTTGGGAATCTTTTTGAAACTCACCACCCAATAAAATAATCTGACAGCTATCATATTGTCGCACATAATTGGCTATAAAATAAGAATTTGTTATGATGGTCACATTTCTCTTGGTTTTGCAAATTTCTTCTGCCAAGAGAGCACAAGTTGACCCAGACTCTATCATAATCGTTTCATTGTCGGCAATAAGATTTGCTGCTTCTTTTGCAATTCGTTTTTTTACGTCATAGCGAAAGGACATCCGAATATTAAGGTCATCACCACTATTTAGAACAGCATAGCCATGTTCTCTACGTAATAAACCTTTTGATTCTAACTTATCTAAATCTTTACGGATGGTTACCTTAGAAACGTCCAGTTGCTCCGCCAAACTATTGACATCTATTCTTTCATGTTGTGATACCAGTTGTATAATTTTATCTAATCGTTCCATTTCATCACCTCATCATTATTCTATCAAATTTTGACTCTTTTTCAACTATTTGCAACTTTTAAACTTACGTTCGTAATTGTAAAACTTTCTTTTGTGTGATAAAATCAAATTAATCGAAAAGGAGAAAGAGCATGAATACACGAAAAGGCATTATTTTTAACATTCAACATTTTTCACTCCATGACGGTCCAGGTATACGTACGACGGTTTTCTTGAAAGGCTGCCCCCTACGTTGTCCTTGGTGTGCAAATCCAGAATCTCAAAAACGAAAACCTGAACCCATGCTTGATGCTATTAGTAAAAAAATGACCATCATGGGAGAAGAAAAATCTGTTGATGACATCATATCCGAAGTCATGAAAGATATTGATTTTTATGAAGAATCTGGTGGTGGGCTCACGCTGTCTGGCGGAGAAATTTTTGCCCAATATGAGTTTGCGAAAGCTATTCTTATGGAGGCAAAAAAACACGGCCTTCATACCGCTATTGAAACCACCGCTTTCGTAGAACACCGCAAATTTGTTGACCTTATCCAATACGTTGACTTTATCTATACTGATTTAAAACATTATAATACAATTTCTCATAGAAAAGTCACCGGCGTCAACAATAACCTTATCATACAAAATATCCAATACGCCTTTTCCATCGGAAAAGAAATCGTCCTACGTATCCCTGTTATCCCTGACTTTAATAATTCCCTTGAAGATGCTGAACAATTCGCCTGTCTCTTTAATCAACTCAAGATTGACAAAGTTCAACTACTCCCCTTCCATCAATTTGGAGAAAATAAGTATAAGCTTCTCAATCGAACCTATGCTATGACCGATGTCAAGGCTCTCCATCCAGAAGACTTGGCTGATTATCAGGCAATCTTTTTGAAACATAATATCAATTGTTACTTCTAGCACACTTTTAATAATATTAACCATCAGAATGAGCAGTATTGACTGATTCGTTCAATGTTCAGACCAAATTAAATATTGATACTTCTACAAAGATATACGGAATAATAGAACTCTTAGAAACCTCATTCAAATGTTTTCTAAGAGTTCTTATTTTGACTACAAAAATAAAAGATTGAAGAGTCTGTCCCAAATAGACTTTTCTTCAATCTAACTTATCTCCCAATTATAGGGTAGACTCATTTACAACCATCCGTGAACGTTGTTCAATTTCCTCAGGTGTCAAAACACTATTATAAAACATGAATTGACGAAGATTAAGCTCATCAACTGTCCAACGTAGTTCTGTCTGCCGACGTGTGCCACCAACCTGTACATAGTCCATAGCAGTTGCAGAAGTAAATGGAGCTTGTGACATGGTTGTCTGACCAGACAATTTTCCATTCACATATAATTTGACCAAGAATTGACGACTTGTCCCAACTTGTTCGTAGGTCATGGCGACAGTATTCCAGTTCCCATTGATGAGGCGCTGACTGGCCTCTGTAATATGACCGATAGTCTGACCGCTACTACCGATACGGCTTTCAAAAATCAGTTTCCCATCCCGTACAATGAGAGCTGAATACTCATTTTTTAGACTGGCACTCGATGTCGAGAACAAGCTATAAAAACCTGAAGTGGTGCTGGCTTTGAAGTCCATGAAAATCGTTCCACTATTGATAGCTAGAAGACTGTCTTTGACAGTGCTAGCTAGCTCAATACGCTTACCGTTTTGAACATTTGTCTGAAGAGGCTCCAAACTCAGTACCTGATGATTAGCAAAGGAAGGCTCAGCTTGACTTGGAATATATTCAAACAATTCCACTTCTTTCAAGGTCATCATGCGATTATTGATTTGATTTGGTCGCACACGCGCCTCCAAAATAATCAATTCGATTCTATCTGATCGAATATCTCGACTAAATTGATAAGTTTCAATCTCTCTTTCGTAAGGTACGGCGATTTCTTGAGATTGATGAACCAAAGTTGCACCATTATAGGCTTTAATTTGGTATTTTGTAACAGTACCATTGTTATTGATACGCTTGGTCATGACCAAACTATGCAATCTAGTTGCTTGGCCATTTGTAGTCTGAATAGTGATTGTCTGAGGCAAGGTAATTCGATCTGTCAAATTCCAACGTAGCTCTGTTAGACTTTCCTTATTGCCATCCATCAAATTAGGCAAACCACGTCCAAAGGTATCCTCATAGACATTTTCACCACGAACCGCTAAGCGAGAAGGATCAATCTTTTCCACTCTAAACAAAGGTTGTTCTTCAACGCTACTTCCCACCTCGTACAATTCAACTTCTTTAATCGTCATAGTACGATTGTTGATAATATCTGGTCGGAATTTCGCTTCTAAAATTATCAATTCAACCTTATTCGCAAACACTCTGCTTGTGAACTTATAATGATCTTCTGTCTGAGCATAAGGAACTTCAATAATCCCTGAATCATGTGTCAAGTTTGTACCATCGTAAGTTTTAATACGATACTTAGTAACTGTACCGTAATTATTGATACGCTTGAAAAGAGCCAGCTTATCGAGTTGAATTGCTTGATTATTACGTGTCTGAATTGAAATAGTCTGCGGAAGAGTAATTTTATCTGTCAAATTCCAACGCAATTCCGTCAAAGTTTCTAGATTTCCATCCATTAAGTTACCTAAACCACGTCTGAAACTATCTTCATAAACATCCTCACCAGTCACCAGAAGACGATCACTTGATACTTTGTTAGAACTGTCAGCCAGAAGCTTCTCAAATACAGCTGTTACGAGTGCTACCTTATTTGCCAGGGTCACAATCGAACCTCTTGATAGACCTTCAATTGCAAAACTTCCTGCTTGCTGATTCCAACTATATATTAAAGTCTGGCTATCCAACTGACCTAGGAAAGTCAATTCTTGACCTGTACTTGTTCGCAGATTTGGTTGATTTAAGGCAATAACCGGCTTTGTAAAGGAAAGATAAAGTTTATTATCACGACCTAAACTGATTGTCTGTACTGCACTTGCGGCACTTGCAGTCACTGGACGAGTCAAATAGTCCCAAGTAACCTGTTTATAATAAAGACTATAGGCATTTTGATTTCCCGATGAATGTTCATATAAGATACCAAAAGTATCATTTCCGAGATATTGTAGGGAATTGTAAGCGAAGTTACCATCCTGAATCAAACTATGGTGGAGCCAGTTCAATCGGCCATCAGTCCCAACTTCTGCTACATGGATAGTACCATTTGTACGATTGCCTCCCGGACCAGCAGCATTCGCTAACAGCACATATTCTTTTCCATTGCGAACATGACGAATCGCAGATAATTGAACGTAAGGATCGTGAATGGCATCCATTACTTCAAGATCATTCAGCCAAGTCTGACCTCCGTCAAGACTTGTTGCCACACGCACCTTGCCTGCAAGCCCACGCATAAACATCTTCAACTGTCCATTTCCGAGTTGGACAAGTGTAGCCTCTGTACCTTGTTCTTTTGAGAGATTCATGGTACTAGAATGTAAGAGCGTTCCGTCAGCCAATTGACGATTGTCGTTAAATGTTTGACCCGCCTTCCAATTTTTTCCATGATCATCAGAATAAAAGACCAAGGCTGATTGCGAACCATATAAACCGGTCTTCCAGTTTGCAGAATAGGCCGGAACCACCAATCGACCTTTATTAGGACCAGTATGCAAGGTAATACCAGTACCTGGTCCCAAACCAAGGAACTTCATGTAATCTTTTTTAACACTTGGTGTGATATCTTCGGGTCTTGACCAGGTTAATCCGTCGTCATCACTGTATGACATCCAGATATAATTTGCCTTTGCCACACGGAAAGGACTTGCCGAATCCGTCTGATTATAGATATTGCCAATCAATTGCTGATTGTGATACAAATCACCTAAATTGGCATAAGCTGGACTTGAATCCTTTGTATTGACTCGGTAAGCCGTTTTTTGACCTTGAGGCGAGTATACATATCCATCTTCTCGTAAAGTATAAGGACGATCAGCATTATTAGAATATAGATTAAGGTAGGATTTTCCATTAATGACTGTATATTCTACTTCTCTTTGAGATGGCATCCCAAACAAGGCCTGTCCCTCTGGATACATATCATAAATAGCAAAAATTCGCTTCGTCGTTGGATCTTGAACAAGAGCTGTATCAATGGTCAAAGGTGCACCAATACTACGATTGGTCGCCTTTTCATTATTCTTCAAATCAACAATTTTAATTGTTGAACCCCAAGTTACTCCATTATCCGAACTACGTTTCACAACTTGAGCAATGTCTCCCCAGTCGCCCGAATGATCGTGACGCATATCTGTCGCAGCAATCAAAGTACCCTTGTCAGTCTTCAAGAGAGCAGGAATACGGAAACTAGCTGCCCCTTCTGGACCTTTCTGACCAGCTCGTCCACCTTCAAAAACCACCACTTTTTCAGATATGCCAGTTGTTGCCAAACTATCTACAGGAGCTGGTTGACGAGTAAATAGAATGGAACGCCGAGCAACTTCTTCAGCTGTAAGGGCCTTGTTATAAAACGTAAAATTTCTAATATCTAATTGATCAACACCCCACCGTAAATCGTTGCCACGCTTTGTTGCTCCAAGTTGAGCATGGTTCATAGCAGTTGCACTGGTAAAGATTCCTTGACTAGCTCTTGTTGCACCAGAAAATTGACCATTGATGTAAAGCTTGACATCCATTTCTTGACTATTCAAGACTTTTTCATAGGTCATGGCAACTGCATTCCACTCACCATTGACCATTGTAGCATCCATCTGGGTAACATTGGCAATTGTTCGACCACCATCCACACGACTTTCCAGAGTAACACTACCATCTTTTGCAATGAGAGCCGTGTATTCATTTGATTTCGTATCACTGGATGTGGAGAACAGACTGTGAAAACCTGCATTTTGAGCAGCCTTATACTCCATATAAATCGTGCCTGTTTCAGATTGTCTAATAAGGTGTTCTGTCCCTTCACTCAACACATGACGTTTGTCATTGCTACTATTTAATTGAATCGCTTCTACCTTGGTAATTTCATTATTTTCAAATTCTTGAGAGGGAACATCCGCATTGACCGTCTCATATCCAGCACGTAGAGCTGGATATGTTTCCGTTTCTTCAACAACAGTTCCTGAAACTTCCTCTAGATTTCCTCCAATATTAGATGGGACGGTTCCTTCTTCTGTTGACAGATTCTGAGAAGTTGTTTCTACTTGAGTAGATGATATTTCCAGCTCCGTAGAGACACTTGTAACTGCTTGTTCTTGTTTAACTACCAATGGCTGTTCAAGGGCAACTTGCTCTAACTCTTGCCCCAAAACTGCCTCAGAATACATGATTGTGGGGAAAACTAAGCTAGAAAATAAAGAAACTTTATAAACGGATGATTTTGTAATTTTTTTCATATCTTCACCAAATTCCTTACATACTACACTATTGCGAGAAAGCACATTCTTCCATATAGATTTATATCTATTATGATGTAACTTACTGTTATTTCTCCCTTATCAGTCCTATAATAAAAGAAGTATTATGGAAGAAAGCCATCTACTGATAGCTACTACATAAAAACAAGTAAACACAACTATTTTTGAAAAAGGCTTAAAAAAGCCCACCTCAAGGGTGGGCAAGGGCATTGTTTCCAATGAGAATAGCCGGTTCACACAACTATTCAAGGTCCGCTCCTGCGTTTCAATTAAATGAAGACCTCCCTAGCATCGAATGTGACAAAGTCACTACTCGGCTCATCGCATGAATCTATTCTACCATAATCTCAAGGATTTGCAAGCCTGATTACTCCATTCGTTCTTGAATGGTTACTTGTACTCTATCACCAGCCTGTTTACCAATAGCAGTTCGAATAGCCTTTTGAACGCCAATAATGTAACAGATATTGCCTGCTTCATCCTTAACTCCCATATTGACAATGGAGCCATCATAGGGATGACCATCAAATCTGGCATGTACCTTTACCCTCCCCTTGCCAAACTCTTCTCGTATATCATAGGGAAAGATGACATAGGCTCCTCCTTTATCTGGTACGGGATGGATACGGGCTTCAAATTCATAGACTTTAGACATGGTTCCTCCTAGATGTATTTACTAGCCTCACGGATGGACAAGCCTGCCATTTGGGAACGGTAGGTGTCAAGGAAAGCCCGTACCCATTCAGGATTGGTCTTAGAATAATCCCGCAAACTCCAGCCAATCGCCTTGTTGATGAAAAATTCTGTCTGATTGAGATTATTGACCAGAATTTTCTCAAGCAACTCTGTATCTGTCTTTTCTTTCTGCAAGAGTTGGTGGTCAATGGCAATTCGTCTCAGCCAGAAATCATCATCCACACTCCATTCCAAAATGGTCTGCTTGGCCTCTGGATTGTCCAACACAATCTTACCAACTAGTTTATCTAATCCATCAATACTATCCCACCAAGACTTGGTCTGAGCTAACTGTTTCAATCGAGGTAAATCAGCTAAAACCAAGTCTTTTTTCTTGGTAACCAGGTAATCAATGGCAATATACTGAAACTCACGATAGGGCTTAGACCAGCAAGCCTCTACAAAGTTCCAATCAATTCCCGAGGCCTTAAAATCTTTGAAGAATTGTTTGGCAACTGTTCGACGGTCTGGGGAACGAACGCCTAGAAACTCAAAATGATTCTTCATATAGGCTTTCATAGGTTGAGCCTGACTGGCATCCGCCACAGCCAACAAGCGTTTTTCTAGTTCTTCAATGTTCATCATTCTCACCTACCAAGGATTTTTGTAGCCAGACAATATCATGCCAGGACCCAAATTTATACCCCACATTTTTAAAATGTGCCACCTGTTCATATCCCCTTTTTTCATGGAGGGAAATGGAGGCAGGATTTGGCAGGGCAATGCAGGCCAAGAAGTTCTTAAAACCACGCACTATCAATTCCTCTTCCAAGGCATCATAGAGCATGGAGCCGATTCCTTTTCCTCGAACTTCTTGCTGGATATAGACAGATAATTCCACCGTCCAGTCATAGGCAGCTCGGGCATAATAGGTTGAAGCGTAAGCATAGCCAAGAAGTTTCCCTTCTTCTACTGCGACCAGATAGGGAAACTTCCCCAAGGTCTTTTCAATTCGACTTGCAAATTCACCCACAGTCGGTACCTGAGTCTCAAAGGTAATAGCTGTCTTTTCTACATAAGGAGCATAAATTGCCACCAGGTCTGCCGCATCCCCTATCCTTGCAGAACGAATGTCTATCATTTAGTTCTCCAATAATTCTCTATCATAAATGGTATAATCACAACGGTAGATAATTAACCGTTTGCCATCAATCAAGAGTTCAGAAGTCTTAGGTGCATCAGATGCATAAAGAGACACTTTATCACCTACATAAGTAGCAAGCGGGGTTCCGTTTTGCGAACGAATCAAAACCACCTTTGCCTTACCTGTAAAATCATTTTTGAGACTAGATACCATACGGTTAACAAGCGGAATTGCACGATCGTAATTTGCAATATCTACTGTGGTCTGATATTTCGCATACAAATCTTCCAAGCCTTCTTCGGCAGCAATCAAGGACGAACCGACATGGTCAATTTCATAATTGCCAAGTGTGACTTTCAAAACAGACGAATCCGCATTGGAATAGCCTTCGGCATCCACAGAGTCAAATTCCTTGTTCCGCGAAATCGATAGGGATTTACCAGACATTTCATCTATCAACTGAGAATTTTCATCATAAGTCCGTACCGTCATCTCTAAGCCAATCCATTCTTCCTTGGTATTTTTCCACCAATTTGAAATTGATTGACAGGCAGAAAGAGTGACTAGGCTAGTTACTAAAACAGCACTGAGGGCTAACTTTTTATTCCATTTCATATAAAACCTCCAATAGTTGATACCTTATTGTACCATGAAAAATTTTTTTGAGACCGTCTATGACAGCGAATAATACTTCTTCCTGGTACTGCCCGAGGATCGAAGAAATCCATATTCCTCGAATCGAGACAAGTATCGACGAGCTGTAGCTGGACTGAAACCCATTACCTCTTGTAAATCTCTACTGGAGATAATCGAATGTTGACGTAAAAAAAGAGCAACCTTTTCAAATACAGCCTGCTCTTTGTCGCTCATAATCGGCTCACTCAAAATGAGCGAATTAGTGAGCGAATTAGTGAGCGAATTGGTGAGCGAATTGGTGAGCGAATATTCTTCTAATGTTTCAAAAATTGCATCAAGCATGAACTCGATAAAAACAGTTGCATCAACTGATGTATTACTGATTGTTAAACTATCATAGTAAGCCTGTTGGTATTTATAGATTACTGTTTCAATTGGAATCCACTCAAAAATTGACTCCCATTGGTAAAGTAACAAACTTTGCCACAATCTCCCCATGCGTCCATTTCCATCTTCAAAAGGATGAATAATTTCCAATTCATAATGGACAATACAGCTTTTAATCAAGGCGTGTAAATCACTCCGTTTTGCCCAAGAAAATAAGTCTTCAACAAGAGGTTTAATGAATTGAGGTCGGGCACCAACATGGACTACATTTCCATCACCGTCATAGACTCCCACATCCGTTGTACGGAATTTCCCTGATTGTTTTACTAATCCTTGTGTTAATGCAGCATGAGCACGCAAGAAATCATTGATATCATAAGGGTCTAATCCAAAAGCAAATTCATAAGCTTCATAAGCATTTTGAACTTCATGAATTTCTTTCGGCCTTCCTAAGACACGTTTTCCTTCAATGATAGCTGTTACCTGTTCCACAGTTAAACTATTATTTTCAATCGCCAAAGATGACTGAATAGAGCGAATACGGTTTTCCTTTCGTAAATGCAGATCGCGCTTTTCTAAAACAAGGCGAGTCGTCAATGAAGAAATATCTGCTACTCGACTAATCATTTTTTCAGTTAAAGTATAGTTTGGTTGCATGATGACCTTTCTATTAAGGTTGTTCTTACAAAAATTAAACCTCATATTTATTAGGTGTTCTAGTTTCTTAATTTATCTAATCTTGCTTTTCTTTCATCGATAGTTTCACCACTTGTCGTACTTAATACTTTTTCAGATGAAAGGAACTGATTAAATAATAATTGCAATAATAATCTTATTGTTCTATATGATGTCCCTAAGAAAACACCAACGATAAATATCCAAATATAAAAACCAATCTGGCTCCATGAAGTAGTAATACTCAGTATTCTGACACATTCTTGATGAAATCTCAACTCTTGCATTATAACAGACATTATGAATGCAAAGAAAGCAAAACGTAATGAATCTCTAAGATTACTTCTAAAAATATTATCTATTCCTTGTTGTTGATATTTTTGGAATATTTCTGTATTTGAAGACACTAAAACCAAACCATACATAGCAGTATAAAATCCGATGACCAACCCTGAAAATTGAATAATTGATTCCAAGATCCCCGGAAAACCTTTCATTTTTACAGATAATTTTAAAATCTTAGCAACTATCAATAATAGGACTCCAATAATCCATGGGTATAAATAATTGAAACGATTTCCTTTTATCATACGATTTCTCAACTTCCATCTCGCAACATTAAGTTAATCTTTAACTTTCTGTTTAATCCCTCGTTCGCAGGCAAATAGCAATATTTCATTCTATCTAGTACGACATCCGATCGCAATCTAGTTTTTGGCGGTTGCTCAAATCTTTCTTTTTCTAACAATAATGCATTTAATAGGTTCAATACTTCGATGTGCCCGCTATTGATAATGGATAGTTCTGCTTTTTCAAAATAGTTTTCATGCTCTCGAATTTCTTGAATGATTTTTTTAACCTCAGAATCATTCAAAGTATCATCCTTTGATCGTGCTGTGCTGAAAGTTACCTCTAAATTTAAACCACTCACAGGTTGACTGGCCCTAATAATATTACCAAGAACTCCATCCACTGCATCACTAAGCATATTTCTAACCCCATTTTTTGAATTATACTTATTTGCTGTTTTTACAGTTAGTTTTTTAAAGTCACTATTCCTCGCAGCTGAATCATAAATATTTGGATCTATTATTGGAATAAATTCAATAACTTCCCACTCATTTTCAGCTCTATCTTCATTCCAAAAATAATTGATATACTGTATGATCGCCTTCGGTGATAAAGCGTGAATGTTTCTTTGCAACATTAAAACAGAATTACTCAAGTCAAAGATTGCATTTATATCATTTGCTATAAATTCATCATCATCTAATGGGACATCTCTTTCGATTTCCTCTGAGGCCTTTGCAATATAGGGCATCGCATTGTTGGTCAATCGTTCAAATTGCATTAAAAGCAAGTCATTTTCATCAACTCGAAAATTTTTCAATCTGATTGGATCACCATTATATTTCCAACTTCTAGCATCTAAATCTAACTCTTTAACCTTTTCAGCAAATTGCGTTAAATCAAAAAGCATCTTTTTCCGTGAATTATCAACAGTTCTATCAACTTTTAGTTGAAAGTATAAAAACTTTACAAGTACTTGATTCATTGACATATTCTTTTAATCTCCCTCCTCCACCTTCACCTGTCCATTCATAAGCATTGGCAAGAGCCAATCACGCAGTTGGGTCAGTTCTTGGTTTTGTTGTTTATTTTTTTGTATTGTATTCATAATGGGACGAAAAATATCAACAAACATATTAGCAATGACTGGACAATGTGGCTGACTGATATTTTGAACATCTCCAATTGTAATATATTTAATTATTGACCCATTCGAGCCTTTTCTAAGCTTTTCAATGGATTGCAAACATGCGGGATACATGAATAATAACTCGTTTTCATCTGCTGATTGAATAACATATGTTCGTTGATATGCCTCAAACTTTCCTTCTGTAAAGTTGATATAGAAATTGCCGTTACCAGCAATTAATATAGCTTTCCCTTCAAAAGAATACTCATCTGCCTTTATAGGTTCATTGGCTGTTGTCCAAAAATCATACTGACCATTTTCAGTACCAAAATTGGCATCGCGTTTCCCTGTTGCGATATCTAACTCCCCCAACTGTTTCACCCCCCAGCCTTCTGGTATTTCCCGTTTGAGTTGGTCGTTATAGACCATTTTACCGCCAGAGGACTTGTAGGGCTTTCCATTTTCATCAGGGAAATCAAACTGCACAAACCAATAATTATAAAGGGTCTTAGCCATCGCCTCCAACTCTTCGTTTATTTGGTTATTAATAGCGATTTTTTGGTCGAGTACACTTAATATTTTCGAAATGTTACTTTGTTCAACTAGTGACTCTGGAATTCTAATTTCATAATTTTTTATATCATTTGCATTTAGGTTATTTCTAACCCCTGATGATAGATTCCGAAGTGATTCATACTGAGTTTTCAGGTAATAATAAACATATTCAAAATCAGCTTTCTCTTCATTAATCATTATATTGCAACATGCTTGATTTGTTGCCATAGGTTTCATTATTATTGAAATGTTACCTCTAGTCTTCCCTTCCCCATACATAGCAATAGATAGTGTTTTTGGGGGATATAGTTTTAGACTAGTTTTTTCTAAAGCAATCTCTGAAATTTTTGTGTTCGTATCCCAAATATATTTTTCACCTAGTTGATCCGTTTTTAACCAAGGAATAACTGGATTATTCCAATACTCCGAATTACTTTTTAATGGTGTCAGTCCACTTGTAATGCTAACTGATAAATCCTTGAGACTTTTTAATTTCCACTCACTCATACCTCACCCTCCTCATCTGCTTCTCTATTTCCTTTCCCAATTCATGCGATTGGACAAATAGGCTGGCTAGGCGGTCTTGGTAGCCCTGCATTTTTTCTTCAAATTCTTCTGGGCTGATATCGACATAGTCAATCTTGATGTCAAAGTACTGGCCGGCACTGAGGGAGTAGTTCTTGTCCTTAATTTCTTCATAGCTGACCTTGACAGAGAAGTCTTCGACAACATCTTTCTTAATAAAGGTCTCAATGATTTGCAATTCTTCTTCTGGACTGAGGACGGTCTTTTGGTTCTTGCCTTCCTTGACCTTGGTGCCAAGATTAGAAGCGTCAATCAAGACCACATGGTCCTTATTTTTCTTATCAATAAAGAGAATGGACACATTGGTTCCTGTTGTCGCAAAGATATTGGACGGCATAGACACAACACCTGCCAACATTTTCTCATCGACAAGGTGCTGACGGATTTTCTTATCAATACCTGACTGGGCTGTGATAAATCCTGTCGGCAAGACAATAGCTGCCTGCCCGTCTTCCTTCAAACTATGGATAATATGCTGGATAAAGAGTTGGTAAATGGCCATACTCTCTTTCTTCTTGTTGGGAATCTTTGGCACGCCTGCAAAGAAGCGTTCACTACTATTGGGCAGACTTTCTACCTGATCCCGCCACTCTGAGAAGTCTAGTTTGAAGGGAGGATTGGATACGATATAGTCCATTTTCTCCACATGACGATTGTTAAGAATAGTATTTCCCTGCACGATATTGTGAATGGAATGCTGCAAGCCATTGAGAATCAAGTTCAGACGCAAAAGATTAGAAGATTTCTGAGAAATATCCTGACTGTAAACACTTGTACGGTCGGTACCGATCTGGCTAGCCAAGTTCATCAAAAGAGTTCCTGAACCTGCAGATGGATCATAGATTTTTACGTTACTTGGTTGATCATTACCCACCAAAATCGCCGCGATGATTTTAGCAACAGAGTGAGGTGTGTAGTATTCCGCATACTTACCACCACCGTCCTTGTTGTAATCCTTAATCATGTACTCAAACAAGGTTGAGAAGAAGTCAAAGCCTTGTGAAAAGATCTGCTGGTCAAACTTAACACGCGCCAAGAGATTGATAATGGAAGCCGCCACTTCATTTCGCTTGCTGGCATCGGAAATAGTATCAGTAATCAAGCGTTGGTCAAAGAGTCGAATATCTGTTCCACCATCTGTATGGACGGAGAAGATAGCATTGTTATCAATGGCAATCTGATTGAGCGTTTGTTCAAAAATCTCTGCAAAATCTGCTTGATTCTGCTGGCGGTGCAGGCTTTCAATCAGTTGTTCAGGTTTAAGATGGGCTGTCTTTGTCCCGATATCATCTAAAAACCATTCATAATCCTCCTCAGACAAGTTTGAAAGACCTTGATAATCATAGGATTCGTCAATATTCTGAGCTTCGTAGAGAAACTTATCATTCAAAAACTTGTAAAGAAAGGATTGGGTCAGGAGTTTGTACTCTCCTGCCTCTCCTCCAAGTCCTGCATGGGTAAAGACTGCTTTTAGGTCATCAACTAACCCTTGTACCTGGCTTTGTACCTGTACGATATAATGTTCTTCCATTTATTTTTTATTCTCCTTCATAGACTTCCATTAGGGAACGAATCAACTTGTCATAATCGACTCGTTTGAGTTGCTTCCCTTCTTCTGTTTTCTTCATTTCTTCACGGGCTAGGCGTTTGATTTCCCCTTCTAAAAAGGCTTCATTTTCAAGAATGCCTTGATTGAGACCAATTTGATAATCGATCAATGGCTTAGCACCTTTAAGAACTTGGTAAATGGCTGGGAAATCACTCACTACTGTTGATTGGGTGACACGTTTGAAAGTACGGGCTGACATAGTATCTCCACCAAAGTTCATAGCCAAACGGTTCATTCTTGATTTGTAATCCTCAACAGAGTCAAATAAACTTTGATAGGCTTGTTTGGTCTCCTTGATTCTCGCTAGACTGTACCCTTCGACTTCTTGGGTCATGTGTTTGTTAAGAACGCGTTGAAACTCTTCAAACAGGCTGACCCATTCTGGATCTTTCTCATCCCTCCGCAGATTGATACCATTGGCCACACGGCGTCGGATATCGTCCAAGTCATTAGCCGCAAGTCGTAGCTCTTCTTCCTTTATCTTGGTAAAGCTAAAGCTGGTTTCAGACATGGCAAGATTGAGCAATTGTTGGCTTGAAAAACTATCTGGCTTGTCAATCAAACTCAGGGTCAATAAACGTCGAGAAAGCATATTTAAAAGACTGGCAATTTCTCCCATATTGACCTGCTCGATAACATCATGATAGCCATGTAGACGTGCCATATTGTAGTACTGGCGAATGGTCTCTAGAGACTTTCTAAGGGCAATCAGCTCTTTCCTATCCTTGACATCATCAATGGCTCTACCGAAAAATTCTAAGTTATCCGTAGGATAGTTCATCAGAACGCGATTGGAACTTGCCAGCTGGTCCTGCACTTCTTCTGGAGATACAAAAATAGTTCCAAAAGGATTGTCTCCGTCTTCATCCGTCAAGGCTGACTGGTATTCGCGATTGAGTTCTTCTAAGTAGGCTTTGTTGGTCTTGTCAAATTCCTTGGAAATGTCCGCAAAATCAATGACATAGCCAAAAGCATAATCCTTATAAGGTCTATTGACACGGGTTAAGGTCTGCAAGAGATTATGAGCCTTGATTTTCCGTCCAAGATAGAGGCGTTTTAAACGAGGGGCATCAAATCCTGTCAAAAGCATAGAATAAACAATGACGAAATCGAACAGCCCTTTCTTGAACTTGTCTACCTCTCCTTTCTTGTAGTCCTTGTCTCCCACATCATGCAAAATCAAGGTAGAGGTGAAACTGGTCTGACCTGCTAGTCGCCGTTTTTCCAGTTGCTGGTGCAATTCTCGTGCTTGTTCGGATGAATCACAGACAATCATTCCACCGATTGATTGGTCACCAAAAAGAATATCCCGTGCTCTTGTAAAATCATCTAAGATGAAATCCAACATGGGACTGACATAGCGAGGATGAGCAAATATTTCTTTCTTATCAATCGAGCCTTTTTGAATTTCTTCATGGATGGCTTTTAGGTTTTCCTTGTAAGAAGTTTCGATGTCCTCGCGCATCAATCGCAGGGTAAAGCCATCTGAAATGGATTGATTGTAATAGTATTTGTGGATATAATCTCCAAAGATATCACGAGTCGTTACAGCCGTTTCCTTGGTTTTTCCATCTGCTTTAGGAGCAATCAAAGGTGTTCCTGTCAGGGCGATTTTGATAGCCTGCTTATCTGCATTATAGAGATTTGGCAGATAGGAGCCTTTTTCATTGTAGGAACGATGTGCTTCGTCGATGAAATAGATATTCTGTTGATTTAAATCATAACCTGAATGGTCTGTTAAATCAGAGGATTCTTTGAATTTTTGGATATTGACAACAGACACATCATATTGATCTTGGATCTGATTTAGCTCTCTCGGTTTGTTAATGCGTTTGACTTTGAGTCCGCGCTTGCTAAATTCTTTAAAAGCCTGATCAGCCAAATCCAATCGGTCCACCACAAAGTAAAACTGCGGTACAATTCCTTTTTGGGCATAATAGTCCCTCAAATAGCGGATATTGAAAAAGGCCAAAGCAGTTTTTCCAGAACCCTGTGTATGCCAGATAACACCCTTTTTCATGCCAGCTTCCAAGCTTCTCTCTATCGCCTTAGTCGCAAAGAATTGCGGATAGCGCATGGCGTGTTTCTGTAGTTGAACCTGTTCGTTTTTATCACGTTCTTCCACATAGACTAAACCATAGCGGAGCATGAAAAAGAGACGTTCCCTTTGATAAAGGGAGGTCAAGAAGGAGTTACATGGGCTAGCTGGGTCTAAGTTAGTTCGAAACTCCGCCTGTGACTTTAAGGCAAAACGATTGACATCTGTGAGAACCAAGTCAATCATCTCCTCTGTTAAGCTAGACAGGCTGGATTGTACTTGTCCCTCCTGCTCTTCCTTGAAGGAGTTGAACTTGGTACCAGAATAGGCATTGGTAGAATAAAATGACCCTTGCAACTGCTGACCTTGACGATCATCGTAGGGCAGATTGTCTGAAATAGCGATGAGTTGAGTGAGATTGTTAAAGCGTCTGAATTTTTTATTCTCAAAGCGAAGCTTGGTGCGTTCTTTTTCAGACTGAATCCCCGTTTTCCCATCTCGGATGGCATTGGGTTGTTTGACCTCGATATAGCTGAGTGGTAGACCATTGATAAAGACTGTAATATCTGGTCGGAACTCATCCTCACCTTTTTGGCAAGTAACTTCCAAGGCGATATGGAAGGTATTGGCTTCAAGATCGTCCCATTTGATATAGGTGTAGTCAGAGTCAGAATGAATTCGCTTGAAAAAACTACATCCAATATCATCTTGGTCTAATTCCAAACGGATGTTTTCAAATTCCCGTTCAAAGTCAGCTTCACTTGCGTAATTATTGAATCTTAAAAACTGTTGCTTAAAAATCGAAACAAGGATATTGGTTGAATGGTCTCTGTTTTTAATATCTTCACTTGTAGCTGAAAGATAATCATATCCAAGACGAGTCAAATGCAAAGCTGCAGGCAATTGCACTCTTGTAAACTCATTGTGTTCCTTTCTCATCATACAAGGCTCCTAGTTTATTCTTATCAATCATTATACCATATTTGCAAAGGCTTTCCGACAAAAAAACCGCCCATTACGGACGGTCACAGTTCATCAAAGAAAAATTATCTCTTGATGAAAAATGGTCAATCAATGAAAATTAAGACTAGTCTAGGAAACGAAGCCTTAACTAATAAAAGTATTAAAAATTAAAAACATCATTCAAATTCTCAGCCATCGTCGGATGGGTGAAAATCTGTGTTTTGAAGTAGGTATAAGGAATCTTATTGTCAATTGCCATAGCAATCAAGTTAATCAGCTCCTCTGAATTGCGTCCAAATAGTGTTGCACCCAGAACAAGCTTCGTTTCCTTATCCACGATAACCTTGAAAATACCTTTGAGGTCATTATTGACATGGGCACGTGGCATATTGGCAACAGGCAGTTCATTGGCAATGTAGTCGTAACCTGCTTCCTTAGCTTCCTTCTCGGTCAGACCGACACGAGAAAGCACAGGCGTGATAAAGACACTGGTTGGAATAGACTTACGTTGGCTCAAGCTATAAGTTCCAGTACCAGTCAATTTGCCGAAGACGATACGGAAGTCGTCTAGGGAGGTATAAGTGAATTGTGGACCGCCATTGACATCGCCCACTGCGTAGACACCTGGAACAGTGGTTTCGCAGTAGTCATCCACCTTAACAGCACCATTTTCCAAAAGCTCAATAGCTGTATTTTCCAAGCCCAAGTCAGCCGTGTTTGGCACACGACCTGTCGCATAGAGGACAGCATCGAAGACTGCCGTTTCGCCATTGACCGTCACAGCTACTTGCTCGCCCGCAGCTGCTACTTGCTCGATTTTCGCACCCAAGACGAAGGTCACGCCAGCTTCTTCCATATACTCCTTGACTAGCTGAGCAACCACTTCCTCTTCTCTTGGTAAAATAGCAGAGCCAGCTTCATATACCGTTACCTGACTGCCGAGTTTGCTGTAGAGTCCAGCAAATTCCAGACCGATGTTACCACCGCCGATAATTGCCAACTTGTCAGGACGAGTTTCCAAGTTCTGAATACCTGTACTATCATAGACGTGAGCTGTGTCCAACAAACCTGGAATTGGAAGCACGCGCGACTTAGCACCTGTATTGATGACAATCGTTTCCGCAGTCAGTTGGACGGATTCCTCACCAGCTGACACTTCTACAACCTTATCCGCCACAAAACGCGCGTGTCCTTGGTACAAACTAGCACCACTGCCTTTTAAGACTGCTTCGTTTTTATTACGTAGACGGGTTGTAACTGTTTCTTTTTGCTCCATAACATGCTCAAAAGTCCAGTTTTTATCAGCCGCAACCAAGAGAGTCTTGGTTGGAATACAGCCGATATTGATACAAGTCCCTCCAAACATAGCAGGATTTTCCTCAACCAAGGCAACCTTTTTCCCAGCTGCAGAAAGCTTACCTGCCAAGGTCTTACCTGCCTTACCAAAGCCAATGACTACTAAATCATATTGTTCCATAAGATACTCCTTTATTATTTTTCACCATTAGTCTATCAAAAAAGAAAATTTTTGGCACAATTCTGCTACGGATGACAAAAATCCCTTGAAAATAAGGGATTTCATGTCTTAAAACCGAATGACAAACCGCATGGTATGATGATCAAGCGGGAAAAAGTCATAGGAAAACTGGTGACTGTCCAAAATCTGCTTAACCAGGTAGAGTCCAATCCCTGTCCCTCCGTCCTCCTTGCTGCGACTGTAATCTGGTCGGTAGAAAGGCTGGAAGACTTGATCAAGTTCTTCTTGGCTGAGCAAATAAGAAACCTGATTGTCTAGTAAAAGCTGATTGGCCTGAAGTTTGAGTTTGATGTTTGCCTGCGGACTGGCATAACGAAAGGCGTTGTCTAGGATATTTTTTAGAGCCTTGGTCAGGTAGATCAGATTCCCATGAATAAAGACTTCTTCCAAGTCAGTTTGAAACTGATAACCTTCTAACAGTGCCCAGTCAACATAGGAAGGCAGGATTTCTTCAAGCAGACGATGAAGGGCAATTTCTTCTCCCTTGTTTTTTATAGCCATATCCACTGTGGTAGCTTCTAAGATAGACTGAACGAGGGTTGCTTGTTCAGCTAGGATATCACGACACTTGGCTAGGTAGGTCTGATGGTCCTTGAAATCCCCGACATTATAGAGCATCCCCTCAACCAGACCAGTCATGCTGGCAATGGGCGTTTTGAGTTCATGCGAGGTCATACGGAGAAAGTCAGACTTCTCCTTCTCACGCACCAGGCTACGCTCGTTTTCTTCCCGCAACTCTTCTATGCTGCTCTGCAATTTTCCATAAAGATGATTGATGTCCAGGGCCAAGGTTGCAATCTCATCACGACCCGTCACTTGACAGGCCAGACCTGCTTGTAAGCTCTGCATTTGCCGTGTCGTCGCAGAGAGGTGGGCAATCCTACGAGTTGAGAAGCGGCTGTAAATAAAGGCCGAGGTCACGGCTAGGGCAATAATCAAGAGGAGCACAAAGGGATAGAAGGTCAAGAGGGTTTGACTGACTCCTGATAGGGTATAAAAACCATATTCGGCTGTAAGAACCAACTCCTTACCTTCTTTTGTAGTAATAAGAGCCGACCAAGAACCAATCTCATCGTACTGGCCTTGCTCCAGATAACTGCTTCCCCGCTCCTGACTGCTCTCTTCCTGAGAAGGATAGATAATCTCCTGATTGGCAGAATAGAGGGTCAAAAGTAGGTCGGGGGAATCTTGGTCGTAGGCGGTCAAACTGGCAATAATCCTTGTCTGGTCCTGACCTTCTAGAGATGTAAGAACTTGGTTATATTCCTGTCTGAGCTGGTCCTTCTTAGCCTGATTATAGTAGATAGGCATGGCATAGTAGAGCAGGCCAAGCAAGATAAGTGAGGTCAGGCTGACCATTAGGGTTACGATGAGGAATTGTTTTTTGGCTAGTTTCATCTTATTTCTCCAACTGATAGCCACGGCCAATGACCGTTTTTAGGGGAAGGTCTGGTAATTTCTTGCGTAGATTTTTGATGTGGTTGTCTAGGACACGACTATCCAACTCTGTATAGCCCCAGATATCTAACATCAGGCCGTCTCGACCGACAATCTGGCCCTTGTGCTTGATCAGATAGTGTAGAATGGCATACTCCTTCTGGGTCAAGGAAACCAGCTTGCCCTGGTCATAAACCATACCTGTTTTTTCAGATAGGCTGATGTTCCCCACCACCAGTTGATCCGTCTGACATTCCTGACGGAGAATATTCTCAACCCGTTTCATCAGAATAAGGGGAGAAAAGGGTTTGGTAACATAGTCGCTAATCTGCTGATTAAAAGACAGAAGCTGGGTGCACTCATCTCCCAAGGCTGTCAGCATGAGAATAGGAATTGCGGAAGTTTTCCGAACTTCCTGCAAGACTTCCAAGCCTGTCATCTCGGGAACCATGATGTCTAGAATAAGGAGGTCAAACTGGCTCTCTTGGCTGGCTTGATAAGCTATTCTGCCATTGACAAAACTCAAGACCTCGTGTCCCTCTTCCTTCAAAAATTCACAGACAACCTGATTGATAACAGGGTCATCTTCTAGTACCAAAATGCGTGCCATACTTGCTCCCTTTTCTTTCTCTTCCTCTCTCCATTATAGGCTTATTTGTCCGAGGGCTCAACTAATTTTTGACAATCGCTGCAAAAAACAGATAAAAAACAGATGACGGGTAGGGTGAGAATAGTTGGTTCTGCTAAACTGAGTATAGAAACTAGAAAGGATACTTATGTTAAAAGAAAAGAAGAAGGATATTTCTCCAGTGGATTTGCTAGTTGTGGCTGTGATTTTATTCGGAGAGGGAATCATCAACTCGACCTTACAGTGTATCGGCCTTTTCACCCAACAAACCAGCCTGGCGGAGAATTTGACCTTTACAGCTCTAGACAATATCAAGGCCTTGCTGATCCAGTTGGTCTGGCTTGGCTTAGCCCTCGCCTATCTTATCTGGCGGAAGGTGGATTTGTTTCAATTGAAAAAACACATTTTCTGGACACCTTGGGTTCCCCTACAGGCTCTAGTAATTTTCGGATTGGCGGCTCTTTCTATGGACCTGTTTCACTTGCTGACTTATCAATTGACAAGTCCAGTCACGCCCTCCATGTTCAGCCTTTTTCCAAATATAGACATCACCCTACTAGCCTACTCTCTCCTCAACGGCTTTTACGAGGAAATCTTTTTTCTTGGGCTATGCTTTATGGTCAAACCAGAGGCTAGGAAGTGGATTCTTCCCTTCTCGCTCCTGATTCGGTCTAGTTTTCATACCTACCAAGGTCTGGTAGCTGGAATTGGGCTTGGCTTGATTGTGGGGCTTCTCTTTCATTTTCTCTATCAAAAACTCCAGCCCCGCAATCTTCTCCCCTTCTTTTTAGCTCATAGTCTGGCTGATGTCATTGGTCTGACAGTCTTGTCTTATCTTCTTTACTAAGCATACGAAAGG
This sequence comes from Streptococcus suis, assembly GCF_046032115.1. GTDB lineage: Bacteria > Bacillota > Bacilli > Lactobacillales > Streptococcaceae > Streptococcus > Streptococcus suis_AJ. The sequence goes on along the minus strand of NZ_JARQOZ010000014.1, from coordinate 11,580 downwards.
AATCTTATGAAACACCTATGGAATACCTATAAAAGTCAATTTGCCCTTATTCTTGCCAGCCTTGGTTTTGTCAGTGGTTGCAAGATGATTTTTGATGAACTGGCAAAGCCGAATGGCATGGAAGAAAAATATCCTCTCTTTCTACTAACCATTTCACTGGTAGCCCTCTATCTCCTTCCCTTACTGGTCCTCATCCGTCACTTAGAAAAGCGCTATGCTATTTCCAAAAAAGTCAGTCATTTGAGTTGGCTTTTGGGGCTGACTGCTGGAGTGGCATTTTCTGACATTGGTCACACAGCCATTGGCTACTTTTTGCTTGAAATCGTTAAGGTCAGCGATGATTTTCGCTATGACTGGGGTGCTGCTGTATCTGCACCATTTGCGGAAGAGTTTGGGAAGGGCTTGGTTGTCCTCTTGGTTTTGCTGATTGCGAGAAAAATGACTGTAAAAGATGCCTTGGTCAGCGGTATGATTGCAGGTCTCAGTTTCCAAATTGTTGAAGATATCATGTTTACCTTCCGAGATATGTTTGTGGGTAAACTGGATGGATTTGAAACCATTATCGGTCGGGTAGGACAGGCTGGCTGGACCCACTGGGTATTTACCCTACTCTTTGCGGTTGGTCTAGTTGCTCTGCTTGGTCAGGAGAAAAGTCTATCCAAAGCCCAAGGAGCGTTCTGGCTCCTTGCCAGTCTAGGCCTACATTTCTTCTTCAATTCGCCTTTGAATACTGGCTTTATGACATCACTGCTTCCGCTGGCTAGTATCCTACTGGGCCTAGTTGCCTACCGACAAGTCGATAAAGCATAGAAAAATCCGCTCAACCGAGCGGATTTTGTCTTTTCTAAAATAGACCAATCGCAGTTCCATCTTCTGCCACATCCATGTTGAGAGCTGCAGGGGCTTTTGGCAAACCTGGCATAGTCATGACATCACCTGTCAGAGCCACGATGAAGCCTGCACCTAATTTTGGCACAAATTCACGGACTGTAATGTCAAATCCTGTTGGTGCACCGAGGGCAAACTGATCATCTGAGAAGCTGTATTGGGTCTTGGCCATGCAGACTGGCAACTTATCCCAGCCATTCTTAGCAAATTCAGCCAGCTGGTTACGAGCCTTCTTCTCAAAGACAACGCCTGTACCACCGTAGATTTGTGTAACAATCTTGGTCACTTTTTCTTCCAAACTATCCTCAGCCTTGTAGAGGCGTTGGTAGTTTGTTGCTTGGTTATCAATAGTAGCAACAACTATCTCAGCCAATTCAACACCACCATCAGCGCCATTTGCCCAAACACTAGCCAACTCGACAGGTACGCCAATTTCTGCGCAAAGTTCTTTTAAAGCAGCGATTTCATCAGCTGTATCTGAAACGAATTCGTTGATAGCAACAACTGTTGGAATACCATACTTCTGGATATTTTCAACGTGACGTTTGAGGTTGGCAAAACCAGCTTTGACCGCCTCTACATTTTCAGCAGAAAGTTCTGTCTTAGCCACTCCGCCATGCATTTTAAGAGCACGAAGTGTCGCTACAATCACCACAGCATCGGGTGCTTTTGGCAAGTTTGGCACCTTGATATCAAGGAACTTCTCTGCTCCAAGGTCAGCCCCGAAACCTGCCTCTGTGACGGTATAGTCGGCCAATCGCAGAGCGGTTGTGGTAGCGAGGACTGAGTTGCAGCCATGAGCAATGTTAGCAAATGGACCACCATGGACAAAGGCTGGCGTGCCATAGATGGTTTGGACAAGGTTTGGTTTGATAGCGTCCTTCAAAATGAGGGTCAAGGCACCTTCCACCGCCAAATCACGTACATAGACAGGGCTGCGGTCGAAACGATAACCAATAACGATATTGGCCAAACGTTCTTTCAAGTCATCGATGTCCGTCGCCAAGCACAAAATCGCCATGATTTCAGAAGCTACGGTAATATCGAATCCATCTTCACGAGGAATGCCATTGAGCGGACCACCCAAGCCAACTGTTACCTTACGAAGGGCGCGGTCGTTGAGGTCCACAACACGTTTCCAGATAATACGACGTTGATCAATGCCAATCACATTCCCCTGATGGATATGGTTATCAATCAAGGCTGAAAGGGCGTTATTTGCTGTGGTAATGGCATGCATGTCGCCTGTAAAATGCAAATTGATGTCTTCCATAGGCAAGACCTGAGCATAGCCACCACCTGCAGCTCCACCTTTAATCCCCATGACAGGTCCCAAAGAAGGCTCACGGAGAGCAATCATGGTCTTCTTGCCAATTTTAGACAAGGCATCTGCCAAACCGATAGTAATAGTCGACTTGCCTTCACCAGCTGGCGTTGGGTTGATAGCTGTCACCAAGATCAATTTCCCTGGCGCATTGTCTTTCACCGCATTAATTTTATCAAAGGACAATTTTGCCTTGTATTTTCCATAAAGTTCAATATCATCAAAGCTGATACCAACTTTTTCAACGATTTCTGTGATTGGTTTCAAGGTCACACTTTGTGCAATTTCAATATCTGTTTTCATGAGAGCTCCTAATTTCCTTATTTTTTATGGACATTATACCATACCACAGCTTATTTTCGCATATTTTTTACTATTTATTCACTAACGTACGGAATTTTCAGAAAAACTACAGGTTTCCTTACTTAAACAGATACAAATTTTTAAAAACTGCATTCTCATCAAGCTCTACACTTCCATCTAAGACTGGTTTTAGTTAGTTTTTTCAAAAGAAAGTCAGTATTCTTTTAAAAATTGCCTTGATGAGCAAGCAAACGACCGCTTGCATAAAACACTTCACTTATATAGTCTTTTAGTTTACTTTTAGTACGAGGCAATGAGCCGCAGGCATAACTGAAGTTAGGCAAGGCGAGTTAACGAAGTAATAAAAGAAAAACTAAATGACGACAATACAGGCCCTTATATTTTTTGTATTAGCAGCATCATTTTCCAGTGTCACAGATTGATTAGCAAATAGATTAGTGCAAACTTTACGAAAAATAGAAATTCTAGTAAAATATGAACATGAAACTATTGATTACATCAGGCGGAACAAGCGAAGCTATCGATCAAGTCCGCGCTATTACAAACCATGCTTCTGGAAATCTTGGAAAAATCATTGCCGAACAAGCCTTGAAACGCGGTCATGAAGTTACTCTTGTGACTACAAGACAGGCTGTTAAACCAGATTCTCAGAAGAATTTAACCATTATCGAAATTACAAATGTTGATAGTTTGAAAGAAACATTAGAACCTTTAGTCAAATCACATCAGGCTCTGATTCATAGCATGGCTGTATCCGATTATACACCTGTTTATATGGCTGGTTTAGATGAACTAAGAGCAACTGAAGACATTTCTAGTCTACTAAAAAAACAGAATACAGAAAGTAAGATTTCATCCAAGGATGACTACCAAGTTCTTTTCTTGAAAAAAACTCCCAAGGTCATTTCCTATGTAAAAAAATGGAAGCCAGCTATCACACTCTTTGGCTTCAAACTATTGGTTAATGTTCCTAAGGAGGAATTATTTGCCGTAGCTCGCCAAAGCATTGAACGAAATGGCGCTGATTATATACTTGCTAATGACTTGAAGGATATTGGAGAAAATCAGCACATTGCCTATTTAGTTGATAAAACAAGGGAAATTCAAGCACAGACAAAAGATGAAATTGCTCAGCTCATTTTAAATACCCTAGAAAAAGGAGAAAAAAATGGCTAATATCACACTTGCCGTTACTGGCTCTATTTCAGCCTATAAGGCAGCAGACTTGACCAGTCAATTGACAAAACTAGGGCACCAGGTTACTGTCCTCATGAGCCGCTCAGCTATGGACTTTATAACGCCCTTAACCTTCCAATCCTTGTCAAAAAATCTGGTTCACACAGATGTCATGTTAGAAGAAAATCCCAGCTCTATCAAGCATATTGATATTGCCAAGGCGACAGACCTCTTCATCGTGGCACCTGCTTCTGCCAATACGATAGCTAAATTAGCTAATGGTATGGCTGACAACATTATTACTGCAACAGCCCTGGCTCTGCCAATTGGTACTAAAAAACTGCTGGCACCTGCTATGAATACTAACATGTACCTCAATCCTGCTACCCAGAAAAATATCAAAACCCTCATAGAGTATGGTTTTGAGGAAATCAAACCGCGCGAAGCCCTGCTTGCTTGCGGCGACTTTGGTACAGGTGCTCTGGCCGAGGTTGATATGATTCTTAATAAAGTTATGGAGGTTCTAAATGAAAACAAATAAATCCAGGGACGTTGCGACTCTTGCAATATTTCTAACAATCATGATTGTCATTGAAGTGGTCAGTCAGATGATTTTTGCTAATTTTATCTTGCCAATAAAACCGACTATTACCCATATTCCCATCATCATCGCTTCCATTCTTTACGGTCCACGCTTGGGGGCACAACTGGGTGGTTTTATGGGAATAATGAGTATCATCCGCAATAGCATAATCCTTTCACCGATGAGTTATGTTTTCTCGCCTTTCGTAGAACATGGAAACTTCAATTCTATCCTGATTGCCTTAGTTCCACGTATTTTAATCGGAGTTACACCATATTTTGTTTACAAATTGATGAAAAACAAAAAGGGTCTCCTACTAGCAGGTCTTACTGGTACCTTGACAAATACAATTTTTGTCTTGACTGGTATCTTCTTCCTATTTTCTAATGTATATGCTGGGGATATAAAATTGCTACTAGCTAGTATCGTCTCATTCAATTCTATTGCAGAATTAACCATCTCCGGTCTCTTAACCATAGCTATTGTTCCAGTTTTACAGAAAGTTCAAAAATAAATATCAGAAAATCACGTGAAAGCGTGATTTTTTTTTTTGAAAATGGTATAATGAAAGCGTTTAATAGAAAAATTTTAAGGAGATATGCGATGACTTATCAAGAAACCTATCAGACATGGCTCGACTTTGCGGACCTCCCAGATTACTTGCGTGAAGAATTAGTCGCAATGGATGAAAAAAACAAAGAAGATGCCTTCTATACAAACCTTGAATTTGGTACAGCTGGTATGCGTGGCTATATTGGCGCTGGTACCAACCGTATCAACGTATTCGTCGTTCGTCAAGCTACTGAAGGTTTGGCAAAATTGGTAGAATCAAAAGGTGAAGAAGCTAAAAAACGTGGTGTTGCCATCGCTTACGACTCACGGCACTTCTCTCCAGAATTTGCCTTTGAATCGGCTCAAGTTTTGGCTGCACATGGCATCAAATCCTATGTATTTGAAAGCCTTCGTCCAACTCCTGAGTTGTCATTTGCAGTTCGTCATTACAATGCCATCGCAGGTATCATGGTGACTGCCAGCCACAACCCGAAAGAATTCAACGGCTACAAGGTTTACGGTGAAGACGGCGGACAAATGCCACCAGCTGATGCAGATGCATTGACCAACTTCATCCGTGCCATTGACAATCCATTTGCAGTTGAATTGGCTGACCTTGAAGCTAGTAAGGAAAACGGCTTGATTACAGTTCTTGGCGAAGAAACTGACGTTAAATATCTTGAAGAACTAAAAGACCTCAGCATCAACCCTGAATTGATTGCTGAATACGGTAAAGACATGAAGATTGTCTACACTCCGCTTCATGGTACGGGTGAAATGTTGGCTCGTCGTGCCCTTGCACAAGCTGGTTTTGAATCTGTTCAAGTTGTGGAAGCACAAGCTACTGCTGACCCTGACTTCTCTACTGTCGCTTCACCAAACCCAGAAAGCCAAGCTGCTTTTGCCCTTGCGGAAGAATTGGGCCGTGAAGTCGGTGCAGATGTCCTTCTTGCAACTGACCCTGACGCTGACCGTGTTGGTGTTGAAGTTCGTCAAGCTGACGGTTCATACTGGAACCTTTCTGGTAACCAAATCGGCGCTATCATTGCTAAATACATCCTTGAGGCCCACAAGCAAGCAGGCACACTTCCTGCAAACGCTGCCCTTGCTAAATCAATCGTATCCACTGAGTTGGTAACGAAGATTGCTGAAAGCTACGGTGCTACCATGTTCAACGTCTTGACTGGTTTCAAATTCATCGCTGAGAAAATCCAAGAGTTCGAAGAAAAACACAACCACACTTACATGTTTGGTTTTGAAGAAAGCTTTGGTTATCTCATCAAACCATTCGTGCGTGACAAGGATGCTATCCAGGCTGTGCTTATGGTTGCTGAAATTGCTGCCTACTACCGTTCACGTGGTATGACCTTGGCCGATGGTATCGATGAAATCTTCAAAGAATACGGCTACTTTGCTGAGAAAACAATCTCAGTTACCCTTTCTGGTAAAGACGGTGCAGAGCAAATCAAGGCAATCATGGCTAAATTCCGCGATAACTCACCTGCACAATTCAACGCAACGGACATCGCAGTCTTTGAAGACTTTGCCCTTCAAACTAAGACAGACAAAGATGGAAACGTTGAAAAACTCACTACTCCTCCATCAGATGTCTTGAAATACACCTTGGCAGATGATTCTTGGTTTGCAGTTCGTCCTTCGGGAACAGAACCAAAAATCAAATTCTACATCGCAACGGTTGGTGAAACCCTTGCTGAAGCAGAAGAAAAAATCGCCAACATCGAAAAAGAAATCAACGAGTTTGTTGGGTAATCATTTAAAACCAAAAAGAGTCGCTTTCGCGGCTCTTTTCTTTCTTAACTATGCGTATAGATTTTCTCGAACATAAATATACAAATATATAAATGATGCAGATAATATCTAATTTTCAAAACTTGTAAAGTAGTTATACAAGAATAACAGAGGTTACATTTTTATCTAATTAGAGAAAATGGGTACTTCTCCTATGGAATCCTTTCGTTCAAAGGTTTCTAGGCTTTTACGAGCAGAGCAACACACTCGACGTGATGCGTATTTGGGAGTTCAAAGGTCCAGTGGACCTTTGAAGCAGCTTGCCGGAAAACAGGTAAGCAAGCTGGACAACCTAAATGCGTTTTTCTAACAAACCGACTACTTCTATGTGTGCTGAGAGCTTTCTTCTATACTAATAGACGAAAGGGATTGAAAGTTATTTTAGAATGATACTGTGGAACGGAATTTATTTACTCTTCTTTATAGTAATTACAGCAGCTATCACATAAAAATGGATAGTCATAATCACTAGGTGTACCAAAATCATAGCCGCCACAACGCTCACAGCCTGTCACCTCATTTATTTCTCCACAGTTCAAACACTTTCCTCTGTCAGTAAAAGCTTCGTCAATACATATCCAATACTCTCCACACTCTTGACATGGTAAATCTAAAATTGGATAAGAACCACCGTCTTTAATAATGGAATATTCGGAACTTCCCACCAAATCCTTATAGTCTATAAAATCACTATTTATTATATCAACCATTTTACTACCTAATCTAGACAGTTCGTGCTCTGAAACACCATCCATCTGGACCGGCATATAAGTACCTTGAAACTCATCGAATTCAACCTCTCCATTAGTATAGGACACTCTTCCAATTGATTCTGAACTTGAACTTCCATCTTTTTTATACTTTAAATATAGGAAACTTTCGGATCCTTCATAGGCGTTAATATCTGTATCAGCCTCAAAACTAATTAACTGACCATCTATTTTGTTTTCAATTTCGAATACAACACTATTTGAATTAAAATTCTTTAGTTCAGTATAATCGCTGAAATTCAAATACTCACTGAATCGGAAGGATTCTTCAATCGAATCATAAAGTCGACTAATATCTTATGACCTCCAAATTGTTCTACAATTTGATTCTACCACAAAAACGCAAAAAAGGCTGTAACCACAGTGGGTTCCCACTGTCGTCACAGCCTTTCTTTACTCTATAAATCTACCTCAGTTCCTTGCAGGAAGCGAACCGCGATTTCGCCTTTAAGTCCTATCGAGATATCGTTAAAAGGTATCAGATAGATTAACTGGTATTTTTTTAGCTTTAGTTATCGGAATCCAAAGCTCCATTTTATAATCTTTACTATCCATATCACCTTCATAATAATATTCAAAGTCAGGTTTTCCTGAATGAACATAACCATGCTCAGGGAAGAAAACTTCCAACGCATATTTCCATCCGTTATGAATACAATCCGGAACAGATCCTATTAATTCTACAACAGCATACTCCGCTTCTTCCACTTCCAAAACATCTAAGCCTATGCTTCTTGCTTTATCCACATCATTAACAATATAGCCTGCCATATAGCTAATTGTATTGGATTCTAAAACATCATGATTATCAAGGTTTAATATATCGTGGCAAACCCCAACAGATTCTCCTGTCCCAAATTTTGAGATTTCTTCATGGCTAACCTTAGAAAACAATTTCCCCCATATACCTGAACATAATGATGAATTGATGCTATTTTCATTGATCCCTGCAACTGTAAATGCTTTTTTCTTTTGAATTGTAATATTCATACTTCTTCCTCCTCTTACACTGAGTGATAATTGCACTCGTGATACTAATTTGAATGGTTTCCCGTTTCTTACCTCTGAAGGAGTAAATCCATGAAAATTCTTAAAAGCTGTTCCAAACGAATCCGATGACTCATATCCGAATTTGAAGGCAACATCAATAATCTTTTCGTCCGTATCTCTTAAAATAACGGCTGCTTCCGTCAATCTTCTGCTTCTTAAATATTCTGAGAGCGTTGTTTCGGTCAGAATAGAAAACAAGCGACTAAACATCGAGTACGAATATCCGGATAGCTGTGCTACTTTCTTTTCGTCAATTTCATCATCAAGAACTGTTTCAAGATAATCAATCGTATTGTTAAACGACTTGATAATATTCACTTCGATCCCCCTTTTCATTCGGTTTATTTTAGTATAGAGGAAGATTTCTTTTCCTACCCTACAATATCCGTACAAGTTTTATAGGTTTTATCTCTTAGAAACTTATAGTTTGCTAAGTTCGATAAACTTAGATTTTTCATAGTCCTATTTCAGCGTAAATTTTCTCTATGAATGGTGCTTTATAAGCAATATAGCTTTCTATATCGTTTGGATAAAATTTTGCCGATAACGATTTGATACTGTTCATTCATCATTTTACCACAAAAACGCAAAAAAGGCTGTAACCACAATGGTTTCCCCCTGTAGTTACAGCCTTTGCAGACCATACCGCCCCAAAACAGGTACAACTTCAAGCCCTCATATCTAAAAAAACTGTTCTTACTTTCCTCAAGCTCCCGGATCTTCTGCTTCATCACGCTCGTAAGTGTATCAGACTGCTTCTCAAGAAGCTTTGTAGCCCTCTGTATAGCCTCTATATTCGCCTGTAACGCCTTTCTAACCTCTTGGACGGTGTTTTCCTTAACCTCATCTTTCAGGCTCCCAATCTCGCCCGATATAGCGTCTTGAAGCAATTCGTTGCTGTTCTTCAGCAGCTCTACGCTCTGCTTCAGCTCGCTGATGAGCTTCCTGTTCTGCTCTGCCCTCACTTGTTCTTGATTTGACTGCTTCATCAATTCCTCGCAGTTCTCGCTCGACATCGCCAACGCTTCTTTGAGCAGACTGTTTTCCAGCTCTGTCCGGCTCTGTCGGTTTAACTCTTGAAGCTGCTCTCTTGGACTGCTCTGCTTCTGCTGTTCGTGCATTTCTCTCAAACTCATGCTCCATACTCTCCTTTCCAAAATCCATATTGTAGTATTTTTCCAGCTTGTTATCCCTGATTTTACAAGCCTTTTCTCCTGCCTGTTCCCTGGCTAAGTCGGTATATGTGATGTACTTGTGGCTGTCCTGCCAGTCCACCCCGTACCCTCTTTCATTCATCAGCCGGATAAAGGTTTCCCGGCTGGTCGCTGTTTCCTTACAATCCAGCACCGCAAGGGCAATATCCTGCACATAGCTTTTGACCTTTCCCTGCTCTGCCTGTTTCAAAAGCTGGTAGGTGTCTTTGCTCCATGCCACCGTTTCTTCCCGGACTTCTCCAGCAAATGTCTTTCCTTTCTCCGGCACATGCAAGCCCTGTTCCCAGCTCTGCTCGTTGCACCGTTCCTTTAAGTCTTTAAGGTCGTGCTTACTCAGAGGGTAATTTAGGGTATAACAAAATAACCCACCCGAATATCGTTTTTTTTATTTGGTGAGTTTGTTCTTTCAAATACGAAACAAATGCTCATGTACGGTAAAGTATCACAAGAAAATTATGTCGAATTGACAGCCGCCTCCGCTATACCGAATAAGGAAATAAAGAGTCCTCAAATTTTGCGCTACTAAATGAAGACGAGCGGAAGTAATCTCCCGCTCGTCAGTAAACTTAACTATGCCATATCAATCCCGCTTCTTTCCCGCCACCGGCACTAAGAACAGCGCGGGCAACAGCAGGAAAGCGGTACAGACCAGCCCCCAGGGTATGGACACCTGCTGGGCTACCAGCCCCACAATAGGCCCGCCGATGATCTGCCCGAAAGAGTCCAGCTGTCCGCTGGTGGAAAAGACTGTGGCGCGCATTTTCTCATCCACATGGTCGTTCATCCAGGCGGCCAGCACAGGCTCCTTGATGGTGCGCATAAGCCCCGCCAGCAGGAACACCAACAACATGAACCAAAAGCTCCGCCCCACCGCGAAGAGAACCAGGCACAGGATATACCCGGCGCTGGTGGACATGACCACACTGGTTCGGCTGACAGTCCCTTTTTTCTCCATGCGGGCGATGAGCAACTGAGAAGCCAGAATACCTAAGCCGCTGCCGATAAGACTGATAACACCGAACCAAGTGACGCTGTTCAGCGGCCCGATAACGGGTATTACCGTGTCATCCAGAAAATGAGCGGTGGAGAGCCGGTCAAAGCCTTCACTGGCAAGTCCCCCGCATAGTGTGATTGCTAAGAGCGCCAGCAACACAGGTGCGCCTTTCACAAAGCCCAGGTTGAGCTTGAACAGGCAGACAAAGTCTTTAAGCAAGCCCTGCCGTTCCTCAATAGCAGGGGAGAAGTTGGTTTCTGGCATGATGCGAACCAACACCAGCCCCAACAACAAGCACAAACTGCCCCCCAAGATGACAGGCATTTGCAGGTTTATGTTTCCCAGCAGTGTGCCCAGCACCACGCCCAGAACGCCGCCGATTTGCCCCATTTGACTGCCCCGCAGGAACACCTTGTCTATGGGTTTGTCCTCTTCCTCCGAGGCAATCCACGCCTCCAGAGCGCCGGTGATGAAGGTATCACCGCAACCCCAGACAACCTGGGCCAGCAGAACCGGCGCGAACCACGGTAGCGCACCCTCCATCAGAAAGCCCAGGCCGTAGAGGAACATTCCAATCAGCACCGAGCGCCGACGGCTATACAAATCCGCCACCACACCGGTGGGTATCTCGAACAGAAAGCAGGAGGTCTCCAGAACCGTCCCTACCAGGACAAGCTGGAAAGCATCCAGCTGCACCACCTCCAGGTGGTACACGATGGAAAGCACTGTGGACATAGAAACCGCCAGGGAACAGACAAATCGGAACAGCAGGTAGACAGAATATGCCTTTGAATTTTTAGCAAACATGAAGTTACATTCTCCTTTCAAATCTCATTTTATATGACTTTTGCAAGCTGTTAAGCTAACTTGTGGAACATATGCCGAACCTTATCTAT